>QCEG01000003.1 GCA_003278535.1 Prochlorococcus sp. AG-355-N18
GCTAAGCCTAAAAATATCAACAAAAATAATGAATCTTCCCAAAACATCTCCAGTGGAGGAAAAAGACAAATATCAAACAAAACTGACCAAAATTCGAACAAATCTAAAACAAAAAATATTAATAACAGAATCTCCCCTCCTGAGCTCGTAGGAGCTCCAATAAGAAGAGACGGAACCAATCAGCAAAATAATAAGCAAAACATTTCTTTTAAACAAACTCTCCCAAAAAGATCTGGGACGCCCAATAGACCTGGCATGCCTAATAGGCCTGGGTTTAGAAACAAACCATCAGATCAAGGCAGACCTGGATCTTTAAATAGACAAGCAAATACAAGTAGATCTGCGGCTCCCAACAGACCTGGTATGCCCAATAGGCCTGGGTTTAGAAACAAACCATCAGATCAAGGCAGACCTGGATCTTTAGATAGACAAGCAAATACAAGTAAGTCTGGGGCTTCCAACAGACCTGGCATGCCCAATAGGCCTGGGTCTAAATTCAATGGTCAAAAGACTCCTGGAATTAGAAAGCCAGTATCACCTAATGAACTCTTACAACTTCAAAAAACTAACAAATCTGATAGTGACAAAAAAGTTATAAAGAATAACGAAACCCAAAATATTGAGACACCGAAACAGAAGGCAAAAGCTCCAAATACTCGTCTACAAAATGCACCTAATTCAAAAAAACCACCCCATAGAACATTTTCAAATAATTCTAAAAAACCTGGAAAGACAGACTGGGACGATAGTGCAAAACTTGAAGCATTAAGAAGCAAAAATCCCCAAAAACAAAGACAGAAAGTTCATATTATTGGTGAGAATGATGATTCATTAACATCTGAAACTAGTGGATATTCAGGCGAAAAAATTTCAATCTTATCGGCTAGTTTGGCGCGTCCAAAGAAAGAAAAGTCTGCTGAATCCAAATCTCAAAAAACTAGTAAACAATTCAAAAAGAAGAAAAAAGAGACTACTAGGCAAAGACAGAAAAGAAGAGCTATGGAGTTAAAGGCTGCCAAAGAAGCAAAACAAGTAAGGCCTGAAATGATAATCGTGCCCGAAGATAATTTAACTGTCCAAGAAGAAGATAAAATTAAAATTAAAATTAGTGGTAAAGGAGTAGTTGAAGTTGGTGATCGTGTAGTTGATGGTGATGCTATTACTGATTCTGTTAAATCAACTTCTTGCGGAGAAATAGAAGAGATTTCTAATAGTTCAGTTACCTTAAGACTTGGCAGGCCTTATATGGTTTCTCCTGATTCAGTTTTACATGTTAAGGACGGAGACTTGGTTCTTAGGGGAGATGGTTTGGCTTTACTTGTTTTTGAAAGGCAAAAAACTGGAGATATCGTACAAGGATTACCTCGTATTGAAGAGTTATTAGAAGCTAGGAGACCCAGAGATTCAGCAATTCTATGTAAAAAATCTGGAATTGTTCAGATTAAACAAGGTAATGATGAAGAATCAGTTTCTTTATCAGTTATTGAAAAAGATGATTTAGTTAACGAATATCAACTATCAATTGGAAAAAATATAATGGTTAGTGATGGACAGCAAGTCAAAGGTGGAGAATCTTTAACTGATGGTCCAATTAATCCACATGAACTATTAGATTGCTACTTCAGTGATTTAAAAGATCAAAAACCTCTGATAGATGTAGCTCGAGAATCTATTTCAAAACTACAAAGAAGTATGGTAAGTGAGGTACAAAATGTTTATAAGTCGCAGGGTGTAGCAATCGATGATAAGCATATTGAAGTTATTGTTAGACAGATGACAAGTAAAGTCCGTATAGAAGATGCTGGGGATACTACTCTTTTGCCTGGTGAACTCATAGAGTTGAGGCAAGTTGAAGATACAAACCAAGCAATGGCCATAACAGGAGGAGCTCCAGCAGAATTCACTCCCGTTTTGTTGGGTATTACTAAAGCCTCTCTCAATACAGATAGCTTTATTTCGGCAGCATCGTTCCAAGAAACAACTAGGGTTCTTACAGAAGCTGCTATTGAAGGTAAATCTGATTGGTTAAGAGGTTTAAAAGAAAATGTTATCATCGGTAGATTAATACCTGCAGGTACTGGTTTTAGCGGTTTTGTGGAGCAATTATCCTCAGAGGCTGGTCCTCATCCCGATATTCTTGCAGAAGAATCTGGTGGCTACAGAAGAGCACAGAACTTAAGGCCAGATTATACAGTTGATATGCCACAATCACCTGCCGTGAGCTCTTCTGCAATACTTGATGATCCTAGTGATGAAGATTTGGAGACAACGAGAAATCGACATGGAATCGATTCTTCTTCTAGTAATTTTGCAGCCTTCGCAAGGCCTAATGCTGAAAATCAATTTTCTGAAGATCAATTACCAGATCCTGCCGCATTGGAGGGATTGCAGGAGCAAGGGGTAATATGTCTCAGGTTTATTAATAGGTTTCATCAATAATGGCTTTTTGTTTGAATTATTATTAATAGATTTACCTTTCACAGAAGAGATAACAGAAGATTCATTTTCAGTGTTTTGTTTATAATTTTCTTTTTGAATTGAAGGTTTCTTTATAGAAAGAATTTTTTTATCGGAATTTTTTTTATTAATAAGATTTTTTATTTTTTTTGCTTCCTCTGCACTTATTGAACTGCTATGGTTTTTTACTGTAATTGAAAGTTTTTGAGCGGCATCCAATATATCTTTATTGTCCAGATTTAAGTCTCTGGAAAGTTCATAAATTCTGATTTTATCGCTGATAGTCATTTAATCTGATTTGTACTCTTTTTGGAAATTAAAGAGAATTTAATTTAATTATATTCCCTTATTGAGATAGTCATTGTAGCTTGTAATTTCTTTTTCAAAAATATCCATAAATTCAGGTTCTAAAGATGTTTTTAAAGCTTTTTGAAGCTTTTTTTTGATCTTGGAATCTGAGTAACATTTTTTTGACTTGCAAATGTAGGCTGATCGCCCCATACCCTTTTGAAACATAATGCCTTGCTTATGATCTTTAGTAATCTTTATAAGATGTTTCCTGTCATATGTTTTTCTACATGAAATGCATATACGCAAAACAGGGGTTTGTCGTATCACCGTTTTCTCTCCTCTTTGGCTGATATTTCACCATCTTGTACAGTCTCTAATTGATCACTATCTGAGAAGTTCTCTTCTTCATATAATTCTTTTTCATATTCATCATCATCTTCAGGAAGGGGATAAAGCTCTCTTAATCTTGCATCTTCCGCAGCACGCTCAGCTTGTTCTGCTTCTAATCTAAGCTCAGCTTCTCGCTGGAGATTCTCTTCATCTTCCCTTTGAATGATTAATTTAGAGACTGCAGCATCTTCTGCTTCCTGATCGTATTCATGTGAGTTTTTAACATCAATCTTCCAACCAGTTAATCTTGCTGCGAGTCTTACATTTTGTCCTTCTCTACCTATTGCGAGACTTAATTGATCGGGAGGAACAAGTACATGCGCGTGTTGACCTTCTGGGTCAACAAGTCTCACAAGATCGACTTTCGCTGGACTTAAAGAGTTTAATATATATTGTATTGGGTCAGATGACCATTTAATAACATCAATTTTTTCTCCTCTTAACTCATTCACTACTTGTTGGATTCTTGCCCCTCTTGCTCCAATACAAGCACCTACAGGGTCTACTTCTTGTTCAACGCTATCAACAGCTACTTTTGTTCTTGGCCCAACAGCTCTTGAAGGAGGATTCGCTTCTCTTGAAACAGCAACAATTTTTACTGTGGCTTCTTGAATTTCTGGTACTTCATTTTCAAATAAATAAACAACTAATCCAGCATTTGCTCTGCTTACAAAAAGTTGTGGGCCTTTTCTAGCTATTTCGCTAACTTCTTTCAAGAATACTTTGAAAGTTGCATTAGCTCTATAATTATCATTTGGTAATTGATCTCTTTTAGGAAGTTCGGCTTCTACTTCAGGTCTACCAATACCAGAACTAACTCCCATTATTACTGATTGTCTTTCAAATCTTATAACTCTTGCCGTTAATACAGGATCTTCTAAATCTGCAAATTCTTCTTGGATCATTTTCCTTTGTTGATCTCTTAATTTTTGGGCTAAAACTTGCTTTGTTGTTGAAGCTGCCATTCGTCCAAAATCCTCTTTTTCTGGGGTAACGTCTAAAACAACCGTGTCACCTATTTGAGCATCATCAGCTACTTGTTTAACTTCTACTAAAGATATTTGATGATCTTCGCTTTCAACTTCTTCTACAATTATTTTACTTGATAAAATCCTGTATCCTTCCTCATCTAGATCTAGTCCAACATCAAAATTACTAAAGTATTCTTCATCAAATGGATCTTCGTTAACTCCAATGTAAAAAGTTCTTCTATATTTTTCATATCCTTTTAACAAAGCTTCGCGCAAGGCTGCTTCAACGATATTAGGAGGTAACTTTTTTTCCTCACTAATATCTTCAATAAGATTGTTTAAACCTGGGAGAATAACTAATGCCATCTATGATGGGAAAATTGAATAATGTTTGAAAAATAATTAATCTTTCAAGGTACAAAGACTAATTTTTAATACTTCATCAAAAGGGATTTTCTTTATCCTACCTTTAATGTTAATGGCTAAATAATCATTAGACTTTTCATGAAGTAAACCATTCAGGAATTTTATTTTTGAATTCTTTTGGTTTAACTCAACATTAACTGGAAAACCCTTAAAAGTTTTGAAGTCTCTTTCTGAGGTTAATTCATCACTGACACCTTGACTACTAATTTCTAAGACATATGAACAATTTAAAAGATTTGATTTTTCTATTTCGTCAGATGCTGGTGTATTAAATAGCGCACAATCATCTAACGAAATGTCATCCCCATTAGTTTTTTGTATAATTATTTCAATAACAATTGGATTTTGACTAGTTTTTATATTTAATCCGCAGATTTCTAAATCACTATCATCAGCAACTTTTTTTAATAAAGCTTCTAGTTTACTTTTGTTTTCTTTATTCAAATTTATTTATAAATTTATTTAAAATTTATTTTCACACATTAAAAAGTTTTTTCTATAGTAAAACTTAAAAATTTGCATTTTATGGATGTAAACAAAAAAACAACAATAATCTTTTTCTTCAATTAAATTTGTCAGATAAACCCAAAAAAATATCAATTAAATGGAGCATCTCAAGATTAAATTTATTAATTTAATCCAAATATTCTTTATTATATGTTTTTGCATACTCAATTTCTCTCAAAATACTCAAGTTTTAGCTTTAACTTCCTTTGAAAGTCATAATTTCGTATCTTCCGCAGTTAAAAATATCGGCCCTGCAGTCGTAAAGATTGACACTGAAAGATTGGTAGAGAGGCAACAATTTGATCCTACTTTACTTGACCCTTTATTGAGGGATTTACTTGGCGAGCAAGGAATTACTCCTGAAAGGGAGAGAGGACAAGGTTCTGGGGTGATCATTAATGAGAATGGTTTGGTTCTTACAAACGCTCATGTCGTTGAAAGAGTCGATAATGTTTCAGTTACTTTGGCAGATGGATCTATTTGTGATGGTGAAGTTTTGGGCACCGATACAGTAACTGATCTTGCTTTAGTAAAAATTGATGAAGATGCTTACTCTGGTTTTGCTCCACTTGGGAATTCTGAAGATCTTGAAGTTGGGGATTGGGCAATAGCTCTTGGAACTCCTTATGGTCTTGAAAAAACAGTTACCTTAGGGATTGTTAGCAGCCTCCATAGAGATATCAATAGTTTAGGATTTTCAGATAAAAGACTAGATCTTATTCAGACTGATGCGGCGATAAATCCAGGAAATTCTGGGGGTCCACTAATAAATTCTAATGGTGAGGTAATTGGAATTAATACATTAGTAAGAAGTGGCCCTGGAGCGGGTTTAGGTTTTGCGATTCCCATCAATCTAGCTAAAAGTGTTTCTGATCAGCTTCTTAAAAATGGGGAAGTTATTCATCCATATTTAGGGGTACAATTAATTTCTTTAAATCCTAGAATTGCTAAAGAACATAATCGAGATCCCAATTCTCTAGTTCAATTACCTGAAAGAAATGGAGCTCTAATTCAATCAGTAATCCCTAATAGCCCCGCTGAAAAAGCTGGTTTAAGAAGAGGTGATTTAGTAATAGCAGCTGAAAATATCTCTATAAAAGAACCTAAAACTTTACTTGATCAAGTAGAAAAAGCTCAGATAGGAAAAGTATTTCTTTTAAATATTTTGAGAGATAATAAAGAGATAGAGATAAATATCAAACCAGAACCTCTTCCAGGTTTGACATAAAGCACCCATTGAAATTTAATAATCTATAACCATCAGAGAATAAGATTTTGGATTCACAAACTCAAATGAAACAAGTAGTTGCTGATGCAGCAATAAGTGAAGTAAAGAGCGACATGATCCTCGGATTAGGTTCTGGATCTACAGCTGCGTTAATGATAAAAAGCCTTGCGGATGAAATACGTTTTGGAAAACTCCAAAATATAATAGGTGTTGCAACTTCTTTTCAATCAGAAGTTTTAGCTCTTGAACTGGATATCCCGCTTATCGATTTAGCCTCTGTATCTCAAATTGATTTAGCCATTGATGGAGCAGATGAAGTTGATCCAGGATTTCAATTAATAAAAGGAGGCGGAGCATGTCATGTTAGAGAAAAGTTAGTGGCATCTAAAGCTAATCAATTGTTGATTGTTGTTGATGAAACTAAACTTGTACAAAATTTAAATCAATCTTTCCCTTTACCTGTAGAAGTTCTTCCAAATGCTTGGAAGCAAGTTCAGGAAGTCATTTCAGAAATGAATGGCAGTTCTTCTTTAAGAATGGCTACTAAAAAAGCTGGCCCAGTTGTTACTGACCAAGGAAACCTCATCTTAGATGTATTATTTAAAGATGGTATTAAGAATCCAAAAGATATTGAAATGAAGATTAATAATATTCCAGGAGTACTAGAAAATGGATTATTTGTTGATCTTACAGATAAAGTATTAGTTGGCAAAATTGAAGATAACATTCCAATAGTTTACTCACCCTCAAGAGCTAGCTAATCTTCAAATCTTATTTCTACAGAGTTAGCGTGGCTATGTAAGCCCTCACTTTTAGCAAGATTAATAATATCCAGGCTATTAATTTTTAAACTTTTTTCATTAAATTCTATTATTGAAGTATTTTTCATAAAAGTTTCAACCCCCAAAGAACCGCTAAATCTAGAATTCCCTGACGTTGGTAAAGTATGATTTGGTCCAGCAAGATAGTCCCCAACAGCTTCTGGGGTCCATTTTCCTAAAAATATCGCTCCTGCATTCTCTATTCCTGCAAGAATTTTTTTTGAATTTATAGTAAGAATTTCTAGGTGTTCAGGGGCAAAGTTATTGCTTAGTTCAACACATAATTCGTAATTCTCGCAAATCACAATTAAACCCCAATTTTTAATTGATTGCATGCAAATTTCTTTTCTTGGATGATCATCTATTTTTTTGTAAAGTTCCTCTAAAACTTCTTTTGCCTGGTTCTTTGATGTAGTTAGAAGTATTGATGAAGCTAAAGGATCATGTTCTGCTTGCGCTAGTAGATCTGATGCTATATGAGTGCTTTGAGCTGTTTCATCTGCAATGATTAATATTTCACTTGGACCAGCTAAAGAATCAATCCCTGTAGAGCCATAAATGAGTTTTTTAGCAGTTGTAACATATATATTCCCAGGACCTGAAATAACATCAACTTTATTGATTTGATTTGTGCCAAATGCTAAAGCACCAATTGCTTGAGCTCCTCCAATTCTAAATACTTTATTGATCCCTGATAAGTGAGCTGCCGCTAAAACAGTCTTGTTTATTTCTCCATTTTTATTCCCAGGAGATACCATTAAAATTTCTTCTACTCCCGCTACTTTTGCAGGTATAGCATTCATCAATACTGTACTTGGATAAGCAGCTCTACCTCCAGGAATATAAATACCTGCATTTTTAACTGGTCTCCATCTTCTTTGGACGGTATCACCATATTCACCTTTTATAGTGAAAGATTTAGGGATTTCTTTTTCATGGAATTTTTGAATTCTTTTATGAGCTACCACAAGTGAATTTTTCAAATTATTATCAATTTCATCCCATGCATTTTTTATTTGATCCGCACTCACTTGCATAGGGTCAGGGTTGAAACCATCAAATTGTTTTGTATATTTTTCTACCGCTTTATCTCCAGAGATTTTTACCTCTTGAAGAATTTCTTCAACAATCGTATTTATCTTATTATTGTTGTCTGAATTAGTTCGCGTAGAAATCCTTTTTAATTCTTCAATAGCATCTTTTTTATTATTTATGATTTTCATTAACTTAATTTTTTCAAATAGGAAGGCTCAAAAACCAATTTAATATCCTCTAAATTATATATGATTGATTAGTAGACGATTTATTTGTTATGATAAGGATCTTCTATTAATGCACACTCTGTGGCCAACAACAAATCAGCAAAAAAGAGAATACAAATTGCGGAAAGAAATCGTTTAATAAATAAGTCATATAAATCTACTGTTAGGACTTTTACCAAAAAAACCTTAGAGAATTGCCAAAAATATAAAAAAACCCCCAATGAGGATAATAAAAATTTAGTGAAAACAAGTCTTAATAAAGCTTTTAGCTTAATTGATAAAGCCGTTAAAAAAAATGTTCTTCACAAGAACAACGGCGCTAATAAAAAATCGAAAATCAACAATATTGTAAAAACTACTCTTACTACTAAGTAAAAGAAAGATCATAATTATGAGCGATATAAAACTCATAGACTCGCACTGTCATTTAATATTTGAAAATTTTGAGAGAGATCTTGAAGATGTTGTTTTAAGATTGCGTTTGAAAGGTGTAAAAAAATTAGTTCATGCTTGTTGTGAATTAACAGAAATTCCAAAGTTGAAAAAAATATCTCAAGAATTTAATGAAATTTACTATTCCGTTGGTTTGCATCCGCTAGAAGCAAGAAAATGGGAACAAAGTTCAAAATCTCTTCTAAGAAAATCAGCTCTAGAAGATAGACGAGTTGTAGCTATTGGAGAATTAGGCTTAGATTTTTTTAAAAATGAAAATAAAACTCAGCAGATTGAAGCACTTATTCCGCAAATGGAGTTAGCTCATGAACTTCAATTGCCAGTAATTATCCATTGCAGAGATGCTGCGAGTGAAATGATTGAGATATGTAGTGATCTTTCTAGAAAAGGAAAATGTCCTGATGGTGTACTTCATTGTTGGACAGGAACACCAAAAGAAATGAAGCAATTTTTAAATCTTGGATTTTACATCAGTTTTAGTGGTATAGTCACTTTCCCAAAAGCACTTGAACTTCATGAGTGTGCCAAAATAGTCCCAAATGACAAATACTTAATTGAAACCGACTCACCATTTTTAGCTCCTGTTCCTCATAGGGGTAAAAGGAATGAACCTGCGTTTGTTGAAAATGTTGCAAATTGTATGGCAGATTTAAGATCTACTGAATTAACCACAATTGCTAGAGAGTCATATAAGAATGCTGAAGATTTGTTTAAATTTGACTTGTTAAGTAGGCGTAGCAGCTGTTAATATGAGGAATTACTGGAAATCTTTCTTAATTTTTTGACTTTAACTTACACAGTTAATGATTTATCAGCATTAAAAAAAATTTAATTCTTTTTTTAAGTTTGTTTTTGTTGAAATCGAGATTTAATGGTTGATCTCATTTTAAGTAAAGAGTTAAAGAACTAATTATTGAGTAGATTAAAAGTAAATAGTAAATCTCACAAAATCGCAGGTTTCTTGGATGAGCAGTAGCGCTTTACAGGTAGCAAAAACAGCTACTTATCTACCAGATTTAGTTGAAGTACAAAGAGCAAGCTTTAAATGGTTTTTGGAAAAGGGTTTAATAGAAGAACTACAAAATTTTTCCCCCATTTCTGATTACACAGGTAAATTAGAATTACATTTTATCGGTGAAGAGTACAGGTTAAAAAGACCTAGACATGATGTTGAGGAAGCTAAAAGAAGAGATGCTACATTTGCATCTCAGATGTATGTAATCTGCAGGTTAATTAATAAAGAAACTGGGGAAATTAAGGAACAAGAGGTATTTATTGGCGAACTACCATTAATGACCGAAAGAGGAACTTTTATTATTAATGGTGCCGAAAGAGTAATTGTTAATCAAATTGTTCGAAGTCCCGGAGTTTATTTCAAAGATGAACTGGATAAAAATGGTCGAAGAACTTACAATGCTAGCGTTATTCCTAATAGAGGAGCATGGTTAAAATTCGAGACTGACAAAAATAATTTACTTTATGTGAGAGTTGATAAAACTCGAAAAATTAATGCTCATGTTCTTATGAGAGCGATGGGTCTTTCAGATAATGATGTGGTCGATAAACTTAGGCATCCCGAGTTCTATCAAAACTCCATTGAGTCAGCTAATGACGAGGGTATTAACTCAGAAGATCAGGCATTACTCGAGCTATACAAGAAGCTACGTCCTGGTGAACCACCCTCTGTTTCTGGAGGACAACAGCTATTACACAGTAGATTTTTTGATCCCAAAAGATACGATTTAGGCCGAGTTGGTAGATATAAAATAAATAAAAAATTGAGACTCACCGTCCCAGACGATGTGAGAACACTTACCCATGAAGATGTTCTTTCTACTATTGATTATTTAATTAATCTTGAATTGGATATTGGCGGCGCTAGTTTGGATGATATTGACCATCTTGGTAATCGAAGGGTTAGATCTGTAGGAGAACTTCTTCAAAATCAAGTTCGGGTTGGACTTAATCGTTTAGAGAGAATTATCAAAGAAAGAATGACTGTAGGCGAAACAGATTCTTTAACTCCCGCTCAACTAGTCAATCCTAAACCTTTGGTTGCTGCCATAAAGGAATTTTTTGGCTCCAGTCAATTAAGTCAGTTCATGGATCAAACTAATCCTCTAGCTGAATTAACACACAAGAGAAGAATCTCAGCATTAGGTCCAGGAGGTTTAACTCGAGAAAGAGCAGGCTTTGCGGTGCGAGATATTCATCCTTCACATTATGGAAGATTATGTCCTATCGAGACTCCTGAAGGTCCTAATGCAGGACTTATAAATTCTTTAGCTACCCACGCAAGAGTTAATGAGTACGGTTTTATTGAAACACCTTTTTGGGAAGTTAATAACGGCAAAGTTAATAAGGAAGGTAATCCGGTATATCTTTCTGCTGATTTAGAAGATGAGTGTAGGGTGGCTCCAGGAGACGTCGCGACTGATAAGGACGGTAATATAATTGCAAATCTAATACCAGTAAGATATAGACAGGATTTTGAAAAAGTCCCGCCTCACCAAGTTGATTATGTTCAGCTTTCTCCGGTTCAGGTAATTTCAGTTGCTACTTCACTTATTCCTTTCTTGGAACATGATGATGCTAATAGAGCTCTCATGGGATCAAATATGCAACGCCAAGCTGTTCCATTGCTTAGACCAGAACGTCCCTTAGTTGGTACTGGTTTAGAATCTCAAGTTGCTAGAGATTCGGGAATGGTCCCCATAACAAAAGTTAATGGAACTGTATCTTATGTGGACGCTAATGAGATTGTCGTTAATGATGAGCATGGTAATGAACATTTTCACTATCTTCAGAAATATCAAAGATCAAATCAAGATACCTGCCTCAACCAAAGACCTATAGTGAAAATTGGAGATAAAGTTATATCTGGGCAGGTTTTAGCAGATGGCTCCGCGTGTGAAGGAGGCGAAATAGCACTTGGCCAAAACGTTTTAATTGCTTACATGCCTTGGGAGGGATATAACTATGAAGATGCTATTCTTGTGAGCGAGAGGATGGTAACTGATGATTTATATACCTCAGTACATATTGAAAAATATGAAATTGAAGCAAGACAAACGAAGCTAGGACCTGAAGAAATCACAAGAGAGATTCCAAACATCTCGGAAGAAAGCTTAAATAATCTTGATGAGATGGGAATTATAAGGATTGGTGCTTTTGTCGAGAGTGGAGATATTCTTGTAGGAAAAGTTACTCCAAAAGGGGAATCAGATCAACCACCTGAAGAAAAACTCTTAAGAGCTATTTTCGGTGAAAAGGCTCGAGATGTGAGAGATAATTCCCTAAGGGTACCCAAAACTGAAAAAGGAAGGGTTTTGGATGTTCGCATATATACTAGAGAACAGGGTGATGAATTACCTCCCGGGGCGAACATGGTTGTTAGAGTTTATGTTGCTCAAAGAAGGAAAATTCAAGTGGGTGACAAAATGGCCGGGAGGCATGGAAATAAAGGAATTATTAGCAGAATCTTACCGAGAGAAGATATGCCATATTTACCTGATGGAACTCCTGTGGACATAGTTCTTAATCCTTTAGGAGTTCCAAGTAGAATGAATGTAGGACAAGTTTTTGAATTATTGATGGGTTGGGCAGCCTCCAACTTAAATTGCAGGGTTAAAGTTGTTCCATTTGATGAAATGTATGGAGCTGAAAAATCACATCAAACTGTTCAAGCATTTTTAGAGGAAGCTTCAAAACAGCCAGGTAAAGCATGGGTTTACAATCCTGAGGATCCTGGGAAGTTATTACTCAAAGATGGTAGAACAGGGGAACCCTTCGATCAGCCAGTTGCTGTCGGATACTCTCACTTTCTCAAATTAGTCCATTTGGTGGATGATAAAATTCATGCTAGATCTACTGGTCCTTACTCTTTGGTTACACAGCAACCCTTGGGCGGTAAAGCTCAGCAAGGTGGACAAAGGCTTGGAGAAATGGAAGTATGGGCTCTTGAAGCTTATGGTGCCGCTTATACTCTTCAGGAATTGTTAACAGTTAAATCTGATGATATGCAAGGAAGAAATGAAGCGCTTAATGCGATCGTAAAAGGTAAACCGATCCCAAGGCCTGGTACTCCTGAGTCATTTAAAGTTCTTATGAGGGAATTACAATCTCTAGGCTTGGATATAGGGGTTTATACAGATGAAGGAAAAGAGGTAGATTTAATGCAAGATATCAATCCGAGAAGAAATACTCCATCAAGGCCTACTTACGAATCACTCGGAACCTCTGAATACGAGGAAGATTAAATACTCAATTAAAACCTTTTAATTTAAATTCGCCAAAAATGACAAACAGCAACTTAAGAACTGAAAATCACTTTGATTACGTCAAAATTTCAATTGCTTCTCCACAAAGAATAATGGATTGGGGTCAGAGGACATTGCCTAATGGACAAGTGGTTGGTGAAGTTACGAAACCTGAAACTATTAACTACAGAACACTTAAACCAGAAATGGATGGATTATTTTGTGAAAAAATTTTTGGGCCATCTAAAGATTGGGAATGTCATTGTGGAAAGTATAAAAGGGTTAGACATCGCGGCATTGTTTGTGAGAGATGTGGGGTTGAAGTTACTGAAAGTAGAGTCAGAAGACATAGGATGGGTTACATAAAACTCGCTGCGCCAGTCTCCCATGTTTGGTATTTGAAAGGAATCCCTAGTTACGTTGCAATACTTTTGGATATCCCGCTTAGGGATGTAGAGCAGATAGTCTATTTTAATTGTTATGTCGTTTTAGATCCAGGTGATCATAAAGAACTTAAATATAAGCAATTACTCACTGAGGATGAGTGGCTGGAAATTGAAGATGAAATTTATGCTGAAGATTCAACTATAGAAAATGAACCTTTTGTTGGAATTGGCGCAGAGGCACTGAAGCAATTACTTGAAGACCTTGTTTTAAATCAGGTTGCTGAGGAGCTTAGAGAAGAAATTACCAATAGTAAGGGGCAAAAGAGAGCAAAGCTTATAAAAAGGATAAGAGTTATTGATAATTTTATTGCAACTAATGCAAAACCAGAATGGATGGTTTTAGATGCAATACCAGTTATACCTCCTGATCTTAGACCTATGGTTCAGCTTGATGGAGGAAGATTTGCAACTTCAGATTTGAATGACTTATATAGAAGAGTTATAAATAGAAATAATAGACTAGCTAGGCTCCAAGAGATTTTAGCTCCTGAAATTATTGTAAGAAATGAAAAAAGAATGCTTCAGGAGGCAGTTGATGCCCTTATAGATAATGGAAGAAGAGGGAGGACTGTTGTTGGAGCAAATAATAGAGCTCTTAAGTCCCTAAGTGACATAATTGAAGGAAAACAAGGAAGATTTAGACAGAATCTTCTTGGAAAGCGTGTGGACTATTCAGGAAGATCTGTAATAGTTGTTGGTCCTAAATTAAAAATGCATCAGTGTGGTCTCCCAAAAGAAATGGCAATAGAGCTTTTTCAACCTTTTGTAATCCATAGATTGATACGACAAAATATTGTGAATAACATTAAAGCCGCAAAAAAATTAATTCAAAAAGCTGATGATGAAGTTATGCAAGTACTTCAGGAAGTGATTGAAGGGCATCCAATTCTTTTAAATAGAGCTCCTACGCTGCACCGTTTAGGAATTCAAGCTTTTGAACCGAAATTAGTTGGCGGTAGAGCAATACAACTTCATCCTTTAGTTTGTCCTGCATTCAATGCTGACTTTGATGGAGATCAAATGGCAGTTCATGTTCCTTTAGCTTTAGAGGCACAAACTGAAGCACGTATGCTTATGTTGGCCAATAATAATATTCTTTCTCCTGCTACTGGGGAACCAATTGTGACTCCATCACAAGATATGGTTTTAGGATCTTATTATCTGACGGCTTTGCAACCGAATTATCAACAACCAGAATTCGGAGATAATAAGACTACTTTTGCTTCCTTAGAAGATGTTATATTTGCCTTTGAAGATAAAAGACTCAGCCTGCATGAATGGGTTTGGGTTAGATTTAATGGAGAAGTTGAAGATGAAGACGAAATGCGTAGCCCACAAAAAATTCAAGAGCTAGAAGATGGCTCAAGATTAGAAATTTGGAATTTAAGAAGGGACAGATTTGACTCTGATAATAATTTAATAAGTAGATTTGTGCTGACAACTGTTGGGAGAGTTGTTATGAACTATACCATCATCGATTCTGTATCTAAAACGTAATCTTTAAAAACTTTTTTCATTCATTTAAAAATCATGACTTCATCTAAATCTAAAAAATCATCCAGAGTACGTAAAACTACTAAAAACTCAAAAAGTAACAACCCAGTTACAATGCCTGCTCTCGCTAAAACTCCTCCATCATTTAAAAATAAGGTAGTTGATAAGAAAGCCTTAAAAAAATTAGTCTCTTGGGCTTATAAAACTCATGGAACAGCTATAACTGCAGCCATGGCAGATAATTTAAAGGATTTGGGATTTAAATATGCTACCCAAGCTGCGGTCTCCATCTCAGTGGATGACTTGAAAGTTCCTGAAGCTAAACAAGATTTAATTGGACAAGCTGAAGAGCAAATATCTGCTACAGAAGAATGCTATAGACTTGGTGAAATTACCGAGGTTGAAAGGCACACAAAAGTCATAGATACCTGGACTGAAACTAATGAAAGATTGGTAGATGCTGTAAAGAATAACTTTAATCAAAATGATCCATTAAATTCCGTTTGGATGATGGCTAATTCAGGAGCAAGGGGTAATATGTCTCAGGTAAGACAACTTGTTGGTATGAGGGGATTGATGGCTAATCCTCAAGGAGAAATCATTGACCTGCCAATAAGAACTAATTTTAGAGAAGGACTCACCGTTACTGAATATGTAATTTCTTCTTATGGAGCAAGAAAAGGTTTGGTGGATACTGCCTTAAGAACTGCGGATTCTGGTTATTTGACTAGAAGATTAGTTGATGTTGCTCAAGATGTAATTGTCAGAGAAGAAGATTGTGGAACAGAACGATCAATAGTGGTTGAGGCTGAAGATGGTAAATTTGGAGCAAGGCTTCTTGGTAGGCTCACCGCTGAGGATATTTTTGACGCTGAAGAAAACCTTGTCGTTCCTCAAAACACTGCTATAGATCCTGCATTGTCAGGAGAAATTGAGAAAGCATCTATTAGTGAAGTAAAAATTAGATCCCCATTGACATGTGAAGCTAACAGATCCGTTTGTAGGAGGTGCTACGGATGGGCGTTGGCTCATAATCATTTGGTTGATTTAGGAGAGGCAGTTGGAATTATTGCTGCTCAATCGATTGGCGAGCCAGGAACTCAATTGACAATGAGAACTTTTCATACTGGAGGTGTATCAACTGCAGAAAGTGGAGTTGTAAGATCAAAAATTTCTGGTAAAGTTGAATTTAGTTCAAAAGCAAAGGTTAGAGGTTACAGAACTCCACATGGTGTAGAAGCTAAACAAGCAGAAGTTGATTTCATACTCAAGATAGTTCCTCGAGCAAATAATTCTGGCAAAGCTCAAAAAATTGAAGTTTCTAGTGGATCGCTTTTATTTGTAGATGACGGTGAAGAAATTAGTTCTGATATAACTGTTGCTCAGATTACTGCTGGAGCCGTGAAAAAGAGTGTTGAAAAAGCAACAAAGGATGTTATTTGTGATTTAGCTGGTCAAGTTAGGTACGACAAGGTTATTCAACCAAAGGAGGTAACAGATAGGCAGGGTAACATTACTTTAAAAGCTCAAAGATTAGGCAGATTGTGGGTTTTAGCTGGAGATGTTTATAACTTGCCACCAAATGCAAGACCTGTTATATCATCTGGAAAATCTGTAGATGAGGGGACAGTTTTGGCAGAAGCAAGTCAATCAAGTGAGTTTGGCGGACAAGTTCGATTAAGAGAATCAATAGGAGATTCAAGAGAAGTTCAGATTGTTACTACTTCAATGTCTTTAACTAATTTTAAATTAATTGAAGAATCTACTCACTCAGGTCAAATATATAATTTGGAATCTAATGATGGTACATCTTATCGTTTAAACATTTCCCCAGGAAGTAAAATCAGTAATGGTGAGGTAATAGCAGATTTAACTGATGAAAGGTTTCGTACAAAAACTGGCGGTCTAGTAAAATATGCACCGGGATTAAGTGTCAAAAAAGCGAGATCATCTAAAAATGGTTTTGAAGTAAGTCAAGGAGGGACATTGCTCTGGATTCCGCAAGAGACACATGAAATTAATAAAGATATATCTCTTCTAATGATTGAAGATATGAAATGGATTGAAGCTGGAACAGAAGTTGTAAAAGATATTTTTAGTCAAACATCAGGTATTGTTACAGTTACGCAAAAAAATGATATCCTTCGTGAAATAACTGTGAGAAATGGAACTTTTCATGAGTGTGATGATGAAGAAGTTTTGAATAGATTTTCAGAGGAAGGAAATCTTGTGAATCCAGGTGAAAATATTTTAGATGGTGTTGATAATAAAGAAATTCTATTTGTTCAAAAATTAGAAACACCAAAATGCCGAGGTTTGTTATTAAGAACTGTTGAAGAATTTACTATTCCTGACCAGGCGGAATTACCACTACTATCACACGTTAAGCAGGAAAAAGGCCCACATTTAGGCTTGAAAGCTATCCAAAGGCTTACTTATAAAGACGGTGAATTGATAAAATCAGTTGAAGGGGTTGAATTACTTAGAACACATTTAAGTATTGAAAGCTTTGATGCTACTCCTCAAATGACTATTGATGTCGAGTCGATTGAAGATGAAAATGATGCATCAATCAATAGATTAAATTTAGTAATATTGGAGTCTATTCTTGTAAGAAGAGATACTATATCTGACTCCAGTCATGGCTCAACACATACGGAATTACAAGTCAATAATAACCAAATAGTCAAAGCAGGAGATGTAATAGCTACTACTCAAATTCTTTGCAAAGAGAAGGGATTGGTTCAATTACCAAATGTTGTTGATGATGAGCCTATAAGAAGATTAATTGTTGAAAGAGAAGAAGATAAAATTAAAATTAAAATTAGTGGTAAAGGAGTAGTTGAAGTTGGTGATCGTGTAGTTGATGGTGATGCTATTACTGATTCTGTTAAATCAACTTCTTGCGGAGAAATAGAAGAGATTTCTAATAGTTCAGTTACCTTAAGACTTGGCAGGCCTTATATGGTTTCTCCTGATTCAGTTTTACATGTTAAGGACGGAGACTTGGTTCTTAGGGGAGATGGTTTGGCTTTACTTGTTTTTGAAAGGCAAAAAACTGGAGATATCGTACAAGGATTACCTCGTATTGAAGAGTTATTAGAAGCTAGGAGACCCAGAGATTCAGCAATTCTATGTAAAAAATCTGGAATTGTTCAGATTAAACAAGGTAATGATGAAGAATCAGTTTCTTTATCAGTTATTGAAAAAGATGATTTAGTTAACGAATATCAACTATCAATTGGAAAAAATATAATGGTTAGTGATGGACAGCAAGTCAAAGGTGGAGAATCTTTAACTGATGGTCCAATTAATCCACATGAACTATTAGATTGCTACTTCAGTGATTTAAAAGATCAAAAACCTCTGATAGATGTAGCTCGAGAATCTATTTCAAAACTACAAAGAAGTATGGTAAGTGAGGTACAAAATGTTTATAAGTCGCAGGGTGTAGCAATCGATGATAAGCATATTGAAGTTATTGTTAGACAGATGACAAGTAAAGTCCGTATAGAAGATGCTGGGGATACTACTCTTTTGCCTGGTGAACTCATAGAGTTGAGGCAAGTTGAAGATACAAACCAAGCAATGGCCATAACAGGAGGAGCTCCAGCAGAATTCACTCCCGTTTTGTTGGGTATTACTAAAGCCTCTCTCAATACAGATAGCTTTATTTCGGCAGCATCGTTCCAAGAAACAACTAGGGTTCTTACAGAAGCTGCTATTGAAGGTAAATCTGATTGGTTAAGAGGTTTAAAAGAAAATGTTATCATCGGTAGATTAATACCTGCAGGTACTGGTTTTAGCGGTTTTGTGGAGCAATTATCCTCAGAGGCTGGTCCTCATCCCGATATTCTTGCAGAAGAATCTGGTGGCTACAGAAGAGCACAGAACTTAAGGCCAGATTATACAGTTGATATGCCACAATCACCTGCCGTGAGCTCTTCTGCAATACTTGATGATCCTAGTGATGAAGATTTGGAGACAACGAGAAATCGACATGGAATCGATTCTTCTTCTAGTAATTTTGCAGCCTTCGCAAGGCCTAATGCTGAAAATCAATTTTCTGAAGATCAATTACCAGATCCTGCCGCATTGGAGGGATTGCAGGAGGAGGGCCTTCTGTCTGATGAATAAATATTATCTATTATTATTTTTAGTTACTAGAATGAATTTTTTTAATTTGTAAGTGATGATTAAGCCAGAGATTGTACCAAAAAGAAAATTACCGCGTTATGGATTCCATTTTTATAATGAAAGACTTAATGGAAGAATGGCCATGATTGGTTTTGTTGCCCTTATTCTTACAGAATTCTTCTTAAAACATGGTTTGCTGTTATGGTGAAAAAAGTTTTTAAATAAAGACTATTAAATTTGAAAAATCTTCTTGGAAGTAGTATTAAGGATTTAGAAAATGTAGCTTTAGATTATGGGCAGGCTGCTTTTAGGGGTCGTCAAATCTATAACTGGATTTATAACTATAGAAATAAGAATAAAAATATTGATCAAATAGAAGTTTTACCTTTAGATTTTAGAAATAAGCTAAAGGATGATGGTTTTAAGGTAAGTGAGCTGATTATTAAAGAGAGAAGCTTAGCTAACGATGGTACTTTAAAGTTGCTACTTACTACAGATGATAATGAAAGTATTGAGTGCGTTGGTATACCAACTGAAAAAAGACTAACTGCTTGTCTTTCTAGTCAAGTTGGTTGCCCAATGGACTGCAAATTTTGTGCAACTGGCAAGGAAGGTTTGAAGAGATCTTTAAAAGCAAGTGAAATTTTAGATCAAATTTTATTTATCGAAAATGAAATGAATAGAAAAGTGACTAATATTGTTTTCATGGGTATGGGCGAGCCCTTATTGAATATTGATGACTTACTTTTGTCAATTAGATCTATAAACAATGATTTTCAGATAAGTCAGAGAAAGATAACTGTAAGCACAGTGGCTGTTCCAAAAATGATAAGTAAATTATCAGCAAAGTCTTTTCAAATTTTGGGTAATTGTCAATTTACATTAGCAATTAGCCTACATGCTTCAAACCAAAAAACAAGAGAGAAGATAATACCTAGTGCAAAAAACTATGAAATCAAAAATATAATCGAAGACTGTAAAACATTCGTAAGAGAAACTGGTCGGAGGGTAAGTTTTGAATATCTAATGCTAAGTGGGGTTAATGATACATTAGAACATGCTTATGAATTGAGTAATTTGTTGAAAGGTTTTCAATGTCACGTAAATTTAATACAGTATAACCAAATTGACGAAGTTGCATTTCAACGAACCTCTTTAAAAAATCTCCAATTATTTCAATCTAGACTTATTAACAATGGCATCGCTGTCAGCTTGCGAAAAAGCAGAGGTCTTGATAAAAATGCTGCTTGTGGTCAGCTAAGACAAAATGCAAAAAGTAAATAATATTATCTAATAAAAATTTTTTAAAAGTCTCTTAAACAGGTTATTATTGTGGTAATTAAACTTAAATCCTTGGGTTTTATTAAGACAAAAATTCTACCTTTCGCTATCGTCTCACTCTTTGGGATTGCCTTCTTTGCCGTTAGTGCAAGAATTTGGTTACCAGGAGATATGATGTCTCCTGCCCCCATAAATTAATATTTTTAGCTTTGCAAAATGACAAAAAATAAGGATTCTAATAAAAAAAGCTTAGTTGATATCGCTGTTGATCCAGATGTTTTAGCGAGAGAATTGGCCCTAGAAATTGAAATAGATCCTTTAGAACAAATTGATGAAGATTCTTTTCCAAAAGGTTTAAACATAACTCAGGAGTGCAATGAAGCATTAAAAATGCTTAAAGGGAACAGAGAAGAAAGAATACAGGGATTAAGAATATTTTGTGAATATAGAGATTCAAGATCTTTCCCCCTTTTGTTACCATTACTTGATCAACCTTGTCCTGTTGAAAGAATGAGTGTTGTATATGCTTTGGGTCGTAATCCATGTCCTAGCGCGGTCGAGAAACTTGTTAGTCTTTTGGAGACTGACGATAATGCTTATGTCAGAAGAGCAACAGCATGGAGCTTAGCTAATTATGATAATCAAATTGTTTTGGAGCCATTAATAAAAGCTTTGAAGAACGATGTTGCTGCAGTAAGGTTATGGTCATCTAGTTCATTAGCTGAAATCGGAAATGTTTCTTCGAAAAATGCTCAATTGGCAGCAGAACAACTTTTAATAAGTTTAAAAATAGATAATGAACCGGGTGTAAGGAGTAATTGCATCTGGTCATTATGTAGATTGTACGAAAAATTAAATAATACATTTCAAGAAAGTTTCGTTGATGAATGTACCAAGATAGCTCTTTTCGATAAAGAACCTTCCGTCATGGAAGAAGCAAAGACTGCCTTGGATTCAATGGGGATGCAAGGTTTTTATAACTAAATTTCTTAATTTTTTTATTGGCACACTATTGAAAGAGTTTATTTATTAGATATTCAATATAAAAATTAAAATTAATTAACTTGTACCAACTGAAACAAAAAAATTTCGTTATTCTATATAAAGTAAAAGTACTTAAGTACTTGAATTTAATGCCTCAAAAAACATTGAGATTCAAAATTCATCAAGACGGAAGAGTTGAAGAGACTGTCGAGGGATTTATTGGTAATTCATGCAATGAAGCTACAAAAAATCTCGAAGACGCTCTCGGTAAAGTAACAGTTAAGAATAAAACATCTGATGCTTTCATCTCTAATCAAAGTGAAAACTTAACACAATCAAATAACGAATCTAATGTCACATTTTAGTACGATTAAAACCCAGCTTAAAAAAGCAGACCCATTAATTAAGGCTTTAAACCATTTCGGTTATAGTATTAATCAAGAAGAAAAATTTGTAAAGGGATATAAAGGGCAATTCACAGCCGTTGATATAAGTATGAATTTACCGGGTGATACCCAAGTTGGATTTAAATGGGATAAAAATTCTAATGCATATGAATTAGTTACTGACCTTGATCTATGGAAATTTGAGATTCCAGTTGAAAGATTTATCTCAAAAGTTACACAAATGTATGCTTACCAAACAATCCTTTCTAAAACGCAAGAAGATGGATATCAAATCGTAGAGCAAAAAAATAAAAATGATGGTTCTATTGAATTAGTCTTAACTAAGTGGGAAAACTAATTTCAAGATATGGATTTTACAGATCCATTTCATAATACTGAAGAAAACATTGAAATTTCAGGCTATGAGCCCGTTTTAGGTGGTCAGTTAGCCGAAAAAGCTGTATGGGTTGATGAAGCTAAGTGTATTGGTTGTCAGTACTGTGTTCACGTCGCTTCGAACACTTTCACTGTAGATGAATTTCATGGTAGAAGTCGAGCTGTTAGGCAAGATGGAGATAGTTCTGATGTCATACAAGAAGCAATAGATACATGCCCTGTTGATTGCATTCATTGGGTCAAATTTGAAGAATTGGATGATTTAGAGAATAGTCTCGATAGGGATATGTTTCAAACATTTGGAAAGCCACCGAGAATGAATAAGCACTAATATTAAAAAGATGCAATATCGTAGATTTGGTAGAACCAATCTGAAGATTCCTGTTTTATCTTTAGGTGGTATGAGATTTCAAAAAAGTTGGGATCAATTAGATTTTTCTGAGGTTTCATACGAAGAACAAAATAAAGTAGAAAATATATTAGATCTTGCAACACAATATGGCTTAAGTCATGTAGAAACCGCCAAGTACTATGGAACTTCTGAGGTGCAATTAGGGATGTGTTTTAAGAATACTAAGAAAATCCCGAATATAATCCAAACAAAGATTCCACCAAATAGTGATCCGGAAATTTTTGAGCGAGATGTATTATCTAGCATTGAAAAGTTGAAAGTAAACAAAATTGATTTGTTAGCAATACATGGTATTAATACTGCTGAACATTTACATCAGGCTATTCGAGATGGAGGTTGCATTGACATTTTGAGGAATTTTCAAAAAGAAAATTTAATTGGATCTATTGGATTTTCAACCCATGGAAAATCTTCACTTATCGAAAAGGCCATTTCAACAAACTTATTTGATTATGTTAATTTGCACTGGTATTTCATTAATCAGGAAAATACAAAGGTTATTAATTTAGCCAATAAGCTTGATCTTGGGGTTTTTATAATAAGTCCCACTGATAAAGGGGGACATCTTCATACTCCCTCAAGAAAAATGTTGGAATTTTGTAATCCACTTCATCCTATAGTTTTTAATGATCTTTTTTGCTTAAGAAATCAAAATGTCCATACTTTGAGTATCGGTATTGCAAAAGAGACAGATTTTGCTCTGCATTTAGAAGCTGTCTCGTTGTTATCAGAATCTGAGAAGTATGTGCCTAAGATAATTAACAAATTAAGGCAGGAATCAATTAATTCCTTAGGTTTAGAGTGGCATCAAAATTGGAGTAGAAATTTACCAAGTTGGGAATATACTCCTGGAAATATTAATATTCCTGTTCTGCTTTGGCTTTCAAATTTAATTGATTGGTTGGGTATGGAAGGATATGCAAAAGCTAGATATCAATTGCTTGGTAATGGAAGCCACTGGTTCCCAGGATTCAACGCGAATTTACTAGATGTAGATGTTTCTGAAGGGCAATTATTGAAAGTATTAGAAGGTCATATAAATCCAAAAAAAGTTATAAAAAAATTGAGAAATTTAAAAGAAAAGTTTGGAGATAAGAATGCTAAAAGATTATCAAGAAAATAATTTCATAATGGATTTTTTTCAGGTTTACCAACTTTTCTTGGGTAAATTTCAGGACAAAAATTCTTTGGTTGAATAAGAATAATATTTCGGGTGCCTTTATTTCTTGGTAATAGTATCTCTTTTTTATCTTTAACTTTCCCTTCTAATATTTCTAAAGTTTTATCTAGATTTTTGCTTTCTTGATTCGTCCATTTGCCACAATATAAAACTCCAAACCCTTCTTTTTTTAACATTGGTAGTATATATTCTGAAACTGTTGATGGATTACTAACCGCTCTAGTTGTTGCAATATTAAAATTATTTCTCATTGAAGATTGGTGGGCTAAATTCTCCACACGATCATTGATTACATGAATATTGTTTTTGAAATTGATCTGCTCAACTAAAATTTTTATTGCATCTGTTTTCTTTTTCAAAGAATCAATTAGATATATCTCAGAATTAGGATGAGTTATTGCATAAGCTAAACCTGGGAACCCACAGCCTGATCCAATATCTAAAAATTTTTTATCATCAAAATTAATATTCGTGAAAGCTTTGAATGGCCAAATGCTGTCAAAAACTTGAGATACCCAATAATCATCACCATCAGTTAATCTTGTAAGATTGGTCTTATTATTTAATTCTTTAATTTTAATTTGTAATTCCTGAAATAAATTTATTTCTTCTTCAGTTATTAAGGAAAGAATTTCTTCTGGAATGTTTTGTTTTTTCATTTCGTTATAAATATGAACTTTAACCATCCATTAAATACATTCTATTTATTAAAAATTTATTAGAATTACAATATTAATAAAAGATCATTTTGAAAGGGGAAACTTCCTATTACAAAATTTTAGGTGTAAATGAAAATGCATCCAATCATGAATTAAGAAAGGCATTTTGTAAACTTTCTATTGAGTTGCATCCCGATACAACTTCATTAGAAATAGACGTTGCTAAAAGTAAGTTTCAAGAAGTTCTTGAAGCTTATGAACATTTAAATAATAGTAATTTAAGGAAAATATATGATGACAAACTAAAAGAAAACTCTAGAAATAAAAATAATACTAACGTTTTAAATAATTTAGTAATCGATTCTAATAATCAAAATTTAATAGGAAATAGAAGACCTTTTTCGAATGGAGAATTGTTTTCGTTGTTTCTTTTAATTATCATCATTTCTATAAGTTTAATTAGTTCAATTTTTATTGCTTCTTTTACTGGAAAAGAATTAGAGACAATACCGCTTTGGCTAATTAAATAATTTTTAAAAAAGTCTGTGAATCCCTCTAAAAAACCTATCAATCAAAATTCACTGCAATCATTGGAATTGTGGCTAACTGATTTAGGTGCTGTGAAGGATATTAATAATCCATCTAAATGGTATCTGTTACTTTCAAATTGGAATGCAACTATTATTTTTGAACAAGAAGATTTAAGTGTAATCTGGGAAAGTGAAGGACAAGAAACTAAAAGACTATTTTCCTATTGTATTAATAGAGAAGATGTGGAAAATGCAATACTGCAGGGACCTTAAATTTCTATCTAAAGACTTTCTAAGATTTGCCTTATTATCCAGTAACTTTTTTCTAATTGATCATCGGTTATACAGAGAGGTGGCAAGAGATAAATAACATTCCCGAGGGGTCTAATAAATAAACCTTGCTCCATTGCAAGACTCTTTATTTCTTTCCCAATATTATTGAAATAACCTTTTTTGTTCCCAATATCTAAATCGAAGGCAGCAATTGTGCCAGATACCCTTATTTTTTTTATGTAGGGTAAGTTTTGAAATTTAATTAAGTGAGATAAATGTTTTTCTTCAAATGAAAGGTATTTGTGTGGTTCTTTTTCTAATAAATCAAGGCTAGCATTTGCCGCAGCACAACCTAAAGGATTAGCAGTAAAACTATGTCCATGCCAAAAAGTTTTTCTTGGGGAATCATCAATAAAGGATTGAAAAATTTTTTCTTTACATAAAGTTATTCCCATTGGTAAAAATCCACCAGTTAAGCCTTTTGAAATACTTATTAAATCGGGAACGATTTTTGCTTTTTGAAACGCAAAAAGACTTCCACATCTTCCAAACCCAGTCAAAACTTCATCAGCAATTAGCAAAGAATTATTATTGTTTACAACCTCTGAAACTTTTTTTATAAACTGAGGCCTAACCATATTCATTCCTCCTGCTCCTTGAACAATTGGCTCGAGGATTACTGCAACTGTGGGAGTTTTAAGTAGAGTTTCTAATTTTTGGATCGCCTCATTTTCTTTATTTTCTACTTCTTTATCGTTCATCCAAGTTGAAGGCCAGGGGACTCTCCTAACTGGGAACATAAGATTATCGAAATTCTCATTAAAAATATTTCTTTCACCTAAAGCCATTGCTCCAAATGTATCGCCATGATAGGCGCCATCAAAAGCTACTATTTGAGTTCTTGTCTCTCCTCTATTTTGCCATGATTGGAAGGCAATTTTTAAAGCGACTTCCACTGCAGTAGAACCGTTATCAGAAAAGAATAATCTTTCTAGTTTTGTTAATTCACTAAGTCTTTCCGCCAATTTTTTTGCCTGTGGATGTAAAAAATCAGCAAATATAACTTGCTCAAGTTTTTTTGATTGATTGAAAATGGCATCCGCAATGTATTGGTTACTATGTCCATGAAGAGTTACCCACCAACTACTGATTGCATCTATTAGCTCTTTTTTAGGATTTTTAGTAAATAGGAGGGCATCTTGACCATGAGTTACTTCTGTTTGGGGTTTGCTTTTATTGATTTGTGTAAAAGGTGGCCAAATATTTGGGTGCCAATCTTGATTTGGAGTTTTTGAATCCAAAGATTTCATTTAACTTATTTTTGAGTTTAAAAGTGAGATCAACTTATTCTTGATGTCTAGTTCTTTCCATAGTATATCTAAATTGTTTGAGTCCATTTTTTCGATGTAAGGAAATTCAGCAATTAACGGAATACCACTAAAATCAAATAAAGTTCTTGGATTATCTAGGTGTTTTTCACCATTGATTACTAAACCTAAAATCTCAATATTTCTTCGTTTTAAGGCCTCAATACTAAGCAGGGTATGGTTAAGAGTGCCAAGTGAGCTCTTACATACAAGTATTACCGGAAGATTCCAATGTTTTATTTGATCTATTTGCAAAAAATTGCGTGTTATTGGAACCATTAATCCACCTGCAGTTTCTACAATTAATGAGCCTTTAACTTTTGGTAATCTCAACTTTTCAAAGTTAATATTTTTTTGATCTATTTCAGCAGCCCAATGAGGAGATAGCGGTTTCGTGAAGACATAAGCTTCTTTGATGATTTTCTCTTTACTTAATTGTGCAAGTTTTTCAACAGTTTGACTATCAGTTTGCGATTCAATACCGCTTTGAATAGGCTTCCAATAAAAGGAATTTAATCCTTTAACGAAAAAAGAGCTTATTAAAGTTTTTCCAATATCAGTATCTGTTCCACAAATTATAAAATTGAAAACACTATCCTGACTTCTCATAATTTCTTTATGATTTGAATCTCAATTTGCCATGAAAGGTTAACTGTATTATTGTAATTCTTTGGCCAAAACTTTTGAATATTTTTTAACTCCTTCACTGTTTTATGTTTACAATATGTTGATTGCGCCCCTACATTTTTAATGCTTCTAAAAAGTTTATATACATCTTCAAAATTTTCAAGATAATTAAACTTTTCTGAAAAATGAATTTCAGTTGATTTGAAATCTTTTAATAATTCTTTAGAGCAAAGGAAATTAAGACCACTATATTCTATATCAATTTTTCTACAAGTATCTTTCCATTCAGGAAAACAATTTTTTGTCGGATAAGAAATGATTAAAAAACCTCCAGATTTTAATTTACTAAACCAATTTTTTATTATCTTTTCTGGCTTGTTTAACCAATGGATGCAAAAGTTAGATGTTAATAGAGAACAGTTATTGATTTTAGGAGGTAAATCATTATTCAAATCCCATAAAATTTTTTTACTAGATAATTTATTCTCAAGAAGCATTTTTTTGCTGAAATCAATTCTGGTTACTTTTTGGAAAGAAAAATTTTTTTCTATTTCATCAGCTAATATTCCTGGACCTGATCCTAGATCTATCCATTCACCTTTTTTTTGGGGATTTAATTCTTTGATAAATTGAACAATCTTTTTTGCAAAAAATTTCTGAATATTTGAATGCTCTAAATACCGATATGCAGCATCATTGAAATTATTTTTTATTTTCTCATTCCACTTTTTACTATCCATTTTCATCATTAAGTGTATTAAGTATGATCTCGTATAAATTTAGATTATTCAAGCAATGACCTTGCTGAGCTAATTTAATTAAAATTGGATTCCTATCAAGAATTTTATTTAAGGAATCTAAGAAGTTATTATTTGATTCGTTTTCTAGAATCAAATCATTTTCTGATTTTATAAAAATAATTTTGCAATCTTTTCTTAAAAATAATGGGATATCTCTATTGATGTAAAGTTGTTTTAAATCACCTAAAAGAAGAGTTTTATTTAAACTCTCTAAACTTTTATAAAAGATATTTTTAAAACTATTATTCATATGATTTGGCATAAATGATCTATGTATAAATTCTTTCAACATATCTTTAGTTTCATCTTTTATGATTTTTGTTTCCATTCTTTTTAGAGACTTCAAAATAAAGTTTCTCTTATTACTTAAAGGAAGAAAATTATTAAAAGAATTTATAAGAACAATATGAGTTGCTTCTTTTAAGATTTTTTTTTGCATTAAATGAAAACCAAATGAATGGCATAAAGTCATTCTGATTTCTTTTTTAGATTCGCTTTTAATCCATTTTGCTTGATAATTATTTGTTGAAAAATAACCCCTTTCATTATCTTGCCAATGCCAATTATTTTTTAAAAAATCAACTTTAAAATCATCCCAGAAATATTTATTTAGTCCCCACCCATGCTGAGTAATAATTTGTTTCATTTAAACTCTTTTAATATTGCAATGAAATTTTTTAGCAGATTCAAATCTAAGTTTCTTCGTATTGTTATTCTGATTCTTGATTGCCCAACTGGAACAGTAGGAGGTCTTATCGCAATTGCTAAAAACCCATTTTCCTCAAGATATTTTTGTAGATAAATTGCCTTCTCTTCTTGGCCAACAATAATTGATAAAATGTGCGTATCTCCCTGAATTGGAAAACTAAAATTTTTAATAATTTCATCTTTCCATATCTTCGCAGAAGATAATAACTCATTACCCCATTCTTTATTTTCTAAAATTTTTTTTAAACCTTCTAGTGCTCCAGCCGCTAAAGATGGTGCAAGAGCGGTTGTGTACCTAAATGCACCACTTGTTTGGATAAGATACTCACCAATTTCTGAATTGGAGGCTATGAAAGCTCCACCGCTTCCAAATGCTTTTCCAAAAGTTCCGGTAATTATAGTTATTTCTGAACGGAAATTAAAACTTAAACCCCTGCCTTCAGGGCCCAAGATCCCAATTGCATGGGCTTCGTCAACTAATAATTGAACACTATTTTTGTTACAAATTTCCGTTATTTCTCTGAGCGGAGCAATTGATCCCTCCATGCTATAAAGAGATTCGACAACAACTAAAATAGAATTTTTTGTGGGATTAGACTTAATAATTTTATCTTCTAAATCTTTTAAATTATTGTGTGAAAATCGAACTAGTTTAGCTTGAGCGGCTTTAACTCCAACCAATAAAGAGTTATGGATTAATTTATCTGCTATTACGATGCTATTTCTGTTTGCTAAAGTCTGGATAGCGGCTATATTTGCTTGAAATCCGCTTGGGAAAAGTAATACTTTATCTTGATCAAGCCACTTGGCAAGTTCTGTTTCTAATAATTTATGTATTGGTCTTGAACCTGTAATAAACCTTGAGCTTCCTGAACCAATACCTTCTAACATGCTTATTTCGTAAGCAGCTTTTATTAAATCCTTGTCCCTACTTAATCCAAAATAATCATTACTGCATAAGTCTATAAGTTTTTTATTTTGCGAATTTGGACTTAGAAGTTCGAATGATTTTTTACCTAAAGAAAATGTTTTTAATTCACGGATTCTATTTTTTGGAATTTTTATTTTTTTCATTTTGGCAAAATAAAATATAGTGGATTTAATAAAAAAGATTTAGATTTGCTATTAAAGTTTGCAAGGTATTTTTTGTTTATTAATATCAATATAGATCATATATTAAGAAGTTAACTCATCCTCTCTTCAATCACAATTATTGCTTAATTTAGGGGAATATTTCCCCTTTCCACTAGATGATTTCCAATTAGAAGCAATTCGAGTTATTAATAGTGGAAATTCTGTTGTTTTAACGGCACCAACAGGTTCGGGTAAAACATTGATAGGTGAATTTGCTATTTATAGAGGCTTATCTCATGACAGTAGAGTTTTTTATACAACACCTTTGAAAGCACTATCAAATCAAAAGTTTAGAGATTTTGCTAATCAATATGGTGATAATAAAGTTGGTCTTTTAACTGGAGATATAAGTATAAATAGAGAAGCACCAATCTTAGTTATGACGACTGAGATTTTTAGGAACATGCTTTATGGTGAATTTGATGAATTTGATGATCCCTTAGAGAATTTAGAATCTGTGATTCTTGATGAATGCCATTATATGAATGACCCCCAAAGAGGCACAGTTTGGGAAGAAACTATAATCCATTGCCCTACTAGAACTCAAATAATAGCTTTATCAGCAACAATAGCCAATGCAGATCAACTACAAAATTGGATAGAAAAAGTTCATGGGCCCACAGTACTAATTAATAGCGATAAGAGACCAGTCCCACTTGATTTTATTTTTTGTAGTGTTAAAGGTCTCCATCCACTTTTAAATAATAAGGGTAATGGAATTCATCCAAACTGTAAAATTTGGAGAGCTCCTAAAGGGCAGAAAATGAGAGGAAAAGTGGGCAGGATAATGCAACCAAAGTCTCCCTCAATTGGCTTTGTGATCTCTAAACTAGCTGAACGAAATATGTTGCCAGCTATTTATTTTATCTTTAGTAGAAGAGGATGTGACAAGGCTATTGAGATTATAAAAAACTTAACTTTAGTAAGTTATTCAGAAGCGAATATGATATCCCAGAAATTAGATGTTTATCTTAAAAATAATCAAGAGGCAATTAAAGATAAATCTCAATGCGAGGCATTAAAACGAGGTATTGCATCTCACCATGCTGGATTATTGCCTGCATGGAAAGAATTGGTGGAGGAATTATTTCAGCAAGGTTTGATAAAAGTTGTTTTTGCAACTGAAACTCTTGCTGCAGGAATTAATATGCCCGCAAGAACCACTGTTATTTCTTCTTTATCAAAAAGGACAGAAGATGGGCACAGATTATTATTTAGCAGTGAATTTTTGCAAATGTCAGGAAGAGCTGGAAGAAGAGGAAAAGATACCCAAGGATATGTTGTTACATTACAAACAAGATTCGAAGGTGCCAAAGAAGCAAGTGCACTGGCTATTAGCAAACCAAATTCTTTAGAGAGTCAATTCACTCCGAGTTATGGAATGGTACTTAATCTTTTACAAAGTTATACTTTAGAAAAGTCTAAAGAATTAATTAAAAGAAGTTTTGGTAGTTTTTTATATTTAGGTGAATCTGCAGGTGAGAATATAATTCTTGAAAATTTAGATAAGGATTTAATTGAATTAAAAAAAATGACATCTAACTTTTCATGGAAAGATTTTGATGCCTACGAAAAGTTAAAAAACCGTCTTAAAGAAGAGAGAAGAATCTTGAAAATTTTAGAAAAACAAGCAGCAGAAAAATTATCAGAAGAGATCACTAATGCACTCCCATATATTAAAGATGGAAGCTTAATTTCAATCAAAGCTCCTCAAATAAAAAGAAAAATTGTTCCAGGATTAATTTGTAAGAAAATGTATGAATCTCAAAAAATAAAGAGTTTATTGTGTTTGACAGTTGATAATTTATTTATTCTTATAAAACCCTCATTCATTGTAAGTATTTTTAATGATTTGGATGCAATTGATGTCTCAGGACTTGAAGTACCAAAGATGTATTTTTCTGGAGAGGTATTTAGGGGAGATGATATGTCTCAGTGTTATGCGGATCGAATTTTAGAAGTTTCTAAAAAAAATGATTTACAAACTCCACAATATGATTTGTCAACGGAAGTTTTGGCACAACAACAACAAATTAATAATCTAGAAGAAATAGTTAATGATCATCCCGCAAATAGATTTGGAGATTCTAGGAAATTAAAGAAATATAGAAAAAGAATTGTTGATGTTGAACAAGAAATATATATGAGGAAAAGACTTCTTGAGGATAAAGAAAATCATAACTGGAGTATTTTTACCGATTTGATTAAAATTTTGAACCATTTCGGTTGTTTAAATGATTTGGAATTGACAGAAGTTGGACAAACAGTTGGTGCAATAAGAAGTGAAAATGAATTATGGATTGGTCTAGTTTTAGTTAGTGGTTATTTAGACGATTTAGATCCTCCTGAGTTAGCTGCAATTATTCAAGCTATATGTGTTGATATAAGGAGGCCTAATCTTTGGTGTAATTTTAAGCCTTCTTTAAAGATAATAGATGTTTTTAATGAATTAGATGGTTTAAGAAAATTAGTCGCTTCTCAACAAAATAAGTTTCATATTGAAATCCCTATTTATTTAGAAATAGAGTTAACTGGAATTATTTCTGAATGGGCAAGAGGAAAAAAATGGAAAGATTTGGTTTTTAATACTTCATTAGATGAAGGTGATGTAGTGAGAATTATTAGAAGATCAATTGATGTTCTTTCTCAAGTTCAATACTGTATTGGTGTTAGTAGTAAATTAAAAAGCAAAGCAAAGCTAGCATTAAAAGCTATTAATCGTTTTCCTGTTTCTGAATCTAATGATCTTATAAAAGTCTCTGAAGATATTAATCCTGCAACAAAAAGAATTGACAATAATTCTTAAATTTTTTTAATCAAATCATTGAATTGATATTCATTGCTTCATCAAATTCATCTTCGTTTAAATAACCTAATTTAATTGTTGCCTCTTTTAAATTTAATGATTCTTTGAAGGCAAGGTTTGCAATTTCAGCTGCTTTTTCATAACCAACTTTTGGCACTAGGGCTGTAACCAACATTAGTGAATTTTCTAAATTTAACTTTATTACCTTTTGATTAGGCTCCATCCCATTAACTAATTTTATTCTGAAGTTTTCTATTGCATTTTTTAGTAATTTTAAACTTGTGAGAATATTAAACCCAATAAGAGGCTTATATTCATTCATCTGTAGTGTGCCGCTAGAATTTGCCATTGAAACTGCATATTCAAGACCCATTATCTGAGTGCAAACCATTGATAAGGCTTCGCATTGAGTTGGATTCACTTTACCCGGCATGATAGAACTTCCAGGTTCATTTTGAGGAATAATTAGTTCATATATTCCTGATCTTGGACCAGAAGATAGAATTTTTATATCATTTGAAATTTTAAATAATATACCTGCTAATATTTTTATCTGACTCATTACTCGAGCTAGACGATCATGAGAGGCCATGATAGAAAAATTATTTTTTGATTTATAGAACATTAGATTAGTATCATCGGAAATTGATTTTATAGACTCTTCACAAAATCCTTTTGGACAATTAATCCCTGTTCCAACTGCAGTTCCTCCCAGAGGTAAGAAATACAATTCATTCAGACTAATAATAATTGCATTCTCAGCATCTTTAAGTTGCTCTGACCATCCTGATATTTCTTGCCCAAAAGTAAGAGGAACTGCATCTTGAAAATGGGTTCTTCCTATCTTTATAAGGTCTTTCCATTCTTCACTTTTTTTATCAAGGATCTTAGTAAGTTCTCTTATCGTTGGAACTAAATTTTTGATTATTTCATTAACAACAGCTATTTGAATAGCAGCAGGAAAAGTGTCATTAGTTGACTGAGATTTATTTACATCATCATTCGGATGAATTGGTTGATGACTACCAAGCTCTGAATTAGTTTTTAAAGCTGCAATATTTGAAATTACCTCATTTACATTCATATTTGTTTGTGTGCCACTACCTGTTTGCCAAACCTTTAGGGGAAACTGTGAATCGTGAAACCCATCAAGTATTTCTGTACATGCCTCTACAATCAAATCTTTTTTCCTTTTATCTATTAAACCTAAATTGAAATTCGCAATTGAAGCTGCTTTTTTTATGAGGGTGAGTGAATAAATTAACTCAATTGGAATTAATTCTTCTCCAATAGAAAAATTTATTATCGATCTTTGTGTTTGAGCGCCCCACAAAGCTTCCATGGGAACCTCTATTGTTCCCAAACTATCTTTTTCAATCCTAAAGTTTTTTGTCATTATTCCTCTGAAAACACTGGTTTAACTTAGATAAGGTTTTCAGTAATCCTAGATACCTAACTTCTCCCATATTACACTTAAATTATTGAGATGAATTGAAGGATTAAAACATTCTTCTAAGTCACTTTCATTAATAAGATCCATTATTTCATTATCTCTCTCTAAATTTTGTTTGAAATTCCCATTCTGAGTATTCCAAGCCTGATGAGCATTTTTTTGGACTAATTTATAAGCTTTTTCTCTAGAAAAGCCCTTCTCTACAAGCAAAAGTAAAACTTTCTGACTAAAGATTACACCACCATATATATTTAAATTTTTGAGCATATTTTTTGGATAAACTTCCAAATTGCTTACTATATCTTTCATTTCCCTGAGCATAAAATGCAAACAGATTGATACGTCAGGTAACATAATACGTTCATTGGAACTATGGCTTATATCTCTTTCATGCCAAAGTGGAACATTTTCCAGTGCTGTTAAAACGTAACTCCTCAAAATTCTTGCTAAACCGCTTACTCTTTCACTTCGAATAGGATTTCTTTTATGAGGCATAGCAGAACTTCCTTTTTGCCCTTTTGTAAAGCCCTCCTCAACTTCTAAAACATCAGTCCTTTGCAAATTTCTTATTTCAGTTGCGAATCTATCTAGAGAAGCGCCAATTAGTGCAATAGTTTGAACATATTCTGCATGCCTGTCTCTCGATATGACTTGCGTACTTGCTGTATCTGGTTTTAAGCCAAGTAAATCACAAGTTATTTGTTCTACTTTGGGATTCGTATTAGCGTAAGTTCCCATTGCACCACTAATTTGTCCAATAGCTACAGATTCTTTCAGTGTTAACAATCTTTTTTTGTTCCTTATTATTTCTGCTAACCATCCAGCAAGTTTAAAACCAAAGGAAATTGGCTCGCCATGAATTGCATGAGATCTGCCAATCATTAATGTATTTTTATGCTTCCTTGCTAATAATCTGACTTCATTTTCTAGGTTCTCAATTTCTGCTAATAACAATTTGCAAGAATCTTTTAACTGAAGAGATAAGCCGGTATCAAGTACATCACTACTGGTCATACCAACATGTATATATCTTCCAGAATCTCCTACAAATTCATTAACACTTGTAAGAAATGCTATAACATCATGTTTAACTTCTTTCTCAATTTCTGTAATTCTAGATTCATCAAACTTTGCATTTGAACGTATCTCTTTCATGGCATTCTCAGGAATTTTTCCCAAGGAAAAATTTGCTTCACATGCAGCTATTTCAACCTTAAGCCAACTCTGGAATTTTGCGCTATCAGTCCAGATTTTCCCCATTTCGGGTAATGTGTAACGCTCGATCACAATTTTTATTAATTATCAATTTAAACTTTATAACCAAAATCGAATTATTGCTCTATACCTTCAAGATGTACTTGCCATTGAACATATTTGCCTAGCTATTATTTTCTTATGTAACATTTTTCTGGCTAATTAAGAAAGCTTAAATATAAAAATGTTTGCATTTATTCCTTTCATTAATAATGGGTAATTTTTTAGTTCTTACTTAAAATTGGAAGGTATTAAAGAATTTGGATCTTAATCTTGTAGAAGTTCATTATTCAGTCTTTTTTTATTGATTATTAGATGATTAAAAAAAGTAGATTAGACCTTTATCTTCTTAAAAGTGGTTTATGTGAGACTCGTCAAAAAGCCCAAGGTTTAATTCTTGCGGGCAAGGTTAGAGATATCAATGGAAAAGTATGGGATAAACCTGGACAACAAGTATTAATTGGATCTGAATTTTTTATTGATTCCGAACCTATGTTTGTATCAAGGGGGGGCGAAAAATTAATGGAGGCATTTAATAAACTTGAAATTAAAGTAAAAGATAAAATATGTATTGACGCAGGAATCTCTACTGGGGGATTTACAGATTGCTTATTGCAACAAGGAGCACAGTTAGTTTATGGGATAGATGTTGGTTATGGGCAGACTGCATGGAAGATTAGAAATAACCCAAAAGTCATACTTTTTGAACGAACTAATATTCGAAATTTAAAACCTAATGATCTTTTATCTAGAAGTAATAAATTACCAAATTTTGTGGTTGCTGATTTATCTTTTATTTCATTAAAGTTAGTTTTTAAATCAATTGGTAATTTATTAGAAGGTGATTGTATTGAGGGAATATTTTTAATTAAACCCCAATTTGAGGTGGGTAAAGATAAAGTAAGTAAAGGGGGCGTTGTTCGCAATCCTAAATTCCATACTGAGGCTATAGAGTCTGTTATTTATGCTGCTAAGAATTTCCAATGGAATATAAAGAATTTGATAGCTTCCCCTCTAGTAGGACCTGCTGGAAATCATGAATATTTAGCTTGGATGACCTTAGGAAGTCAATCAAATAATAAGATTAATAGTGAATATATACAAAATTTAGTAAAAGAAACTCTTTGAATTAAAGAGCTTCTTCGTCTTTGTCGCCAGTTCTAATTCTCACAACAGAATCAATTGATGTGATGAATATTTTCCCGTCACCTATCTCTCCAGTTTTTGCTGCTTCGGCAATCGCATCTATGACTGAATTAACCTTTTCATCTTCTACGACAACTTCTACTTTAAGTTTTTGAAGGAATTCAACAGTAAATTCGGAACCTCTATATCTTTCAACTTGTCCTTTTTGCCTTCCAAAACCTCTAACTTCACTAACTGTCATTCCAACAATACCGGAATTTACTAATGCAATTTTTACATCCTCCAGCTTAAATGGACGTATGATTGCTTCAATTTTCTTCATGATTAAAGATTGAACATACTTATCTTAATTGTTTTTTGGAAAAACATCCAAAATTGAAATATCAGAAAAACATTCAACATTAAGGCCTGCATTCTTGGCGTCTTCAATTAATAGTTGCGAATTTTCTTCAGAAATTATTACTGTACTATTTGACAACGCTTCCCACTGATCATTCTCAAAGTGTGTTTGAAGCCATAACATTCCAATTGCAGTTTTTGGTTGAAGAGATTTATTTAAGTTGTTATCGATAGTTATCAAACAAATGTCCATTAATTTTTCATTGAACTAAACACATATAAACCTTTCGTCGGACATTATGAATGTTATTGTTGATACAAAAATAAGATTTAACATCTTTTGACTTAGTCAATTGTAATACTTAGATTTGTTGATACTTTTGCGAATTTTTATCTTTATATATAGTTTTTATATAGGTTTAGTAAAAAAGTTCTACTAAAAATGAGTACAGTTAAATTAGAAGATTCCACTCAAAGACCGCTATATGGTGAAAGAATTATTGAAGAATCAAAAATAATTTGTTTCGATAATCCAAATAAGAAAAGAATTTATGAAATTTCTATTCAGTTACCTGAATTTACATGTAAGTGCCCCTTTTCTGGTTATCCGGATTTTGCAAAGCTAAATATTATTTATCAACCTAATTTGAAAGTCTATGAGTTGAAGTCTTTAAAGCTTTATATTAATAATTTTAGGGATATAAAAATATCACATGAGGAAGTTGTGAATAGAATTATGGATGATTTAGTGAATGAAGGTTCACCTCACTGGATACATTTAAATGCTGCATTTAACCCCAGAGGGAATGTTTCTATGCAGTTAGATATTTTTAATGGGCAGAAAAGAAATTAAAAATTTTTTATTTCGTCTGATAATTTAAAAAATTCTTTTTTAAAACCAACTAGATTTTTATTACTTAGCCCTCCAATAGATAACTTTTGTGATTCTTTATTTACCAGAATCCATAATTGGTTAGTTGGTATAAGACTAATTATTGTTCCAAAAATTATTAAGATAAATGAGAAGTAAATAAATGGTATAGACGGATCATTTTTAATTATTAATCCACTGCTGGGGATTATTTTTTTCAGAGATATTTTTGAAGAGTTAACTTCTAAAGGATCGTCATTGATATAGAGATTATTTTCGGAAAAATTTTCTATATTTGAAATTTTAAGTGGACCATTTTCATTATCTATTGTTAAAAGGAAATTTTTTTTAGTCTCCGATCCTAATTCAATTAAAACTCCCCAAACTTGATCGCCGATTTCGGGAATCTCCCTTAATTGCAATTGATAAAGGATATTATCTATTTCTAAAACAACATTTGATATTGCCCAATCAGCTTGATAAATAGTTAATCCTTTAAATCTGATTGGGTGATTAACTTTGGTGGTTTTTATTTCATTTAAATTTAGATCTTCAGAAGAAAAATTTAATTTTGAAATAAATTGTTTTGGGACACCATCACTTTCTCGTTCTATAGAAAAATCGACTAATTTTATATTGGCTTTTGAGTTTGTGCTCTCATTAACAAGATCCAAAGTTTCTCCGGGCAGTAAATATTGTTCTTTTGATTGACTTGTAAAACTTCCATAAGCTGAACCTATAAGTAAGACTATTAATCCGATATGTACAACTAAAGGACCGATTTTCCCAATTAAACCCCTTCTTGCAGAAATATGATTTTTAAATTTGTATGTTTTCCATCCTCTTTTTTTAAGTAATGAATCAACTTTTGATATATGTTCTCCATCTTGATTGATTGGATGACTTGTAGTTAGTTGCAGTTTGCTAAATTTTTTTTCGCTCTTGTATTCAATCCATTTTAATGAAGCTTTTAATGATGGGATTTGCCTCCTGAAACTACAAGCTGCTAGAGATATGCAAAGAAGAATTAATGTAAATAAAAACCAAAAGCTTGTATATATATGATCCAATTGAAGTATTAAGACTTTTTCTCCATCTAAAAATCCAAAAATGGGAGAACTATCGAAATTATCAATATAAAATTTATTACTACTTCCTTGAGGTATAAAAGTACCTATGCCGCTTGTAATAGCTATGAAAATTATCAGTGATATGGCGAATCTTAAACTTGATATTTTTAATATTAGATTCTTAAAAATAATCATTCAAATCCAATTTGATAATAAATTTAATAACCCTAGGGAAACTAAAAATATCCCACTTAAAGTCGGAATTATTTGACTAAATTTTCTAATCGTTAAAAATTGTTTTAAGTTTTCTGTAGTAGCTCCTGCAACGATTAATGGAGTTACTTGGCCTATCCCAAAGAAAAACAAAAAAATAATAGATATTGTTGGATTTTTAGCTTGTGATACCCAAGCAAGAAGAGTTGCTAAAACTGGAGTAATGCAAGGTGAAGAAGCTAGTCCAAAAGTAGTCCCTATGGCAAAAGGTGCTATAAATATTGGTATTTTATCTTCAATTATTTTTAAATCAGGCCCATTCGGGAACTGAAACTTCAGAATCCCTAGTAAATTTAAACCCATTGTTATTGCTATCAATGCAACGATCGAAGTGTAATATGATGGGATTTGCCCATATATCCTACCTAAGAATCCACTGGCAGCTCCAAGCGCAACGAGTGAAAAAACGACTCCTCCTGAAAAACTAATAAGTTTAAATTTATTTTTCTCTGTTCCTCCTATGTAAGCAATAGTGATTGGTAGTAATGATAATGAGCATGGGCCAAGACTCGTTAAAAGTCCTGCGCTGAAAACCAAAAATATAGTAAATGGGCCAGGATTATTCAGGCTATTCTGCATAAGCAGATTACCCTTTTGAGATAATTCTGAAATAACTAAATTAAATGATTCGATAGCTTAAATTAAATCTTATAAATTCTAACTAATTAAGAGTCTTTCGTGTACTAATTATACCTATAAAGCCTGTAGATTCTAATGAACATCTCAGTAACATCCCTGCAATAAAAAATGATGCGATTAATGAATTCCCACCATAACTAATGAAAGGTAGTGGTAAGCCGGTAGTAGGCATAGAGCCTGTTGCTACAGCAATATGCATTATTGATTGACCTATCAACAAAACACCACATCCAATAGAAACTAATTTTGTATAGTTATTCCTGCACTTTAGAGCAATTCTTATAGTAATATAAGAGAAAACTGCTAGAAAACCTAGAAATAGAGTACATCCTAACAAACCAAATTCTTCAGCAAAAATGGCAAAAATAAAATCTGTATACATAAAAGGAAGGTACTGTAATTTTTGTATAGACAAGCCAAAACCTTGACCGAATAGACCACCCGAACCTATAGCTAATAAACTTTGAACCAATTGAAAGCCACTTTCCTGTGGATCTTCCCAAGGATTAAGAAATGAAGTAACTCTAAGTTTTTGATATTCGTTATTGAGGATACTAATACATCCAGTAATAAATCCTAATGAGGCAAATGAGCAGAGAGAACTTAGTTTTACGCCTCCACATAAACCCATCACCCAAAAAAGAATTCCAGTTAATGATGCAGTACTTAAATTAGGCTGCTTTAGTATTAATAAAATTAATAATCCAAAAGAGAATATTGAAATTAATTTTTTATCATTCTTAATCAGATTCCAATGAGCGAAAAGGTTAGAAGCTTCTAGAATTAGAAAAGGCTTAATCAATTCAGATGGTTGTAGACGTAAATTTCCAAGTACTAGCCATCTTGAAGATCCGTTAACTGTAATTCCAGTAATATTTGTAAGAAATATTAGAAAGAATAAAATAAAAAAAATTATTCTTGAAAACTTTAAAAGATTTCTAATGTTTGTATTCAGAATAAAATAAAATAAACCAATTCCTGGAATTGTCCAAATAATTTGTTTTTTTAAGAAGTAAGCCCAATTTCCCATTTCCCTACTAGCCACCCACCAACTTGATGATCCAAGAATGCATATTCCTAATATTGACCAAATTCCAATGAGAACAACTAGGATTTTTGCCTCATAGGGCCATATCTTCCAGGGTAAGGGAAATATAGACTCTGTTAAATTGCTTAGATTTTTTTTGTAATAAGAACTAAAGGTTTTTTTTCTTTTAGAAATTCTTTTATATTTTATTTTTTCTTGACTTCTCTCCAATTTTTTAGATGTATATTTACTATTGAGACGTTTAATTGAGATTTTGCCAAGTCTTTTATTAACGTTTTAAAGTGTTAAAGCAATGTGTAAAGATGACTTTTCATAAACTTTATTTTTGAAGAATATGGTCTACAGATTCATCATAAATCTTAAGAATTAATTTTTTATAAAAAAAAACTAGCTAAAAGGCACCTCTCCGTGATAGATTCCGTGAGTTTATATACTTACTTCAAACCATTTAGAGAGGGTTTTTAAACTATGTTCACATCAGTGGACTCAAATAGAAAAAAACTTGAACATCCTTCTAATGAGAATGTTCAACTTCCTCAATCCCTGAATAATTCGATCATCCAAGAAAGTAAATCTGGCATTGCCAATCGAATAGATAATTTGCTTTCTCAAAATGATGAATACACAAAATTGCAACTAACAATTTTTGGAATTACTTTTATTGTTTCTATTTTTTTAGCCTCAATAACTGGAATTTTTCTTGGATTTACTTTTGGTTTTAGTATATTTATAGGTGCAATTGCCGGCATTTTTTACCTACGTTTGCTTGCCAAAAGTATAGGGAAACTTGGTAGAGAATCATCAGGTGTATCAAAATTGCAACTATTAGTTCCAGTTTGCCTCTTTATTTTTGCGAGCAAGCTAGGATCTTTGGATATTTTTCCTGCAATGATAGGTTTTTTCATTTTTAAGCCTTCACTAATTCTTTATTTTTCACGTTCTTAAGTAAATTTTTATTCAAAACAAATGTTTTTTAATTCCTTGCTAACAAATTTTGCAGCATTAGAAGTTGGTCAACATCTTTATTGGCAAATTGGAAATATCAGACTTCATGGGCAGGTATTTTTAACATCTTGGATTTTATTAGGAGCGTTATTAGTTTTTATTTCCTTAGGAACTAAAAAAATGGAAAATGATCCAAAGGGCCTTCAAAACTTGCTTGAGTTCCTATGGGATTACATAAGAGATCTTGCTAGGACGCAAATAGGGGAAAAAGTTTATAGAGATTGGATGCCATTCATAGGCACTTTATTTTTATTCGTTTTTGTTAGTAATTGGGGCGGAGCTTTAATCCCTTGGAGATTGATTAAGTTACCAAGTGGAGAATTAGGAGCACCTACTGCAGATATCAATACAACTATAGCCTTGGCTTTATTGGTCTCACTTTCTTATTTCTATGCAGGTTTAAGCAATAAGGGTTGGAGATACTTCGAATACTATGTTCATCCAACTCCAATTATGCTTCCTTTCAAAATTCTAGAGGACTTTACGAAACCTTTATCACTATCTTTCAGGCTATTTGGAAATATTTTGGCTGATGAACTTGTAGTTGGTGTTCTAGTCTTTTTAGTTCCGCTAATTCTCCCAATACCAGTTATGTTCCTAGGATTATTTACTAGTGCAATTCAGGCATTGATTTTTGCAACTTTAGCGGCCTACTACATAGGAGAAGCTGTTGAAGAACATCATTAGCTGCCTTCTAATACATTAGGACGCTTTTACAAAGGGTCTGTAATCTGGCAAAATATCTAATCGCGTAGGTCTGAAAATATCAGGCCCATTCTTAAAAAAGGATGTCCAAGCGTGTATGACAACAAAGATTATCACAAGTATTAAGCTCTTTATTTCAAAATTATGGATTCGATTACTTCCGCTGCATCAGTTGTAGCTGCTGGTTTAGCAGTTGGTCTAGGTGCTATTGGCCCAGGTCTTGGACAAGGTAACGCAGCTCAAGGTGCTGTTGAGGGTATTGCCCGTCAACCAGAAGCTGAAGGTAAAATCAGAGGAACTCTTCTTTTATCTTTCGCTTTCATGGAGTCATTAACAATTTACGGATTAGTTGTGGCTTTGGTACTACTTTTTGCGAATCCTTTTTCCTAAAAGTTAATATTGCTTCTAATCCTTATTAGCAATATTCAAATTTAATCTTTTAACTTCAACTGAATCATATGTTGGCCTTTAATTTTTTTGGTGCTACAGAAGGTGGCTTATTTGACATAAATGCCACGTTGCCACTAATGGCGATACAAGTAGTTGCGCTTACTTACATATTAAATTCTCTCTTTTTTAAGCCTGTTGGCAATGTTGTAGAAAAAAGAGAAAAGTTTGTAAGTAATAATATTATTGAGGCCAAAAATAAACTTTCTGAGGTTAAAAAATTAGAAGCTGAATTATTGACCCAGCTTCAAAGTGCTCGTACAGAAGCCCAAAGAATTGTGAGCGAAGCTGAGAATGAGTCTGACAAGCTCTATAAAGAAGCACTAGAACTTGCAAACAATGAAGCAAATGCCTCAAAAGAAAAAGCAAGACTAGAAATTGAAAGTCAGACTTCTGCTGCTCGTGACCAACTTTCTAAACAGGCTGATGATCTAAGCGAACTAATTGTTAATAGATTGATTCTAGAAAAATGAATTTAACTCTTTTAGCTACAGAAGGTTTTGGATTGAACTTCAATTTATTTGAAACTAATATCCTTAATTGGGCTGTAGTAGTTTTCGGTCTTTATAAATTTTTGCCTGGCTTCCTAGGTAAAATGCTTCAAAAAAGGAGAGAAGGAATCCTTCTTGAATTAAAAGATGCTGAAGATCGGCTCCTAAATGCAACTCACGCTTTAGAAAAGGCGAAGAAAGATTTATCTTCAGCTGAAGAAAAAGCTTCTCAAATAAAAGCAGATTCCCTTAAAAGATCTGAATCAATCAGAATGGAAAGTGAGAAAAAAGCGATAGAGGAGATGGCACGAATTAAACAAAGTGCAATCTCTGATGAGAGCTCTGAAGCATCCAGAGCAATTTCTCAACTTCGAAAAGAAGCTGTTGAACTGGCAATTAAGAAAGCTTTAGATTCTCTCCCAAATCGACTTGATAAAGCAACACAAGAAAATTTGGTCACTCAATCAATTAATAACATTGAGGTGAACTAATGCCACTTTTAAATTCAGTTACTACACCATACGCAGAGGCATTACTTCAAGTTGTGAATGAAAATTCGCAAACTGAAGAGATGGTTTCTGAGGTTAAACAACTCTTGGAATTAATAAATGATTCCCCTGAATTGGAGAAGGCACTATCCTCTCCCATTTTAGAGACAGATGCTAAGAAGAAAATCATTATTGAAATTTTTTCAAATAAGGTTAATTCTTCTTTACTTAATTTCTTGAAATTATTGGCCGATAGGCAAAGAATTGGAATCCTTACTTCAATTCTTGATAGGTTTTTAGAGATTTACCGAGAAAATAGTAATATTGCATTGGCAACTGTTACTTCTGCTGTCGAGCTTACTGATGAACAGAAAGGTTTAATTACCAAAAAGATCATCAATATTGCTGGAACAGAAAAATTAGAACTTGTAACTAAAATCGACCCATCTCTTATTGGTGGTTTCGTCGCCAGTGTAGGATCAAAAGTAATTGATGCTTCTCTTGCTTCACAAATAAGAAAACTTGGCTTATCTCTTTCCAAGTAACTTTTCAATCAACCTTAAATTCTTAAATCCATGGTATCTATACGCCCTGATGAAATCAGTTCAATCTTAAAACAACAAATAACTGATTATGACCAATCTGTAAGTGTTAGCAATGTAGGAACTGTTCTGCAAATCGGTGATGGCATTGCAAGAATATATGGCTTAGATCAGGTCATGGCAGGCGAGTTATTGGAATTTGAGGATGGCACTGAAGGTATAGCTTTAAATCTTGAAGATGATAATGTTGGAGCCGTTTTAATGGGGGAGGCACTTGGTGTCCAAGAAGGAAGTAACGTTAAGTCCACAGGTAAAATCGCATCTGTTCCAGTTGGCGAAGCAATGCAGGGGAGAGTTGTTAATCCTCTCGGACAACCAATAGATGGGAAAGGGGAAATTCCAACAAGTGATACTAGATTGATTGAAGAAATGGCCCCTGGAATAATCAAGAGAAGATCAGTGCATGAACCAATGCAAACAGGCATCACATCTATTGATGCAATGATTCCTGTTGGAAGAGGTCAAAGAGAATTAATTATTGGTGATAGACAAACTGGAAAATCTGCGATTGCTATTGACACAATAATCAACCAAAAAGGTCAAGACGTAGTTTGTGTTTACGTAGCTATTGGTCAGAAGTCAGCATCAGTAGCAAACATCGTAGAGGTCTTAAGAGAGAGAGGAGCCCTAGATTATACAGTCGTTGTAAGTGCAGGAGCTTCAGAACCAGCTGCTTTACAGTACTTAGCACCTTATACCGGTGCAGCAATTGCTGAACATTTTATGTATCAGGGTAAAGCAACACTCGTTATTTATGATGATCTAACAAAACAAGCTCAGGCTTATAGACAAATGTCTCTTCTTTTAAAAAGACCACCAGGAAGAGAGGCTTATCCAGGAGATGTTTTCTACTTACATAGTAGATTGCTAGAAAGAGCAGCAAAACTTTCTGATGCTATGGGTGGGGGCTCCATGACAGCCCTTCCAATTATTGAAACTCAGGCAGGAGACGTTTCGGCTTACATCCCAACTAATGTTATTTCAATTACGGATGGACAAATTTTCTTGAGTGCAGATTTATTTAACTCAGGATTAAGACCAGCTATTAATGTTGGTATTTCTGTAAGCCGTGTTGGAGGAGCCGCTCAGACAAAAGCTATTAAAAAAATTGCTGGAACTTTAAAATTAGAGCTCGCACAGTTTGATGAACTAGCTGCTTTTTCTCAATTTGCATCTGATCTTGATGAAGCAACTCAGCAACAACTTGAACGAGGCAAAAGACTTAGAGAGTTATTAAAGCAACCTCAATTCTCTCCACTTAACCTTGCAGAACAAGTTGCAGTTGTTTATGCAGGAGTTAAAGGTCTTATTGATGAGGTTCCTGTTGAAGATGTTACTAAATTTGCAACTGAACTTAGGGAATACCTGAAGTTAAATAAAGCGGAATTCATAGAGGAGATTCTTAAAGAAAAGAAATTAAATGATGGATTAGAAACGACACTAAAAGAGGTGATAAATGAAGTTAAATCATCAATGCTTGCCACAGTTTAAATTTATTTAGGAGATACCATGGCAAATCTTAAAGAGATTAGAGATCGAATCGTTTCCGTTAAAAATACAAGAAAAATAACGGAAGCCATGAGACTTGTTGCAGCTGCAAAAGTTAGGAGAGCTCAAGATCAAGTTCTTAAGAGTAGACCTTTTGCAGATAAACTTGCACGAGTCTTAGAAAATATTCAATCTAGAGTACAATTTGAGGCTGTCGACTCTCCTCTATTATCAAAGAGAGAAGTAAAGAGTATCACCTTGGTTTGTATAACTGCGGATAGAGGTTTATGCGGTGGTTACAACACAAATATTATAAAAAAGGTAGAAGTAAGATACGCAGAATTAGTGAAACAAGGTTATCAGCCAAATTTAATTTTGGTAGGGAAGAAAGCTATTGGATATTTTCAAAATAGAAAGGATAGATATGTTATTAAAAGTACTTTCAAAGAACTAGAACAGGTACCCACAGTCAAAGACTCTGAAGGAGTTACAAACGAGATTTTAGCTGAATTTATTTCAGAAAATTCTGATAGGGTGGAAATTATTTACACGAAATTCATCACTTTAGTTAGCTGCGCCCCTGTCGTTCAAACACTATTGCCACTTGACCCTCAAGGAATTGCTGAGGAAAATGATGAAATTTTTAGGTTAACTACAAAAGATAGTAAGTTACTTGTTGAAAAATCAAATATTGAAAAAAATGATTCAGATAAGTTAGCATCAGATATTGTTTTTGAACAAAGTCCTGATCAACTTTTAGATTCGTTATTACCATTATATTTACAAAATCAGGTACTAAGAGCTCTTCAAGAGTCGGCAGCTTCAGAACTCGCTTGCAGGATGACTGCTATGAATAATGCAAGTGATAATGCTAAAGAATTAGCAAGTACTTTGAATCTAACCTATAACAAAGCCAGACAAGCAGCTATTACACAAGAAATTTTAGAAGTTGTAGGGGGTTCAGCAGTTTAGCAATAAGATTTAGGATATGCCTGAATACAATATCAAAGTTCAATTTGAGCAAAAAACTTTAAGTTTCTTATGTTCTGAAGATCAAGATATTATTTCAGCGGCAAAAATGAATGGAATAGATTTACCAAGTAGTTGTTGTTCAGGTGTTTGTACAGATTGTGCATCCATGATCTTGGAGGGTTCCGTGGATCAAGAAGATGCTATGGGATTAAATGATGATTTGAGGGAAAAAGGATTTGCACTTTTGTGTGTAGCATACCCCAAGTCAGATTTGAATATTGTTATTGGTAAAGAAGTCGAAGATGATTTATATAATGATCAATTTGGTAAATATCAAAAATGAAATTAAGTTCAGTTGATTATTATTTAGATTGGCCAGTTTCAATAAAATTAAAAAATTTAAGGGAATTCATCATCGCAAATTTAGAAAAAAAAGGTGATTTGATTCGATGGTCAATTGTTGATATTCAAAATTCTATTGACTCTACTGGAACAAAAAAACTTAAAATTAAAGCTGTCTTCGCTAATTAAAAAATATAAATTGAAATATTTTTAATAATGGAAAATTCCCCAACAATATTTATCATTCCAACTGGAATTGGTTGTGAAGTAGGAGGTTTTGCTGGGGATGCACTTCCTACCGCTAAATTATTAGCATCGGCAAGCGGATGTTTAATTACTCATCCAAATGTTATGAATGGCGGTACTCTTTCTGAAAAAGATAAAAATATTTTTTATGTTGAAGGTTATAGTTTAGACCGACTTGCAAAAGGAGAAATCGCTTTAAAAAGGGTAAAGCAACAAAAAATTGGGATTATTTTTGATTCAGCTATTGAAAAAGAAATATTATTAAGACATTTACAAGTTGCTGATGCATGTGTTTCTACGTTAGGGATTAATGTTCATTCTTATGTGATTACAAAAAAGCCATTAAACATTGTTATTGATCCTGATTCTTCAAAAATTAGTGGTGGCATAATTGAAAATTCTGATACTCTAATTGATGCTGGAAAGTTTTTAATAGAAAAAGGAGTTACGGCAATAGCAATTGTGGCAAAATTTCCAGATGATTCAGATTCTTTAGAAACAAATATCTATCGAGAGGGGAAAGGGGTTGATCCTATTTCTGGAGTCGAAGCAGTTATAAGTCATTTAATAAGCAAATTTTTAAAAGTTCCCTGTGCTCACGCACCTGCTTTAAGTCCAATTGAATTTAATGAAAATTTAGATCCTCGTGCAGCTGCAGAAGAAATAGGATATACATTTTTACCATCAGTACTGATTGGGTTAAGTAATGCACCTGACATTGTTGAATTGCCTGCTAAAAATGAATCAATTTCACTACACCCTGATCAGATTGAATCTATTGTTGTTCCTAATGGGGCACTAGGTGGAGAAGCAGTACTAGCAGGGATTGAAAAAGGTTTAAATATTATCTCTGTAAAAAATCAAAATACATTAAACGTGACAAATGAGTTTTATGATTATCCCAATCTTTTTGAAGTGGATAATTATTTAGAAGCTGCAGGCATAATTCTTGCTATCAAAAAAGGTATCAACTTTAAGTCAATTAAACGCCCTTTAAAAAAAATCCAACAGTTTTTTTATAGTGATTAATAAGATATTGCTATGGGAACTCTCCAGTCACTTCCTAATGATTGACTGCTTAGTTTTAAGATTGGAGGAGCCTGCTTTCGTTTAAATTCCGCCTTTTTTATGAGTGAGATAATTTCTAAAATTAAATCTTTTTTATAACCATCTTCTTCTAGCTGTTGTAAATCTTTTTTCTCTTCGATAATTCCTCTAAGAATATTATCTAAAATTGAATAAGGTGGGAGAGAATCAGTATCTAATTGATTGGGACCTAATTCGGCACTTGGAGCTTTTGTACGTATATTATCTCCAATTATATCTACATTAGGATCCAACATATATGACTTTCTACGATTAATTGAATCTTCACTATCAAGCCATTTGCATAATTTAAAAACATTAGTTTTATATAAATCCCCAATTACCGATAATCCCCCATTCATATCACCATAAAGTGTGCAATATCCTACTGCCAGCTCTGATTTATTGCCTGTTGAAAGTAACAAATGCTTTTCTTGATTCGCTAAGGCCATAAGAAGTGTGCCTCTTATCCTTGACTGAATATTTTGATTTGTTATTTCAGCCATTTCGAAATCTATGGTTTTTGTAAATGATTCTTCAAAAGATGACATCAAGTTTTCGATTGGAATGCTCTTGAAACTTATCTTTAATCTTTTTGCTAAATCTTTTGCATCGCTCTTTGAACGAGATGAGCTCCATTTAGAGGGCATTGAAACGCAATAAACATTTTTACTTCCTAGAGCAGCTGTAGCAATTGCTGAGACGAGTGCTGAATCAATACCACCACTTAATCCAACTAAAGCTGTTTTAAATCCACATTTTTTTGCATAATCTTTAACACCAAGGACTAAAGCATCAAAAATTGATGACATTTCGGAGTTCTCAAATTCATTTTTTTCAGGTTTTGTTTGCTGAATTTCCCAGCTGGAGAGATCTTCCGAAAAAGATTTTAATTGCTTAATTTTAGATCCATTCTTATCAAGAATAAAACTATTTCCATCAAAAATTAAATTATCATTTGCTCCAATCTGGTTGACATAGATCAGCGGCACTTGAAGATATTGTGCAGCAAAACTGGAAACCTTTGATCTTAGTTCTAACTTTTTTAGAGTATATGGGGAGGCTGATAAATTTACTAAAATATCAACTTTTTTTTTCTTTAAATCAATAATGGGATTTTTTCTATGAATTCCTCTACCTTCTATATCTTTGTTGACCCATAAATCCTCACATATAGTAAAGCCAAGTCTCCAAGTTTTATTTTTAATTTGTTTAATCAATACGGAAACTTTTTTCTCTGATCTAAAGTATCTTTTCTCATCAAATACTTCATAAGTGGGAAGAATAATTTTACGAGCAATTATTTTCCATTTACCGCCCTCAACCAACGCTATAGAATTATAAAGATTAGGAAAAAAAGAATCATTTATTATCTCAGCAATTCCGACTGAGATACTTAAGTTTCCGTATTTTTTATTAATATCTAAAGCAAATTGATCAAGAATTTGGTATTGATTTTTGATTAAATTTTTTTTAAAAAGTAAGTCATTTGCGGGATACCCCCATAATGACAATTCTGGAGTAAGAACAAAATCAGCAGAAATTGAGCTAGCTTTTGAAGCAATATTAAGTATTTTTTTTGCATTGCCCTCCAAATCTCCAACAACTGGATTTATTTGGGCAAGTAAAAACTTCATTCAACTAATTTGATGGATTCATATAGATTATTCTTCTTAACTATATCTATTAACGACGACGGTAAATTAGAACAATTAAAATTTAATCTGAACTTAGAACTTGAAATGTTTGGGGTTTTAATGGTTGAAATCTTAAATTTAACTTTATAAGTTTCTAACATTTTAAGAGTATTTGATTCAACAGGATATCCCTCTCTTAAAATTATAAAAAAACTTACCTCCAAAATAATTTGGTCAAAATTTTTCCAGTAGAAAATTTCTTTAATTAAATCACTCCCAATAACAAAATCTAAATTATTAAATTTATAAATTTTTTTACATTTTTTAATTGACTCTACTGCCCATTGGCTACTTATTTTTTGATTAAATAAAATTTTCGGATTATCTAAGTCATCAATAAGAGTTTTTAATAAATGGCTACGAATTGAGATATCCTCTATGTGCTTTTTTTTGGGGTTGTTGCTCACATAGCTAATGGTAAAAGCATAAATTTTGGATAATTCTTCAAGAATTTTTTTGTGTCCAATTGTAGGTGGATCAGCACTCGTACCAAATAAAGCAATGCTTTTTCTCATTTTAAGTTTTAAGGTAGAAAACTAACAAAATTTTTATTTAAATTCCTTTTTGATAAATAGATATTTATGTGTTTAAAAATCTCTGGTTCATTAAAATTAATATTTTGAATCATTACATAAGGTTCTATAAACGAAGCTTTGCTTCTTTTAAATATTTCTTTGGCTGCTAATTTCCCAAGGATTTTAGTAGATTGAATTGCTATTGCTGCTTGAATAATTGCTATAGGTCCATAGGGTAATAATGATAGCCCGTTAGTGAAGGGTGCGGTTAATAAAATAACTTTCCTAATAAGATTGAAAGATGTATGGATTCCGACTTGAATGACACCTAAAGATAGATTATTAATAGATATGTTTTTGAATATTTTTCTTGTAGATTCACCCTTCAAATTTAATCCATAAATCTTACTTAATTCGCTTATTAATGCAGTATCCAGTGCAAAACTACTAGCAATATCAAAGATAATAAAAGGATTAACAGCTACCGTTGATGCCTTTATGGTAGAAAATTTACCAATAGTTGACTGAGCTAATTTCTGCCTTCTTTTCAATCTTTGCTCTTTTATCATTAGAAACAATTTGTCAGCTGATTGAAGAGAATTTAGTGTTAAATATATCTCGCCGTGTTGATTTATTATTTTTGTCATGTAATTTTTCAGATTATTTTCATAATTAATAATTATGGGAATGTTTAAATCTTTTGGAAGTTTAAAATTTATATTTTCTATTATTTCTTTTAATTCAATATTATTAAAAAGATCGATTTTATTTAAAATTAAAATAATTTTTTTCCCATCTTGAATAAAAGAACTGATTTCGCTTAATTCATTTCTATTTAGATCTCCCGAAATTATAAATAAAATAAGATCTGAGTGATTTATGGAGGAGTAAACTTTATCTGGGAATTTAATGTTGCAGAAATCAAATCCTGGAGAATCTAATAACTCTACACTGTTGATTGTTTGATCTTTAAATTTCCATTCTTCAGCTTGTATTTCTCTTGTGGTCCCATTGATAATATCTGTTTTAAATACATTTTTTTTTAACAAAGAATTTAAAACAGAGGATTTTCCTACTCCTGATTTACCGTATGCGCCAATTCTTATTTTTTTTTCTTTGAGCCTAAAAAGTTGTTGATTAAAAGAAATTATTTCTCTATTAAAATTACTTTTTTCATAGTTGGTAAGATCAATATGTTCCCACCAATTTTTTAAAAGTAAATAATTTTTATCAATTCTCAATTGTTTCATGATTTATTTTTCCACCAGCCAGCTAAAACAGATAACACAGCTTCTGCACCAATAATGCCCACGAATCCCCCAAATTCATCTACTACCACTTTCACTCCTTTATGATTCTTGTCAAATTTTGTTAATAATTGATCTGCCTTAATCATTTCGGGAATGTAGTCCACAGGTTCGCAAATTTCTGACAATAATTTTTTATTTTCTCCATTAATTAATTCCGATAGCATTCTCTCACGTGGAACTACCCCCTGTATTTTGTCAACTTTATCTCCCAAAATAACCCACCATGGAGAGTTATCAGCCATTATAAGTTTTGAAATTTCTTCAAGATTCGAAAACCCATGAAGACAAGGTGCTGATACTCTTGGGATCATTAAATCTTTAGCTTTTAGATCATTTAATTGAAAAACCTTAAATATCATTGCTGCCTCATCAGCTTCTATCAAACCTTTTTGGCTTCCAATTTTTGCCATTTGTCTAATTTCTTCTTCATCAGTTGAAATTTCATTTTCTGCAGTAATAACTGGAAATATTTGTTCTATCAATATTAAGAATGGCCTCATTAAAGTATGTAATATTCTCAAGATAGGAACTGATAATAATGCTATTTGAACTGAGAATCTTGTACCAAGAGCCTTAGGTAGTACTTCTCCTATTAAGACAACTAGTATATAAAAAGCAATTGAAAAAAGGGTTAAGCCATAACTACTATTAATTATCAATGTTCCATATACACCTAAAATAAGACTTCCAATTATGTTAAATCCATTATTAGTAATAGTAATTACAGTTAATGTCCTTCCAAGATGTTTTCTAAGTTTAAGAAGTTGATTTGCTGAACTTTTTGGTTTTTGCTTAGAGGCTATCTCTAGAATTCGAATTGAATTTACAGCTAAAAAAGCAGCTTCTACTCCCGAACAACATGCTGACCCAATTAAAATAATAATTATAAGAATAAATAAACCGTAAACACTTGGTTCCATTAAAATAAATTAGATGTTAAATCTGTATTAATTCATTCTTCCATTTTTTTTTTAAACACGCCAATACACAATCTATGTTTAAACCTGAAAATAAAGTTTTTGAAGAAAGAAGAGAAATCTTCCTCAATAAATTAAATGGAAAAGCTGCTATTATTCCAGGTGCTAATCTCGTAAAGCATCATGCTGATTGTGAATATCCTTTTAGACAAGATAGTAATTTTTGGTATTTAACAGGTTTCGATGAGCCAGATGCAATCGCTCTTTTCTTGTCGCATAAGCCAAAAGGAGAGAGATTTATTATGTTTGTTTCGCCTAAAGATGTTATAAGCGAAGTTTGGCATGGCTTTAGATGGGGTTTAGAAGGCGCTGAAAAAGAGTTTAATGCTGATAAGGCACACTCAATAAACGAATTAAGAGATTTACTCCCAGCTTATATAAATGGTTCTGATGAACTTGTTTTTTCTATTGGTAAGCATCCATCAGTTGAAAAAATAATACTGGAAATTTTTTCACAACAATTTGAAAATCGCTCAAGATTAGGAATTGGCGGAAATTCTATAAAATCTCCAGAAATTTATTTAAATGAGATGAGATTAATTAAAAGTGAATTTGAAATTAAGAGAATGAGAGAGGCTATACAAATCTCAGCCGAAGCTCATGAATTAGTTAGACAATCTATTTCATCAAAGAAAAATGAAAGACAAATTCAGGGTCTTCTAGAGGGATTCTTTCTGGAAAAGGGTGCTAGAGGGCCAGCTTATAACTCAATTGTTGCATCAGGAGATAATGCCTGTATTTTGCATTACACTTCAAATAATGCACCCTTGAAGAAGGAAGATTTATTGTTGGTGGATGCTGGCTGCTCACTAATTGATTATTACAATGGAGACATAACAAGAACTATTCCAATAGGTGGTAAATTTTCTAATGAGCAAAAAGTCATCTATGAAATTGTATTGAGTGCGCAGAAAAATGCAATTAAAAGTGCTGTAAAGGGATCTAATTCTAGCGCTGTTCATAATGTTGCCTTAACAATTCTCATAGAGGGACTAAAAGAAATTGGTTTATTGTCAGGCAGTACTGAGAAGATAATTGAGAACCAATCTTATAAACATCTTTACATGCATAGAACTGGACATTGGCTCGGCTTGGATGTTCATGATGTTGGAGCATACAGAATGGGGGACTATGAAGTGCCATTACAGAATGGAATGATTCTTACGGTAGAACCTGGAATCTACATAAGTGATAGGATCCCAGTCCCTGAGGGGCAACCCCCTATTGATGAGAAATGGAAAGGCATAGGGATAAGAATAGAAGACGATGTCCTGGTCACAGATACCAACCCAGAAGTTTTAAGTATTGGTGCACTAAAAGAAATTTCTGATTTAGAATTTTGAAATTTGACTTATCAAGTTAATAGATTTATTTTTTATTAAGTTAAAGCTCAAAAATGAATAAATACGATTCATATGATTTGAAACTCTCTCAAGCAAGAGGCTTAGCTAGTCAGCTTGGCATGTTCGCAGAAGAAAACGATATCCCCAAAGATCTTTGGGATTCACTGGAAGCCACTATTTATGATTTTTATCAAGTACCTCATGATAGATAAAAATCCTGTTTAGAAATTATCAATAACTAAAATCAAGAAATTTTGAATAAATCAATCAAAATGTGTCCATTAACTGATAAATTATTTATTGAACATAAATAAGTGAATGACCTCATCAGATAAGTTAAATCAAAATTCAAAAGAAAAGAATGAAAAAAAGGAAAAAAACATTGATGCACCAAACTCAAAAAATTCTTCTCCTAATTCAGGGATGATGGGTGCCACAGCTGTATTGGCAGCTGCCACAATTGATGAAGATGGGGTACCTACTGGTTATACCCCTAAACCTGATGAAGGAAGGTTCATAATTAAAGTATTGTGGTTACCTGATAATGTAGCTTTAGCGGTGGATCAAATAGTAGGAGGAGGCCCAAGCCCTCTTACTGCTTATTATTTTTGGCCAAGAGATGATGCCTGGGAAAAATTAAAAAGTGAACTTGAGAATAAAGGTTGGATTACAGATAACGAGAGAGTAGAAATATTAAATAAGGCTACTGAAGTGATAAATTATTGGCAGGAAGAAGGTAAAACAAAAAAATTAGAAGAAGCCAAATTAAAGTTTCCCGAAGTAACTTTTTGCGGAACCGCTTAAATATCAGTTTTTTGCAGCTTGAATCCTAGCCTCAGCCTTTGAAACCTCTTTCAATGCTTTAAATTTCTCTGGATTTTTTTCATTTTCAGAAAACTTGCTAATCGCTAATTTTGCTTCTTTAAGATCTTGTTCAGCATTTTGAACATTAATTTCAGAACCAATTTCAGCATTATTTACTAAAACTATAACTTCATCTGATTCAATTTCAGCGAAGCCTCCCATAAGAGCTATTGATTTCCACTGGGAATTCATTCTTAGCCTTAAAACACCAATATCTATAGCAGTAACTAAAGAGATGTGTCCTGGTAGTATACCAAGTTGACCCGTAGTACTAGGAAGGATTACTTCTTCAGCTTCGCCTTGATAAACATTTTTATTTGGAGCTAAAACTTTTAGAGAAATTGCCATTAATTTAAGATTATTGAAGGTTAGATATATATATTTAAATATTTATTTTTCTGATTTTATTTTTTCAGCCTTTGCTTTAACTTCATCAATATTACCAACTAAGTAAAATGCCTGCTCTGGTAAATCATCCAATTCACCTGACAAAATCATATTGAAACCAGCAATGGTATCTTCTAATTTTACGTATTTACCAGACATTCCTGTAAATATTTCGGCTACAAAGAATGGTTGTGAGAGGAATTTTTCAATTTTTCTGGCTCTGTCGACTGTTAATCTATCTTCTTCAGAAAGCTCATCTAAACCAAGAATTGCGATAATATCTTGAAGTTCTTTGTACCTTTGTAAAGTTGATTGGACAGCTCTTGCTGTTTTGTAATGCTCATCGCCAACAACTGATGGTTGTAGCATCGTGCTAGTTGAGTCTAATGGATCAACTGCTGGATAAATTCCCTTAGCCGCAAGAGCTCTAGCAAGCACAGTAGTTGCATCAAGATGGGCAAAGGTTGTGGCTGGAGCAGGGTCTGTTAGGTCATCAGCAGGTACGTAAACAGCCTGGATAGATGTTATTGACCCTTCTAATGTAGATGTAATTCTTTCTTGCAATTCACCAACATCAGTTCCAAGAGTTGGTTGGTATCCTACAGCTGAAGGCATTCTTCCAAGTAATGCAGATACTTCTGAACCAGCTTGAACGAATCTAAAAATGTTATCAACAAATAGTAGGACGTCTTGTTTATTCACATCTCTAAAGTGTTCGGCCATTGTAAGTGCTGATAAACCTACTCGCATTCTTGCACCGGGTGGCTCATTCATCTGCCCGAAACATAAGGCAACTTTTGATTGAGTTAAATCATCTGCATTGATAACTCCGGATTCTTTAAATTCTTCATATAAATCGTTCCCTTCTCTGGTTCTTTCTCCTACACCGCCAAAAACCGAAACTCCACCATGTTCCTTTGCAATGTTATTAATTAATTCTTGAATAAGAACTGTCTTCCCAACACCAGCACCTCCGAATAATCCAACTTTTCCTCCTTGTCTGTATGGAGCTAAAAGGTCAATAACTTTAATACCGGTTTCAAAAACTTTTGGCTTTGTTTCTAGATCAGTTAACTTTGGCGCAGCTCTATGAATTGGAGCAGTATCTTTAGTATTAACTGGACCTTGTTCATCTACTGGTTCTCCTAAAACATTAAAAATTCTTCCTAAAGTTGCTTCTCCAACAGGTACAGATATTGGTGCTCCTGTGTCGATTGCCTCCATGCCTCTTACAAGGCCGTCTGTGCCACTCATTGCCACTGCTCTAACCCTATGGTCACCTAAGAGCTGTTGAACTTCTGCAGTGAGAGCTATCTCTTGCCCAGCTGGATTTTTAGCTTCAATTCTCAAAGCATTTAATATTTTGGGCAATTTCCCAGCTGGAAATTCTACATCTAGAACTGGACCAATTACCTGACGTACTACGCCTTTTGTTTGTGAAGAAGTTGATGGAGTTGCTACCATTTTTTATTGATTGGTGATGAATAGCTGATTTAAACAGCTCATAATCCGAAAATACTACCACCTCATGGGTAGATTCGTTAAATGGGTTCGGCCACCCGCACAGTTTAAGTATGGATATATTGCCGCTTTGCAGATTATGTTGTTGATGATACGGATGGAGTACTTCTCTTTCCTTTTTTATGGCGCAAAGCGTCTCAATCATGATCCTCCATTAATCTATGGCAGCTGTTTCACTTACAGTCTCTACAGTAAAACCACTGGGAGATAGAATATTTATTAAAGTTTCCGCATCTGAGGAAAAAACTGCTGGGGGCATCCTTTTGCCTGATTCAGCTAAAGAAAAACCACAGGTTGGAGAAGTTGCTCAGGTGGGCCCTGGCAAACTTAATGACGATGGTTCTCGACAAACTCCAGAAGTGAGTATTGGCGATAAAGTTTTGTACAGCAAATATGCTGGCACAGACATTAAATTGGGAGGAGATGAATACGTCTTGCTCTCAGAAAAGGATATTTTAGCTGTAGTAAGCTAAAATATTTGTTTCAAAAATTATTAAAACTTATTACTAAATCACTGCCTAAACATGGCTAAAAGAATTATTTACAATGAGCAAGCTCGAAGAGCGCTCGAGAAAGGAATTGATATCCTTGCTGAGTCTGTGGCTGTAACGCTTGGACCAAAAGGAAGAAATGTTGTACTAGAGAAAAAATTTGGTGCTCCACAAATCATTAATGATGGTGTCACAATCGCTAAAGAAATCGAATTAGAGGACCACATTGAAAACACAGGAGTTGCTTTAATCAGACAAGCTGCTTCAAAAACTAATGATGCAGCTGGGGATGGTACCACAACAGCCACTGTTTTAGCTCATGCGATGGTTAAAGCAGGGTTGAGAAATGTTGCTGCAGGAGCTAATGCAATTACCTTGAAAAAAGGAATTGACAAAGCGACTGAATTTCTAGTTGGTAAAATCCAAGAGAATTCCAAACCTATCAGCGATAGCAATGCTATAGCTCAATGTGGAACTATTGCAGCTGGAAACGATGAAGAAGTTGGTCAAATGATTGCCAACGCTATGGATAAAGTTGGGAAAGAAGGTGTTATTTCCTTAGAAGAAGGAAAATCAATGACTACCGAATTAGAAGTTACAGAGGGGATGCGCTTTGATAAAGGCTACATCTCACCTTACTTCGCAACAGACACAGAGAGAATGGAGGCTGTTTTAGATGAACCATATATCCTTCTGACTGATAAAAAAATTGCCTTAGTGCAAGACTTAGTTCCCGTTTTGGAACAAATAGCTAAAACTGGTAAACCACTAGTAATTATTGCAGAAGATATTGAAAAAGAGGCTTTAGCAACTCTTGTTGTCAATAGATTACGAGGAGTGTTGAATGTTGCTGCAGTAAAAGCTCCTGGATTTGGCGATAGAAGAAAAGCCATGCTTGAAGATATGGCCGTTTTAACTAATGGACAACTTATTACTGAAGATGCAGGCTTGAAATTAGAGAATGCTACCTTAGAAATGCTCGGAACTGGCAGAAGAATAACTATCAACAAAGAAACTACAACTATTGTAGCTGAAGGTAATGAGCAAGCAGTTAAAGCTAGATGTGATCAAATTAAGAAGCAAATGGATGAAACAGATTCCTCATATGATAAAGAAAAGCTTCAAGAACGTTTGGCTAAATTAGCTGGAGGTGTAGCAGTGATTAAGGTTGGAGCTGCTACTGAAACTGAGATGAAGGATAAAAAGCTTCGTCTTGAGGATGCTATTAATGCAACAAAGGCAGCTGTTGAAGAAGGAATTGTACCCGGAGGAGGAACAACTCTTGCTCATTTATCTCCTATTCTAAAAGAATGGGCTGATAAAAATTTAGAGGGAGAGGAATTAATTGGAGCTAACATTGTTGAAGCTTCACTTACTGCTCCTCTTATGAGAATTGCTGAGAATGCAGGTTCTAATGGAGCTGTTATTGCTGAAAATGTAAAAACTAAACCATTTAATGATGGATTCAATGCTGCTACCGGAGAATATGTAGATATGTCCTCTGCTGGTATAGTTGATCCTGCAAAAGTTACACGTTCAGGATTACAAAATGCAGCCTCAATAGCAGGAATGGTTTTAACCACAGAATGCATAGTTGCAGATTTACCTGAGAAAAAAGATTCAGCTGCTCCAACAGGCGCTCCAGGCATGGGTGGTGACTTTGATTATTAACTAAAAAAATAGTTTTTAATAAATTTTTAAAAGGGATCATTCAAAATGGTCCCTTTTTTATTCAACTTTTATGAAATCCAACCTGCGCTAAGAATAATTGCCAGAGACAAAAATATCACTAAAAAAGTCCAAGTTATTTTGTTTAGAGAGGCTTCTGCACTACTTGCGCTGTTAAACATAGAGCTTCCACTGGCGGCTATCCCTCCCATCCCATCACCTTTGGGGCTATGAAGTAAAACTAAGAGAATAAGAAGAACTCCAGAAAATACCCAAATCCAACTAATAATTTGAATCATGGTTTAAAAAACTTTTATTAACTTTAAACGTGTTGAACGACTTTATTATAACCCTTTAATTCAATTTCTTGAATGAGCGATTTGCCTGTCATTTCTCTAGGTATTGGGAGATTTAATAATTGCAATAAAGTGGGAGCAATATCTGCTAGGCCCGCGTTTTCTCTTAAATTAATTTCATTTCCCATATTTGGTATTTTTGTTTTTTCACCTTCAATCAAAATTAATGGAACTTTATTTATTGTGTGTGCTGTCCATGGTTCCCCTTCAGATCCCTTCATTACCTCTGCGTTACCATGATCGGCTGTAATAACAATGCTTCCGCCCATTTCTCCAGTAGCATTAACTATTTGACCTATACATTTATCTACTTTTTCTATAGCTTTAATTGTTGCATTCATGTTGCCTGTATGACCAACCATATCAGGATTAGCAAAATTGATTACAACAAAAGCATAATTCCCGCTTTTAATTGCTTTAGAGCAACTAATAGTTAATTCCTCCGCAGACATTTCTGGTTCCATATCATAAGTTGCGACTCTTGGAGATGGAACTAAATGTCTCTCTTCTCCAGGTAAAGGTATTTCAACTCCTCCATTAAAAAAGTATGTTACATGAGGATATTTTTCGGTTTCCGCGGTTCTATATTGTTTAAGTCCGTTTTCTGAAACTATTTGGCCTATAAAGTTATTGAGTGATTCAGGAGGAAATGCAACTTTAACGGGAAAGTTAGGATCATATTGAGTAAAAGTAACAAAATCTAGATTTGGATAATTTTTTCTTTCAAAGTCTGAGAATCCCTTGATCGAAAGGGATTTGACTATTTGTCTTGCCCTGTCTGGACGAAAGTTAAAGCAAATTAAACTATCCCCATCTTTTAGATAGTTTTCAGACATTCGTATAGGCTCTATAAATTCATCGGTTATGTTTTTGGTATAACTTTTTTCTATATAATCCTTGGGAGAAATATTTGTTATTTGAATGTCTGGATCGGTCAAATTAGAGTATGCTTTTTCTGTTCTATCCCATAAAAGATTTCTATCCATTATCCAGTATCTACCGCATATGGAAGCTATTTCACCTACGTTAAATTTTTTTATACATGACTCTATTTGATTTAAATATTTCGAGGCACTTTTTGCAGGAGTATCTCTTCCATCAGTAATAATATGGATTGCAACTTTTTTAAGTTTATTTTCAGATGCCCATTTTATTAAACCTAATAAATGATCGATATGACTATGAACTCCTCCATCGGAACATAATCCTGTGATATGCAAAGTAGAATTATTTTTCTTTAATGAAGCAGCCATCTCTTTTAACTCATTGACCAAGCCTAATTGATTATTTTTTACAATATTTGAAATCCTTACAAGTTCTTGTTGTATTATTCTTCCCGAACCAATGGTAAGATGCCCTACCTCTGAATTACCCATTTGACCATCTGGTAGTCCTACATCAGATCCACTAGCACTTATAAGGGTGTGGGGGTAAGCATGCCACAAGGAATCCATGATTGGCGTACTGGCACTTTTTATAGCATTATCTGATTTTTCTTTTCGATACCCCCATCCATCTAGTATTGCAAGAACTACTGGGCTCTGAGGAACACTTAATCTGTTTATATGTTTGCTGCTAATCTTTGACATATTTAGATCAAATTCATTGTTAACTGATCCCACCTTAAATTTAGCTTCAAACGTTACTCTTTAACAATTTATATTAAACATAGTTAGCTTTTGCTAATTTATGAAAATGTTAGATTAATTTTATTTCTTGATAAATCATGTCTAAGAAAACAAAAAAGATAGTAATTCTTACTGATGTTGAGCTTAGAAAAACTATTTCGCGTTTAACTTGCGAAATTATCGAAAAAGTAAAAAAACTGGATAATCTTCTATTGGTTGGCATCCCGACTAGAGGAATTGAGCTAACCGAAGTCCTAGAAAAGGAATTATTTTCTAGAACAGGTTTTAGACTTAGAAAAGGAACTATTGATCCAACTTTTTATAGAGACGACCAAAATAGAGTTGGAACTCGCTTAATACAAGCTGCAGATATTCCAACTCCTATTGAGAAACAAGAAATTCTTTTAATAGATGATGTAATTTACACAGGTAGAACAATTAGAGCTGCAATGGATGCTTTATATTCATGGGGTAGGCCTCAAAGAGTGATGTTATTGGTAATGGTAGATAGAGGTCATAGAGAATTACCTATTCAACCAGATTTTTGCGGCAAAAAAGTGCCAACTAGTAAAATTGAAAGTATTAGTTTACGTTTAAATAATGTTGATAATGAAGAAGGAGTTTTTCTTGAATAGCTATCTTTCAGAAGATATTTCCTAAATTATATTCTCCCAATAATTTATCTTTAATGTCAAAGCACTTCACTGATAAATCAGCGTTTTTTGTAATTTTAAAAAAAAGTTTTAAGGTGTCTTCTCCAATATTAGATTTATTTTTTAATGCTATTTGAAGTGGTTTTTTGTCCCATTTTATAATTTCCTCTTCATTTTGAATCTCTGATAACTTTGGTAATCCATTTTCAAAAATAACATCATAAGCTCTTTCTTTGTGAGTCTCTCCAATTATTATTTCGAATATTTTTTGATTCTTTTTACTGGCTTGTAGGATCAGTTTAAAGGGTGTTTCAGTTGGCCATGTTTGACCTTTGCAAAAAATAGGATGCCAAAAGTGTTTTTGCTCTCTTTTATTAAATAATCTTATAGATAATCCTTTGTTTAATATGTCTTTAATTTTTACCCCTGGGGTCATTGCTAAAGCTCCCAAAGCTATTGATTCAATAGGTGGTGGCGACTTTATTTGAATTTTTGGAATTTTTTTTGTTATCCATTCTTTAATCAATGGTATTTGAGTTCCTCCACCAACTAAAACAATTGCATTTAAGTCTTCAATTGTGCAAAATTTACCCCTTGCTTGATTTAATAAATCTTTTAGTAAAGAGCTAAGGTGTTTTAGAAGATTATTGGAAATGAGTATTTTCTCAAATATTTCTTTACTTAGATAAAATTCATTTTCCTTATTTTGTTCAGTAAATAATTTTATTGGATATTTATTTTCATATTTGATTACAGATGAGCTGAGTTTACATTTTATTTTTTCAGCCTTTGAAAGATTATTAATGCAATTATTACCCGGAATAAAATATTCAACTATCCATTGATCAATATCTTTCCCACCAATTTTTGAGCCTGTTTTCCCAATTATCTCAGCACATCTTATTTTTTGTTTTGAAATCGAGCTTACATCATTACCTTTAAATTTTAATAGTTCAGCTATTGGACCAGATTTTCCTTCTCCTCCCTCTATTTTGACTATATTCATATCGACTGTACTTCCTCCAATATCTAATGTCATAATTTTTGAGCCAAATGGTACATTTATTCCTAAACTTGCAGCAGTAGGCTCATCAACAAGAGCTATTTCATCTACAGAGATATCCTCACAAAGGTTAACTAACCATTTTCTGTAACCCTTGTAGGTATCAATAGGAGCAGTTAAAACAAGTCTTTTGATCTCATACTTGTGCGGAATGTTTGCCCACAAAATTTGAAAAAATTTTTCGCCACATTCATTAGGGTTTAAAATATTTTTTTTGTTATATTTTTCAATAGAATTTCCGATTAATCTTTTAAAGTTCGAATGAAAAAATAAATCAGAATTTGAGTTATCCCTCATCTCTAGCGCACTAATACCAATTTTAGTAATCTTTGAAGATTCCTCGAACCAAACTGCTGAAGGAATAACTCCCGGAGTTGATGTAATATTCGGTATTTCAACTAAAACAGAATTGATATCTTTTTGATCTTGAAAAGCTACAACGGTATTGGTGTTCCCTAAATCAATAGCAAGTGTTCCAGATAAACTTTCTTCCATATGAAATTATTTAAATCAATTAAGTTCTTTTTGTAATTTATGTTTTGAAACGGTCGAATAAACTGTAAAATACATTCTATAGTAAAAAACTTTTTTAATGAACACATCTAATAATGCAGGCATTGATTCTACTGATCTTGCAAAGAGAGGTGAGAGCTTGATAAGAAAATCAACTAATAGATATTTAACTACGGTGAAAATTGCTTTCAGAGCTAAACAAAGACGTTTTGATGATTTTGATGGCTTATTAGAAGAGTCAACTATTAAACCCGTTCAAAGGTCAATTATTGAACTAAGCGATGAACAAGATCAACCAGATTTACTTCCAGGCTAATTTTGGTAAAAGCCCAAAAAGAATGGAGATTACTTAGAGATTTTAAAAAAGGCAAGTTTTGCTTTTTGATTGGTGTTGATAATTGGTCAATCGAGTTACAAAAAAGTGAATTCTATTCACTTTATCTTTTACTTTTAAGAATTAATGAACAATTTTTAGTTATCAAGGATGAACTAATGGATGAAGAATCTATTACGTTGGAATTAGAACAACTTCCTTGGTATATACAGCTAGAGGGAAACAAAAATGAATGGAGTTTAAGGTTTGTTTTTGAAAGCCAAGACCAAACTAGATCCTTCGAAATGTATTGGCCGATACCAATAGCGCAAAATTTATTTTATGAAATAAAAAACATGTGGGAATCAATGAATTAAAAGATAAATAAAATTGGAAATTTTAGAAAATATTTCCCCCTCTAAAAAAAAATTTTTCACAACTTTTCCACAGTATATTTTTAAAAAATATCTGATGATCTAAAGCATGTGGAAAACTTCTGATTTTATATAAATCTTTATATTTAAGTAAGATTAAATTTTACAAAATTAATTTCAATGATCCCTGGCTTTACGACTGGATTCTCATTATTCTATGACCTGAGACTGTTTTTTATTAATGCTTGTTGACTATTTAATAATTTTAGAGAAAACTACATTTTGTAGATTTAAATTTCAACAAGTTTTTTAATATGCAAGAGTTAAATTACAACGAAAATTCAAAAGTAATAAATCATAAAGATGAAGTAATAAGTTTCAAATGTGAACTTCAAGAAAATCTTCAAAAGGCTATGAAAGAATTTGTTGAGGAGCATCCTAACTGGGATCAATACAGGATAATACAAGCAGCTATTGCAGGATTTTTGATGCAAAAAGGATTTCAAAATAGGGATTTAACGAGACTGTATATTGGAAATATGTTTTCAATGAATTTTAAGGACTAAAAATTTTTTATATTTTTTCTAGTAGTATTTTTGCAATATCATTTCTGACAGGTAATATCGATAACCTATTTCCTTTTTTTACAACTAATAACTCATCCTCATTAAATAAAATCTTTAATTCAGGTAAACTTAAAATCTTATCTGACTTAGATTTATATTTCACTTTTACACAATCCCATCTTGGATTATCAGGTTTCGATTTTGGATCAAAATATTTTGAATATTTATCAAATTGAGTAGGATCAACAATATTTAGATCTATTACCTCCATAAGTCCCACAATGCCTGGGGGTTTACAGTTCGAATGATAGAAAAAAACTTTATCCCCTTTTTTCATTTGTCTCATAAAATTTCGTGCCTGATAATTTCTTATTCCATCCCATAAAGTTACAACATCATTTTTTAAAGTATCTATGCTGTATGCGTCAGGTTCACTTTTCATTAGCCAGTAGTTTATTTTAGTCATAGCAATCAATTAGAAGATTATTACAAAGTGTGGACGGGGTGTGGACAGAACCCCCTTTTTTTGTAGGAATTTGAACCCTATTCCTTTGATCTAATTTACCGTAAATAAATTAAACCTAAAAGTATATAGTTACAGATCGCTTGAGATACTTTTTATCTGTTCTCATTAATCTGTAGCTATTGAGAAGCCTAGTTATAGCTTGATTCTTGTTGCTTCTGTCCACACCTTTTTGTTAATCTGTCCACACCACTAGGAAAGAAGTCAGTATATAACTAGCTTCAATAACGTCCTATACAAACCACGTATCAGAAGCAAACTAAACTCTCATGCACCTTTCGAGCTGGTTGAGGAGGAGCTGGAGCTGCTTGTCGCTTAACCAGACTTGAATAGATTCATTACCTATCTCTCCTTGTACTTCATAGTGTGGGAAGTGGACGAGATGTACTCTTTCCTTCTTCCCATGTTTAGTGTTAATAGTCTTTTCTACTGAAGTCATTTGCTCTTCAAGAGGATAGCTCTTGCTTTGTTCCATCTATGCTCGAAAGACTCCTCTCTACTTGATTCTTCTATCTGATTTCCATACTCATCTACACCGTTGTAGTACACGCCTAGAACGTACTCTACAAAGGGTTCAACGGCTTTCCTACTCTTAGATTTAAGAAGCTTTGTGAACGCTTCCATAGACCTCTGAAGCTTGTCACTCTGTAGGTTGTGAATCCATGAAGAACCTTGGTGATGGTAGATAAGAACCTTCACTACTTCGTCATAAGAAAGCCACGGATGAGCGTCTTTTATTTGTTGTGTTCTGTCCATTTGTTTAAGTTTTTATTGTTTAGTTATTTCTGTGTGATTTCGAGGGGTGGCATGGGGTCAATGTGACCGTGCTACATCGTTATATGTGACCTGACAAATTTCTGTTGAAAATTTACGGATACAACCTTTCAATAGCTTCTTTCTGCTCTTGCTTTTTTATCTCTTCAGCGTCTAAAACAGGGCAAGAGTTTTGATTCAGTGATGAGAGGAAAGTGCCTTTGCTGAATAGCTTGAACAGTGGTGGGAGAAGTAAGCGTTTCATTTATTTAAGTAAATCAACATTAGCATTTCCTTAGATTTTCTTTAGCCTCCTTGTTCCCATATTTTTTTGAAATTTTCCAATCCTTACATGCTTTTCTTCCATTTTTTTGATTTGCATTTTGAGCTAACCAGCTATATGCATTTCCTCTATATAAATGAAGGTTACCAAGGTTTAAAAAAACATCAAAACCCCTTTCGATCTCAAGCTTATTAGTCTCCTCCTGTGATGGAGCTAATTCAATAGATTTTGAATAATCAAGAATAGCACTATTTAAAGTTTCTTTAGCAAGTTTTCTTTGATTATTATCTTTATACCAGAAATATAATTCAAATTTTATCCCTCCTATTTTTGCATAGCTATCGTATTTAACTCCAAATGGGAACAATCTTTTGATCATAAGATCCTTTTCATTACCTTTATTTGAAATGGATTTCTTAAAAAATTCAATAGCTTCATTAGCTGATTTTATTGCCAAATTTGTCTTACCTTTATCGATTAAGTCATTTGAAAAATTAAAAAGATATTCTGCATATGCATAGTTTATGTGAGGATTATTTGGAGATATTGCTAATGCTTTTTCCAAATCTTTTTTTGCAGCAGGATTATTTGACAAAGCCCAATTCGAAATACTACCTCTTACTGCATAAGCAAATGCATATTGATCGTCAATTTCAATTGCTTTATTAAGATCGTTGATAGCATCTTTATGATTTTCTAAATCCCAAGAATAAATTACTGCCCTCAAAACATAAGATTCCTTAGAGTTTGCATTTTTTTCTAAATACTTATTTATTGCATTTAATGCTCCAGATGAATCCCCAGATTCAAAGAGAACTAAGGCATTATCATATCCAGATATGAGAGATAAATTATTTCCCCCCCCAGACATACCTTCAATGCAACCTTTAAAGTCAGGGGCTTTCATACAGATTTCAGCAACTTTGGGATCTATATTTGCTTTAACAGCAGTAGGTAAAGCGAGAGCAGCTAGTAGCGGGAGTAGGAAGCTTTTCATTTATTCCCAAGTTTTCATATCAGTAGTTCCTTGTGATCTTTGCATCCAAGAATATTTCCAAGTACCATTTACATTTTTAAAAATGCAAGTGTAAGTTGAAAGATCTTTATTTTGATTCCCTTTATAACTGAAGATTTCATTTAAAGTAAAAACTGCATAGGCTATTTCACCGTAAATTTCAATCTTGTGGGTTTTGATTAGTTCTGATGATTCTGCGACTAAATCTTTACTATCAAACATTCCCACTAATCCCTTTGCAGAGATTGGATTTCCACTTGGTCTTACAGCTAAAAAATCCTCGGTTACGTTTGGTATTAGAAAAGAAGAATCTTCACTGGTTGCATAACCATTAATTAAATCTTCTATGGCTTTAGTATTTGACATTAATAATGGAACTAATTAACAGGCATGATAGTTATTAATCCAAGTAAGAACAATGTTGAATTAATGAGTCTTCATTTTTAGATTATTAGGCATGTAACCAACTGTTACTACGTACGAATGTGGACATAAAATTTATAGTTTACCTTCACTAAAGGTATCGATGCTGATAATAAATAGTACCTATGTGGACAGGTAAAATTAAAAGAAAAAACATCCCTTAAAGCATGTTATTGCAAGCTATTATCTATTTAATTGTTTCACTTTAAATGACATGGCTAAGCACTACTTGATTGCAGTAGAAGATAAAGATGAGAAGCTATTTAGATTGTTTTGTGAGAAGAATTCTAAATATGCGATGGTAATAGGAAAAGAGACTACAAATGATCGTTTGGGGTTAGATCATTTGGTTTACATACTCAACTCAATTAGTAATCAAGTTGGAAAATCTATAGGAATTAAAGAATGGGATAATTTAAGAAAATACTTGAAGAAAAAAGAAAAGCAATATTGTCCAGAGTTAGAAAACTATAGAGAATTTAAGTATCAAAGTGATAAACAGTTTGATGATGATTTAGCTTTTCCAATGAATAAGAAAGTTTATCGTAGATGAATGATTACTAATTGGTGAGTAGTTTGGAGTAACTAACCGGACTATATTTACTACGCTTGTTGTCTGTAACCCTTGTCTCGTATAAATCAGCCATTCCACTTGCTATATCTTGGCACTTAGTTAAGACTGCTGATCTTACAAACGTGGATACATCTTCGTATCCTGCCGCACCCATGAGTGAAAGCATCGAATCATAAGCTTTTTCGTCAATTCTTGTTCCGACAATATACGCTCCGTGGTCTGGTTTCTTGTTGGCTTTAAACATATAAGTGAATGAATAGAAAATAAAAAACACTGGTCTTACTCTTCCTTGGAAAATGCCAGTTTTTAGATACCTACATAACTACGTTTCTCTTGTTGTCTCTTAAGACTCTCCTTCTTCTCCTCTCTCAACCTAATCTCATGAAATATCAACTCTCTAAGCCGTAGTTCGAGAGGTGATGGTTCATTACTTCTGCCTTCCACTAACTGAAGCTTGACCATAATAAGTAACTCATCCATGGATGGGTCTGCTTTGGTATGTTTCTTCGTGTCTAACTTCTTGCCTAGTGGATGCACTTTGTTTTTGAGATCATCTAAAGTTTTCTGGGAAACTTGCTCACCAATACTCCACAGAACCACAACATCATTGAAGTTAGCCTTAGCTAGTTGATATTGTTTAAACGTCCCGTGACTGTCAAACCATTTAAAGAATGTATCAGGCTCAGTACTGTGTAACTCCCTAAAAGCGTTTACAGTCCTTAGCTTGCTGATATAACCCTTTGAAATACCTAATTCATCTAGAAATGGTTGAACGTATGTCTTGGCTTCTTTACTAGCAGTCTTCAACCACTCACTATAGATAAAAGATATAGCTCCCTTAGATTCGTCATACTGTTGAAGATGAGGTTTAAGTTTTTGATTTAACTGTTTAAGTTCTTGAGTTGTTGGTTGAGATAGATGGGTTGTTGTCTGGATAAGTTCAATGTTTGTCATAGGTATCAATAGTGTTATTAATGTATGTCCGCGTTATTAGTAACTACCTAACCATCCATGAAAGAGACAGTTAGAGTATTTGTGGATTGGTAGGTTAGAGAAGTTAAAGTTAAGTTAAAGCTAAGTTAGAGACAGTTGGAGTATGTATGGATTGGTAGGTTAAAGAAGTTAAAGTTAAGTTAAAGCTAAGTGTTATAAAGATATCCAATCACCCGCTCACTTCGTTCGCTGAGGATATAGATATAACTTGTTGTCTTTAAGTTAACGAAGTTGGCTCCGCCCCTTACCTTATAAGAACTACCGCCCGCCCCAAACGGTAGTAATAGCAGTTAGTTAAGTCTGCGGGTCATTCAATTTTTAGTTAGGAGATATTTGTATTGTTTGTCTCCTTGTTTAAGGTGGCTACCGCTTCATCCTGTATACATTACGGTATCCCTCTGTTTACGTAACACTTCAGTCTTTTGGTGTATACGTAACTGAACCCCTTTGTCCTGTATAGGTAACGGTTTAGAGTTTCTCTCTTTTAAGCCCGCCATCGATCTCTGTATTAGTTGGTATCTGCTCTCCCACTAAAGGGAGGTGCTTGATTCTCTCACTAATAACCCATGCTTGCTCCCTGTATAAGGGTGTGATTGCTCACTCTCTAGTGATTGCAAGGGATTAGAGATTCTCTCTGTATAAGTGTCGGGTCGCTCTTCTCCCTTATAACCCGTCATTGCTCACTCGCTAGTTATCGCAATGGGTTTGAGTTTCTCTCTGTTTAAGCCCGCCATTGCTTTTCTCCCTAATAGGGGGCTATCGGTCACTCGCTAGTGATACCAGTGGATTAGAGATTCTCCCTCTATAAGGGTCGGATCTTTCCTGTATAAGCCCGCCATGCCTTTTTCCCTATATATGCGCCATCGGTCACTTACTTGTGATTGCAAGGGTTTAGAAGTTCTCTCTGTATAAGTGTGGGATCGCTCCTGTATAGGTGCGTGCTTGCTCTATGTATAAGCCCGTGATCGGTCCCCTCTGTATACGTGACTGTTCGGAGTTTCTCCTGTATACGTAACTGTACCCCTTTCCTTGAGTAAATTTTTTAGGTATAAGTGGTCTAAGGACTTGTCCCTTCCTGAGGACTTGAGCCTAGCGGTTTCAAGGTTAACCCCGCGCTCCTACGCACGAGTACAAAAACCTTTTTTATTAATGAAACTCTCTTCTAGGACACTCAGCTTGCTGCTTAATGTGGCTCTTGTGCTGTGTGTCTTTGTTATTTAAAAACTTACTTTAATAAATTAAGCAAAGCCAAATAAAAAGTTAAATTTCTGGGGTTTGTTGTAAAAGCATTTTATAAATTAAATCAAAATTTAATATTCGGAAAAAGATTTATGGAAAATAAAAAAGAGATAAAAGTAGAGCGATTAAATTTTTACTCAAATTATATGACCGTAGCTAAAGATCAGCTAGCGCAAAATCACTTAAAGTTGACCTATCAAAGAAACTTAGTTTCTGATCTAGACCAAAAACATAAAACATGGGCTAAAGAAGATGCGGCAAGTTAATTACTTGTTAAAAGTGATTATATTTTTAAAAAATATGTTCCTCAGTTTATGAGGACACAAGAGATGAGATTGGTAACGAGGAGTAATTTATAAGTTAAAAGGGTGATTCGAGATCTAAAACATAAGCTCAACTTATTACCGTGCACTTGCAGATAAACCAACCTTATTAGGTCGTACTTGTGACCTAAAGCCATTCTTTATTAATTAGGGACCACTATAGGAGAACAGAAATAACTTGTAGAGAAATCTGAGAAAAAGATCTTATTCCTGTGGATAAATTCTAATGTAACGAAATTAAAGAAAAGTGTAATAATCTTTAGAACAATTACCATGACTTAATTTATATAATGTAGTACTGTTAACAGTATTATCGGTAAATATGGGATCTATTGTTATGACTAGGTTTTCCACATGCATTAATTAATATTTAAGTTAAATTATTTGTAGAGGTTGTTGATACTAACTAAATGAAACATTCTGGGCAGTTTTCATGAAGTGCAACCTCTAAATATTCAATTATCTAATAAAACAATGGAGAAGGGAAAACAAAAATGCTTAATGTGTGAAGAGACTTTTGTGAAAAAGAATCCTAAACATGTTTGTTGTTCTCCGAGATGTAATAGTAAAAAAAAGAATGAAAAGCTAAAACAAGAAAATAAAATAAAACTTCAATCAATCTCAAGAATATGCAAAAGCGAAACTTGTAATAATATTTTTTCTCCTACTCAAAGAATAGATCAATTATTTTGCTCTACCGAATGCTGTGAAAGACAAGGGAAAAGAGATTATAAAACTAGAAATCCTGAGAAAATAAAAAAATCAGAGAATAGAAGAAAGAAATTCAAATATCATAATGATCCTATAGATAGGGAGAAAAAGATTAATGCTTCAAATACCAGATACCACAAACTTACACCCGAAGAGAAGAAGGAAAAAAGTAAAAATAATAGATTAACCAATCCTCAAAAAACAAGAGATTATGCACGTGAATATCACTCTCGGAGATCCAAAGAAGATCCAAATTTTAAACTTGCAAATACTATTAGATCTAGGATTAACTCAGCGATTACAAAGGTTGGAGGTAAAAAGACAGCCAAAACTCTTGAATTACTTGGATGCTCCATTGAGCTTTGCAGAAAATATATTGAAGCTCAATTTGAGAAAGGGATGTCTTGGAGCAACTATGGACTTTGGGAGATAGATCACATCAAACCTGTTTCAACATTTGATGATTTAACAACGAAGAAATCTCAACAACTAATATGCTTCAACTATAAAAATTTGCAACCTCTTTGGAAGCAAGAAAATAATTCAAAACTTGGTACTTTCCGACCTGAAGATAAAGTAATTTTCTTTGAAAGATTTTATCTTCCAGAAGAACTATATGAAGAAATTCAAGAAAGGAGAAAGCTTAACTTAAGTAGAAAATCATTAGCCATCCCAATCAAAAATGTATAAAGAAAAAGAATCAACAAAACTACTTCGAATGGTTCTTTCAATAAGAAATGATTTAGATCAAATCGAGCATTCCGAAACATGCAAGTTTCTCGAAGTACGAAGATTAGAGCAATTAGACAAAGCGTTTACCGCAAGCTTATTCCAAACCCTTATAGATGAAGTAATCGTATGAAAAGCTTACCAACAGAAAACAGACCATCAACCAAGATCCTTCAAGATTTAATCTCAGTAAGGCAAAAATTAATGGTAATAGAAAGTTCTAATGAACCATTTATCTCTAAGCTTGATCCGCTACTAGAACGTGATAAGCAATTATCAGAATGTCTGGTTCAATACCTTATATATGAACTAGATTTGAATTTAAAAGAGGAGGTAAAAGAATGAAGAAACTTGCTCTTCTTTTTCTCTTCTTATTCGAACCTCTTGCTTACTCAGCTACTGAGAATGAAACAACTAAACCTAAATCTCAAATTCTAAATAATCCATTTGAAAGACTAGGAAAAGAAGCAAAATTTAACTGCAAAGAATTTGGAGAGGAAAGTTGTTTCTCAAGATTTATTGCGATGTCCGCGTGTGTATTTGCTCAAAGCATCAATAGCGATAAGACAGTTAAAGAGTCTTTAGATATTGCAGATGATTTATTTTATCTACTTGCTTCAGGTCATGGATTAGATATTAAAAATATTTTTGATGACAAAGATTTGATCAAGCAAGATATCCGAGTTGAAACGATTGCAAGAGTTAATAGATGCAATGAATGGGCAAAAGAAGCAATTCCAAAAATTGTTCTCGAGCGAACTGGCAAACCAGCAACACCAGAATTTATTGAAGGTGCAACTAGGACATTTGGTATGTGATGGTTGAGCAGTCTTGAGGGTGTGAAACAAAGAGGGAAATGATTACATCATCTCGAAGTAAGCGTTTCAAAATTATTCAGAAATCCAGCGGTTAATTATTGTCCCTTCATAAATATGACCGGATGCTTCAACTATTGGTTTGGTTTCTGGGTTAATAAAGATGTCATAACAAGTATTTACTGGTCCTTGAAACATAACGGTTGCTCTTTTGGGGTCTTCTAATGATTTGCCAATATAAAAAGTTTTTACTCCCATCTCTTTAAACATGGCTTGTTGTTCAGGAGCATTCATATGAGACTCATATTCTTCAAAAGTATTGCTTAATTTGAAATCTAAAACAGTTGTTTCAATAGTCATAAAAAAGAAGGGTGTAATCCCTTCAATATTAATGAACTTTTAATTTATATAAGTCTAAACTTTATCAAGTTCTAATTTTTTAGCGGTCTCAAGAAATTCTTCATCAGTCATCATTGCTCTTATTTCAACTTTCACTCCAAATCCCTTAATCCATGGAGCGGTATGTTCCCAAATCTTTTGTGGACTTTCCGCTTCCACAATAAAATTTCCAGTTCCATTTTGTGGATCTAAGACTCTATATTTAATTTCAAATCCCTCAAACTTGTCACCCTGCTTACCCTCCGATAAATATTGAACAAAAGCTGGAGTACATTTAACGCTAGCTTCCTGATTAGGGAAAGCCCAAAATACTTGATAAGTAGTCATAAATAATTATTACTGATGAAAACAAATTAATATAATTTTCACAAATTACTTTGTTATTTTTTGAAATTCATATCTTTAAAAAATAAAAATTTACTATTTTAATTTGGCTTGACTATCAATAACATGATTTTATTCGTCGAATAATTGAATAGTTTCTGGTCTTTGTCTCTTTTTACCAAATTCAATATCTGTTAACTCTTTGGTTCTCTTTCTAATGTCTATCCTTTCGTAAGTCTGCATAATCGTAGCTACAGAGTTACCGCAAATACGAGCGAGTAGATAAGCGTCAGTACCTCTCAAGATATGGTTTTCGATAAAGGTTGATCTCATTGAATAGAGAGTATAAGGACGGTCTGAGAACTTATGACCTTTGAGCTTTCCAGCAGACATTAAGTAATTACATATCCATCTCCAATGCTGACCGATCTTTCTTTGGTTAGGTTGGTTTAACTCGTTGAATATCTGAGCGAAAACATATTCGTCGCCTTTAATAGTGTGGTTAAATTCTTTCTTTAGAATTTCCTTCCAACGCTTGAAAACACTACCTAAGTCACAAGGTATCTCTCTGTACTCCTGAGTCTTCGCTCTCATTGTTGTTATGTATGCGATAAGTCTTTCTTCTCGACCCCATTCAGTACCTTCTGGAGCCCATTCAGAGGGGTCTTTCAAGTCAGGTGCTTCTATCTCTAGCTCTACTCCGTCGGCTTGAGCTTCTCCCATTACTTGCTCCCATTCTTCTTGAGCTTTAGTGTTTGATACTCTTCCTACATCAACAATTTCTACATTCTTCCATTTGAGTTTGCAGATTTCTTCAGGAGACATACCTGAGTTTTTAGCAACTAAAATCCAATGCCAGAACATATTTCTAAACCATTTACTCTTGGCTGTAGTTTTTCTATCAACTATCTTTATATCTTTTCTGAATTGATTAGTTGAAGGTAGCTTAGAGGGTTCATAAGCTTCTTTCCTCCATTTGTTTCTAACGTGATTGATTATGATTTCCCAGTCTTCAGGATTGATTGCTGGGTTTGCATCTCTGTCGCTCTGTCTGACTTCTATCTTTGGTAAGAATTGACCATCCATCCACAAGCGAGCTTCGACATACTTGAACTTAACTAGATAGCTTTTAATAAATTCTCCGAGGACTGAAAGCTCTCTTTGAATAAGGATTCTTTTATCTGTATCCTTTAGACGAAAAATACAATAATCATCGAAAGTTGATTCATTGATTTGAGAAGACATTGAAACCTTTTTATGTTTTAAATAAAACTTGATATGTCGGCAGCAATTAAACTTGTGATCGAATGATGTTTTGCAAGAGCTCCAGCATCTACTCTCTTTTGCTCTTGTGTGAACCAGTCTTTAAAAGCTTTTTCAAGATTGATTTTAGGGTTCTCTTCCTTCTTCTTAGCTTTAAATAATTTCTCTTTAGCTCTCTGAAGCTTCTCCTCTCTAGCCATTAAATCAAGAGGGTCTATGTTGCTAGGCGTTGGAGGTTTAGCTGCTAGAGATTGAGCTAGTTCGATAGCTACTTGAGGAGCTAGTTCAATAGCTTCTTGTAAGTTTGTAGCTCCTTCTATCTTCTTTTCTCTATAACTCTTTTTACCTTTTACCTTCTCTTTGTAATACCAGTTACCAGCTCCATTCCCGTTCGCATATAGAAGAACTCTACCTAAACCATTTAATACTGTTTCTTGCTGGGCTATTTGCGGCATAAAAGTGTGGACGGGGTGTGGACACACTATAGCTCAATTATAAAAACTTAGTCATAGGCTACTGGTACATGGTTCATTAACCAGTAGTTAGGTTCTGTCATCGTCTATGATTTGAGGAGAATAGTTCTGCTGGTGTTTGCTGGTATGGCAGTTTGTTAACTTTTTCGTAAGTCAGCCTAATTCAAACCATTTTATTCAGTTTATCGAAAAATATTAGTCGAAGAAAGTTAGGAAAAATATAGAAATAGATTACTTAATCCGGACTTTTTGTTTTTGGAATAATTGACAGTCGATCTAAAATTGGAATGGTAGTTAAGTCTTAAATGATTGGAAGTTTACCAAAATCAATTGCACTTCTTATGGTCTTGCTTCTTGTAGGAAGTACTTTTATTGGTGGAATTTTTACTTTCTAAAATGATGGCAAATCCAGATCAGAAAACAATATTGCTTGAGCAAGCTTATGACGAAATTAAGGTCATTTGAACCAAGTTTCAAGATGAATCAGGAGCTACAGATATGGAGGTGAAAACTCTACTAAGAGAACTTGCTAGGGTTTGGAAAAAGATATTGATGAAGATTATGACATAGATTGAGAAGTTTAAAAAAAACTTCTAAAAATACTGGTCTTTTTCCAACCCTGCTCTAATAGTGCCTTATATTCTTTTCTCGCATTTTCTATAGTCTCAACCCTGCTACCTTTCATAACTGGTTTGCTACTTCTCTTGTAAACACATCCATAGGAGATCATCATTGAATCAATACTAGGACTAAGCTTAGATACATCTTCAAATGGTTCAAAGATTTTTATACTGCTTCTTTCCTTATTTATGAGAGTAAATTTCATCATTACTTACCTTTGGATAAAAGATAATTTAAAAAGACACCTCCAGAAACTAATAAACCACCTATAGCTAAAAATCCAAGTAAATCTAATATTGATTTATCTGTATTTATTTTCAAAAAAGTTAAAGAAAAAGCTATTGGAGGGAACAATAATATTGATTTTGGAATAAGTGCCTGATTCCATTTCTTTGTCGCAGTATCTTCTTCATTTAGTTCTTGATACAACTTTTCTAACTTTTTTCTTTCTTCTTCCATTGAGTTAGCTCAGTTAATTTCAAAATACTTTATAAAAGTAGAGGAAGTTAAATCTTCCCTTAGTATTTATTTAGCCAACTAAAAAAAAAGGAGCTAGTTGCTCCTTTTTTCGATAGTTAATCAAATTGATTTATTCTTCAGGATTCAACGTAGGTATACCTTCTGCTGAAGCCACAGCAACCCACATAACTGCTGAAGTATTACCACTATTAGCCATTGTATGAGCAGGAGTATTTGCTGAGAGAACAAATGAATCCCCCTCCTTAAAAGTTTTACTAATACCTGTCTTTTCAGCAAGAGTTAATTCACCACTTTCAATATGACCCAGTAAAGGTACAGGATGAGAGTGCATTGGAATTGTTGCTCCATTTTCAACTTCTACTCTAATCAAACGCATTTCAGCTTTTCCTCTCGGATACTTAAAATTATCCCCATCAATGTTTTCTGAAGAGGTGAAGATTTCTTGTACATCAACAGGTGATTCTGCAGCCATAGAAATGCTTGGATTGATAAGCATTAATGCGAAAGCTAATGCGATGAATAAATTCTTAATTATGAATTTGAATTTCTATAAAATTATTTAGACTCATAGTATTTATTTTTTAAATATCTGTCAGTACTTGATTTAACTTTTTATGTTTTTGTATAAATCTTTTATAAGGAGCTAACGCCAGTTATTTTAAATCTACTATTAATGTAAATTTTTTCTTTATCTTTTTATAAATTAAATCTTAAATTATGTAGAGAAACTTATGTAGAAGTTGTTTTTATATAAGTTATATAAATCAAAATAAGTAGTCTTTTTTACCAATTTAATAGACCTGTTCTTAAATAAATATATTTGTCTTTGAAAAGCTCCTAAAAAATTCTTTTTCTTGAAATAAACATTGACAAGACATTGATTAAAAAAACTTTTATAAAACATTAACTTCTTTTATGTATATGTTTCTAACCAACAAGACCCGTTTAAAAATTAAAGATATCGTAAAGAGGATTTCACTAGATGAACCTGTCGCATTGGAAGAAAGAATTTATGTAGAAAAGTTTGCAAAACATAATTCGACTATATGGACATGGCTTAAGAAAGCTAATAGCTTGAGGAGATATGGCAAGCAAAAATCAGATGGAATAAATGGACTTATCCAGAATCTTGGCCTTGATGGTTTAGAAACTGAAAATCATTTCGATCCCAAAAATGATGATCTTGCTGATTGGTTTAGTGGATCTCCTGATTGGGTTAGGAGGAGCTAATTGCCCTCCTTTTTTAATTAAATTTAAATTAATAATGAAAAAAGGGAACCTCCTCCACTTTTCTTGGCGAATAATCACAAATACCAAACTGCATACATTCCATTTGATTATCAGTTAGTTTTCTCTCAATTGATAATTTATCAAAGAGACCTCCAAATGCATGTTGAATTTTATTTTTTATTAGATTTATGTAATTCATAATTAACCTCTTTTTTTGGAAGTTATTTAGTATTCTTTCTATACAAAATCAAGAGTTGTAATACCTAAAATACAAACTATAAATTAATCGGTTTTAAAATATTTCACTATATCCATAATCAGTATTTTTGCTCTAGGAAATTTGAATCATAACCTTTAAATTAGATCCACTGATTGGAGGTTTTACTTCATGAGTACTTACAAAACGAAATACTTTAAAAACACAAAAAAGAGTAATAATACTCTTTGGTTGGATAAATTAATTAATCAACTTGAAAAAAAATCAAAAGGAGTTAGATCATGAATACATTTAGAAATAAACAATTCAAAAATGAATTAGATCCCAAGTATGCCTTTTATGATTGTCTTCGTAGTTGCGAACTCAAGAGTAATTCTGAAAAGTCTTTAGAAGAATGCGTCGATAATTGTGAACTTAGGCCATTAACGAAGAATCTCGATGGCTAAAAATAGGAAATTAAACTCTATTCAATAACTATTTTGACGTTAAAGAGTTTTGATATAAATTTTTGGAGGGAAATCTTATGACCAACCTCGCAATTGAGCTACTCCTGTTAATTCTAGTTTTAGTTAATTTTGGAGCGATCCTTACAGCTAATATTTATTCAAAATCATTAAAAGATATTCAGCGAAAGAGACAATTTTGTAGAGAATCTATAAGTAACCCATATTGTATTTTTTGATTAATTAATTCCAAACTAATAGATCTCAAACTAGAGATCTATTATTAAAAGTTAAAGTCCAACAAAACTAAAAATAAGGAGTATATGGGACTTCCGTTTTCATTGAATCGCCATAGTAGCTTTCAGCTGACTTTACTAAGATCCAATAAATGAAATTTAGAAATGATTTTTCCATAGGAACATCTATACCCTTCCTAATTCAAATCAGAATTTCAAATAAAAACATCGTAGAAAATACTTAAAAATTTCCTTAGTTAATTTGTGATGGATAGGTTTGTATGAAATGCTACTAAAGCTTGTCTTATCAAACGATTTGGTAATAATGCTTATTGATTCCTTTAATTTCTTAAGATCTATTAAATAGATATAAAAGTAAGAAATTTATGAGTACTCAAAAAAGTCAAAGCCATAAAATACAAGAGCCAAATAATACAGAATGGTTAGAAGAATTAATCAATAAAATTGAAAATATGAAAAATAAAATACCTAATACTTTTTAACTAATTACGTCTTATATCATTTATTGATTAATTAAATATTTTAAATACTTTTGTATTTAAGTCAGCTGGCTTTTTAAATGGAGTGATTTATTTTATTTTTGCGAATAGTTATTTAACAATGTTTAAATGAGAATCTTTTAAAGCAAGTTTATGGTTCATTTTTATTTTTATTGACAATATTGAAATAAGTGTAAAAAGAATTTTAAATTTGTGACTACTGAATCATCTAAAAATCAAAACTTTATAAGGAAGCATCCCAGTGAAGGAATGGATGCTTTAGAAAAAGAATCAAAATTACCTTTGAAAGGATGGAAAACTGAGGTTGCCAGAGCGAAAGAATATGGTTTAGAAGGAGCAAAAAGTATTGTCGATAGAAATATATCTACATTTTCAAGAGGAGAATTACCCCATTTTGCAGGTATCAATACTTTCATGAAAGCTCCATATGTTGAAAATGTAAATGAAGTGGGAAATTATGATGTTGCGATCGTTGGTGTTCCACATGATTCTGGAACTACTTATAGACCAGGGACAAGATTCGGACCTCAAGGAATAAGAAAAATTTCTGCTCTCTATACTCCTTATAATTACGAAATGGGAGTGGATCTGAGAGAGCAGATATCTATTTGTGATGTAGGAGATATTTTTACAATTCCAGCTAATAATGAAAAAAGTTTTGATCAAATTTCAAAGGGGGTTGCTCATATTTTTGCTAGTGGTGCATTCCCAATTATTTTAGGTGGAGATCATTCAATAGGTTTTCCCACAGTTAGAGGAGTTTGTCGCCACTTAGGAGATAAAAAAGTAGGGATCATTCACTTTGATAGACATGTAGATACTCAAGAAACAGATTTAGATGAAAGAATGCATACCTGTCCATGGTTTCATGCAACTAATATGAAAAATGCACCTGCAAAAAATCTTGTTCAATTAGGAATTGGAGGTTGGCAAGTACCAAGAGAAGGAGTGAAAATTTGCAGGGAACGAAGTACAAATGTTTTAACAGTTACTGATATCTGTGAAATGGGATTAAAAGAGGCCGCTGATTTTGCGATTGAAAAAGCTACGGATGGAACTGACTGTGTATATATTTCTTTCGATATAGATTGTATTGATGCTGGATTTGTCCCTGGAACTGGTTGGCCTGAACCTGGGGGTTTATTACCTCGAGAGGCATTAAAACTTTTGGAATATATTATCAGAAAAGTTAATGTATGTGGAATTGAGCTTGTTGAGGTTTCGCCTCCATATGATGTAAGCGATATGACAGCTCTATTAGCTACTAGAGTTATTTGTGATTCAATTGCACATCTTGTAGTAAGTGGTCAGCTCCCAAGAAAATCTAAACCAGAATGGATTTCAGATAAATGCAATATGTCAGTTGATCAAAAATGGAGATAGACTTTAGTGCATGAAGTAGATATGACAAAATGCCTTATTCTTTCTATCGAAGAGTGGGCAGAGAAAAAAAATAAAAAAAAAATAGTTGTTGAAAAGATTAATCTTAAGATTGGCGAATTTACTTGCGTAGAACCAATATCATTAATTAATACTTTTAATGCTGCAGTCTTGGGTTCTTGGTTAGATTCCTCTGAGATTAAAATTGAGACAATACCTTTTGAAGGCAAATGCTCTAAATGCAATAGATTATATTTTCCAAAGAAAGAGAATGGATATAAATCTCCGTGTTGCAATTTTAATTTAGAGGAAATTATTAGTGGGAGGGAATTAAAAATCGCATCTATTGATTTTAAAGAAAAGTAGAAATTTAGTATCTAGAATAAAAAAGTATTTTCAAGTAAAAATGCATTTACCAATTTCAGACAAAATTGAATTAAATATTCTTCATCAAAATAGTCATCAAGCTGAGAAAAATAAAGTTAAGTTTAATAATTTTAATTTACTTTGCTTGAACATAATGAGTAGTCCTGGTGCAGGAAAAACGAGATTACTTGAAATAACTTTAGAAGATCTTTCAAAAAAATTTCAAAGTGCTGTTTTAGAGGGTGATATGACCACTAATCTTGATGCGGCAAGATTAGAAAAATTAAATATTCCAGTAGTACCAATTACTACTGGAAGAGCATGCCATCTCGATGCAAATATGGTTAGTGGAGGTTTGAAATTACTAGAAAAGAAAATAAATCCTGATTTACTAGATATTTTGTTAGTGGAAAATGTAGGAAATTTAGTTTGTCCTGCAGAATTTGAGATTGGAGAACATTTTAAAATTGCACTTTTAAGTATTACCGAAGGTGAGGATAAACCTTTAAAATATCCAATAATGTTTAGAGAAGCAGATTTAATTTTGATAACTAAGGTTGATTTGTTACCCCATTTGAATTTTGATATTAACGAATTAAAATCGAACATAGCTTCAACTAACCCTAAGGCAGATGTGATAGAAATTTCTTCGATAACCAAGTCTGGATTCGATTTATGGCAAGATTGGATTAGTAAAAAGATTCTGAAATTTAAAAATAATTAATATTGATTAAGTAGGAATAATCTCTTAAAAGTATCAGTCATTACAACTTTAGATTTACTTTTTCTTGAGTATTGATAGTACGTAATATTTTTTTTTCAAAAATGTTAAAAAAATTGAGAGTTTTTATTGCCTCTTTGCTGGCTCTAATATTAGCGATTTCATTAAGTACACTATCAAGTCCTGCAGCTCCAAAAGGTGAACCAATCACTTTGGGATATAGTAACTGGGCAGGATGGTGGCCTTGGGCAATAGCTGTTGATCAAAAAATGTTTGAAAAAAATGGAGTAAATGTTCAGATGAAATGGTTTGATGGATATGTTCAATCCATGGAAACTTTTGCTGCTGGTAAAATTGATGGAAATTCGCAGACTCTTAATGATACTATTTCGTTCTTGCCAGGAGAGAATGGAGGGGAAGTAGTTGTTTTAGTTAATGATAATTCTGCAGGGAATGACCAAATAATTGCAGATAAATCAATTAAAAGTGTTGCTGATTTAAAAGGTAAAACAGTAGCAGTAGAAGAAGGTGTTGTGGATGATTTTTTACTTGTTTTAGCTCTGAATGATGTTGGATTAACTCGAGATGATGTCATTATTAAAGGTCTTCCAACTGATCAGGCTGCAACTGCATTCGCAGCAGGAAAAGTTGATGCAGTTGGTGCATTCCCTCCATTTACAGGAACAGCAATGAAGAGGCCTGGAGCAAGAGTTATTGCAAGTTCAAAAGATTATCCTGGTGCAATCCCTGATTTATTAGCAGTCAGCGGAGATTTGATTTCTGAAAGACCAGATGATGTTCAAAAAATTGTGAAAACATGGTGGGATGTAAGAGAATTCATGGAAAAAAATCCAAGAAAATCCGAAAAGATCATGGCAAAGCGAGCTGGGATTCCAACACGCGAATATAAACAATATAAAGGTGGAACTAGGTTCTTTTCTTTGGAAGAAAATTTAGAAGCTTTTAGTGATGGGTTCGGTATGAAACATATGCCTTATGCAGCGAAACAAATGGCAGACTTTATGGTCAAGGTAGGATTTATTCCTGAAAAACCAGATATGAGTAAATTATTTGACTCTTCGTTCGTTAAAAACATCAGTTAATTAATACAAAATTAAAATGGTTAGTTCTAAATTCATCGAGAGGGATAAATATTTTTTATCCCTCTTTTCATTTGGTAGTGAACCGAAAAAATTAAATAAAATATTTCTTCAAATAGCCTCACTTCTGCTTCCCCTTTTAATTTGGACATTAGTTTGTCAATTAAAACTTGTAAGTGAAATGTTTTTACCATCACCGTTAGCGGTCTTTTATTCTCTTATGGATATGGCTGAAAGTGGAATATTATTTGAAGATATTTTTGCAAGTACTGGTAGGGTATTTGCTGGTTTTATAATTGCAACAATTTTTTCAATTCCTTTAGGAATTTTAATGGGTTCATTCCCTTCTTTTTGTGCGTTATGTGAACCATTAATTGCAATGCTTAGATATATGCCTGCCGCTGCTTTTTCTCCTTTGCTTATTATTTATTTAGGAATTGAAGAAGCTCCAAAAATCGCTTTAATTTTCATTGGTACCGTTTACTTTAATGTTTTGATGGTTATGGATTCAGTAAAATTTGTACCTAAAGAACTCATCGAAACAACGCTTACTTTAGGAGGTAATACAAATGATTTGTTGATCAGAGTAATAGCCAGATATTCATTGCCAAGTATTATTGATACTTTAAGAATTAATATTGCAACTTCATGGAATTTAGTAATTGTCGCAGAGTTAATTGCAGCAGAAGTTGGTTTAGGTAAAAGGATTCAACTGGCTCAAAGATTTTTTCGTACAGATCAAATATTTGCAGAATTAATAGTTCTTGGATTAATAGGATTTGCTTTGGATATGAGTTTTAGATTACTACTTAGACGTACATGTAAATGGGCTGTTTAAATGAAATTAGATGTTAATAATATTTCAAAATATTTTGGGGAAGGTTCAAATAGAAAAAAGGCAATTGAGGGAATAAGCTTTTCAATAAGTTCTGGCGAATTTAAAACTCTTGTTGGGAGCTCTGGATCAGGTAAAAGTACTATATTGAGGATTATTGCTGGGCTTGAGAGTCCATCTAAAGGGAACGTAAAAGTAGATGGGAAAATAGTTAGTGGACCGGGATTGGATAGAGGGATGGTTTTTCAGAAATATAGTCTTTTCCCTTGGCTCACTGCATCTGAGAATATTGCATTTGGAATGAATTTAAATTCTTACAAGTTGAAAGAAATAACATATAGGACATCTTATTTATTAGAAGTAGTAGGTCTTCAGGATTCTGGAAATAAGTATCCAAAAGAATTATCTGGAGGAATGCAACAAAGGATTGCAATTGCAAGAGCTCTAGCGACTAACCCTAAAATTTTGCTTTTAGATGAACCTTTTGGAGCATTGGACTTACAGATAAGAGAATCTATGCAGAAATTTCTTTACGAATTATGGAAAAAAACTTCATTGACAGTTTTACTTATAACCCATGATATTGAAGAGGCATTAGCTCTCTCTCAGCAAATATGTATTTTGGCACCTAATCCTGGAAGAATCATAAAAGAAGTTAGGGTAGATCTACAAAAAGGAGATTTAGATAAATTGAAACTTGATTCAGATTTTGCAAAATTAAGATATGAGTTATCTGATTTTTTAAGAGGCCTTCAAAAAAAATAAATAATGTCAAATAGCTTTTTGCCTACTTGGCTTTATAACGACCAAAAAATTTTTGAACTTGAATTAGATAAATATTCAAAAAATTATTGGCACCCATTGATTTTCATAGGAGAAATCAAACCTGGCGAAATATTAGAAAAAAAATTCTTTAATCAATCATTATTAATCTCGCATACAGAAAATAATTTAATAACTGTTTTTAAAAATAGATGCCCTCATCGTGGGTCAAAATTGTGTTTACCAAAAACAAAATTAAATCCATCTAAAAATATTTTTTGTCCTTACCATGGTTGGACTTTTGATACTTTTGGCAAACTTAAAACCTTGCCATTAAAGTACGATTTTGAGATAAAAATAGAAGCAGAGGATTATTTTTTAGAAAAAGTAAACTCTTTAATAAATGGACCTTTAATTTGGATTAATTTCAGTAAAAAACCAATATCTATAGATGATCAAATTGAGCTTGTTGGAAGAAAATGTAATGATGAATGGAATATAAATTACAGCATTTTTTCTGAATTTTCTGATACTTTAAATTGCAATTGGAAAATTGCCCATGATAATACACTGGATGATTATCATGTTGCAATAGCTCATAAAGATACCCTACATAAAGAGCAAGGTCCAATTAAAAACTACAGGTATTTCTTCAGTGAATTGTGTAATGTACTTGTTACCCCTCTTAGTAGTGAAGCAAATCTATATACCTTTGGATTACTCCCATGGACCCATCTAATAATCTGGCCTGGTAAAGGGATTGTTTTAATAAATTATCTTCCTAAAAATATTGATCAGTGTATTATTGAAATTAAATTAGCCTCTTCTTCTTTATGTGAAAGTGATTTGGAAAATTGGAAAAAAAGTATATTAGAATTTCTTGGAGAAGATAAAGTTATTGTTGAATCAGTTCATAAGTCTTATCTGGAAAATTTTAAACTTGGTCCGCCTAATAGACTTGAACAAAGGATTATACACTGGCACAATATTTATAAAGATTTTCTAAATGCATCGGGCATTTCTTTCTAACATAATTTCTATTTACTGCACTGATATTATTAATTAAATTTTTAATATGGTAGGGATTTAACTATATATTTAATAGGCATTATTGATAATATAGTTAAGTGCAAAAAGTTGATTATGAAAAATTTTATACTAATAATAGTCTCTTTATCTTTCCTATCTTCTTGCAGTAATGACAAAGATTTTTTTCTCACTGAGGCGAACGCTTTGTTAAGTTGCGGAGGTAAATCTCGTATCATTGAAAATGATAAAGAAGAGATAATAAATACTGAAGTCAAGGATTTAAGAGATGGAATTGGTAAATACGTTGAATTTACAGTTGTTGAGACTGATAAAAAAGGAGGCAAATATAGAATTATTAATTGTTTCCCAAGTGAAGAACCACAAGATTCAATAATAAAAACTGTGAAAACAAATTATAAATTAAGTAATTAAAAGTTATTTAAAATAATTAGCTTACTTTTAATCTGAGATTTTTGATGATTTAATTATTTCCCATGCTTCTGATGCGCTGTCTGCATATTCGAAAAGATTTAGGTGATCATCTTCAATTAATCCAAGATCAGCTAAATATTCAAAGTTAATTATCTTATTCCAATACTCTCTACCAAAAAGTATAATTGGGATTTTAGTTTTCATTCCTGTTTGACACAGTGTCAATAGTTCAAATAATTCATCTAGTGTGCCAAAACCTCCAGGGAAAAATACAGCAGCTACTGATCGCATGACAAAATGGATCTTTCTTAATGCAAAATAATTAAACTTAAAGCAAAGACCTGGAGTTATAAAAGCATTTGGGATTTGTTCATTAGGGAGACTGATATTTAACCCTATAGATTTACAATTTGCTTCAAATGCACCTCTATTAGCAGCTTCCATAATTCCAGGCCCCCCACCTGTCACGATCACGTGAGAATTACAGTTTTTATTTTGATTACTAATTGAAGCAAGTTTAGAAAACTCCCTTGCGGATTGATAGTAATGACTCATTAGAAGCAAATTTTCTAATCTATTTAAATTTCGTTTTAGAAGTATCGATTTAGGATTTTTTTTAATTAACTCTTCTATATTTTCAAGTCTCTTTTTTATATTTGATTCTTCTGTAATGCTTGCGCCTCCAAAAATAATTATTGTTGAAAGAATTTTGTTTTCTTCAAGGATTAAATCTGGTTTAGTGATTTCAAGAAGCATTCTGACTCCACGCATTTCATTTCGGCTAAGTAAACAAATATCTTCGTGAGCCAATTTATAAGTATCAGAATTAATAATTAAATTCAGGTTTTTTAAATTTTTATTAGGGGATATATGTTTTTTCATTTCAAAAAAGAGTTTTAACTTTTCTTTCTAGAGGATTTAAATAGACTCTTTTGATTTTGTTATTTTCGTAAATCCAATAAACAGGCGGACTTTTTCTTGCCCTAATTAAATTAATTTTGTCTAATTTTTGAGGGATAAATTCTTTAGCAGGATCAAAAAATTTATCTCTTTTGGGTTGGTTTAAAACAATACTACCTTTTTTTCCTGAGATTGATCTGTGATAAGTTCCTATAGGAATTTCTAATGCTCCCATAGATCTATTTAAATAAATCACATGATGAGGTTCATCCCAGGAAGGATTTATTAAAACAAATTTCCTTTCCCCAGTGATTACTAAATTGTGGTCAATTTGATGGTTGTGAACGTAATATTGCTCATCTTTTAAATCATCAGGAGGAGATATAGCTTCCCCAGAATGGATCACAACATCAGAACCATTAGAACTATGTATGCCTGCATCAAAGAATGTTACTTTTGGAGTCTCTCTAAAAATATTTATTGGGAAGAATTTTAATTCCATAGTGCTAACTCCCTTTTAGAAAATTTATAAATACAAATAAAAATTTATTTACTTTTAAAAAACAGCTATTTTTTGATTTCTAATTGCAACAAACCAGGCAATCTTCTTGATTTGGATAATCTATACATTCTATATCTAAAGTTTCTTCTAAGAAATCTACTTTCTTAACATAATTAAGATCTTTTAATTCTTTTTTTGGAACCGTGAACTGAGTTTGTAGTTTCATGTTGTATTCTCCTAATTAATACTGTTTTTTGAATCTATTCCAAGTTTGAGAAAACCTTAATCCCAGATAAGAAATTAAAATTGTCCAAAATAAAATTTCTATACCTAAATTAGTCATTTGCTTGGCCTCCCTTCTATCTGATTACTATTTAGTACGGGTATTATGTAAAAATCAAGCGTAAGAATACCTAAAAGTTAAAGTTTTAATCACAAAAAATCTTACAATGGTTGTTACTCGGATTTTCTGCACATTCGTTATTCCAATAAGCTTCAATTTCTTTGAGCTTATTATCAAATAAAAGGTTTTTTTTATCCAAATTAATTTCTTGGATAGTAAATGTATCATTGAGTGCCATAAGACTTACTTCTTGACTACATCTATGTTCTAGTGCATTTGAATAGAAAATTTCAAGTTTTATGTGTGCGGTTAGAGGAACAAAATTGTACGGATTAAGGATCAAAAAAAATCTCAAATTATGAATAATTGCAAGGAAAATATCCTCAAAAAATTTATTCCACCTTTAAAAATTTTGTGTAAATTTTGCTAGAAATTATATTCTTTTAATGCCTTCTTAGTTCTGCCATTATCTATCATTCATCTAATCTATCTGCATATTCTCTTAAAATCTCAGCCATTATCTATCATTCATCGAATCTATCTGCATATTCTCTTAAAATCTCAGCCATCTTCTGAGGTGGAATTTATTGTTGATATTCTCTACATAAATCAAAAAATTTATCTAAGAAATTTTTCATTGAAGAGGACATAAAAATTAGCGTTTCATTTTAAAAGTAAAGTATGCAAACCCACCAAGCAATAAAAGACTCACAACTCCATAAGTAATCGCTATGCCGTACATGTAGGTCATTTATTTATAAAGACATAAGCAGAATATAAATAAACTAAGAACAATCCAATAGCAATGGAACTTCCATAAATAAGAAAGTTCCAAAATCTATATAATTTAGGTTTTTTAAACTCTTTTTCTTCTTCTTTAGTAATCATTTATTTTCTTTTTCTTCTCTTGCAGCATTACCTTTTGCTCTTAATACCAAAGTTATCGTAAGGGCAGCGCTTAATATAACAGCATCAATTAATAGGTGCGGGGAAATATTCATCAGCAGAAAAGAGAAATAAGAAGAGTCATTATCTTTTCATCAATAAATCTATTAAACATTAAAAAAGAGGGGTTTTTCCCTCTAAGTGTAGATCGACTATCAATCACTGTCTATTTTAGCTTTTTATCTTCTCTTAAAAAAATTAGTATTTTATTTAGCCAGAGCAAGAGAAGGCACCTGCAAGAATATTTTTAAAAATTGGGGCTTGACCCAAGGCATAAAAAAAGAAAGTTGATGATGCGAGAGTGATAGCTATTTTTGAAGCCCTGTTGACCTTCAAATTTGAGACTTTTGCAAATTCAGAATTCATCTGTTCCTTAATTTAATAATTTTATAATAGCTGCAAAAATTAAATATTCAGCATCAATATTTACCAAATAATAATTTTATTGCTCCTTTTTCTCAGCTTGCATTTTTACTAGTTCAAATTCTTTATTAGAAACTATTCTAATTTTGTATGCGGGATATCTTGTCTCCCACCATTTATTGATCGAAATAGCTAATCCTTCTAAATCTTGGGCACAAATATTCACCCATAAAATCTTTCTTTCAACTTCTTTGTAGAATTCCCAACTTGTAGGTGAAGCCATTAAAAATAGTAAATGTAAAAATTTATAATTGTTGAAAATTCTATAAATTTAGATATATGGTCCATGAGCTAAAACTTTTGTTTTTCTAATAAGATGAATTATTTGAAGATATAGGGTTTTCATTAAGTGGTAATAAAAAACTCTAAACAAAAGAATTGCTTCACTTTCGCATTCTAGGAAAGTATTACTTTTATTTTAGAAAGAGTTTCAATTAAAAAATATCTCCGCAAAGAAGGGGCCAAAAATTGGCCCCTCTTGGTGAAACTCTTCCAAAGAAACACCATTAAAATCTTACTCTGAAAGTTGCAAAATTAAACAAAATAATAAAATCAAGATTAACAATTTATGCTGCCTTTTTAAAAGGGTTCATATTCCTTAAAAAGCTATTATTTTTGGGGCACTCATTTTTCTATATCTTTGATTTTTATCCAGGATATACTTCCTAGCTTTCTTATCACTTTCAATTTTCTTTTTTTGAAGACGTAAAGCTCTTAAATCTTCAATTGACATGAGGCCATCATCTTCGTCGAAATTTAAATGATCAAATTGCATCAGTTTAAGAAATTAAGTTTCTTCTTTAAGTGCAAGATTAACAACCTTATCTTTATTTGCAATAGAGATAATTAACCAACCTAACTCAAATTAGTTGTTGAATGTTCAGAAAGCTATGAATTTAAGTATTAAAACTTTCTAAAATCAAGAAAAACTTTTGATTGAATTAGATGGAACTTCTACAGATACAAATGATTCTCCATAATGAGATTCGGCTGATCTTATTAGTAACAAGTAAAAGAAATTTACTAAAGCTTTCTCCACGAGGATTTAGTAACTAATTTAAATAACCTCATAATTTTTGTAATAGCAATATACAAAATAAATTTATCAAGTAATCAATATATTTATCTTATTAAGCATAGTTGCAAATTATTAATTGAGAAATTTGCACTCTCAGGCTTTCGGCAGCGGACTAAATCCTCGTGGAGTATTGGACTTTAGCCCGCTCTATTTTTTTAACAAAAGAAAAATAGCACTGCAAGGTAACTAGGTCACCAATTATTCTATTTATTCTGAATAAGCTTTACGGGTTAATTGATAAAGAGTATCTGAGCAAAGGTTGATATTGTTTACCGTATAATAGTGTTACAAAAGTTTTGGCATATCAATGGATTCAGTATTTTTGCTCATTGATATATTAATTCTTGGAATAATATTATTACTGATGCCTAAAGAAGATTTAATTTTGAAAAAAATAACTAAATTTTTTAAACTTCTGAAGAGAAGAATTGAAATTCTCAATGCAGAGGCTGAATTAAAGTTTATATTAGAAAATAAATAATGGGATTTCCACATTGCCCTATTTGTATAGTTCTAGCATTTGTTTCAGTTTTTATAGGAGTTACTCGTAGTTATATGTTCTATATTCTTTTTAGAGAATTTGTGAGAGCAGAATCTAATTTTAAATTGAAGTTTAGGTTCAATTACTGTTGACATCTAAGTATAAATACTTTATAAATAGATTGTAGTGAATACTACAAAATCGTCCGATCTACCATCTGATAGACCGCAGTACGACTCAAGCCATAGGACGGGGACTTGGGCAAATTCAGGAGCTGCATCATGGTAAACATGTATTTCAATGGAAAGTCATTCGTATATTGTAGAAAACAAGAAGAAAAGATTATAAAGCTTACTTATAGAGGATCTATTTACTTGAAATGAGATTTCTAATTTCTTTTTTTTTTTTAAACTTTTGACATTTATTCACGTTTTTGGATTAAGTATTAATTAGTACTTTATAAGAAGAACTTATAGTGAATATATTTTTTGCCTATTTAAAAATTCATAAATTCGTATATTTAGTAACGAGAAATTAATTTTAGAATAATTAATTTGTAATTAGATTTTTAAAAGGTTATGCAACCTATTTCTGAGGAACTTTACAAAAAAATAGTTGAGAGTTCTAAAAAATGAGTAAGTTACTAATTGCTTTATTGGCTTTAGATATAGGCGTTAGTCTGTCTAAATTTTTTATTTTTACCTGAAAATCAAATTACTCAGCATAAAAGGAGCAAAAATTTTTTAAAAAAAGAAATAGTTACTGGGTATTATTTATTTGATTTATTTATTTTATAAAATACAAAATTAAACCAATAAAAGAACTACCTACAAGTAGTAGCACCATTAAAAGAGCTATTAACTTTGCTAATCCCATAAAGATAAATCCGAATTTCCTGTAGATCTTTGCATCCAGTGAATTTTCCAAACATTATTTACTTTTTTAAAAATTGACGTAACTGTTGGTAAGTCATCATTAGCTGTTCCTTTATAAGTAAATTTTGAACCTAGTGTAAAAATGCACATTACTATATTTTTGTTTAAAAATTCGAATCGGTGAATTTTTGGTTATTTCTGCCTTTTCTTGAACTATATCACCAGTAATCATTTGTTCGAACCCTTTTGAATCTATAGGATTAACACTGGGTCTTATGAATAAGAAATCTGGAGTCGCATTATTAACAAAAATGAGGCCATTTTTTGGATTAGCAAACTCATTTAATAATTAAATGATTGTTTCTCTATCATTCATAAAAAAAATGGACGTAATCCTTCTAGTTTAGATCTACTGTTTAAAATGTACAAATCGAAATAGGATAATTCTAAAAAAAATTCGTTAGGATGTTTGAAATAATTAGATTTTTAATGTAATCATGATTAATTCATTAAACAAATTATTGCCTGTTGGCAAAAAAGTAAAAAGATATTTGCCTTTCTTTATTGGATTTAAATTACTTACATTTACTGGCTTTCTTACTTATCTAATGAATCGCTAATTGATATAACCTTAATAATAAAGTTTAACTAAATTAAGATCTAGTGAATAAAGAAGAACGAACTAAAAGATTTAAGTCTATGTCAAGTATGCAAAGTCAAGAACTGATATTAAAGAAGATGAAAGAGAAAGGCATAGAGCTGGGAAGTGGAATTCCGAATAAAAAATACGATAGCAAAGAGGTTTATGAATTAATTCATATTGAAAATTGCTTCCCAGAATTAAGAGAGAAAAATTAAAAAATATTTAGGTTTCTTTTATGAAGTAATTTATTTTGGTTTCCTTATTGCAGAAATAATTAATCCACCTATCAATGCGAGATTCATAAATACTGCTCTTTGATGAAAAGGGAATAAATGAAAAATTATTGTTGTTGGAATTATAAATAGTAATAAAAAGACTGAACCGATTTTTTGATTTTCTCCAAATATAAAAAATCCAGAACCCAAGATAAGACATATAATCGCTCCCACTAGAAGAATAGATGAAATTGCTTCAGGAATACCTTTTGAAGAAATATATTCAACAGTTTTTTCAAAATCATTTATTTTGCCTGGAATGGCTGAGATGAATATTGCTGAGATCGATAATCTAGAAAAAAAATCTAAAAAAGATTTGATCCTTTTATTTTTCAAAAAAGAATTTTTCATAATATCATCATAAGAAAAAAATTTTATGGGTTTGATAAATACTTAACTAGTCTGAAATAATTTTAAATTATTCTCTAAGAGTTTTAGCTAAATTAATAGAAAGCTTTTTAATTAATGTGAATCTTATTAAGGTAATTAATAGTAATTTATGAAATGTCTTTTTATATTTATGAAATAATAAATCGAATTAAAATAAATGTTTAAAAAATTTCTTTTCACTTCTTTTTTAATTTTAAGTTCCCTAATAACTGTATATCCCTCAAAAAAAGAAAATACTAATTTTTTGGATTATTGTTATTCTTTAGAAAAAATAATTTCTAGAAATACAGTAGAAAAAAATAAGAATCTATCTAAGAATTTTAGGCTTTTAGCAAAAGATATTGCTCTATTTGGGACTAAAAAAACTAAAGGCACTTTAGCTAATAAGATAATTGATCAATATAAAGATTCCAAAAAATTATTTATTATTACTTTTATTCCAAACAAAATTTATTGTTTAGCAGGATATTGGATAGAGAAGGTAAGTCCAGGAAAATTTGAATCAATTTTCTATGAGAAAAACAAACAAAAAATAAATGAATATAAGAATACTAAAAAAGAAGTAGATGAATTTATAAAAGGAATTGATTTAGAATATAAATCTATAAAAAAAGAAATTAATGATTTTTTTTAGAAAATTAAAATCTTTTTTCTAACAAAATCAATTTATTTGTTGAGGTTGATTCATCTTTTTTAGATTGCGAAATAAAAAATAGTAGTCCCAAAATAATTACAATTCCAAAAATTGATAAAGAATAAATTATTTTCTTTTTGATAGAAAATTTAAATTTATTTTTGGTAATTTTTTCAAAGAAGAGAAATTTTTTATTTGATAATGAATCATATGTTTCAGAATTGTTTTCAAAATAATAATTATTAAATAGTTCTTCCCTATTTTCATCAATGTCTATTTGTAAGTTATTTTCAGAGGCCCCAACTTTGTAATTCGATTGCTCATAAAAAAATTCATGTATTTTTGAAATATTTGTTATTTTTTTATTTTTAACATTAAGCTTAGTTTTTTTTAAATCATTATCAAACCATTCGTCATAAACTATAAAGTTTGGTTTAGCAAAATAAGACAAGACACTATTACAAAATAAGTACATTAAAAAGATAAAGCAAGGAAAAAAAGAAGGTTATTTTTGTTAGTAAATTTCATAAATCATGTTTATTAATCATCATTAATTGTCAAGTTCTTGTTTAATCTAATTTGATAGATTTCAATAACTTTCATTATTTGTTTATTTTTTTTTGCATATTGTATTAGTTTTTAGGAAAATTTATTATTTTAACTTTCTTGTTCCGCCGTAAGAATAATCATTATGTTTAGAAACTACATTCCAACATTCTTTACAACAAAAAATCCAGTCTTTATGAATTATCGATTTAACTCTGTAATGAATTTTATCTGGCTTATGACATAAATCACATTTTTTCAATCATCTTTAAAATTGCTAAATTAATTTTAAAGAAAAATTAGTCTGATTAAAAATATTCACGAAAAAATTTTTATCGTGTCATTATAAAAATGCCCTCTACACATCCTGAAGCAAAGCAGTGGTTTTGTTGAGTGCAATTATTTTAATTGTCTGATAAATTATCTATTTTTTACTTTTAAAAAATTTTTAAGGCACCCTGCACTATTTATATAAAATTTATTAAACCGTTTATTTATACTTGATTAAAAATTAATCTCTGATTATACATACAAATTAGTACTTTAAAAAGAAACTCACGAATGATATTTAATTAATTTTATTATATTCTTATTAAATTTTAATGCTATGAACATTTACCTTTTTTGGATATTATTTTTGGCTCTATGGGCAATAGTTCCCTTAATGATTATTAAAGGTAGAGTTGACGAAGAGCCTAAGATTCAGACTTCACCAAAAGTTAAAGCAAAGAAAAAAGGTTGGTTCAATTAATTCAATCCATTACTAAGTAAAAATAATCTGCAGGATAAATTTTGAGAATTTAAATTATTTCTCACTAATAAAATTCATTAAATAAAAGTGAAAAAATTAGAAAATATTTTTCTTTTTTTGGTAGTCCTTGGGGGAAGAGCTAAAAAAGCTAATATTGAACTACATGATGTTCGATGGGTTGTTGGATCTAAAATTGAGGATACATACGATTCTTTAAGAAATGATTGGTTTGGATCTCCAAAAGGTTTGCATATTGATAGCTATAAAAAAATAAAACATATAGATGGCTATAAGATTAATTTGATAAATTTTGAAAGGGACAAAAAAGATGCAAAGCAATTATTAAAAAAAAATAAGTCTAAAAAACATTTATGGTTTGTCAATATTGGAGGGTATCATCCAACTTCTATGCAAGAACAACATGAATTTGGATTGGTTGCAGCTTCAACTAAATTAGAGGCAAAAAATATAGCTAAATCTAAATGGCTTATTGGCTGTAAAAAGAAGCATAAAGATGATATTGCTTCTCTGGAAATTTTATTACGCTGTGATGATTGTGAATTAATAAAAAAGATAGGTAACTGGCAAATAGAATTAACTCCAAATAATAATTTTATTGAAGAAAACAATTATCCTGATTGGTATGGTTATCAAAAAATAGATGGGAAATAGAGATCCAAGAATTTATACTTGAAAAAAATATACACGCATATTAATTGCATATTAATGTTCTTAGAGTCTTAAAAAGAACTTGATTTTCTTAATAAATAAATTCCACCTGCTAAAGAAATTAAGACAGGTAACCATGCAGCCAAAATAGGAGTTAAAATACCTTTCACTCCAAATGAACTAAATATAAATGACATTACATAATAAATTAATATAAGAATTATGCTTAATCCAAATCCCTGACTTTTTGAAGATCTTAAATTAGATTGAGATCCCAAACTGCTTCCTATTAAACCAAATACCAAGCATGCAAAAGGTAGAGTAAATTTTTCTTGAATGCGGACTTGAATTCTTCTTATCTCTTTTAGGTTACCAGTTTTTTTATATATTTTTTCTGCTTCTAAAGCCTGCTTCAGAGTCATCTCAGTAGCATCTTTAGGCACTTTTGCTAATTCCAATGGGCCCTCCACGAAGGGATATATGTATTCTTTAAATTTAATATTCGTTGTTTGTCCCCTTGGATCAATAGATACAATACTTCCTTCAGAAAATATCCAAGAGGAGTTTTTCTTATCAAATTTTGCAGAGTCTGCTTTTAGGATTTGTTGAATATCTTCTCTGGAATAATCTAATACAGTAACCCCCTTCATAATGTTGTTTTCAAATAATGAAGAATAGAATATATGAGTGAGGTGCGTATTTGATTTAGTTGGCTTCTTAGAAGATGCATTTATCCTCGATCCATATCTCGCGAACATAATATTATATTTCTGTGTTTCGCCGCTAAAAGAACTTCCCATGCCTGCTCTTAAAGTTGTTTCAGCCAACTTATTACTTCTAGGAACTAAATTATCATTAAAATAGAAAGTTAAACCCGTCATAAATATTGAAAGAGCAATGGCTGGAGAAATAATTCTTGAGGTTTTTATCCCTAAAGATTTCAAAGCTAACAATTCTGAATTGCTTGATAATTTTCCATAGGCTAATAATGTTGAAAGCAAAACTGCCATTGGGAATGACAAAACTAAAAAGCTTGGCAGACTAAAAAAAAGAACTTTTAAAGCTAAAAATAGAGGTAAACCAAATTCAACAATTTTTCTTATGAGATCAAACATTACCCCAACAGATAATGAAATAACAGTAAATGCAGAAATTGCAAATATCATAGGAGGGATTATTTGACCTAATAACCACCTATCTATTAAAGGTATGGAATACCAAGGAGCAATGATTTTATTTAAAGCTTTTTTAATTACTAGTTGATTTGAAAGTTTCAAAAGAAATTTATTTAATTTGTACTGTCTTTTCCCGCATTATAAAATATGAATGTTGTATAGACCAAAATAAAATTTCTACAAAAAGAAAATTTTAATTTACCAATGTTCAAAAAAAAAGTTTTTTACTTGCAGTAAAACAAAAAATTTGGTTTCTTAAAAAAAAAGGGGTTTGGAATGAAAAATAAAACTTTCATATACGAATGCAATTGCATACACTGCCAACAAAAACTAAATCAAATTAATAATGCAAAACTATATTGGGACAAATTAATTTCAAGAAAAAAGTTCGTATAGTTTTTCTACTAAATTCTCTAAGGTTTTGAAACTTTGTTACATTAAAGTAGTTTTAAAAAATTTATTCTTTTTAAGAAAAAAGATGTTGTACGATCTCAAGATCTTAATTAAGTATTAAACTTTTTTAGAATAACGATATTATTTAACCTTTTGATTTTTTTTGTAGATTATATTTTCTCGATTTAATAGAAAAAGAATAATCAAAATACATGATGGTATTAAAATAAAATCTAAAGACATACATTTTTTTCAGTCTATTATCTATTTAGCAAATAAATAAATCCTTGACATTTTTTACTTATGCTCAAGATTTAATTCGATGGGTCTAATAAATATCTATATCTTTAGTATATTTACTTGCTTTTAAATTGAAAGAGCCTGCAAGTATCCCACCGGCAAGCTCATGACGATCTAGTTAATTCAGATATTTTCTGCCTTAACCAGCTGAGCACTTCCTAAATGCTAAATATATCTTAGTAAGTAAAATTACTTACTGTGAGTATAAATGCTTATTTTTACGAATGATTGCGAATTTGATAATAAAAAGTGATTTTTTTAAATGTGGCTTGTTGAATTTTTTTTACATAAATGTCACAAATTGACTCATAATATGGATGCTAGGATGTAGTTCATTGGAGATTTTGGTTTACATAAGTTAATATTTGTGTTACTTTAGTTAACAATTATCATATCTTTAATGACAAAATCAGGAGTTACTACAGAATCAGGTGGAAGACAGAATATGTTTCCCTCAGAAACTAGGCCTTATATTGATGAAACTGTGTCTTACGATGGATATCCTCAAAATGCAGAAAAAGTAAATGGGAGATGGGCTATGGTTGGTTTCGTTGCACTCTTAGGTGCTTATGTAACAACAGGACAGATCATTCCTGGAATTTTTTAGTACCCAACTAACCGTTTTTATAAACTCTTTTTTTAAGCTAATTTATTTTGCTTTTAAAAAAAAATTTAGATTTTTATTTTAAATTTGAAAATAAGAAAAACCAAATAAAAGTTATGGCATTTAGGCTAAATATTATTCCCAGAAATATATAAGCAAACTTTTTGCCAATGAATGCTGTCTCCGGTTCAAGCTTTACTCTCATTAAATTCTTGATTTATCTCGATAAAGATAGCATTATTTAACAAGTAAATTTAAGTTTTAAAGAAGAAGAATAATCAAATTAATATTTTATTCTAAAAAGTTAGTAAATATTATCATTTTCGTCTTTTAGATAAATAGGATTTCTCCAATATAGATTATTAAATTAGAAAAGAACCAAAAAAAAGGCCTAATTTAGCTTTAAATTAGGCTTTTTTATGAAAATAAAAAAAATTAAATTAGATAAAGCCAGGAATGATTTGACCTGTAGTTAAATATGCTCCTACAAGAGCAACAAAACCTAACATCGCGAATCTACCGTTGAGCTTTTCAGCAACGATTTTTTCCTTTTCAACTAGTTTGGGTTCGTTATTTTTCATTAGAACCAACCTGGAATGATCTGGCCTGTTGTGACATATGCGCCAACCGCTGCAACGAAACCTAACATCGCTGCCCAACCATTAAAACGTTCTGCTTCTGGAGTCATTGTGTTTATGTAATTGTTAATAAATATAACATAATTATTTAATAATGTAAAGAAAATGAGGAATATTTCCTTTTTTTTCAGAAAAAGCTGAAAACTGCTACATATATGTGTCGAAATATACTTTATCGGTGTTTTTATTTTTGTTCTTATTTTTAAATTTGGAAAAAAAATATAAGCTTTTCACCTTGATATTTTAGATGTATATCCTCATTTAGAGGTAATTTAAATTAATATATTCTAAGAGTCAGCTAGTAGGGATACAGGCTGACTCTTTTTTGAGAATTTTTAGATTTTGGATTAAAAGTAGTTTTTAGAATTCAAATAATTGCTATTAATTAATTAGATATATATATAAATTCATGTCATTTGCGACCTATTACATGCATTTAATTTTTGGTAGGATTCCTTCTCTAATCAGTTCTAATTTAATACTTTATATCTTGCCTGCTCTTGCAATTTCAATATTATTCTTTAGCCTCAAAATAATGTTTTTCAAGACTCCTAAATTGAGAAAGGTTAAATAATAAAGGATTTTAGAATTATTTTTTTTACTGAAGCCCCCAATTTTTTTTAATTTTGAATTATAGACTTTTTTTTTCGGCAACTCAAAGAAATAGAGACTGCATTGGGGATGTACTATCCAGAATTATAAAAAAAAAAGGTTCAGTATTGGAAATCGGGAGTGGCAGTGGTGAACATGGAGTGTTTTTTCAAAAACGATTTCCTGGAATAATTTGGCAAACAAGTGACCCAGAGTTAGTGCATAGAAAAAGTATAAGTTCTTGGATTGAGTATGAAGGCCTAACTAAGAAAATGCCCCCGCCTCTTGAGATTGATGTAGTAAAAATTCCTTGGAAAATTCCATTGATATTAGCTCAATCTTTGCAAGGAATAGTCTCTATAAATATGATTCATGTAGCAGATTGGTCATGTACTGTAGCACTCTTTAGAGAGTCAGGGAAATTACTCAGTAAGGGACAATTTTTGATTTTGTATGGGCCATTTAAAATTTGTAATAAGCATACAAGTGAAAGTAATTATTTTTTCGATAATTCACTAAAAATGCAAAATGATCTTTGGGGTATTAAAAATCTTGAGGAAGTTTCTGATGAGAGTAAGAAAAATGGTTTTTCTCAAGAGGATATTATTGGGATGCCTGCAAATAATTTTTCAATAATTTACAGAAAAGTTTCTTGATAAGGCTAATAGAAATATCAAAAATTAATTAAAGTTCATCATATTAGATGATCAACCTGATAGCTTTTTGCTCCATTCTTTATGCTTTTGATCTAAATCTGAAATTTTTTCTCCTAAACTTAAATGTCTTTCTAATAATTGAACTTTTGTAAGCGTTATTTTTTCCGAATAAAATTTGATAGGCTGCTTACCATGTAAATTGTCACCACTCATAGAAATATTAAATTTAAATACTTTTCTAAGATAAAAAATTTGCTATTGCTAATTCTTTTATATTTTTTTCAGATTTGCGTAAATTAAAGTGATAAAGAATTGATGCTTATTGTTTTTTAATCGACCATCTTATATGAAGATTGCCATATATATCTTCCTCTCTTGATGTCTGACTCAACAGCAACGCAATTGCAGGCAATATTCCATAAAGCTTTGTGTATTGGATCAGGATTAAAAAGATACGCTTTTTTAAAGGCTTTTTTAATTAAGACAGTTGCCTTTTTTGCATGATAATGAGGGATCGTTGGACATACATGATGAACGACATGGCTAGAACCTATATTATGGTGGAGAAAATTAAGGACTCTACCGTAAGGCCTGTCAATAGATAGAAATGCTCCTCTCATAAAGGAAAATTCCGTATTTGAAAGATGAGGTACATCTGAATCTGTATGATGAAGCCATGTATAAACTACCAGCCAACAATTAATCACTAATAAAGGGCCAAAATACAGAGTAATTACTGGAAATAATCCATACTTGAAAACTAAATAAACAATGCCCACTAATGTCAAACCTACACCAACATCTGATATCCAAACTTTCTTGGCCCATACTGATGGCCATAATGCTTTAGAAAATGGTTTAATTGGCCAAAAATGATTTGATGTGCCATATTTAACACCTCCTGTACTTCCCGTAAGTAAATAAGCAGGCCAGCCAAATATTAGATGTAAAACAAGTTGAAGAATTCCATAATTTTTCTTACCTAATGAATTTGAAAAATGTAATTCTTTTTCTCCGCCAACTTTTTCTGTAACTCCGTTCCCTTTAATGACTAAAGGGACGTGAGTTTCTCCATTAGTTATGTTATTTGTGAATCGATGATGAACTGCATGAGAACGCTGCCAAGAAAAATAAGGCACCAGAAGTAATGAATGTAGTAAATAACCAGTTACAGATTCCAATGTTTTGTTTTTAGAGAATGCTCCATGCCCACATTCATGGGCAATTACCCAGAATCCCATTGCAGTGGTACCTGATATTAATGCGTAAATTATCCAAATTGGGATCATTTTTGGAGTAAATGGAATAGATAACCCTATCGCAACTACTATTGATTGAATGAAAGCTGATTGTAAAAGATACCTCAAAGAAGTTTTGGTATTGCACCTAAAGTAGTGATCTGGGATAATATCCTGAAATTCTTTTATGCTTGGAATATCTTTATCCTCTATTACAAGCGCTTGGCCTTTAAGACCAGAAAATTTTATATTACTCAAATTTTTGTTGGTTAAGAATTTTGTTAAATAAAAGTGAATTTATATGCTCTATTATCCATCACAGGATCTCATAATGAAAAGAATTTATAAATTTTTTTTCAATAAAGTTTTTAAGATTTTAATTTCATCTTCAAATACAACTATCTTTGCCAAACATTTTTATTTTATTCTTTTATCGCAATCTTATTTATTTTTTATTTATTTATTTCTTTTTTATGCTGATTGTTTTTGCTCTTCTTTAAAGCTTAATTAATTTAAAGACCGCGTATATATCTCTTAGGTAAACCAGATTGTTTACGTGGCTTTACTAGGATAGGTAAAACAATAACGCCTACTGTAAAAAGACAGATTGGAGCAACTACCATCAATATAGATTCTAAAGACATGAATAATTTTGAATTTATTAATAAATAGCAGGATTTTTTTTTAAAGTCATGCGTATTTATATCTATTTTGTGAGAATAGATTCAAAATTTTTATAAATTATTAAGTAAAAAAGAAAAAAAGCTTAAAAATAAGCAATTTTTTAAAAATTCATCCTATTTAAATATTGATTATTTAAATAGTGATTAGTTATGGATCAAGAAAAAAATTGGATGCTTATGACTTATTATTGTCCAACTCATGGTGATTCAGGATTAGTAAAATCGATTCAACTAACAAAAAAAGAAATTAATAAAACATTCTTAAAAAAAGGTAGGAGTTCTAAAAATTAATTTTTTGAGTAAAACTATAGTTTTATGAAAATGACCTAAATCTTGATTGAAATCTGATTAATTTAAAACCTACAAAAAGCCCTAAGCTGCTTTTTTTATCAGCAGTATTAGAAATATATTGAAAAACATATCTTAATTTGTATCAGAATCACATGTTAATTCACATTGGCTAAGGTCATGAGATGATATCTTTTCTAAAATTCTTAACATATCAATTTCCGAAAGCTCTCCATTAGAGTTCCATTTTAAAGTTGTTTTCCTTTGAGGTGAATTTTTTTTATTCATTTTGCTCACCCCCTTTTAAATGCACTTCTAAACAACGAGTAATACATTCTTGATGACCATCCACAATACTGCATTCAGTAATACACTCAAAATATGAATTAATAGAATCTATTTCTGTGTTTTGGTTGGTAGAAACAAATGAATCATTCATAATATTGTCTAATTTATTTGGAATAGAGATATAGCACGAATTTGTGTTCAATAATTTAATTTATTAAGTGAATTAGAAAAAATAAGTATTATTTACTAAAGCTATATTTCACCTAGTTTGTCTTTTAAAAGGTAGTATTTTTATTCTTTTAAAAGATAAAAGAAAAAAACACTTTTGATTATTTAATATTAATTTATAAGGTAATATTCTAAAAAAATCAGCATAAAGACTGATTTACTTTTCAGTAATTTAGTAAGAAGATAAAAAAGTACACTTTTAAATTTTCATATGAAATCAGTAATTAATTGGCTTTCGAAAATGTTAGAGAGTATGGCAAATGCTTTTATGCATCCATTAAAGAATGACTTACCACCATCTATTGGTACCCATGCATATAGCAGTATTCCTCTAAAAAGAAAATTGAGAAGAAGGTTGAATTAACTATTACCTTATTGGAATTAATTTTTCATTTTTATTATCCCAAATAATATATTTGAAGCAGTTTGAAAAGTCGCTTAGTTTTAAGAACTTGGATTTTTGAAGCAAATGAATGTTTGCTTTATGACAAGCTCTTAAGTTGTAATTTGGGATTCTCTCAGAGAGATGATGAATGCTGTGGAATGATATGTCTGCTAAAAACCAATTTAGCCAATTAGGGACATCTAAATTGCTACTGCCTAAAATTGCTCCATCGATGAGATCCCAATTTTTTGTATTTTTAGCATATGCATTCTCATAGTTATGTTGTACGAAAAAAACACATATTAAAATTGCTGCTGATAAGGTTAATATCACGGAATAAAATGATAAGAAAAAAACTAATCCCAACCATTTGCACATAAAAATCCAACCTATTATTACTAATATGTTATTGATTATTAATTCAAATAGTTCACTAAAATTATCTCCATAATCAGAAAAAGGTGGTTTGACTCTTGAATTAATAACTAGAAGTTGAGAAATATCTCTGTTTTTTATTTTGATAAATGTCTCTCCCAATATATCTTTAATGAAATTAAAAATAATAATAACCAGTCCTAATCTAGGTTTTAAAACTAAGTAAAAAAAACCGCCAGGGAAAAGCATAATCCAGTTTCGACTTACTTTATAAAAAATTTGCTCTCTTTTTGTGAGGGAATTATAGTCTTCAAGACTTAAAACATCTATAGGCCCCTTGTAAATTTCCCAATTTCCATTATTTCTATGATGAAATGCATGATCAATTGACCATGACTTCTGGGGAATACCATTAACTAAGCCAAGTAAAAATCCAAAAAAGCGGTTTAATTTCCGTTTTGTAAAAAGAGAATTATGTCCGCAATCGTGCATTAATGAGAATGTTCGAGAAGAGAACAGAGTTAGAAGAACTATAAAAGGCACAAATAGGAATGCTTTAATCAATAATGGAAAAGGTTGAATTATTATTTGGTGGACAATTAACCAAATAGAAATTATTGGGAAGATTGTAGAAATAATTTGATAACAAGCTCTAATATTATTTCTTTTTAAAAATGGCTTTATTAAAAAATCGCTTCTATTTACTTTAAGCATATTTCACTTATTATTTTTGATACTAACAATTTTTAAAAAGTATTGATTATTGAATAAACAATAAAACTTTTAAAAATCATACTAAAGAATAAATTCTTTAGACATAGTTCTCAATTGATCTAGATTTAATCTTTCTAAGTAATTTTTAAAGTCACTAAGATTCTTAGTAGAGTCAGAATTTTTGCTCTCGTAAAGAAGACTATTAGAAATTAACTCAACAAGATGATCTTTATCCATAACTCCTTATAGACCAAAATTCCTGTTTAAAAAAATTAAGGTCTTGAATTCGAGATCATTCACTCATCTCTATTTAAGAGTTATTTTTATAAATTTTTCAATTCTTGTTCTATTTTTTCTAATCTTTCATTTAATTCTTTTTGTTCCTTAATTAAGGATTTTTTCTTTTCTGCACGCTCTTTGTTCAAAGGAGAATTGAAATATTTTTGGTAAGAGACAAAAAAAACTGCTATCGCTACTGCAATGCCAAGAGCTCCAATTATTAAAATTGGAGATGAAGGAAAGTCGTAAAATGGAATAGACAATGTACTTTACTAAAAATAAATTCTAGCTATCTCATAAACAAAAAAATGAGTAATAAATACTTATTATTTAAAAAGCTTTATGGTAATTATGCTAGTTAATTTGTAAAAAATAAATAAGGTTAATCTTTAATTGGTTTTTTAAAATAAGTATTTGTACAGCTGTCAAAGAATGAATAACTAATAATGATTAAATTAGTAAAAATTTTTTTCATGAAGAAAATCATAAATAAAAAACGTAATAAAAATGAACCATGGTTTAAATGGTTAACAAGAGAACTTAATTCTTATGAAGCTTTTCAGGATTTCGAATCAGGCAAGAATCCACGAGATGTAGCAGAGGATTTTATTTCTAGAAATAGTAATGCTATTTCAGAGGTTTTCGAGAATTTTGATGAAGAAGATAAAGATACACTCGATCAGTTTCTAAAATTAACCGAATGCGAGATGCATGTGTTTAGAATTCTTGAAAAACAAATAGAGACAATAAACAAGGTAAGATTTGTAGATTTTAAAAAAAGAAAAAAATGAGGAATTAATTTCTATATAAGTTTATTTTTCCCATTACCAGTCTTACCAAAGCCTAGCCAGATGAACCACAAGATCCATCCGAAGATAGGTATTAAATTAATAAAGATCCATTTCCAATCTTTACCAAAGTCTCTGATTCTTCTTATATCAATAGCTATTTGAGGAATGACACAAACTAATCCATAAGCATTGAATCCAAACGTTTTTAAAAATATGGGGATAGTTAGTAAAGAAATTATAAGATTCGCTAATTGAACTAACCACCAGTCTGATCGAGATGTGAATCCTTTGAATTCTGTAGCTTTAACCCAAAACTCCTTATATGCATTAAAAAAGTTATTAAGTATATATTCAAAATTCAAGGAATTAAATACTATCAGTTTAATCTTCAATTTCTCAAAATGTTTTTTATTTACTAAATAGGATCAAATAAATTCATATCATTTGAATCTTGTTTTTGGAGCTCATCTCGATTTGGTAATGAACAGAATCCGTCTTTGCAAATCATCTTTTCTTTTTCAATACTTGTAGTTTCTGAGAATATATTTTTGTTATTGTTATTTGAAGATTCTTTCAGCATTTATATAAAAAAATAAAATCCAATATTAAATTAATAACTCAATTTATTTTGATAAGCAATAAATTTAATATTAATTATTTATTTACTTTTTTTGATTTGGCAAGTCTCTCCAAAAAAGCGCCATTATATAAATGAATAAAGATATAGAACAAATATAAAGTAAAGAATTTAGATGCATTTTTATTTATTAAAGTAATAACAAAGAGAGCCTTTCATAAAAATGGGATTTCAACAGATTGGTAATTTTTGACTTAGCAATCAAACAAATTCTAGTATTTATTCGAGTTTTTTATGCTTTTTCCAAACTTTGAGAAGGAAAATTTTTTAAATTTTTGGAATATATCTATTCAGTTAGTAAAACTTATAAATCTAAGGGTTTTATAAATCTAATCAAATTCTACATTTTTAAATGTTTTTGTATTTCATGATCTATCCTTATTTATTTCTTTTAAGGCTTTTCTACCTTCCTTAAGGGTTATCAAGATAAGCCAAGACAGAGATGAAATAAGAAAAATTGTAAGTGTTATCAGGGAAATGTGAGTTGTATCAATATGGTTAGTCAATCTAATGAAATTCTTCAGAGATTTTAAATTCAAAAAATTTCAAACTTCAGATCTAGAGTAAGCAGGTATAAGCATTCCGCCATCTTGGTCATCGTTATCATCATCGAAACCACCCCCTAGAAGTAACTCAATAATTACTAGTACAGCTATAGGATAAAGACACCACAATATTGCTGTAAAAGGACTTACTGCGGAAGAGGCTGAGTAGAATTCTGTCATGGGTAAATATTAATCTAAAGAAACAACAATTGTGGATCCTCCGTTAAGTGTATTTCTATATTTTTCTAAATATTTTTTAAACTTTTATGCCGCACGATAAATCTTTGGCATTTATTTATATTTTTATTCTTCAATATGAATTTGAATAATAATTATGTTGAACCTACTGAGAAACTAATAAAGACATAATGAATCACGTAATTGTTATTTTTTATACTTAACAATAATTGTACAATTTTGATTCAAAAACTATTATTTATCTTGATTTTATAAATGCTATGTTTTCTTTCACTTTTGATCCTTTGGCTGCGATATTTGGTATATCAGGAATTGTAGGCTTCTTTTTCTTCGTTTCTGCTGCTAAGGGAACTTCCAGTATCAATACAAAACCAAAAAAGGAATTAAATTAGAACTTATTCTGTCAGAAAACTAAATTGAAATTTTAAATTTAGTATTTAAAAGGCTTGTTAATTATTACTTATTCCATTGTTTAGAAATAAATTCAAGAAAATCTTTTAGATCCTCCTCAGGACAACTTGTTTGTTTTTGTAAATCAATGCAAATTTGCTTAATATTTTCAAAGGCCTTTTTTACTATTTCGTTTTTTTCAATAACTTCAAAATATTCTTGATCAGTAAAAGGCATAATATTAGTTTCCTTCTTGAAAATTATTTATTAACTATATTTTATCTACATTGACTTAACAGTAAAGAAGAAAAAATCTTTTTTCTTAAATTTAGCTACCCAATCGATAATGTTTTTTAATACTTTTGGTTACTTCCCATTCGCAGTTAAGTCCAGCAGGAAACTCAACCAGATCTCCAGCTTTAATCACGTAAATGTCACCGTTTTGGGTACTTATTTTCGCTTGACCTTCAACAATTAAGCAAATTTCCTTATCATCGTAATTCCATTGAAATTTGCTTGGCTCACATTCCCAAATAGGCCAACTTTTTATTCCATACTGAATTATTACGCTTGCACTACAGGGGGAAGATATTAGAACTTTCACGAAATAATTCTGTGTTTTTTTTTATTTTACAAATAAAAGAAATATTTATTTTAGAGAATGTGTATTTCTTTACTGTCCTTTATTTTTTTTCGTTTATTATAAATAAAAATTTCCAATTTATGGATGAGCTTTCTGTATTGTCAATTTCGCTATCTATAGCTTCTCTAGGAATATTTTTTTTATTTTTCGCTTCAAATGATGATGATGACCAAGATGGAGGTAAGTTGATTAAATCATTAGAAAGAATTAATTAATTCCAAGTAAATAAAACATTTAATAGAGATTTATAACATATAAAGCCTGCATAAATGCAACTTAAAAAAATAACATAAACTTCCAATGTCCCGAGTCTTTTTTTCTTTAATGTTTTCATTGTTTTGATTGTATATAGGGTAATTTTATTTAATTTGATTTTTTTTAACATGAGTATTTTTTACATTAACTCAGAGATTAAAGAATTATTAATATCAAGCCAAAAAATAAAAAACAAGTAAAAAATATTATTTTTTTGGTAATTTCTCTCTCCTCATTCTTAGCAAAAAATAATGAAATTACTGGAGATGTGCTTAATAAAGCCCATCCTACTCCTATGGGAAGGGTTTTAAACACAACTTGTTGAAGAAATATTCCTATATTTGTTCCAAGAAGTATTGAAATAAAAAATCTTTTTTGTTGTTTTTTGTCTATGTTTTTTAAGAAAAAATTAAATTTAAATCCTTTTAGACTAATTAAAAAAATTATTGCACCTAATAATCTTATTTCAGTTGTAAGGAAAGGAGATAAATTGCTTTGAAGGAAAACCATCCTTGATAAAAGACCTCCAAGAACAGCACATAAAACTGATAAAAAAGGAAAAGCAAAAATCTTAAAGTTATTTTTTTCTGAGAAAGACGAGTTTTCCTCTTTGAAATCGTTACCTTTTTTGAGAATTATGAATAGCGAAATCGTTACGATAATTATTCCAACCCATGATTTAGTTGTTAAATTTTCATTAATAAAAAATTCCCCTGACAAAGCTGCTATTAACGGAGAAAGAGTTTCTATAGATAAAGTTTTTCTTGTGCCAATTGTTTGTAATGACTTTAAATAGAAAGTATCACCTAAACCAATACCTATTATTCCACTAATTAGTAGGATAAATATGTTTTTTAATTCAGTTGTAGAACTTAGATTGATAAAAGCAGGTATAAAAATTAAAAAAGCTATTATATTTTTTATTAAATTAATATCTATTGATTTATATTTTTGAGTTTGCGAGCGCCAAATAAAGCACGCATATGTCCAAGATGTAGCAGCTCCAAAAGCAGAAAGGATTCCAATCAAAACGAATAATTTTTAAAAATTTTATTTTATAAATTGAGTAAATGCTAAAAAGAATACATAAATAAGAATCAAAATCCCCGGTAAGTACTGAATCAGTGATTTGAAATTATTTTTTTTCATATTTTCTTGGATTTTTTTAAACAGTTTTTTTATTAGTAGGGTACAAACTCTCTAACTTCTTTCTTCTTTTAACTTTCTCATTAATTCTTTCTTCTTTTTCTTTTTTCTTGATCTCATCATTTATCTTATTTTGTCTATATCCAAACCAAAGTAGAACCCAAATAACAGAAGTTATTAAAAGAAGAGCAGTATATTGACCAGTCATAGGAAAACTGGCCTCAGAATATTTAACGTAAGAAAATAACAAACTCATTTAATTAACTTAAAGCATAAAAATAACGACTGTGTTGATTTTTCTAGAAATTTAAAAATTAGTAAATTGCAACTATTTATTATGTAGTTTTAAAGTTTTATATTTATTTTTTTATGGTTTTTGGACTAATTTTTCTTTATTACTAATTGCTATTATCAGATTGAATCATATTAAATAATAAGTTTTTGGAACCTTTTGATTTAGCAGTTGTTGGAGGCGGTGCAGCAGGTTTTATGACAGCAATAACTGCTGCTGAAAATGGAGTAAAAAGAATAATAATTCTTGAAGGCACTTCAAAACTTATGGAGAAAGTAAGGATTAGTGGAGGGGGAAGATGTAACGTCACTAATGCGACATGGATACCTAATGAACTAGTTGAGAATTACCCCAGAGGTGGAATTCAGCTCTTGGAATCATTTAATCGTTTTGCTGCAGGAGATGTATATGATTGGTTTGAGAAAAAAGGGTTAAAATTAAAAATTGAAGAAGATCTAAGAGTTTTCCCAGTATCTAATTCTTCTTCAGATGTTATTGATTGTTTGAAAAAAAGTGCTTTATCAAAAGACGTAGAGATATTAACAAAATTTTTTGTAAATGAAATTTCAAAAACTCCAGATAATATATTTAATATTTTTAGTCTTAAAAAAGCAAAGGTAACTGCAAAAAATATTATTCTTTCAACTGGAGGTAATCCAAGCGGATATAAATTAGCTCAAAATCTTGGACACACCATTGTTAAACCCGTCCCATCGCTTTTTACTTTTTCTACAAAAGAACCAAATTTGGATGAATGTATTGGGGTATCGATAAAGGGCATAGATATAGAAATTAAATTAAACAATAAGAATTTTCAAAATAGAGGCGATTTACTAATAACGCATTGGGGGTTTAGTGGGCCAGCAGTATTAAAACTGTCATCAATTGCAGCAAGGGAACTTTATAGCCAAAAATATAAATTTAATCTAATCATTAAATGGTCTTCTTTAAGTTATGAGGAGTTAAAAGAAAAAGTTAATTATTTAAGATTAAATAAAGGCAAGGTGAATCTTATTAATAGTAGACCTATTCCGCTATTAACAAAAAGATTATGGATTTTTTTATTAAAGAAAATAGGTATTGATAAAGAGAAAAAGTGGGCTGATTTACTGGCGTATGAAAGAGAGAAAATGATAAATATTCTAAGGAGGGATAAATATATAATTTCGAGCAAAGGTCCATTTGGAGAGGAATTTGTTACTTCCGGAGGCGTAAAAATTAATGAGGTTAATTTCAAAAGTATGGAGAGCTTAATTTGTCCAGGGTTATTTTTTTCTGGAGAAGTTTTGGATGTTGATGGGATCACTGGTGGATTTAATTTTCAACATTGTTGGACAAGTGGATGGATCGCTGGGATGGCAGTCTCAAATTTAAATCAATCAATAATAAATTAATAAGTAATAAATCAGTAAGTAACAATTCAATAAGTTTATCTTTTTTTTATTAAGTATTAGACGGAAAAAGTTTTTTGGAGAAAATTTAATTTTAAAGTTTTAATTATTGGTGAAGATTAATGCAGAATCTTGTATCAAAAAAAGAAGAAGAGGAAAGAAGATTAAAAGCTTTAGCAGAATATAGGATTTTGGGAACCAAGCCAGAATCATGTTATGACGATATTACAAAAATTGCTGCTACAACCTGTAATGTGCCTATTTCTTTAATGACTTTGGTAGACAAAGATAAACAATGGTTTAAATCCAAAATAGGACTTCAAATATCAGAAACTAGAAGAGATTGGTCTTTTTGTACACATGCAATAAAAGAAAATAGTCCATTAATTATTCATGATGCTTTCCAAGATGAAAGATTTATAAATAATCCATTGGTAACTGGAGATCCAAAGATTCGTTTTTATGCAGGTTTTCCCCTTAGAAATAGTGATGGTAATAAGCTTGGAACTCTTTGCGTAATAGACAGAAAGCCAGGAAATCTAACTACACAACAATTTAATATTATGGAATTATTATCCAAGCAAATAGTTTCATTTTTAGAGCTTAGAAAAAAGTCATTAAATTTGCTAGATGCTTTATCTAATTTGCATAAACAGGAAGGGATTTTATCTGTATGTTCATATTGCAGAGAAGTGAAAAATAAAGAGGGCGATTGGATGCATTTAGAAAAATATCTTTCGAAAATTAGTGATATTAGATTCAGTCATGGGGTTTGTGATAATTGTATGGAAAAACATTTCCCAGATGTAATCGAAGTGTGGAATAAAAAGGATTTTTTTGAAGACGGTCAAAAAAGGTTTTTAGAGTCCTAAAATCAATAACTTGCTTTTTATTGTTTAATTTATTTTCTAAACAAATTCTTTATTTGGTGGTTAGTATTGTATAAATTTTGACAACAAAATGTTATTAGGAACTTTATTAACAGGTGAAATTGCTAAAAGTGCATTAGTAGCATATGTTCATTACTTAGGAATTATATTGTGTTTCGGTTCTCTTTTATTTGAAAGATTGACTCTCAAAGTAGGTCTTAATAGAAATGAGACGATTTCAATGATAATTGCTGATGTGGTCTATGGTTTGGCAGGAGTTGCAATATTGGTTACTGGGATTTTGCGTGTTAAGTATTTTGGTCAAGGAGGTGATTTTTATACAAGTAATCCTGTTTTTTGGATAAAAGTTTCTCTTTACATTCTGGTGGGATTACTTTCTTTATATCCAACAACAACTTATATCTTATGGGCCATTCCATTAAGTAAGAATAAATTACCTGAAATATCTGAAAATCTAGTTAAGAGGTTCAGACTAATCATTACTACGGAATTAGTGGGCTTTGCAACAATACCTTTGTTTGCCACTCTTATGGCTAGAGGTGTAGGTTTAGGTTGAAAAATTTATTTCTAGAAAGAAATTGTCTAATAAGTGCTAACAAACTATTTAGATGGAGTTTAAGTTATAAGATTTCTAAATCTAAAAAAGAGATTATTTTTATTGGTTTAAATCCCTCATTATCGGATGAAGTTTTCTTGGACAACACAACAAAAAAGATAATCAAAATTTCGAAAAACAATAATTACGGCAAAGTAAAAATAATAAATCTATTTGCTCTTATTTCAAGCAAACCAGAAAAACTTTTTAAACATAAAAACCCTGTGGGTTATCTAAACAATAAGCATATTTATAAAAACTTAAAACACTGGTCTGAAAGTAAAAATTGTGATTTATGGTTAGGTTGGGGTAACAAAGGTGAATTTCTAAATAGAAATAAGAGAATATCAAAAAAAATACTGCAATATAACTCAATTAGGAAAAATAATTTTGATAATCCTCTTGGACCACTTTTAATTAAGAAAACAATCAAAGATAATCCAATACACCCTCTATATTGTTCTGATAATTCCATCCTTCAATCTTTTTTTAGGTAGTCAGCCTCAAATGCAAACCAGTATTTTTAGCTATTACATTGAATATGTGTTAAATTCAATTTGTTAAGTTAACTTAATATGAAAATTTCAAAGCAATTAAATAAACTAAAAAACTTGAATGTTGAGGCAGAAAAATGTTCTACAAGAGAAGAAGCAAAAAAAATAATTAATAAAGCAAATAAAGCGCAAAGTAAAATCAACAAATAAATAAAAATTATTTTCACTTATTCATAATTTATAATTTTCAAAAATATTTAATTTACACAAAAATATCATATTTATTGCTTATTATTTATGTCTTTGAAAATAATTAAAGTAAGGAAATCTCACGAAAGATTTAGATCGACTAGAGAATGGCTAAATTCGATGCATTCATTTTCTTTCGCAGAGCATAGAGATCCAAAATGGGATAATTTTGGGAAAATTAGAGTTATAAACGAAGATATTATTTCTCCTAATGCAGGATTTAATACACATTCTCATTCAAATATGGAAATAATTACTGTCGTAACAAAGGGAGCAATAACTCATAGAGACTCTTTAAACAATCTTGGAAAAATTCACAAAGATGAAGTACAAGTTATGTCTGCAGGTACTGGAATCTCTCATAGCGAGAAGAATGAAGAAAATGAGAACTGTAAGTTGTTCCAGATTTGGATATACCCTCAAAAAGAAAATATCAAACCTCGATATGATCAAATTTCATTAAATGAAAAGTTGTGGGACAATCTTATTTTTAATTACAAAGACGGTAAAAATAATAAGCTTTTTATAAATCAAAGTATCTCTTTATGGCGTTGTAAATATAAGCCAATTAAACAAAAAAAATTACCATTTAAAATTGATAAATATAATTGGATACAAATAATAGAAGGTGATCTTTTATTAAAAAGTAAAGACTCTATTTCGAATATATTTCTCGAATCTGGAGATGGCTTGGGTTTTGAAGTTAATTGTTATGATGACGTCTCTTTAGATACTGAAAAAGACTTAGATTTTCTCTTATTTTCTATGCCTTACTTATAATTTATCTGTTACTTTTCCCCATCAACTCCTTTATTAAATGCATTTAAGGCTTGCAAAGCCATATTAAGGTGAACTTCCATAGCACCAAGTGCAATTAAGGAATTTGGTGATTTATCTTTTAGTAAATTATCTTTTCTTTTTGATAACTCATTAACTACCTTCTTAGTTGAAGCTTCCCAATTGTTTATTAACTCTTCAAATTCTCTTTTTTCGGGACTTTCTATTTCTGCTAATTCATCAGAAAAATGAGCATCCTTTTGTGCCTTAAGCATCAAGTAACTTAATTTTTTATGACTTATTGCTTGAGGTAAATTGTTAGATTCACTCATCGCCAGTAGTTAATTTATAGACAAAATCTAACTAATTAAGTGAATATTTGCTAGTGAGTAAACGGTTGTGATGACCGACCTGAGAATTACAAAATGATACTTGAACAAAAAATGGATTTATTAACCTTTAATTTTTCACTTATTAGTTTCTTGAAATAATCTCCACGCTCTTCATAATTTTTAAATTGATCAAAACTAGAGCATGAAGGTGAGAATAATAATGTTCCAACCCTATTATTTTGTAAATAATGAAAAACAAAATTCAAAAGCTCTTTTAGTTCTGAAAATTCAAAAATATTTTTTTTAAATCCTTCATTAATAAGCGCCATTTTTAGGACTTTTGAGCTTTCTCCAAAAAGGAAAACACATTTAACTTTTTTCTTTAAAACTTTTATCCACTCACTATATTCATTGCCTTTTAATCTACCCCCAGCAATGATTATTATTTGACCTTCAATTGAATTTATTCCAGCAATGGATGAGTCAAAATTTGTAGCTTTACTATCATTAATAATTTCCAGATCATTATTTTTATAAATTGTTTCCATCCTATTAGGTAATTGTTTGTAATTAGATAAAGAATCTTTAATCTTCTTGCCAGATAATCCAACTTTTCTTGCTGCTGCAATTACCAATAAAAGATTTTGAAGATTATGCATTCCTTTTAAAGAAAAATGTTCAAGTTTGAATAATTTCTTCCCTCTCTCAACTATGTATGCTTGATCATCTATCCAATAATCGCAATGAATAAAATTTGATTTATCGAATCTAGTTGTTATCCAAACCCCTCTTGATAGCGAACTGTAGTGATTTCTTAGGTTTTTATCGTCATAATTATAAATTCTAAAATCAGATTTTTCTAACAAGCTTTTTTTTATGTTGAAATAGTTTTCAAGTGTTTTATGTCTTTCAAGATGATCTTCTGTGAAGGTTGTCCATATTCCAATATTAGGTTTTACTTCTGGAGATATTTCTATTTGATAACTGCTTAATTCAGCTACAACCCAATCAATTTTTTCATGTTTTTTGGAGTGAGCATATTTACATAAAGGTGTACCAATATTTCCAGCAAAAGGAGCATATAATCCAGTATCGCAGAGTATGTGGCTTAGTAGATGAGTAACAGTCGTCTTGCCATTAGTGCCAGTAATACCTATCCAATTTGTGTCTTTTAAAATTTCCCATGCAACATTAATTTCTCCAATTACTTTAATTCCCTTTTTTCTTAATTCAATAATTGTTATATGGTCATAAGGTATTGATGGACTTACAACAACAGATTCGATCTCTTTCAGAAAAGGTTGAATTTCTTCAAATACAAATTTTTTATTTAGAGAAACTATTATATTAAGCTCTTCTAATGCTGTTTTTCTTTCTAAGAATTCTATCCCATCTTTACTTTCCCAAACAATTACTCTCTTATTAATGCTTCTCAAATACTTGGCAGCCCAAAATCCAGATTTACCTAATCCAATTACAAGATTAATATTTCTTTTCCTTGAATGATTATCTATCATTAAATTTATAATTGCATTTATATTAATTGTGTTTAAGAGGTAATTCAATCATGAGATCTTTCTCCAGTATTTATAGTATTCGCCCAAGAAAAGTGAATTAATGGAAGATAATACTGCAAAATATTGGTTCTCTTGGTTTTATGAAAAGTGGGAGAAAAATGCTCCAGGTGAATTAATTGAACAAGGTTTAACTCCTTCTCAGATTGCTGAACGCTTTGTTAATGAAAACCATGATAGTTTTATTCAACTGTCAAAAAAAATTGATGAAAAAAATTATGATGCCTTAACAGAATTTATGAAACTCTCAGAGAGCGAATTACATATCTTGAAGTATTTTCTAAAGTTAGTAAAAATGAAAAATTTATAAGAAGTTATTAAGTATTTCAAGGCTTTTTTCCCATAAATTTTTTCTTTCTTTTTTGTTCATGGCGAAAGGAGAAGTAGGGGATAGTTTTGGATGACCTCTGAAATTAAATCTAGGACCATAATGATCACCGCCCCTTGCATCTGGTGAAGTAGCTGCAAAAAGTTGAGGTAAAGCACCCATCTCAGCAGTTTGAAAAATAGGGCTAAATAATTCCAATGAGAATGTTTCTAATGGACCAGGATTAGGTTTTTGAGCAGTAAAAAGATTTGTTTTTGCAATTCCTGGGTGAGCAGCTAAAGAAAGTATATTTTTGTGCTTTAAGTTCTCATTTAGTTCCAATGCAAACATTACATTTGCCAATTTGCTATTGGAGTAAGATTCCCATTTGTTGTAATAGTTCTCAGCTTTCAGATTTTTCCAACCAACTTTGCCAAAAAATTGTGCTCCGGAAGTAACCGTCACTATTCTAGATTCTTCTTTTTTTTCAATAATTGGAAGTAGCTTTAGAGTCAAAAGCATGTGAGCTAGATGATTAACTGCAAATTGTATTTCATATCCCTGGGCATTAAGAGTTTTAGGCGGATGCATAATGCCTGCATTATTGATTAGTAAATCCAAATTTTCAAAATTATCAAAAATTTTGGACTGAACTTCAACAATATTTTTTAAATCTGACAAATCTAATTCTAAAGGTGTAAATATTCCTTCAGGATTAAGACCTTTAAGTTTTAGGATAGTTTGATTAGCTTTTTCAAGTGATCTACAAGCTATAACAACATGAGCATGTTTTTCGGCTAAGGACTTTGCAGTGAAGTATCCAAGACCACTATTCGCACCAGTAATTAGAGCTGTTTTGCCTGTAAGGTTTGGAATATTAGATGTTTCCCAGTTAGAGATTTTAGGTCTTGAAATAGTGACAGTCATTTAGTAATCCTGCAAATTGCTTTGAAATTAAACCAAAATTTAATTATTTTTCCACTGTAAATACTGGAAGTCAGTATCGTGAGCTCTTTTTGAAGGTACTATTTAATATTATTTTTCAATTGCATATTGCCATTCGTTATTTTGAGATAAACTTTTCTCTCTAAGTAACTGTAATTTCCTACTATTTATTTTTATAACTATCCCATTAGTTGGATATTTCGCAAATATTTTCCTTTCTAACCAATATTTTTTATATATTTGGATTTCGCTTGTATGATTTGTGAAGTAACTGTCAGGGGTGCTGAAGCCACATTTTTTAAGATAGTTAAGGGTTTCGTATTGATTAAGTCTTCCATTAAGTATTTGGAAACAGCAAAAGCGGAGACTTTCTCCAATCCTTTTCTTATCATTGAGGTATTTTCTTGTAATTCTTTGGGAAATGCCGGCAACTTGGTTTGTAGCGTATAGTTCACCTCTAATTTGAAAATCTCGTTTGATAGGAATACAATTGGGGACATTTTTAATTTGTTTAATTTTGCTTGAGACATCAAATCCTTTTTTTGTAATAGCTTTATTAAACTTGCCAACTATATATCTAATTGCAATAGCACATCCATCAATTTTTGGTTGAATGCTTAATCTTGTTTTTGTTAATAAACTTTCCAAAAATTCTTTATAGTTTTCTTTAGCTAATTTTGGCAAAAGTTTATTATTTTTTTGATTAAAGTAGTCAGGTTCTTGATCAACAGGAATAAAGAGCTTTTCAAGTTGCTTAAATGCATCATCCGAAATTATGCCTTCACCTAATCTGTATTGTTCATCTAGATACTTAACATCTCTCAATAATAAATTATTCATAATAATTTTGATAAATATTTTAAAATCTTTTAGAAAAAATCATTTAAGTAAAGATTTGAAAATTAAAATTAGATCTTAAAAGTAATTGACCATTAGATATCCTCCTACGCAGAGAGCGATTTAGGAGTATAAAATGTACAGATTAGAAGTTTAAATTAAATACTTCAATCAAACATATTTACTTAAAAGTAAAAAAGAAAAATTAAGGATTAATTCCCATGTTAATTATTGAAATTTCTATCAATACAAAAAAAAATTTTTTAGAGTTATGAGAAAATGTCATTTTTATTAAAAGCCCAAAATACCTGGGAAAATTTTGCGAAATACAAAATTAACGATTATGCAAAATTAAGAAATTTTGATTTTGGACCAAATAACGAAAGTTCAGTTTCAAAATTATCGCCTTTCATTACCCATAGAATACTATCGGAATATGATCTGATCTATGATATAAAAAGTAAGTACAAAATCAAAAATTCAACTAAATTTGTTGAAGAAATATTTTGGAGAGTTTACTGGAAAGGGTGGATGGAAAATAGACCTAAAGTTTGGAGAAATTTTATTTCAGAAAATAATCTCGATTTTGATTATGAGTTATATGAAAGTGCAATTAATGGCGATACAGAATTAGATTTTTTTAATTCTTGGGTACATGAATTAAAGCATTACAACTATTTGCATAACCATACAAGAATGTGGTTTGCGAGTACTTGGATATTTAATTTAGGCCTCCCATGGCAATTGGGAGCAAAGTTTTTCTTTAAATATCTTTTTGATGGAGATGCTTCATCTAATCTCCTTAGCTGGAGATGGGTCGGAGGATTGCAAACGAAGGGAAAACAATATTTTTTTTCATCATCAAACCTCAGAAAGTTTTCAAATAATAGATTTAATGTAGAAAAAATAAGTAATCAACAAATTTTTCTTGAAGAATCTAATCAAATACCATTTGAAGATGAGATTTATAAAAATGATATGGATCCTAAATCTGATAATCTGATTATGTTTGAAAATGATCTACACCTTGCAACCCTTAAAAATTTACTTCCAAGCTATAAAAAAGTATTTATTATCCTTTTAAAAAATGAACAAAGACAAATTAAATTGTCTGAATCTGTATTGAAATTTAAACAAAATTTGGTCTCTGAATTTTTACGGCAATTTAATAATGTTGAACAGATTGATCCTTATTCATTGGAAAATACTTTTAAAAATACTAACGAAATAGACATTATTTATCCTGGAGTGGGAGAAAATTATGATTTCATAACTGAGTTTAAAAATTTACACCATAAAAAAATTTTTAATCTTGTGAGGGATGAAGATTTATTTGCTTGGAAATTTGCTAGAAGAGGTTTTTTTAAATTTAAAGAAAATATTCCAAAAATAAATCAGAGAATATTAGAAAATTTTTCAAAAAAATAATTTTTAACTTAGTTGAATTCCTAATCAGAAAATAATCCCTTTGGTGAGTAAGTATAAATACTTATTTAGGTGTGACTTTTGCTTTTTAATCCACGATGGATACTGTGACTAGTTATTTTTACTTAAGGATAATTTTTTAATAGTGCTTTCAACAATTCTTACCAAGTCGTTAAGCAAAGATACTGCTTTATTAATTCTTAGAGTTATAACTGGAACAGTTCTTATACATCACGGTTATGAGAAGTTAGCAAACATAGAAAATTTCGCTGATGCTTTTGTAAGACCATTACACCTCCCATTCCCAATATTTTTATCATACATAGCAGCATTCTCAGAAATAGGTGGTAGTTGGTTATTAATTATCGGCTTAGCCACAAGATTCGGAGCTTTGGCAATTGTTGGAACAATTTCTGTTGCTATATATCATGCACTTGTTACTTCAGGTTTTAATATTTTCTTATTAGAGCTCTTACTTTTATATTTCGCTTCAGCAACTTCAATTGCATTAACAGGTCCTGGTAATTTCTCTTTAGATGAAGTCATTATCAGAATTTTGAAATCAGAAGATGAGGAGGAAATTATACCCTCAGCAAAAGTAAAACTTTCCAAGCAAGTTGAAGTTAAAGAAGAAACAAGTAAAGGTGGTTTATTTCAATTTCTGCAAGCGAACATACTTTCAGATACTTCAAGCTAACTTTTTAGGATAAAGACTATTTATAAGTTCCAACCTTTTTCGATAAATGTTTCTCTTCTCAAGTTTTATCTTAATCGTTGCTTCACAAAGACTTATAAAAAGCCCTATAGCAGTCACCCAAGATAGAAAAATAAAAGGGTTTTCTGGAATTCCTGAGAAATTCATATAAAAAATACTTCTTTTTTAAAACTGACTGATCACTATATGTATTTCAACCTAAATATACAATTTAGAAATATTTAGGGATTAATTTCAACTTTTTCCCATTTTTTAACCTTTTCCCAAAGATATCGTTTATGAACAGGCTGTTCTAATTTAAGAAGATCTACTGAACATATTTCAAAATTTAGAACCACAAAATTTTCTGACTTGGGTAGATTGGATAATCTTTCATGAGTAGATTTGACTTTTGGGTTTATTTTCTCTCCAGGAGACCCCCAAAACCAAGATGATTTTGATTTTTCTGATAATGAATCCCAATAATTTTTGTTATCACTTAATTCACGTATTTTTCCTTTAAATCTATATTGTGATTTGGTTTTCAACAAGAACCATAATATTTCTGCATTAGGGTTGGATTTTAAATGCCCAATTTTTTCACTTCTTCTATCTGTGAAAATTATCATTGAACTATCTTTATGCCATCCTCTGAAAACAACTGTTCTTAATCTTGGCTCATTTTCTTCGCTGACTGTTGCAAGCTGTATCCATCTATTAGAGGGTGATTTGCCTTCTTTTTTTCTAGAAGATTTTAAATCTTGCCTCCAACTGGGTAAGTTGTTATCAGGCATTTAATTTAGGCAATATTAGACCACTTTTCTTTTTGTATTCTTCGAATGAATCATATTTTGAGAGCGATTTATCTTTTTTTATCATTCTTGGTAGAAAAACTATAGAGAAAAATATTGCAAGAATTACTAATGGAACGAAACTCATTGAGAGGATTGCGAATGATAGATAAATCAGTATTTCTCCTAAATAATTTGTATTTCTTATATTTTCGAAAAATCCTTCTTTAATTAGATCTTTTTTTAATTTAAGAGAAAAATATTTTTGGGCATCACTAGCAAAGTGTAGAAACACACCAATTATATTTATCGATACAGAAGCAGCTATTATGATATTTGGAACAGATTTCTCGGATGAGATAAGAATGTAGGGAGCTACCCAGTAACTTCCAAGGAAAATAAAACCAGTAACTGAAGTTAAAAAATTGATTTTTTCTTTAAAATAAGGATCTGGGAATATCTTTTCTTTTAAAAGCCAAAGTAATCCATAAGTACCATGCAGAGCTAAATAAACGTAGGGAGCGATAGTAAAATTATCAAAAAAGATCATAAGACCTATCACTACAAATGCAGTGAGCCCCTTATGTAGATTAATTATTTGATTAAGTTTCATCTTTTTGAATAATCTAAAAAATGAAATTATTTTCTGTGGATCTAACCTAAGTCGTCAAACGTTTTAATGGGCGATACTGGATTCGAACCAGTGGCCACTACCGTGTCGAGGTAGTGCTCTACCACTGAGCTAATCGCCCAAATTGAAGAAATTTTTTATTCCCCTTATAAGAAAATAGCAGGTTGCGTTTCATTTTCTAAGTAATTTAACTTTCCATCGTTCTCTTTTGGTTATTTCTAAATTTAAAATTTCAATAAATCCTTTATTTTCAAGTTCTAGTTTGTCGCCAATTTTTAGATTAATTGTTGGTTTATTAACTTTGCTTCCATTTAATCTGAGCATTCCATTTTCTATCCTTTCAATGATTTTGGTTCGTGATACCCTAAAGCCCGCTGAAGCTATAGCATCTAATCTTGTTGAAGCTTCTACTGTATTGACAAGTTTTTTTGATCTTCCAGAAGGTATTTGTAATTCATCTATACCTACTACATTAATTTTTACTTTTACGTCTCTCAAATAAAAAATCTTTTCATCTAGATGCTTAATATCTAAATTATCAATTATCCCTTGTGCTCCCCTATCGCCAATAGTCCATATATCTCCAACTTTTAATTGATTAACCCCATTTTCAATTAAGAGGGATCTAAAGTCGTCTTGTGTAGCATTATCAAATAAAAAATTTCCATTGATTTTTATTCCTCGAGCTGGAAAATTACTTTTTAGCGCATCCTCCTCAGGTATATTATCCCCTCTAAAGCAAGCTATCCTAGATCTTTGAGAAGAGGAGAATCCTCCATAAATAAAAAATTTGAAATCATTTAAATTTTCAAAATCTTTTAAAATCTCTTCGCAAACATAAGTTGAATTAAACCCAGTCCAATAAGTTTCCCAGTGTTTGTACGCTAAGTTAGCAATATTTATTAATTCCTCAGTTTCTTTTTTGTAGTTTGAATTTATTAAGATTTCTTTTAAGTCAATCATTTAGCCTTCTAAAAAAATTATATCTTTTGCTTCTGATTGTTTTATCAAAGCCCAAGGTAATTCAGTTCCAATTTGATTTTCAAGTAGAACAAGCCATTTACCCTCTTTATTAAAATTAATGATTGATCTTAACTCTTTATTTCTATTAATGTTGATACTTGCAGAAGAGACAATGCTTCCTAAATATCCTGAACCCATTCCTAAAAGTCCTCCAATGAGAGATTCCCCGATGTTATTTAAACCAAGAAAGCTGAAGGTAGATAAATTTGTCATATTAGAAAAAGCTATTCCAGCTATAAACCCAAACGGCATTAGCCATCTACTCATATCTTTTTGCCTGATCTTCCTATCAAGTTTAGGATTTAAGATTCTTATATCTTCAAAATTTTGAGATTTGAATAACATATTTGCTTTCGCATTTAGCAATTCTGTTTCGTCTGATGATATTTTCTCACTTATTGGTGGGATCAAAATAGCTTCAGAGAGCATTACTGATTTTTCGTTGAAAACATCAAATAGCTGGATACATTTATTAATGTCTTCAAATATCACAATACTTTTAGTCAAATTTCAATCCTCAAATGTTTGTGTGTTATTCAAATTAATAAAATAAGATACATACACTATAGATTAAGTTAAAGTAAAAGATTAAAGAACCAATCTTAAATGACAAAAGTTCTCATTACAGATCCAATTGATCAAAAAGGAATCGATATTCTTTCACAAGTTGCTCAGGTTGACCAGAAGATAGGGATCTCAGACTCTGAGTTAGCTTCCATTATTAAAGATTATGATGCTTTAATGATTCGCTCTGGTACTCAAGTGACCGAAGAAATTATTAACTCTTCAAGTAAACTGAGAATCATTGGGAGAGCAGGAGTTGGAGTCGATAATGTAGATGTTAAGGCTGCTACGCAAAAAGGAGTCCTTGTTGTTAATTCTCCAGGGGGTAACACAATAGCAGCGGCTGAACATACTATAGCTATGATGTTGGCCTTATCTAGGCATATTCCAATTGCTAATAGTAGTACTTTGTTAGGTAAATGGGAGAGAAAGAAATTCGTTGGGAATGAGCTTTATAAGAAAAAATTAGGTGTAGTAGGTTTAGGGAAAATTGGTGCTCATGTAGCAAAAGTTGCTAATGCATTAGGAATGGAAGTTTGCGGATATGATCCATTTGTTTCAACTGAAAGAGCTCAACAAATCCAAGTTAAACTTTCTGATCTAGAAGATTTATTCCAACAATCCGATTATGTAACTTTGCATTTACCTCGCACAACAGAGACAGAGAATTTAGTCAATATGGAGGTGCTTAAAAATATGAAAAGTAGCGCAAAATTAATTAATTGTGCTCGAGGAGGCTTGATTGATGAAGAGGCATTAGCACAAGCTTTAAATCAATCATTGATCGCAGGTGCTGCAATAGATGTCTTTTCTAAAGAACCTTTGGAATCTAATTCACCACTGTTGAAGGTTGAAAAGAATCTTATTCTTACCCCCCACTTAGGAGCATCTACTCGGGAAGCACAAGAAAATGTAGCTGTTGATGTTGCGGCACAAATAAGGGATGTCTTGCTTGGTTTATCTGCTAGAACTGCAGTAAATATTCCAGGTTTGAGCCCTGATATTATGGATAGTCTGAAACCTCATTTGCAGTTAGCTGAAACAATGGGTTTGCTTATAAGCCAGCTTTCAGGTGGGCAGATACAGAAACTAGAAGTAAAGCTTCAAGGTGAATTTGTTCAACATCCTTCTCAGCCATTAATAATAGCTAGTCTAAAAGGCCTTCTAAGTAAAGCTTTGGGAGATAGGATTAATTATGTGAATGCTTCGCTAGAAGCAGATTCAAGAGGTATTTCAGTTGTCGAGAATAAAGATGAGGCAAGACCTGAATTTGCTAGTGGTTCGCTTCAGTTAACCACTTATGGAGATAACGGCGACCATAGCGTAGCGGGAAGCATTTTTGCTGATGGGGAATTAAGAATTATTAGTATTGATCAATACCCAGTTAATGTATCACCAAGCAGATATATGTTGGTTACTAGGCACAGAGATATGCCAGGCATTATTGGCAAGCTGGGATCTTTATTAGGTAGTAACAATGTAAATATTGCCTCAATGCAAGTTGGGCGCAAAATTGTTAGAGGGGAAGCAGTTATGGTTCTAAGTATTGATGATCCAATACCTAATAAGTTGCTTGATACCATTATTGAAGTAGATGGAATTACCAACGCTAATCCAGTTACTCTGTGAACTGGCTTTAACTAGTTAATGGAAACTAAAGATTGGTATAAACTAACTTTTCTGATAGAAAGTGATTCTGAAGAAATTATTATTTGTAAATTAAATGAGCTGGGAATATTTAGTTTTTCATTTGAATATTTAATTAAAAATGAAAATAAAAAAGAAGTTAATATATGGCTTCCAATTGATGATTGGGATGAGAGTTCTAGAAGTGGTCTAGAAAAAATAGTTAGCAAACTTTTAAACATTAATCCCCCTAAGAATAAATTTTTTAAATGGAGTATCCTCAAAGAGGAGGATTGGTTAACTAGTTGGAAGAAATATTGGGCTCCTGAATTAATAGGAAATCATTTTTTAATATTGCCTTGTTGGATAAATATAAATAAAAAATTTAAAGATAAACAAATCATAAAAATTGATCCTGGAGCAGCTTTTGGTACAGGAAGTCATCCTTCAACTTATCTTTGCTTGGAAAAAATGGAGAATATTTTATTTTCTGATAAAAAGGTATTAGATATTGGGAGCGGTAGCGGGATTTTGAGTGTCGCCGCAAGATTACTTGGCGCTAAAGAGGTTTGTGCAGTGGATAATGATTATTTAGCTATAAATTCAACAAAATCTAATTTCCAACTAAATTTCGGTAATTTAAACAAATTAAATACATATTTGGGATCTTTTAATGAAGTAATTTTAAAAAATCAACTCGAACAATTTGATTTTGTTTTATGCAATATTCTTGCTGAAGTAATAAAAGGAATGATTCCAAATATCTATAAGTGCTTGAGAAACAATGGGGAAGTCATTTTCAGTGGAATTCTGAATTCACAAAAGGATGAAATTATAAAAATATTAATTCAGCATGACTTGAAATTATTGGATGTATCAACTAGAAAAGATTGGGCATGCATTTCTGCGCAAAAAGCCAGCAATCCAACCTAAGTATAAGTTTTTCTTATAGATACTCTTTCATACATTTTATTGTGTCATTTTTTACTTCAAAATCTCACATATCGACCTAATCGATGTTAAAAATGTATTTGATAGGTATTAATTACCAACAATTTTTTATTTAAATGGCTTCTTACAAAGTTACTCTCATCAACGAGGGTGAAGGTCTCAATTCAACTATTGAAGTACCTGATGACCAATACATCCTCGATGCGGCTGAAGAACAAGGCATCGACCTTCCTTATTCCTGCAGAGCTGGTGCATGTTCAACATGTGCTGGAAAAGTTACTTCAGGTAGTGTTGATCAGTCTGATCAAAGTTTTTTGGATGACGACCAACTAGAAGCTGGTTTTGTTCTTACTTGTGTTGCTTATCCAACATCTGACGTAACAATTACAACTCATGCTGAGGAAGAATTGTACTAATTATAAAAATTTAACTTTTTTAAGTTGATTATTGATTATTTCTCTGCCACCCTCTATGAAGGTGGCTTTTTTTTGTGAATGGATAAATTTGAATTTTTCAAATCTGGCAGTGTTCAATCAAGTTATGGTGGTCAGTACAGTTATAAGGTAATTGGCCCATGTTGCAGACTTTATGATAGGGAAGAGTTACCTTGGCCCTGCTCAAGGCTTGCTTGGAGAAGTAAGGAGCCTAGTTGGAGAAGAATAGGGTCTAGGTTCGTTGCTGATATGGCTTCAAGAAAATGTCCATCTTACTCAGTTCAGATTTTGGAGCCTGGATCAAAACCTGTTGAGACAGTTATAACTCTTTTTTCAAAGAAATTTTCTTCTGATATACAAGAATGGTGGTATAGCAAAAAACCAGGCTCAAAAGAACCTGGTAATATCTTCCCTTCTGAAATTGGTTAGCTTTAAATATTATGCTTTTGGCTTTGGAGGCATGTAACCTTTTAAGCCCGTGCATTCAAGACTATCAATTGTATTAACTCCAGTTTGTGAGTTAGTTCCACTAGCTCTTTCACATAATGATTTTCTCTGAGAAAGATCAAGATTTGCATCAGTAAAGTCTGCCCCATCAATAATTGCCCCATCAAAAACACTTTTCATCAGCTCGCCATTGGTAAGATTTGCATCTGTAAAATCGGCATTATCAAAGCGTGTTGCATATGCAATAAGGTCCGTCATATTTGCTCCTTTAAAACTAGAGTTTTTTGCAGTCGTCACACTCATATATGCACCTTGAAGATTAGCTTCTCCTAAATCTTGATTAGATAAATCATATTTAACATATTCAGTATTATGAAGGTCAGCACCGTGAAGATCATCTTTTAGAACGTCAACTGATGAAGGATCACTAGGATAGAGTGCATTTGCAGATATTGGATTAATGAGTAACCCAATAATTAATGGAAGAAAAATAAATAGTCTTTTACAAGACTTAAGTAGTGATGAAAAAATAGAGACCATTTCGATCGACATCAAATAGAAAAACCTAAGACTATTATTTCATGGGTTGGTCATTTACAACGCTCCTGCTAACGAACTGTTGCAGTTTATTTTATTTCTGCCGTTAGAAAATCTTTTGCAAGCTGAGTATTTGGAAAAACTTTTTGAGCCTCTTTAAGCAAATCGCTTGGAGTAATTGCGTTTTTATTAGTATATCTTGGACTTAAATGAGTAATAATTAATTTTTTTGTGTTAGATAATAATGCTGTTTTGGCAGCCATGATTGTTGTGGAATGTAATTTTTCGTATGCCATACTTTCATCCTCCACTGAAAAAGTCGATTCATGTACGAGTAAATCAGCATTTTTTGAAAGTGAAACAGCTGATTCGCTAAACACTGTATCTGTGCAATAAACAAAACTTTCACCTTTTCTAGGAGGTCCACAGAATTCTTTCCCATCGAATGTCCTACCATCCGATAATATGACTTTTTTACCTTGTTGCAGTTCTGAATAAATTGGTCCAGGTGCTATTTTTAGAGACTCTGCTTTTTTGATATCAAATATACCTGGTTTATCTTTTTCACTCACCCTATAACCATAAGCAGGTATTTTATGTTTAAGGCAGGCACAATTTACTTTTATTTTGTTGTTTTCAAATAGAATTTTATTTTCTGATGCAAAATTTTCAACTTCCACAAAATTTAATGGAAAAGACAATTTGCAAAAACTACTTTTAAGTGATGAATTTATAAAACTTCGCAACCCTGAAGGACCGTAAATTTGAATTCCCTCGCTATTTCCTGATAAACCTAAGGTAGCTAAAAGTCCAGGCAAACCATAAATATGATCACCATGCATATGAGTAATAAATATTTTCTTGATTTGTGAAGATTTAATATTGCTTTTCATTATTTGATGTTGCGTTCCTTCTCCGCAATCAAAAAGCCAAACTTCTGATGACTGTGATAATTTAAGTGCTAGGGAAGAAACATTTCTCGTTAAGGATGGGACACCTGAGCTTGTTCCTAAGAAGGTGATATTCACTTATTTATGATATTTTTATTGTTATATCTGGATTAAATTTAGACTTTTAGTCAAACTTAGGCAAATTAAGCATTTGTTTTTAAACAAAGTGATACTTAAATTTAAAAATAAATATAGAAAATGCTGCCTGATAAGTATTTTATTTATTTGTATTTTTCAGAGTGAAAGTGTTTTTGCATCCAGAGAACCAATCATTAGAGTTTTGATATCAAAAAATAACAATTTAAGAATCAGATCAGATAGATCAATTCCTTTAACAATAGAGGGTAAATTTTTTTCACGCAAAAGAATAAAAGGTCTAACTTTGAAAAATGAGAAAAATAGAAAAATTTTATATTTTGATAAGAATAAACAACAAAAATATGACTTAAAAAGTAATCAAAAATTTCAAGTGAGTTCTTCCGATGGAAGAGGTATTTGGGTAGGTCAGAAGAGATTTGCTGGTAAGCTTAATCTCTTTGTACTCGACTCCGAAATATTGGTAGTAAATGTTTTAGGAATAGAAAAATACCTTAATAGCGTAGTGGGTTCAGAAATGCCAACAAAATGGCCTATTGAAGCATTAAAGGCACAAGCAATTGCCTCAAGAACTTATGCTTTAAAGCAAAAGGGAAATAATTTATTTGATATAGATTCAACCCAGAAAAATCAAGTCTATAATGGCTTGGAATCAAAAACTTATAAAACTATCAGAGCCGTTAAAAGTACAAGATCTTTGGTTTTAACGTATAAAAATAAATTAATTAATGCTTTGTTTCATAGCAGCTCAGGTGGAATGACTGAAAATAGTCAAGATGTATGGAAAAATAAATATCCATATTTATCAAGTGTGAAAGATTTTGATAAAAATAATCCAAAATTTAGATGGCAAAAAAAAATTTCGAGTAATGAATTAATAAATTTATTTCCAAAGATTGGAGGTTTAAAAAATATAGAGATTCTAGATATTACTAGTACAGGGAGGGTGAAAAATTTAAAACTTATTGGGGCTTATGGTTCTGATCAAATATCTGGAGTAGATTTTAGAAAAAGATTAGGCCTGAACAGTAATTTTATCAGATTTAAATTTTTTGAGGAAGAATTAAACAACAATACTCCTCAAAAGAAAGGGTTGATAGTTTTTGGACAAGGATCAGGTCATGGAGTCGGAATGAGTCAGTGGGGGGCTAAATATCTGGCGTCTAGAGGCCAAAAAGCTGAAAGAATATTAAAGCATTTTTATAAGGGTGTGCAGGTTAAACCTTTTAGAAAAGATTACCTATAGAAGTTATTTAGCGTTAAGGACTAATTTTGGATTTATATTAGATTGCTCTTCATTTAAGAAACCTATTCCAAGTAGTATTTGTTTTTTATCTATTACTTTTATGGGTTTTTTGTAGTCAAAAGATTTGTTTTCCTGGAAGTAATTAATATCAACTCTAATTGCTCTTCCTGTTTGCCAAAAATTGATTTGTTCTTCGGTACTTAAGACAAATGATGAAATGTGATTAAGAGCAGAAATTGTTGGAATAATGAAATTTTTCGAGTTTTTTTTATCTTTTTCGATATCAGATATTTTTATCGAGTTTTGTTCATCAAAGCCACAAGCTGAAATTCTTTTTAGCTGTAGAAGGCAACCCTCGGAATTAAGAATTTCTCCTAAATCTCTTGCAATTGCTCTTATGTATGTGCCAGCTGAACATTTAACTTTTATTTCTATTATGCCGTTTATTTGGTCCCATTTCATTAAAGTAAGTTCGTCTATTTTTACTTCTCTTGGTGCTAATTCAAAAACTTCATTCCTGAAAGATTTTTTATAAGCCCTCTCACCATTGATGTGCACACTAGATACTTTCGGCGGAATTTGTTTAATAATTCCTCTAAATCTATTTAAGTATTGATCTAATTTTTCATCACTGATTTTAGGCCAACTTTTTTGATTAATTATTTCTCCGTGAATATCATCAGTGTTAGTTCTTATCCCTAATTTAATTTGTCCTATGTAAGTTTTACCCTGAGGTAGATATTGAATAAATCTTGTTGCACTGCCTATCGCGATTGGTAATATTCCTATAACTTCTGGGTCAAGAGTTCCTGTGTGACCGACCTTTTTTGTATTTAGTAACTTCCTTATTTGTTTAACACAATCATGTGAAGTACATCCTTTATCTTTATTAATTACTAAGAATCCATCTTTAGTTTCCATTTTTAATATTAAGAATACTTTGAGAAAGATTTATAACCATCCTATGATTTTCATATTGGAAATTTTGAGAAAGAAATTGAAAAACAATAATTTTATTTTAAAAGAGTTTTTAGACAATGCTTTTAATTTGAAATCACATTTAATGGAATACTTATCTATTAGAGAATGTGATTTAGATGGATTCCTTGCAAATGCAAAGATGAATTTGGCAAATTCACATCCTGGAGATGCTTTGAATGATGTTTCGGATTTTTATACTGAAATAGTTGGAGATCGGCATGTAGCTGATTTAGCTGCTTGGCATCTCACGAGTAGGGAATACATCGCTGATACTTTAAAACTTCAGCAGAGATTTTCTAGAGATTTGGTTTTAGATTTTGGAGGAGGAATTGGAACGCATGCCCTGGCTAACGCTATGTCTTCAAAAGTTGAGCATGTTTTTTTTGTAGATATTAATGAGACAAATAGAAACTTTGTTGAATACAGGGCAAAGAAATTAGGAGTCGAAAAAAAACTTACTTTTTGCAAGACAATTCAAGATACACAAAAATCTAAATTTGATACGATAATTTGCCTTGATGTTTTGGAACATCTTGCTGATCCAGCTTCACAAATTGAGATTTTCAATGAGTTTATGGATCCTAATTCTATTGCTTTATTTAATTGGTATTTTTTCAAAGGAGAAAAAAATGAATATCCGTTTCATATTGATGATAATGAAATTGTTAAAGAGTTTTTTGAGACTCTTCAATCAAAATTTTTAGAAGTATTTCATCCTATTCTTATAACTACAAGAGCTTATAAGAAAATTAGATAACTATATTAACTCTTTTTCTATTTCTTAAATTTCTTTTAATACTTTCGAAACTTACTGTTCCTTCTTTTAGAGCAAAAAGAGTGTCATCTTTACCTTTTCCGACATTGATCCCTGGCAAAAAGGATGTACCTCTTTGGCGAATTAAAATTGATCCGGCAGTTACTTTCTCTCCTCCATAAGCTTTCACACCCAATCTTTTAGAGTTTGAATCTCTTCCGTTTCTTGTAGAACCTGTTCCTTTTTTATGTGCCATTAGAAGTGTTTAATTTGTTGATTTTTCGGATTTTGATTTAGTTTCCTTTTTAACAGTTTCTTTTTTAGAAGAAGACTTAGGAGCACTCTTTCCTATTGTAATAGATTTTACCATAACTCTTGTAAGTTCTTGTCTGTGTCCCATCTTTCTTCTTGTCTTTTTTTTTGGACGCATTTTGTATACAAGAATTTTTTTATCTCTTTTATGTGAGACTACTTCTAATTCAATTTTTGCATCCTTAACGTAGGGTTTTCCAACAGTGATAGAGTCTTTGTCTTTTAAGAGTAAAACTTTTTCTAGTGTTATCTTATCCTTCTCCTTTGCATTTAACCTGTCAATGTCATAATATCTGTTGACTTCGAACCAAAATTGTTGGCCAGAAGTTTCTGCTATTGCATACAATTCATTACTTTTTGAAGAATTGTTAGAGGAGTTTTTAGAATTTGTCATGTCTTAAAGACGCTATCAGGTTCAAATTGATAATTTGATTAAACCTAATAAGCAATCATAATTGTTTGTTTATTTTCTTATTTTGTAGTGTAATTAGTCAAGGGTTGTTTTAAATCTCTTATATCAATTCAGGAACTATAACAATGGCAGCAAGAAAAACATATATTTTAAAACTCTATGTTGCTGGAAATACTCCCAATTCAATGAGAGCTTTAAATACTTTAAGAGAAATTTTAGAAAATGAATTTAAAGGAGTTTATGCTTTGAAGGTTATTGATGTACTTAAGCAACCACAACTTGCTGAAGAAGATAAAATTTTAGCCACCCCAACCTTAGCTAAAATTTTACCGCCACCAGTAAGAAAAATAATAGGTGATCTATCAGATAGAGAAAAAGTTTTAATTGGGTTAGATCTACTTTTTGATGAATTAACAGAAACTGAATATATTGGAGATAAATAATATATTTTAAACTTTTATAATTGAAGATAAATTTAAAATTTATTTTACTTTCGTTTAATTAGATCAAAACTATGAATGATAAGAAATTTGGAAAATCAAATAAAATGCAAGTACAAAAATTACCAACTGGAATAGAGGGCTTTGATGATGTTTGTAGGGGGGGGGTTGCCTGTATCTCGAAGTACACTCGTTAGTGGTACTTCCGGAACTGGTAAAACAGTTTTTTCACTGCAATACTTACACCATGGAATTTGTAATTTTGATGAGCCTGGAATCTTTGTAACATTTGAGGAATCGCCTTTAGATATTATTAGAAATGCCGCAAGTTTTGGTTGGGATTTACAAGAATTAATTGATCAAAATAAACTTTTTATTTTGGACGCTTCTCCTGATCCTGATGGACAGGATGTGGCTGGTAACTTTGACTTGTCTGGTCTTATTGAGAGAATTAGTTATGCAATTAGAAAATATAAAGCTAAAAGAGTTGCAATAGATTCAATAACTGCTGTCTTTCAACAGTACGATGCTATTTACGTTGTTAGAAGGGAAATATTTAGATTGATAGCAAGATTAAAAGAAATAGGTGTGACAACAGTTATGACTACAGAAAGGGTTGATGATTACGGACCAATTGCTAGATATGGTGTAGAAGAATTTGTATCTGATAATGTTGTCTTATTAAGAAATGTTCTTGAGTCAGAGAAAAGAAGAAGAACTCTAGAAGTTCTTAAGTTAAGAGGTACTGTACATATGAAAGGTGAATATCCATTCACTATGGGAATGGATGGAATAAGTGTGTTTGCCTTAGGAGCCATGAGATTAACGCAGAGATCCTCAAATATTAGGATTAGCTCTGGAGTTAAAGATCTTGATGATATGTGTGGTGGTGGATATTTTCAAGATTCTATTATTCTCGCCACTGGAGCAACTGGTACGGGCAAAACAATGCTTGTATCGAAATTTGTTGAAGATGCTTATAACAATAATGAAAGAGCAATACTTTTCGCATATGAAGAATCTAGGGCTCAATTGCTTAGGAATGCTACTAGCTGGGGTATAGATTTTGAAAAAATGGAAAGTGATGGTTTATTAAAAATTATTTGTGCATATCCTGAATCAACTGGTTTAGAGGATCACTTACAAATTATAAAAACGCAAATTAATCAATTTAAACCAAAAAGAATGGCAATTGATTCGCTCTCAGCTTTGGCTAGAGGTGTTAGTTTGAACGCATTTAGACAGTTTGTAATTGCTGTTACCGGTTATACAAAACAAGAGGAAATTGCAGGCTTTTTTACTAATACTGCGGAAGAATTTATGGGAAGTCATTCAATAACTGATTCTCACATATCAACAATTACAGATACCATATTGTTGCTTCAATATGTAGAAATAAAAGGTGAGATGGCACGAGCTTTAAATGTTTTTAAAATGCGGGGATCATGGCATGATAAACGAATAAGAGAATTTATCATTACAAATAGTGGCCCAGAAATAAGGGATTCTTTTTCTAATTTTGAACAAATATTTAGTGGTGCCCCACACAGAGTTGTGCCTGATCAAAATGTTCAAAATGTTTTTAAAGGAATAGATAATAATTAGATAATTTCTTTAATTTCAGAACTTGGGAAAGAATCTGAATTATTAATAGCTTTTGTCAATAATTCATCTTTATCAGATTGTGCCAAGGCTAAATCGAACCAAAACGTTGTTCCTACTCCTAATTCACTAGCCATACGAATCTCCCCACCATGTTTTTCAATTATTCCCCGCACTATAGATAAACCTAAACCGGTCCCTTGCTCAGTATGAACAGAATTCTCTACTCTATAAAAACGATCAAATATCTTTTCTTGATCAGCCTGAGATATTCCTGAACCAGTATCAGCAATTTCAATTCTTACTTTTGGAAGTGGTGAAACTAGTTCACATTGAGGGGCTTCATCATTTTTAATACTTAGGGGGAGAGCAGGACAGGAATCTGGCCAAGTATATGCTCTAATAATTAAGGCGCTGTTTTTTGGACTAAATTTTAATCCATTTCCAAGCAAATTATCAAAAACCTGCAACAGTAAATCAAAATTTCCAAGAATTGGAGGAATAGTTTCCTCTATGTCATGAGCTAATGAAACATTTTTTTCTGAAGCATTAAGTCTATAATTTCTAAGAGTCTGTTCTATTGCCGGTTTTATGTCCATTTGTTCTAGCTGAACAATTTTCCCAGACTCCAATCTAGATAAATCTAATACATCATTTACAAGTCTTGTTAACCTATCAGTCTCTGAATTTGCAATCCCCAAAAATTCTATTTGTTCTTCATCAGACAGCTGATCTTTTAAATCATGTAAGGTCTCAACATAACTTTTGATATTAAAAAGTGGTGTCCTTAATTCATGCGATACATTGCTTATGAATCTATTTTGTGCAGCGTTAAGTTCAACCTCTCTAGTTAAATCTTGGATTGTCACAGCAATTCCTTTTAATTCAACTTTATTTGTATCTAAGACTGATTGCAAGACAATTCTTAAGGTTCTTGCTGGTTCTCCTAAACTGAATCTTAAATCGTCCTTCTCCTTTTCCCTTTTTAAAATAGAATCTATATTTGTATGTAAGTCGTTGGATAAAATTTCGGGGATTTCATTTAAAAAATGTTTACCTTCTAGAAATCTTCCTTCCCAACGAAATAATCTCTTTGCTGTTGGATTAGTAAGTACAATCTTTCCTTGTGAGTCTAATAATATTGCACCATCAGCCATTGTAGCTATTAATGATTGCTGTTTGATTTGTGCCGCTTTTAATTCTTCTATATTTGCTTCATCATAATTTTCTAACTGTGTTGCCATTCGGTTAAATCCATTTAAGAGTTCTCCTAGATCGCCTGTCATGGGTAAAGAAATTCTGGATTTAAAATTTCCTCTTGAAATTTCTCTAACACCTCTTACTAATTCTCTGACTGGTCTTGTAATTGTAAGTGCATTAAATACAGCTCCAAGTATTACTAAAACCCAAATAGAGATAAAAACTGCAATGGTTACTTCTCTAGTTAAGGCAGCACTGGCTAGTGCTTTTTTATTAGGGGTGACTCCCAAAGCTAAAGTTCCTAGATATTTACCTTTCCACAACATTGGGACAAATACATCTGTTACTTGACCTTGAGGTGTCGCATGCTGCCTAACCAAAGGGAATTGTGGTCTTTTCTTCAATTCTGAAGGTAGTTTTAATTTTCGAGTGAGCTGAAATTGACTGTCTGAACTTGTTGGTGTTGCACTGATGGGTATCCCAAGTTGAACAATATCTTCAGCATCAGTAAAGAATATATAACGCAGGTTTCGACTTGATCTCCAAAACTTTTCAGCTACATTTGAAATTTCTTTTTTTTGGTTATTAGCAACTAATTCTGTAACATTTCCTGATAATAATAAGCCAAGATCTCGAGCATATCTAGTATCATTCATACCTGCATCTCTTTGAATACTATTTAATGCGAAAAAAGTTATTCCTGTCATTAGGAGGCTTACGACAAGAGTTGCTATGGCTAATAACTTTGTTCTTAAACTGAAACCACTCCACCAAGCTAGAAGTCCATTAATCCAATAGTTAATATTAATGTCTTCATTACCAGCGATGTTATATTTTCTACTTTCTCGATTATTGGTATCCACCATAAGCTTAATTCTCCTTAGAAAAGTTTTTTCTAACTTGATGACCTATATCATTTCTAAAGTAAATACCCTCAAAATGTATTTCTTTTAAATTATTATATGCTTTTTCAAAAACCCTATCGAAGTCTTTATCTTGACAGACAATACTTAAGACTCTTCCTCCAGCAGTTAATAATTTCCCACTTTCACTAAAAGAAGTACCTGAGTCAAAAATTTGACAATCATTTGAATCGATATTACCTATTTTTATTTGATAACCAGTTTTATATTCGTAAGGATAGCCTTTGGATGTTGCTATTACACAACCACTAACTTTATCAGAGGTATTAATTTTTTCAGCACCAATTAGACTTCCCATTGAGCATTTTTCTAAAAGAAATACAAAATTTTGATCCATCAAGGGCATTATTGTTTGACATTCTGGATCACCAAACCTGCAATTATATTCTATAACCTTGGGCCCAGATTTTGTGATCATTAACCCAAAATAAATTACGCCTCTATAGTCAATATTTCTTTTATTTAGCTCATTTATTGTAGGTTCAATTATCTCTTTGATAATTCTATCAAGGTAATCTTTTGTTAATAATGGGGCAGGAGAATAAGCCCCCATACCTCCTGTATTTGGACCTTTATCTTTTTCATTAAGTCGTTTGTGATCTTGGGCTGTTGGAAGTAATGTATATCTCTTCCCATCGCATAAAGCAAAAACTGAAACTTCTGGCCCTTGAATTTTTTCTTCTAGAACAACTATATTCCCAGACTTGCCAAATCTTCCATTAAAAATTGCCTCTGCTGCTTTAAAGCATTCATCCTTTGAATTAGGAATAAAAACACCTTTACCTGAAGCTAGACCATCAGCTTTTACTACAAGAGGAATTGATGATGAATTAATAATTTTTTTTGCTTCTTCTAGAGAGTTGACTTTCCAAAAGTTTGCGGTTGGAATGTTTGCCTCTTGCATAAATTCCTTCGCCCAAGATTTGCTAAATTCTAGTTTTGCTCCATCTTTATTAGGACCAAACACTTTAAAATCTTTTTTTCGAAGAAAATCAGCTAATCCATTTGCCAGAGGTATTTCTGGTCCAATAATGACTAAATCTATCTTAAAAAAATCTAGCTTTTCAACTAGTTCATTTTTATTATTTATATCAATTTTTATTCTTTCACATTTATTTATTCTTTCTGAACCAGCGTTACCAGGTATTAAATAAACTTTTTTAACTAATTCATTTTTTTGAATAGCCCAGGCCAAAGAGTTTTCTCTCCCGCCATTTCCAATTATTAAAATATTTTCTAATCTAATAAAGTTCCTAGAATTAGGTGAATGAATTCCCATATATTTGTTTTTTTAAGGTTATGAGGTTTCGTTGAATAATCAGTTAAAATGAAAATAAAATCATTTGAATTTGATTCCTAATAATTATGTTAATTATAAAAAGTACTTTGTTAATCATAATGAGGTTTTAAGTTAATGAATAATAAATATAAGTTGATCTATGAAGGCAAAGCAAAAAAAGTATTTACTCATGATGATGCAAATAAAGTAAAAATTGAATTTAAAGATGAAGCTACAGCGTTTAATGCGTTGAAAAAAGAAAAATTTGAAGGTAAAGGCAAACTTAATTGCTTAATTAGTGCAAGAATTTTTGAGATTCTCATTAAGAAAAATATTCCAACTCATTTTATTGAACTTGAAAATGAAAATACTATGATTGCAAAAAAAATAAAAGTAATTCCATTAGAAATTGTTCTAAGGAATATTGCTTATGGTTCTTTGTGCAAACAAACAAATATTAAACCTGGAACTTTGTTATCAAAACCATTAATTGATATCTATCTAAAAAATGATGAACTTAATGATCCCCTTATTACAAAAGATAGAATTGAATTAATGAATATATTAAGCTCTCATGATTTAGAGTTATTAATAAATTTAACCCTAAAAATTAATTTAATCTTGAAAAGTTTTTTTAAAAATATTCAACTTCAACTTGTAGATTTTAAACTGGAATTTGGTTATGATTTAAAAAAAAATATAATTCTTGGAGATGAAATAAGTCCTGATAATTGTAGATTGTGGGATCTAAATCAAAAAAATGATATAATTGTAAGTCTGGATAAGGATAGATTTAGAAATGATTTAGGAGGTCTAATTGAAGCTTATAGTGAAATCCACCGAAGAATAAACGATTTTCTTAAACCTAATTGAATAAATAATGACTTATTTTTATTAATCACAAGTACTATGCAAAAACATTTTTTAAAATTTGGAAAGGTTTTCATAAATGTTGCCTGCTCTCCCTTGATTTTGATATCAAATAATTCAGAGTTGGCTGCTAAGTATTTGCAAAATGACGTTGAGCAATCAATAAAAACCTTAGAAGTACCAAATATTAAAAATGTTTTATTTCAAGGGATTGAAATTAAAAAAGATAAAAAAATTATTCTTGCAGAAAATAATAATGATACTAGTGAAGAAAGTGTTCTTATCTCAGAAATAATCATTGAAGGTTGGGAAAATCATCCTGAGGGTAGAAAACTTGAATTGGCTGCATATGATTCCATGAGCATAAAGCCTGGAAGTATTGTTGATAATCGAATTTTAAATCAAGAACTTAATGCAATATATGCTAGTGGTTGGTTTTCAGGAGTTAAAATAAAGTCTCAAGATGGGCCACTAGGTGTGAGGCTAATAGTAAATGTAGTGCCTAATCCAATCTTGAAGAAAGTTGAACTTAAACCAATAAATTCTATAATCTCCAAAGAATACGTAGATGATATTTTTAAAAATTATTATGGTACAACTCTTAACCTAAAAGAATTTCAAAATAAGATAGAAATTATAAAAGAACGTTATGAAAAAGAAGGTTATTCTCTAGCTAGAATTAATACTCCAGATAGAATCTCTGAGAACGGAGTAGTAAGATTAAAAGTTTCTGAGGGCATTATATCTGACGTAAAAATAAGATTCCCAAATTCTGATGGTGAATTTATTTTTGATGGAAAACCTAGAAAAGGGAAAACAAAGGACTGGGTTATAAAAAGAGAATTAAAAACACAACCTGGTACCATTTTTAATAGAAAAATTTTAGAAGCTGATATCGGTAGACTCTATGCCACATCATTATTTGATGATGTAAAGGTTTCTCTTGGCCCTGATAATTTAAATCCTGGTCAAGTAATAATTTTTTTAGACTTGAGTGAGCTAAGAACAGGATCGTTGACAGGTGGACTTGGTTATAGTAATGGTTCAGGTATCTTCGCATCAATTGGTTTGCAGGAAACAAATGCATTAGGAAGAGCATGGTCTACAAATTTAAATATAAATTTTGGAGAATATTCAACTACATATAATTTTTCTTTATCTGATCCATGGATTAAAGGAGATAAACATAAAACATCTTTTAGAACAAATATTTTTTTAAGTAGAGATTATCCACAAGAATTTAAAAGTGAAAATAATGGGAAATTATATGCAGTAGATGATCAAATACCATCTAGCTCTGATACTTTTTCATCAATAGTTTTAGAAAAAACAGGAGGTGGGTTTTCTTTCTCAAGACCATTAAATGGTGGAGATCCATTTAAGGTTGCCAAATGGAGAGTCCTTGCAGGAATGAATTTTAAGAAAGTAAAGATGATTGATGGTGATGGAAATAAAAAACCCTATGGTGACAGAACTCCAACTACAACCAGAAACAACATAAGCGATATTATTTGTATTGGATTTACTCCAAATGATGTTGCATGTCCTGATGAAAATACATTAGTGAGTGTTATTGCAAGTACTTCTAGAAATAATTTGAACAATTCCATCAACCCAACATCAGGAAATAAATTTAGCTTTGGTACCGAACAATTTGTTTCGATGGGAAAAAATTCTCCAACTTTTAATAGAATGAGAGCCGCATATTCATTTTTTATACCAACAAAAATAATAAATTTAACGAAAGCATGTAAGTCTAGTAATGCTAATAGTGAAAACTGTCCTCAAGCTATTGGATTTCAATTTAAGGCCGGAACTATTCTTGGGGAATTGCCTCCTTATGAAGCATTTTGTATGGGAGGAACATCATCTGTTAGAGGTTGGGGATCTTGTGATTTGGCAGTAAGTAGAAGTTTTGTTGAGGGCACAGCAGAATATAGATTCCCTGTTTGGAGAATGATATCAGGAGCTTTATTTGTCGATGGAGGAAGTGATTTAGGCTCTCAAAAGACAGTTCCTGGAAAACCCGGTAAATTATTGCAAAAATCAGGTTCTGGGTTTTCTCTTGGAGGAGGAATTGGGGTTAAAACACCTATAGGTCCATTAAGATTAGATGTAGCTAGCAAGGACCTAAGTGGAGATTGGAGATATACACTTGGAGTTGGATGGAAGTTTTAAGTGTTTTCTTGGCCTGCTAATTATGATTCTTGTTATACCTTGGCGGGGGTTATCTCCAGGGAGGGTATAGGGCTACATAGTGGAGAAAAAACAAGAGTTACAATTTCTTCCTATGAGAAAGAAGGATATTATGTATCTTTTAGGGATAAGCCTAATGAGATTTTTAAGTTAACTCAGGATTTAATTGGGAGTACGATGCTTTGTACGGCGGTTAAATTAGGGGGGCGAAATTTGTATACTATAGAACATCTATTGTCTTCAATGGCAGGTTGTGGTTTGAGTTATATACATATTGAGGTTGATGGGAAAGAGATACCTCTTTTAGATGGATCGGCAATCCAGTGGGTTAGAGATTTTGAAGAGGCGGGTATAAAAAAGGCACCTAGACCAGATAATTTTTTTCGAGAGATTAATAAATCAATAATTTTAAATAAAGAAGGTTCAGTTATAGCAGCAACCCCTTCAGAAAAAACTACGATTATATCCACTATAAGTTTTGCCTATAAAGCGATTGGAAATCAAACTTTTGTGATTGATTTAAATCCAAAAAGTTTTGTTGAAATGATTGCTCCTGCTAGAACATTTGGTTTTAAAGATCAATTTCAAGAGTTAAGTGAACTTGGATTAATAAAAGGCGGCAGTTTGGAAAATGCCCTTGTTTGTGATGGTGATAAATGGGTAAATCCACCATTAAGATTTGATAATGAACCAATAAGACATAAAATTTTAGACCTAATTGGGGACTTGGCTTTGGTAGGGTTACCTAAGGCTCAAATTTTAGTTTATAAAGGATCACATTCTTTAAATGCTTTATTGGCCTCATCGCTAAAAAATTAACTTTATCTTTAATTGTTTTGGAAAAGAAATCATCCAGTGAAAATAAGGAACTTTCCTCTGAGCATATACTTGGTTTGTTACCTCACAGATATCCTTTTGCTCTTGTGGACAAAGTTATAGAACATATTCCTGGGGAAAGAGCTGTTGCAGTAAAAAATGTAACTATAAATGAGCCTCAATTTCAGGGACACTTTCCTGAAAGACCCTTGATGCCTGGTGTTCTTATTGTTGAATCAATGGCTCAAGTTGGTGGAATAATTGTAACGCAAATGCCCGATCTCCCTAAAGGACTTTTCGTCTTTGCTGGAATCAATAATGTTAAATTCAGAAAACCAGTTGTGCCTGGAGATCAATTGATAATTTCTTGTGAGTTATTGTCTATTAAAAGACAAAGATTTGGGAAGGTTAAAGGTGAGGTCCATGTTGATGGGAAGTTGGTTTGTGCTGGAGAGTTAATGTTTTCGTTAGTTGATTAGGGATATGGATAATAAAAATACTGAGTTGAATGCAAGCTTTAGTGGTGTAAAAGTCCACCCAAATGCTTATGTTGATCCAAGTGCCGAATTACATGATGGGGTTATTGTCTCTAAAGGAGCTATTGTCGGTCCTGATGTGACTATTGGGAAAGGAACCGAAATAGGACCTAATGCTGTTATTTCAGGAAGAACTCAAATTGGTATAAATAATAAAGTTTTCCCAAGTGTTTTTATAGGTCTTGATCCCCAGGACCTCAAATATAAAGGGGCTCCTACTGAAGTGATTATTGGAGATAATAATACTTTCAGAGAATGTGTAACAATTAATAAAGCAACTGATGAAGGAGAAAAAACTATTATTGGTAATAATAATTTGTTGATGGCTTATACTCACATCGGACACAATTGTGAACTCGGTAACAGGATAGTTTTATCAAATAGTGTTCAAGTTGCGGGCCATGTGAAGATCGAAGATAGAGCAATTATTGGCGGTTGTTTAGGCATTCATCAATTTGTCCATATTGGATATTTAGCAATGATTGGAGGGATGACTAGAGTAGATAGAGATGTACCTCCTTTTTGTTTAGCAGAAGGACATCCAGGAAGATTGAGAGGTTTAAATAGGATTGGAATTAAGAGAAGTGGTTTAATGGAAAATAAAGATTTTAACTTAAAATTACTTCAAAGTAATTGGAATCTACTTTTTAAATCTAATGATGCGATTTCTAATTCACTAGAAAACTTAATGAAAGGAGAATTAGATATTTCATCTTCAAGATTATGTAGTTTTTTAAAAGAGTCAATATCTAAAGAAAGACGAGGACCAATGCCTGTATTGAATGTATGAATAAAAAGATATTTATAAGCACTGGAGAAGTCTCTGGAGATTTGCATGGAAGTTTGTTATCAAAAGCATTATTAGATGAAGCTAAAAAAAAATCTATAGATTTAGAAATTTGCGGATTAGGGGGGGAAAGGATGAAGAAAGAAGGTGTAAAAATTCTTCAAGATACTATATCAATTAGTGCAATAGGAATTTGGGAGGCTTTACCTCTTATTATTCCAACAATAAGAATTCAAAAAAGGTTCTACAAATTACTAAAAAAATACCCCCCTGATTGCTTGATTTTGATTGACTATATGGGACCTAATATAAAAATTGGTACTAAATTAAAAAGATCGAAGACTAAAATTCCAATTTTTTACTATATTGCTCCTCAAGAGTGGGCTTGGAGGGTTGGAAATAACACTACAACAAATCTAATAAAGTTTTCTGATAAGATATTTGCAATTTTCAAGAAAGAAGCAGTATTTTATAAAAAGAGAGGAGGAAATGTTTTTTGGGTTGGACATCCAATGATTGATTTAACAAAAAAACTTCCTCTAAAGAAAGATGCCAGAACTATTTTAAACCTTCGCCCAGATCAAAGCATCATACTTTTAATGCCCGCATCAAGACCTCAAGAATTGAGATATATATTACCTACTTTTATGAAATCGGCTAAAAAACTACAACAAAAATATCCAAGTTTGGTGGTCTATATTCCCTCCTGTCGGGATGCTTTTGATGAAATATTCAAAAAAGCCTTTAGAAAATATCAAGTTAAAGGACTTGTGATTTCTCAAAAAGATAGTGCAAATTTAAAGCCCTATATTTATTCCCTCACTAAAATTGCTCTTTGTAAATCGGGGACAGTTAATATGGAATTAGCTTTATATGGAATTCCACAGATTGTTGGTTACAGAGTAAGTAGGGTAACTGCTTTTATTGCTAAAAAAATTCTCAATTTCAAAGTAAGATTTATTTCCCCTGTAAATTTGTTAGTTAATAAATTAATAATCCCTGAGTTTGTACAGAAAGAGTTTAATGAAAAGAAAATCTTTTATAAATCTTGTAGGATTCTTGAGGGGAAATCAGAAAAAATAAAAATGAAAAAAGGTTATGCTTTTTTAAAAAAAGAATTAGGTGAAGAGGGTGTAGTCCAGAGAGCTGCTAAAGAGATTATTAATTCTATTATTTGAACTTTATAATAAAAAAATGAAATATTCTTTACCTTTAATAATTGCTCTTTCAATGTTTATCAACCCTATAAACGCTTTTGCAGAGGAACTGATTCTTGCAGGAGGTTGTTTTTGGTGTTTAGAGCATGATTTAGAGTCATTAAGGGGGATAAATTTTGTACAAAGTGGCTATTCAGGTGGAAATTTACAAAATCCTAACTACGAAAATCATGAAGGACATCAGGAAGTGGTTTTGGTGGACTATGATTCCCAATTGGTAACTTACGCCAAGATTCTTAGGCTCTATTTTAGAAATATTGATCCTCTTGACGGCAAGGGTCAATTTTGTGATCGTGGAGATTCTTATAGGCCGGTAATCTTTTTCAAGGATGAAACGGAGGAAAGTGATGCAAAAAATGCAATTCTTTCGGCCTCTAATGAATTGCGAGTGCCATTAGAAAAAATATCTGTAGAACTAAAATCAAAAGGTAAATTTTGGTTAGCTGAAGAATATCATCAGGATTTTGCTGAGAGGAATGAATTAAAATATAAGTTCTATAGATTCTCATGTGGCAGAGATCAGAGATTGGATAAATTATGGGGGGATAACGCTAGATCAATAAATCTTTGGACTGAATGATTTTAAATATAGTTATTTATTTTTAATCCATTGAACAAGAGTTTTAACTCCAAAACCTGTTGCACCTGATGGATTTATTCCCTTATTCTTATCAGTCCAACAAGTCCCAGCAATATCAATATGAGCCCATTTAATCTCTTTATCAAAGAATTCCTCTAAAAACAAAGCAGCAGTTATTGACCCACCTGCTCTAGGGCCTGTATTTTTCATGTCAGCTATATGAGACTTTAACCCTTCTTTATAAGATTTTTGTAAAGGCATTTGCCATAATTCTTCTCCAGACTGGGCTGATGCAGCTTTTAGGTCATTTGCTAGATGATCATTATTACTCCAGAATCCAGCTACATCATTACCTAATGCAACAACAATAGCTCCTGTTAAAGTGGCGAGATCTATTATTGAATCCGGTTTTAAATTTGATGCGTAAGTTAGAGCATCAGCTAATGTGAGTCTACCCTCTGCATCAGTATTATTTATTTCAATTGTCTTACCATTAGATGCTTGAACTACATCCCCAGGATGTACTGCAGATCCATTTATCATGTTTTCGCAAGATGCCACAATAAAATGAATTTCTAATCCCTTTGGTTTTATTGCCCCAAGCGCTTTAGCTGCTCCTAAAACTGCAGCACTTCCGCCCATATCATATTTCATCATTTCAATTTGAGAGGCTCCCACTTTCAGATTGTATCCTCCAGAATCAAAGGTTAAACCCTTCCCAACAAGCGCAATCTTTTCTTTTATAGGCCCCTCTGACTTTAAAGTAAGATGTATAAATTTAGGATCTAGATCAGATCCTTTTGCTACAGCTAAATATGCACCCATCCCTAAATCTTCACAATCTTTTGCCTCTAAAATTTTTACTCCCAAACCATGATCTTTAGCTATTTGAGAAGCTTGTATAGACATTTCCTGAGGAGTAAGGCTATTTGGAGGGGCGGCTACAAGTCTTCTTGCTAGTTCTACACCTTCACATATTTGAGCTGTCTCTTCAAAGTTAATATTCTCAAATTTTTTCAAATTCAGAAACTCTATTTCTTTAAGAACTTTCTTTTCATCTTTTTTCTTATTGAATCTATTGTCTCTATAGGCAGATAATCTGACTGACTCTGCTAATTGATTTATTTCTAGTTGTGAAATTATAAATTCCCAAGGTAGCAAGATGCTCATTTTTTCATTTTTATCAACAGTTTTCCTAACTAGATTTCCTATAGAGTTTTCTATATCACTTTTATTTAGGTCTTTTGATTTGCCAAGACCAACTATGAATAAAGTTTCTAATTTTTGATCTAAAAATTCAAAGCTTAAAGTTTTTCCTTTTTCTCCTTTAAATTTTTTTTGTGTAACTTTTTTCAGTAATAATTTTGGGTCAATAACAAATTTTATGTTTTCAAGTTGGCTTGCAATTTCTTCCTCTAAAACTCCAAAAATTAATGAAGCACCTTGCCAGTTATCTAGATTTCTTTGGAATGTGGAAAATTGCATTTGTAAAATGGTTTTAATTAACTTTTAATTGTTTGTGAAAGTAGTTGCCCACCTATCTCGAGTTTCTTTATTAAAGGGTGGTAACCATAAATATATCAGTTGCTGCTCTAATTTACGTCTTAATTTTACTTCTTTAGGTACATCTAGGAAGAAACGAATATCTTGGTGACTTGAGAGTTTGTTATGAGCTAAGGCTTCTTTATAGTTCATGAGGTAATTTTTACAGTCATGTTCTCCCTTCCATCTTTTATTTGCTGAATTTGTTTCTCCTATATAAAGGATTATTTTAGAACTCTCCATCGAGTCAATTACAAAATACATTGCTGGCCCATTGTGTATATATTGATTGGTTCTCCAAAAGTTCAATGATAATGGCTGCAAGGAAAACGGATCAATTTTTCTTTCATCGGAAATTGTATTTATAGGAAGACTTGTTTGGTGCAAAGTTTTATTATGATTATCTTTTGAAATTTTGAATTGGTGATTATATATTTTATCTCTCCATTCAGTTAGGATTTCGCCTTTGATTTTTAGATTATTTGAGTGTTGAAAATTTATTGATGTATTTACATTTGAACCAAATAATTCGAATTGTCTATTTTGGTTTGAAATATTATTAACGTTAAATTTTTCCAATATTTATAAAACATCTTTACTTAATTTAATTCTGAAAAAATAAAAATCAAAGAATTATTTATAAACTAAAATTTATTAATCTTCTAATCAATTTAAAAGATTCTTGTTATCTTGTAATTGAGCCTTAATCTGCGAAGTAAAAAAATAGAAATGGGATTCTTTGAGTCAGACATCGTTCAAGAAGAAGCTAAAAAGCTTTTTACAGATTACCAAGAACTTATGAAACTTGGATCTGATTATGGAAAATTTGACAGAGAAGGGAAAAAAATGTTTATAAAAAAAATGGAATCTCTTATGGATCGTTATAAGGTTTTTATGAAGAGATTTGAATTGTCTGAAGATTTTCAAGCAAAAATGACAGTAGAACAATTAAAGACACAGTTAAGTCAATTTGGGATCACTCCTGATCAAATGTTCGATCAAATGAATAAAACCTTAATAAGAATGAAGGATGAACTTGATAAAACTTCTTAAAGTTAACGGTTAAAGCTTCATGACAGATAATTTAAAATTGCCATCATGGCTATCAAGAGGAATAGAAGAATATTTTCCCATTAAGGGAACAGATCAAACCTTTTCGTGGATAATTGATCATGCGAAAAAAAATAATAAAAAATTAAGGGTTAAACTCGGCATCGATCCAACTGGAACCGATATTCATCTTGGGCACAGCATATTGTTTAAAAAACTTAGGGCATTCCAAGATAATGGGCATATTGCAATTTTAATTATTGGGGATTTTACTGCTCAAATTGGAGATCCAACCGGAAAAAATAAAACAAGAGTTCAGTTATCGGAAAAACAAGTTAAGGATAATGCAAAAACATACTTAACCCAACTAGGCATGGGAAAGCCCGCCAATGAATCTATCTTAGATTTTGATGCAAAAGATAGAATAGAAATTAGATATAACAGTGAATGGTTAAAAGGATTAAATCTTAATTCCATAATTGACTTAATGGGGAGTGCAACAGTTAGTCAAATGCTAGCTAAGGAAGAATTTAATAAAAGGTACATTGCGCAAGTTCCAATCTCTTTGCATGAATTCTTATATCCACTATTACAAGGTTATGATTCGGTAGTTGTTCAATCAGATATTGAGCTTGGAGGTACAGATCAGAAATTTAATATTGCAATAGGAAGAGACCTTCAAAGGCATTTTAAACAAGACCCTCAATTTGGTGTTCTGCTGCCAATTTTGACAGGTTTAGATGGAGTTAAGAAGATGAGTAAATCTGAATTTAATACCGTCGGTTTAACTGAAGATCCTCTTTCAATGTATTCAAAATTAGAAAAAGTACCCGATAATATAATACCCACCTATTTTGAATTACTTACTGAATTAGATTTAAGTTTTCTGGAAAACTCAAATCCTCGTGAATTACAGAGAAGAATGGCTTTAGAAGTTACTACTTTATTCCATGGGGCCGAAGAAGCATTAAAGGCGCAATCAAACTGCGAAAAATTATTCCTTGGACACAAAGAAAAAGTTGGAGAAATTCCAGAGATTTCTTTAAGAGAAGTAGTTTTTCCAGTAAAGTTTTTCTACTTATTAAGTGCTCTAAAACTTTTCAAATCCAGCAGCGAATCCAAAAGATCTATTAAAGGTGGGGGTGTAAAAATTGATAGTCAAAAAGTAATAAATCCTGATTTAGTTTTTAATTCAAAAAATGATTTGGAAGGAAAAATTTTGCAAATTGGGAAAAAAATAATTAAGAGGTTTGAAAACTGAAAATTGATGAATAACAGATTTAATTCAGAAGATAAAATAATATTGGCAATTGATGGATTAGATGTAAGTCAAGCAAAATTACTTTTGGAAAAATGTCCTAATATTAAGTGGGTTAAAGTTGGTTTAGAACTTTTTGTTAGGGAAGGTCCAAGAGTTATTGAGATATTAAAAGGTTTAAATAAAAAAATTTTTTTAGACTTAAAATTTCATGATATTCCAAATACGATGCGGGCAGCATGTTTCCAAGTTTCAAAATTAGGGGTTGATATAATTTCTATTCATGCTTCAGCAGGTTTAAAAGCTCTTAAGGATTCGAAAAAAGCATCTATAGAAGGAGCCACCTCAGTAAGTGTAAAACCTCCATTGGTTTTAGGAATAACTGTTTTAACAAGCTTTTCTCTTAAAGATTTTCAAACTGATCTTGATAGAAATAATTCAATTGAAGAAAATGTATTGAGACTTGCAAAGTTGTCTTTTGATGCCGGATTAGATGGATGTGTTTGTTCCCCTTGGGAGGTAAAAATGTTGAGATCTATTTATAAGGATAATTTTGAACTTATTTCACCAGGTATCAGATTAAATATTGACAATAAAGATGATCAAAATAGAATTATGACTCCCTATGAAGCTATAGATAATGGGGCTTCTAAGTTGGTAATTGGTAGATCAATTTCAAAAGCTATAGATCCTAATAAAGCCCTAATAGAAATATTTAAATCTATTGATTCTGATTAATTTTGGATTCTTCTCCCTTAAGCAATCTTGTTATGTTTGTTCTATGTTTCCAGATTACTAATAATGCAACAATTAAACTTATAAAAAAGTATGAGTGCATAAATTTACCTAGGTAAAAAAACATAAAAATAGGAAGTAAGATTGCAGCTGAAATACTTGATAAAGAAACAAATTTAGTTTTTGTTAGGACTATTAAAAAAATGCCAAGAGATGCGAGTCCCACTTTCCAAGAAAGAGCTAAAAACATACCTAATCCAGTTGCAACAGCTTTCCCTCCTTTACCTCTAAGCCATATTGGCCAAATATGTCCTGAGATAGCTGATATCCCTGCTATAACTTCTATTAATCCTTGATCTGTGTAATATTCAGCAATTTTTACCGCAATAAGGCCTTTCCCAACGTCAATGATAAATACAAAAAGTGCTGGCCATTTCCCAACATTTCTTAAGACATTTGTGGCACCTGTAGATCCAGAACCTATAGTTCTTAGATCAATATTTTTGAGATATTTCCCAACTAAAAAACCCGTCGGAAGTGATCCTAAAAGATAACTTGCAAAAATAATTAAGATATTCATAAAGCTTAGTTTAGTTCAAGATCATCGTAAATTTCATTATCTGAACCAGCAAATGCAACCCATAATGGAAATTGAAGTATTGGAATTTCAACAGAGGTTTCTGCTGCATCAATGATAATAAATGGCAATTCTTCATTCGCTTCTAATCTATCAGCTCTCTCGATGACACCTTCAGGCCTTTCAAAAAGAACAATCCCACTATTAGGTCCAAAGTCATCCCTAGTTAGACCAAGTGAATCTTGAAGTATTCTTCTCCATTCACCTAATCGTTCAGGTTGCGAAGCTAAAATAAGAGTCTGAAATTGATCTCCATATAATTCGCCAAGAATAGATATTAAGCCAGCTGATAACAAGGCATTTTTTTGTCGAGATCCTCTACTTTCAAGAGAACCTCTTCCGCCCATGTTAAAGAACCAATCATCCATAATTTCTATATCTGAGGAATCAAGACTCCGTCTTAATTTCCAAGGTTCTGCATAAAAGTCGGGTTGTTCTGTGAAACTTGAAAAGCAACTTTTTATAATCTCTGCATCTGGCTTAAATGTCTCGGAAAGAGCAGGAACATTAATCACATTATTTGTACAATTGTCTTGCTTTTTCTCATCAAGGGGAGAAGGCTTTACGATTATTGGTTGAGAAACTAATTCAAGTTTCTCTACGTTTTGTGAAAGATTCTGCAAAGCTCCAGTTAAGTACTCTTGAAAGCCTTTAACTCTTTTAGCAATATTATCTGACTGTCCTTTAAAATTAGACTCAATATCTTTTTCTATTTCATTTTTTTTTGTTTCTAACTCTTTTATTTCTTTAACTAAAGAATCTTTTTTTGAAAAGAGATCTCTAAAAATTTCATTAGAAATTTCATCAAAAGATTTAGTTGATTTATCGTTTTTCGGTGTAATTTTTTTATTTTGAGTTGTATTTTTCTTACTAATTTGTTTTGTTTTATCATCTGAAATTGACTTATCTATTTTTAATTCCTTTTCAGGATTATTGTCGGAAATTTCTGTATTGGTCATTTAAATAATTTTGATGATTAGGCAAAGTCTGAATTTTAAGTATTTTTAATTTCTAGGGAGTCAACTTTTTTTATGAGCTCATCTTTTAATTGCTTTGGATTAAATAAAATTGGTAATAAATGAGGACTGGACTTTTCTCTAAAATAAAAAATACCTGGGATTATAGGAAAAAAAAATTTCCATGATATCCAGTTCTTGAATGGAAAAGTTCTAATCTCTTTTCCTAATTGTAAAACGATAAAATCATCATTTGTTATTTTTATTCTTAAGGTGAATGACTGAAGTAATAAAAAAAAGCTAAAAGAAGCAAAAACTATTGTTGGCAAAGAACCAATATTCAAAAACAAAAGCATAAAACTTAAAACTATTAGAATGATTGGCAACTGAAATGAGGGAGATATTATTACTGGCTCCTCTTTTTTTGATTTAGTATTAAACATAGGATCATCCAAATAAAATTTGTGTTAGTAATACATCCATTAAAGATACAGTAACGAGAGTCATTACAACTGCACCTGTTGTACTTGTTCCAACTTCTTTTGGACCTCCTTTGGTTGTAAGTCCATATCCACAAGCAATGATTGAAATAAGTAATCCGAACACTACAGATTTTATTAACATTGAAGTTAAGTCTGCACTGGTTAAACTCACATTGCCTGATCTTACAGATGTCCAAAAAACTATTGGAGGAACTTTATAAAAAATTGTGCTCCAAATTTGTCCACTCCATAAAGCTACAGATAAAAATAAAAGACACTGTATTGGAGACATTATTACCATCGATAGTAACCTTGGGACTACCAAATATTGGACTGGTTCGGTCCTTAACATGGTTATTGCCTCAATTTGTTCTGTGACTTTCATAGTACCCAATTGAGCAGCATAGGCAGTTGCAACCTTTCCAGTCATTAAAGTAGCAGTTAGAAGAGGAGCCATTTCTCTTGCCATGCCTACTGCTAATAAACCTCCAATTTCACTTGAGACCCCCATACTTGTAAGTTGTGATGCAACTTGAATATTAAAAACCGTACCAGCGGCAATTCCTGTAATTAATACAATTAACAAACTGCCAGGGCCTGACTCCATAAGTTGCTCAAAGAGATCATTTTTGGAAATTTTACCCTTAAAGATAAAATTAATTGCTTGCCCGCCAATGACTAGGCTGCTTAGAAGTCTTTTGAAAAAATCAAGGTAATACATATATTTATATTAGTTTGTAATTAATTTTCGATCCCATTTTCTCATGATTAAAAGACCAATGATTACCAATATTGAGGGTATAAAACCAATACATAATCTAATAGTTAATTGTGCTGAGTAGCATTGTTCAATAATATTTAGGCCATCTTTATCAACAAAGCATGATTGATAACCTGATAAATACAATAAAAATCCTAATAATTGAACACTAAACGCGATCCCAATCTTCTGTATAAGTACCATCCAAGCAGTATATAATCCTGCTGGTTTCTCTGGGTCTTCGTCTATTGCATCAGGAAGTAGTGACCAAGGGATAAGAAAAGCGGTTGAAGCTCCAATGCCAATAAGACAGATTATGAAAATTAAAAGAATGAACAGAAATATGTTGCTGGCATTAAGGAATAAACTATCTCCAGCTCCTGAAATTTTTGATATTGAAGGTAAAAATAAAGCTGCTGTACATGAAATAATCCACATAATCGCTCCATAGTTTAACGCTGAAATCCTGTTCAATTTATTTGATACTCTGGTCCATATTTGTAAACCCACTAAAGCGCTAATTTGGAAAGGTATCGGAATCCACTTTGCAATATATGTTGGTACGTTCAGTACATCCTCGACATAGATTAACGCTACTGTTTGCATTAATTGTAAGGCGCACCAGAGAAGAATATAGAGCGTAATAACTTTTAGAAATTTTTTATTTCTGAAGATCCTTTTGAATTGAAGTGTTATAGCTTCAACTTTTCCTGAAGGCCTTCTTGCTTTTTTTGCGAATGGAGCTAATCCCCAACAAGAAATTAATGTTGCAGCAACTGCAATACATCCGCTTATTTTACCCATTAAAAAATATTCATTATTTGCTGATTCTTCGGAACCTAATACAACTCCAGCAATTATTAAACCAGTTAGTCCTGCGATTATTGAGCCAGTAAATCTAGATGCGTTTAGTCTTGTTCTTATTGCTGTTTTTTCAGAAATTTCAGTAGAAAGAGCTGCAAAAGGAAGATTAATACTTGTATAAGCAGTCATTACGATTATAGAAATTATGGCATAGTAAATAGTCTTGGTTAGCACTGAACCAGTGGGTGTCCACCATATCGCAGCTAAAGAGAAACCAAGGGGAACAGATGCTGCTACCATCCAAGGGATTCTAGGCCCCCATCTTGATTTAGTACGATCACTTAACCATCCAATTAACGGATCATTTACTGCATCCCATATCTTTATTAACATTAATAATGATCCTGCAATTATTACTGGTAATCCAGCAGAAATAAAGAATTTGAAAAGAAAAAAACCAAATTGTGTCGCCACTAAACCTGTGCCTGCATCACCTAGCCCATAAGAGAACATTAATCTTGTTGTTGATCTAGAAATATTTTTTTTCGAGTGTGAATTTTCCAATCTTTTTACTTTGTTTATTGTTTGATAATGTATTATTGCAATGGTAATTCTATTACTTAATGCGGGCGTGGTTTAGTGGTAAAACCTCAGCCTTCCAAGCTGAAGATGCGGGTTCGATTCCCGCCGCCCGCTTTTAGAATAAATTATTTTTTTCCCAAAATACGTCTTCTGAAATGATTAGTAAAGAGCTCCTACTCTTTATTGAAACAGATTTTTCATTAATAGTTAAGGGTTCAAAAATCTCAGACATGCTAGTATCGATAACTTTTAACCAATTATATTTACATTTCGGCAAGGGGAAATCGATACTTTTTGAATATGCATTTAAACCTATCCAAACCAGGGGACTAGTATTGTCTTTGTTAATGCTAAAGGCAACTGTGTGAGACCAACTACTCCAATCGGGGGTATCTAACTTTGTTCCATGCCAATGATATTTTGGAATATTTTCATTGGTTTGATTATTAGGGTAGAATGATGGATTGAAAATGTTTATTAGTTTTTTTCGGATTTTTATAACGTATTTAAAATATTCTAATAATTCCAAATCTTGTTGACTATGTTCCCAATTCATCCAGCCCAATAAATTATTTTGGCACCAAGAATTGTTGTTCCCGCCTTGTGATCTTCCTATTTCATCACCCATAAGTATCATTGGAACACCTTTAGAGATAAGTAAACTAAGAACAAGATTTTTTTGTTGTCTTTTTCTTAAATCATTGATTAATAAGTTCGTAGTTGGTCCCTCTGTACCATGATTCCAAGAATTGTTATGGTTATCTCCATCTCTATTTTGTTCTCTATTGGCAAAATTATGTTTTCTATTGAAAGTTACTAAGTCTTTTAGAGTGAATCCATCATGTGAAGTAATAAAATTTATCGACTTTGGAAAAATATTATCTTCTTTATAAATAGATGGCGTCCCTTTTATTTTATCGCTCATATTCCAAGCTGTGTCTTTATCCCCCTTCCAAAATCTCCTCAAGTCATCTCTAAAATGACCATTCCAAGTGAAAGTATTCTTTGATGGGAAATCACCTAATTTATATAAACCGCCACAATCCCATGGCTCACTTATGAACTTGATATCGATAAGTTCTGGTTCACATTCTATATCTTCAAAAATTGGAGGATTATCAAGCGGTGAAAGATTTTCTCCTCTTGATAAGGCAATTCCTAAATCAAATCTAAAACCATCAACTCCTAATTCACTCGCCCAACATTTTAAAGATTCAATTATTAGTTTTCTAACTAATCCTCTATTTGCTGCAATAGTATTACCACATCCAGAGACGTCCTGATAATTTTTATCTTTTCCAATAAAGTAATAAAGATTTTCATCTATACCTTTCCAAGATATTGCCGGCCCTTTTGAATCACCTTCGCAAGTGTGATTGTATACAACATCTAATATGACTTCAATGTCTGCTTTATGACATTCCTCTACAAATCTTCTAAATTCCTCTCTATTCTTTTCGGCGGATTCATTCGAAAGATATTCAAAATGGGGAGTAAACCAATTAATTGGACTATATCCCCAAAAATTTTTTAGACCATTTGGGGCATCAGTAGGATCAAAACAAAAAATTGGAAGCAATTCAATTGTTGTAATTCCCAGTTCTTTGAGATAAGGAATTTTTTTTAAAAATTTCTTAAAACAACTTTCCTCCTTATCAGTTGATTCAGTGAAAGCTTTGATATGGAGTTCATAAATAATTGTTTCTTCCCAAGAATGTTTCGGTCTTGGATAATCCTTTAAATTAAATAATTTTCTATCGCAAACAACACTTTTGAGACAAGAATTAGTATTTTCTTGATTTTTTAATGCATTTTCTCTTTTATAACTTCTCCATCCGGTAATACCCCTTGAACATGGATCAAGTAATACTTTTTTTTCATAGTTTTTATTAATCTCATTATTTTTTTGTTTCACTCTAAAAGCATAAATACAACCTTCATCTAGATTTTTTATTTCCGCATGCCAGTATGGACCTGTATTATGAGTCTGATCTAATTTGAATGTGCTTTTTGGGGAAATAGAGTCCTCTTTTTCAAACAATAAGATTTCTACATATTCTGCATTTGTGGCTACTAAGGAAAAATTAATCCCTTGTGAAGTTAGAGAACTCCCTAAAGGAAATGGTTTACCTTTATTGAGATGAATCACTTTTTCTTTATCATTGATTAGTTAAATATTGAGATAATTTATTTAAATTACTGATATTTGAATAATAGATGCAAAATTTAAAAAAAAACTCAAATTTAAGGCTTCACTAATCAACTTTATTAGATCTTGGAGAGTATTAATTTTCTAATTAATTACACTTTCTTCATCCATCTGCTCAGTGCATAAAACGATTTATAGAGAAAGTTTAATAATCAGAAAACTAGATTTTTCTTGATTTCAAAATACAAATTGTGTTTTTTCATGTGATGAGAAGGAAATATATCTGAAAATTAATAAAACATAATAAATAGCTCAAATTCTTAAATTCACCCCCCCCTTTGACATTTCCCCCCTTTGCTAAATGTAGTTAGATTTTTAATGCTAAATCTAGTGCCACCAATGCTTTTTGCTGTTCTCTAAATGAAGAGGCTATTTTTTATAAATGAAAAAGCGCGGTTATAAGAAACAAATAATGTTGCAAAAAATGTCCCTAAAATTTGTATAAAGCTTTGCGCCGCCGGCATTTTCGGTTGCCGTATTTGTATTTGCTCCATATGATGTGAAAGTTCGAGGTTTAAACTCGATTTAAATCTTTTTTTAACCCCTAGCTTTAATTTAAATTTCAATGAACAAAGCTGATTTAGTAAATCTTGTTGCAGCTCGTACAGAGCTCACAAAAACGGATGTTTCTTTAGTTGTTGATGCAGCTATTGAAACTATTGTTGATTCAGTAGTGGAAGGCAAAAAAGTCTCTTTACTAGGATTTGGTTCTTTTGAACCAAGAGATCGTTCTGCAAGACAGGGTTTAAACCCTAAGACAGGCGAAAAAATAGCAATACCCGCTAAAAGAGTTCCAACATTCTCTGCAGGTAAACTTTTTAAGGATAGAGTTCAAGGGTAATTTTTTTAATCTATTTCTTCCTTTAATAACAAGGTGCTCTTTTAGGGCATCTTTTTTTAATCGCAAAAAGATGAAATTAGCTCAATGCCCAATACTCCTAACGAGGTATCCAAAATTTTGAAATCTTAAGAAGTAATGAAATGTTTAACTATTTTATTCCTTAAATTTTTGTTGTTATCTAATTTTGTTATGGCTGAAACGATACCAACAAAGTCTAAGATTTTAAAACAATCCAGTGATTGTTTTAAAGATTCTCGAACCCTAATATGTAAAGAATTAGTTTCTGAAATAGAAAAACTTCAATTAGTAATATTTGACCAAAATAGATTCAAATGTCAATCAAGTTTATTGGGGCTGCAAACGGAAATTATTGAAGCTTATTTTTTTAATAATTTCTCAAATGAGAGAATTTCATTAATGATCCCATATGTGATTAAAAATTGTTAATTATTAAAATAATATATTTTTTTGGAATATTATAAATTTGTTATTTAATTTGTAATGGTAAAAGGTTTTTCTGATAAAGAAGTTAAGAATAATACTCAAAATACTCAAATAAAAGAAAAAAAAGGCTTAGCTGGTTTTCTTAAAGGCAAGAAATTTACTTATACTTTGCCAGGCAAAAAACAAATAAATATTTTTGGATCAATAGTAATAGGCTTAAATATCATCTTAGTATTGCTAGTCATCCTGTATTTAAAGAATCAAGAATTCCATGATTTTGTATTTAATGTTGGACGTTAGCTATATTTTTAGATCGAAGAATTTTATTAGATGATATATTTAAATTTTAGAATATCTTATGAAGGTATTTAATTTAGTTTCTCAAGTATTTTTTTTGTTGATAACTGTTCTATTTTTGACATATTTTCTAACAGGTTATGACTCCGCTTTTGAGGCAGACCAAAATTGTCATTCATATCTTTCAAGTTACGATAACCAATCTGGAAATTATGGTTGTGACCATGATACTGAGACTCATCAGTGGATACTTTACGAGTCCAATGAAAGTAAAGAACCAGCAAAAATTATTAAGAAATTTCGGTACAAGTTTTTATAAATCAATTTTCTTATAAAAAAACTTTGCAGATATAATAGAAATAATAGCTGTAATTGTGAAAGTAAGATATTGATATATGCTTCCTTCTAAGTAGATTTTATTTTTATATAGAGGAAAATCGACTAAAGATCCTATAGTCCCCCAAATAATTACCCAAACAGATATGTATAAGAATACTTTTATTGGATTAGATTTTTTTGCTTCCATTTTTAATTAATACCAAAAATTGAAGAAGTAACAGGTCTGCCGCTAAAAACTAACTCGGTTAATAAGAGCATTAAGAACCCGATCATTGCTGCTCTACCATTTACAAGTTCAGCACTGCTATTAAATCCAAAAACATTCTTTACTTCATCACCCTGATTGTCTACCCATTTTGAGTATTCATTATCAGTTGATGATGTATCAGTAAAATCATCATTTTGATTTTCTATTGGAGAGCCGTTTTCTTGCATAAAGTTTTTATAGTTTATTCTAATAATTTTAAAACTAGTTTTATTAAATTAAAGTTGAAATTATAAAAAAAATTAAGACAAAAATTATTATCCATAATAATTGTAATCTCAAAATTAATTGACAAATTAATTTAATTTTCTCCACAGTGCAATTATCTCCATTCGCATTGATCTTTGGCTTTTTAATAATCTCATTTTTATATTTACTTTTTCCACCCAATGTTATTCCAGAAATATAAGCAAATATAGCTTCTGAAATCCCAGCATTAGGCGAATCATATTTTTTACCATCAAGATAGCTTTTTTTTATGATTGATCCATACTCATTAATTTTGGGACTAACTAAAGGTAATGTAATTAAAACTAATCTTGAAGGAACAAACGTAAAAATATCTTCGATTTTTGCACTGAAAAAACCTAAATATCTAAAATAATTATATCTGTAACCTATCATTGAATCTAAAGTACTTATGGCTTTATAAGAAAAACCAAGTGATAAAGGCCCTGGTAGAAAAAATGAAAATTTCATAAAAATAATTCCAATAAAAATCCAAAATAATGGCCCAAATATTCCATCAACAGAATTCTCGGTGAGACTCTCTGTACTTGATCTCAAAAGATGTTCTAAAGAAGATGAACTTACATCCCTACTAACTATCCTTTGTACCTTCTCTTTGATTATTCTCGTATTTCGGTCGTTAATTTCTTCGCGTTCTATTAGCGCTGCAATCTCTTTCACACTTGAAATAAGTCCCTTAGTCGCAATACAACTTGAAAGTCCAAAAAAAATTAGCAATCCACCAAAAAAATTATTTCTTGATTGCACATAACTGAATTCTATCAATTTACCTAAACCAAAACTCATTCCTATGGTGGATATAGCTACTAGTAAACCTCCCCAAAACAATATATTTTTATTTTCCCCAAAATTATTTATGAGGTAATCAGAAATTTTTTTTATGTAAAAGCCAATTACTTGAACAGGGTGGATTAATAATCTTGGGTCGCCGGTCAATAAATCAAAACCAATCGATCCAAGAAATATTAAAAATAAATTTATTTCAGCCAACTGAACATCGAACGCAGACCTTTACCTACTTTCTCAATTTCATGTTTTGAGTTCTCTTCTCTTAATTTTGTCATTAAGGGTTTGCTGTTATCGCATTCTTCCACAAAATTCTTAGCAAAAGTTCCATCTTGAATATCTTTAAGAATTTTCTGCATTTCTTTCTTTGTATCGCTATTGATAAGTCTTTTACCACTCACATAATCTCCATATTCTGCAGTATTTGAAATGGAATCTCTCATTTGAGATAAGCCTCCCTTCACCATTAAATCAACAATAAGTTTAACTTCATGTAAGCATTCGAAGTAAGCAAGTTCGGGTTGATATCCTGCCTCTACAAGAGTTTCGAAGCCTGATTTGACGAGTTCTGATAATCCTCCGCACAAGACAGCTTGTTCGCCAAATAAATCAGTTTCTGTTTCTTCTTTGAAGTTTGTTTCAAGAATTCCTGCTCTCGTCCCGCCAATCCCTTTAGCGTAAGCCATAGCCAATGATCTTGCACTCCCAGAAGAATCTTGCTCTACTGCAAACAATGCTGGAACTCCTTGACCATTCTGATATTCCCAACGAACAGTGTGTCCGGGTCCTTTTGGGGCAATCATTACAACATCCACAAAACTAGGAGGTTTGATAAGTTCGAATCTTATATTAAAGCCATGAGCAAAACTTAATATCTTTCCTTCTTTTAAGTTTGGTTCTATTTCTTTAAGGTAAATATCTTTCTGAAACTCATCAGGAAGGAGAATCATAATCCAGTCTGCTTTTTCGCAAGCTTCAGAAACGCTAAAGACTTGTAGACCATCGCTAATAGCTTTGCTTTCAGACTTACTTCCTTTATATAATCCAACAATTACATCCATACCACTATCTTTAAGATTTAGGGCATGAGCATGACCTTGTGATCCATATCCAATAATCGCTATTGTTTTATTATTTAAAAGACTTAGATCTGCATCTGTGTCGTAGAAGAGTTGGGTCATTAGTTGTAGCTTCTTTGCATTTGATAATTAATATTTTAGACATTAAGGAGGCAATAAACCAAAAAAATTATTAATTTAAAAAATTAAAATTAAAATATTAATTTAGAAAGTTTAAGACTGATTTGCTTCACTTGGATGTGTAATCACTCTATCAATTAATCCATAATTTTTTGCTTCTTCCGCACTCAGAAAATAATCTCTATCAGTATCCTTTTCAATTTTCTCAAATGATTGGCCTGTCATATCTGCCATAGACATGTTTAACATATCTTTAATTCTTAAAATTTCCTTAGCTTCTATTTCAATATCACTTGCTTGGCGTTGAGATGTCCCTCCTAAGGGTTGATGAATCATTATTCTGCTATGGGGCAAAGCAACTCTTTTACCTTTTGTACCAGCGGCCAATAGGAACGCTCCCATTGAGGCTGCTAGGCCTACACATATGGTTACTACATCACTTTTTACGTATTTAATAGTGTCATAAATTGCCAAGCCAGCAGTTACTGATCCTCCTGGGCTATTTATGTACAGATAGATAGGTTTGGAATTATCATCAGAATCTAAATAAAGCATTTGTGCAACAAGGCTATTTGCAATGCCATCATTCACTTCTTGTCCAAGAAAAAGAATTCTTTCAACACCTAGTCTTGTATATATGTCGACCCATCTCTCGTATTGACTTCCTGGAAGTCTGTAAGGCACGCTTGGAGTTCCTATTGGCATGATTTTAAAGTAGTTTTGTGAGTGTTAAATTTTATTTGGTAGATCTTTTTGACTTGTGAGTATTCTATCGATAACTCCATAATCTAGGGCTTCTTGTGGGTTGAGATAACTCATCCTGTCAGAGTCTTTTGAGAGTTCTTCGATGGTCTTTCCAGTATTACGAGATAAAATCTCCAGCATTGATTTTTTATTTTTCAAAACTTCCTCAGCTCTTATTTGGATATCGGTTGCTTGACCTCTTGCTCCGCTTATAGGTTGATGCAAAACAATAGAAGCATGTGGAAGAGCTGCTCTTTGTCCCTTAGTGCCGGAAGAAAGAATAACTGCTGCAGTACCCATCGCTTGACCTATACATATCGTGTGTACTGGAGGCTTAATGTAGCTTATTGTATCGCAGATAGCGAAAGCTTCTGTTTCAAAACCTACTGCGTCACCAGTGTACCAACTTGTCCCAGTTGAATTGATATAGAAATAGATTGGTTTTTCTGGATCCTCAAATTCTAAATAAAGAAGTTGAGCAATGATTAACTCAGTAACATCCATTCCTAGTTGTCTTTTCGCGTCATCATCTGAAAATAATGGTAAACCAAGATAAACAATTCTCTCTTTCAGTAAAAGAGAGGGGAGATCTGGGGGAGGGGTCCTCATAACGGTGTTTTCGCCGTAATAAGGAGCAGATACAGTCATTTGTATCACAAGATTAAGATTGAACTGATTCTAGCTAGATTTAGCCCTGTGTCGCTGGTGATTTAAAAGATTTGTTTGACTCAGGATTATTTATTAGTTTTCCAAAGACCATTCTTCCAGTGGGAGTTTGTAAAGCTCCTGTGATGACAATATCTAATCTGCTTCCAACAAAATTCTTTGCCTCATCAATAACAACCATTGTGCCGTCATCTAAATATCCAATACCTTGCATTTTTTCTTTGCCTTCTCTCACGATTTTTATATTAAGTGACTCTCCTGGTTGTACTTCTGGCCTTAAAGCAATAACCAAATCACTCAAATTCATAACTTTTAATTCTTTAACTTCAGCGATCTGAGAAAGATTATAATCAGCCGTAATTAAAGTTCCTGTCATATCCTCAGTAATTTTAAGGAGTTTTTCATCTACCCCATTACCCTCATACTTTGTTGGGTTTATTACAAGTCTTCTCCCATATAAATCTCTTAATTCTTTTAATAACTTGAGACCTCTTCTGCCTTTCGACCTTTTTTCATTACTACTTGAGTCAGCTAAAGTTTGTAATTCATCAATTACACTTTGAGCAACAATTAATTGCCCTTCCAATAAGCCGCAACTTAATAGACCATTGATTCTTCCATCAATTATTACGCTAGTATCAAGAATTTTTGGACTTGCAGCAGGGAGAATTCCTTCATTGACTAGATATGCATCAGTGTTATTTGGATTGAATAATCTCAATAATGTCCTTCCATGGGTATCTGCCAACTTATAACCAAGCACACCAAAGAAAATGTTGCTTAATATAGCTGCTAATGGTTTTGCGAAAAAAACCTCTCTAGGGAAGGGAATTAATAGTATTGGAGCAAGTAAGAGATTCGCAACAAGTAATCCTAAAATTAATCCAACGGACCTACTTATTAGTAAGTCCGTTGGCATTGTTCTTATTTGATCAAGAAACGTCTTTCTAAGTTGAAGAAATACAAAACCAGCTGCTAATCCTACAAAAAAACCAATTATTGCTAAAACAATTCTAAAACCTTCTACATTAGATACCTGTTTGAGTATGTCTACTGGCAATAAATCAACGCCAAGCCATCCTGAAGCAGCCCCAGACAATACAAATAAAATTAATACTAAGGTATCTGTCATATCTATAATCTACTAGGATTTATTAATTGAGTAAATAAGGATCTTATTTTTTTCGATCCTTAATACGTTTTTGGAGCTTAAAAATGAATTTATATTATGAATAAGTTTCCAAGAAGTGCCTATGTGCACATTCCTTTTTGCCACAGAAGGTGTTTTTATTGTGATTTTGCAGTTATTCCATTAGGAAACAAAGTTGAAACTTTAAAAGGTTATGGAAGCAAAACTGTTCAAGAATATTTGCAGTTTTTATACAAAGAAATATTGTCAATTAAGCATAAATCACCTCTATCTACCATTTATGTAGGAGGTGGCACACCATCAATTTTAGATCCAACCCAAATAAAAGAATTAATTGATCTTTTTAAAGAAAATTATGGAATTGACTATGGTGCTGAAATCACTATGGAGGTTGATCCAGCTAGTTTTACTCAAGATGATCTTTTTGGATTTATAAATGCGGGGATAAATAGATTTAGTCTAGGAGTACAAAGTTTTAATAATCAGATACTTCAAAAGTCGGGAAGGCGTCATTCTAAAGAAGATGCAGAAAAATCTTGTTTATGGTTGAAGAGAGAATTTGATTCTGGGTTGATAAAAAGCTGGAGCTTAGATTTAATTCAAAACTTGCCACTTAGTGGATTTAAAGAATGGCAAGATGACTTAAAAAAAGCAATAACATTTTCACCACCGCATTTATCTATTTACGATTTAAATATTGAAAATGGCACTGTTTTTAAAAAATTAGTCAGTTTAGGAAAATTAAAACTCCCAAGTGATGAAGAAGCTTTTAGAAATAGTGAATCAACCAATTTAATTTTAAAAAACTCAGGTTATTCAAGATATGAAATCTCAAACTATTGCCTTCCGCGTCATCAATCTAGACATAATAGAGTTTATTGGAATGGTTTAGGCTGGTGGAGTTTTGGTCAAGGTTCAACTAGTTCGCCTTGGGGGGAAAAATTAACTAGGCCAAGAGTTAGCAAAGAATATAAAGAATGGGTAATTAGACAATATGAACTTAATTTAGATTCATCCCTAACTAATAAGGAGTTTGTCTATAAAGAACTTGATGAAAAAATAATGTTGGGATTAAGACTCAAAGAGGGTGTAGATATCAAAGAAATTTTTAAAGAACAAAACTGGGAAAACAAAAAATTTGAAAGCAACTTTAGTAAATTACTTGAAAAATGGGAAAGATTTCTTGAAAGTGGACTATTAGTAAGAAAGGGGAATAGATTCTTTTTAAGTGAGCCTAGTGGTATGGAACTTAGCAATCAAGTTCTTGTCTCTATGTTTAGGTGGTGGGATGAGATTAATTAAGTCTTTCAGAGTCTACCCATTCTATTAATTTATCCTTAAGTAATTTCTTTCCTTGTATTATAGGTTGGCAAAATGGCGGTTGATCATCATTGAGGCCTAACAAATCTGCAGTAACTCTTACTTGCCCATCGCAATAATTACCTGCACCAATACCTATTATGGGAATTGTTAAAGAATTTTGTATTTCTTTAGCAAGTAAATCAGGAATATGTTCAAGAACTATTGAAAAACATCCTAATTCTTCAAGTATTGAAGCCTCTTTCTTGATTTTTTCTTGGCTTGCTAAGCTTTCTCCTTGTTTTTTTAATCCAATATTTAGATAGCTTTGTGGTGTAAGACCAATATGACCCATAACAGGGATTCCCATCCTTATTAATCTAGAAATTACTTTTTGTATTTCTGGTTCAGCTCCTTCTACTTTTACAGCTTTTGCATAAGTGCTCTGAATTATTTTTCCTGCATATTCAACAGCTTTATCCTCACCACATTGGTAAGTCAGAAAAGGCATATCTGAAATGACTAAAGGTTGTTCCTCAATTTTCTTCTTAAATCCTCTTGAAACAGCATTAGTATGATAAATTATGTTTTCTAAAGTTAAAGGCAATGTCGATTTGTATCCTAAGCAGACCATTGCTAATGAATCTCCTACTAGTACGAGATCGACATTTGCCTGTTCTGCAATAGATCCTGATATGGAGTCCCATGCAGTAAGTGCAATGATTTTGCGAGAATTTTTTTTATAATTAACTAAGTCTGAAGGTAACATAATAAATTTATGTATCTTTTTTAATCAAGAATTGCTAGTATAATTCTGACTCGGCCTTTCGCGGTTTTAACGCCTAAACCTGGTCAGGACCGGAAGGTAGCAGCCACAAGGGATGCTTGAGGCAGGCGAGATAACCGAGTCACTCTATTTTACCTTTTAACCTATATCTTTTTTATTTTGCCTTAATCTTAAAAACTCAGGAATACTGGCTCCAGATTCTTTATTATCGGAATAATTATATAATGGTTGATTAGATAATCTGTTTTTTATTCTTTGTTGGTTTAATGGTTGAGTTGTTTCAAATCCTGTAGCAATTACAGTAACTTGTATCTCCCCTTCCATTGATTCATCGACCACTGCACCAACAATAATATTTGCTTCTTGATCAACAACATCATAAATAATTTCAGATGCGGAGGTCATGTCTTCTAAAGTCATGTCTTTGCCACCTGTAATATTTATAACGCAGCCTTTAGCCCCATCAATTCTAGCTGCTTCTAATAAAGGACTATTCATTGCTGCCTGTGCTGCCTCTATAGCTCTCGATCTTCCTGAACCTATACCTATCCCAAGAAGAGCAGTGCCAGCTTCCGTCATAACTGACCTTACGTCTGCAAAATCTACATTAACTAATCCTGGGCAAGTAATTATGTCACTAATGCCTTTGACGCCCATTCTTAGAACATCATCAGCATTCCTAAATGCTTCTTGAAGGGGAGCTCCTGCAATAACATCTTTTAATCGGTCATTTGGAATGACTATAAGAGTATCAACGTTTTCAGCTAGTCTTGCGATCCCCTCCTCTGCTTGACGCATTCTTCTTTTTCCTTCAAAAGAAAATGGTTTGGTTACTATACCTACTGTTAGAGCCCCACTTTGTTTGGCGACTTCTGCAACTACCGGCGCTGCTCCTGTACCAGTTCCTCCACCCATTCCAGCAGCTATAAAAACTAGATCTGATCCTTCTAAAGCTTGTTGAAGCTCTTCTTTGGATTCTTCGGCTGCTTTTTGCCCAATACTAGGATTTCCACCTGCACCTAAACCTCTAGTGAGGTTTTGTCCAAGTTGAACCCTACTATCTGCAGAAGATTGTAGTAGGGCTTGTGCATCAGTATTGAGAACCCTAAATGAAACACCTTCTAAATCACTATTTATCATTCTATTGACTGCATTACTGCCACCACCACCTACACCAATAACTTCTATTTTGGCGTTTTGGCTTGGAAGGATTTCTCTCGATTGATCAAAGTTAGGATTGTTACCGAAGCTCATCTCTTAATAGGAATCTAATACTAGTATTGGGTGCATTATGAACTTACTGAGCTCATCTGTAGGGATTTGTTGAGGAAAATCCTAAAAATATTTTTTTATTAAATATTTTGTTTTTAATGCAAAACCCATATCAACACTACAATAATAAAAAAAAATTAATCAAAATCCTTTTTCAAATATTAGGGTTTGAACACTTTTATTTTTGGTTTATCTGGATTAGTAAGATCAATGTTAACTATTTTTTTTGAAAAGCTATTTTGTTTAAATTCATTTTTAAGGTTATTGATTTTTTGCAATTGATTGTTGATTAAATTTGGCTTAAATCCTAAGAATATTGTTTTTAAATCTTTTTCCTCAACAGTGAGAAACCCATCGGATGAAAAAGCGATTCTAACTATCTCTAATTCATAATTATCTATAGCGATAAAAATTTCAGATAATATTTTTTTAAATTTTTCTTTCCATCCAAAAACTTGTATGGTTAATTTATTCAGATTTTTTTCTTCCATATTTTGTTTATTTATAAAAATTCCATCTTTATCAATGAAGCCTAATATTTTTTCGTCGTTTAATATTCTCTCACCGTAAGCTATTGGAATTCTTGAATTAATATGAACTTTTAAACCAAAAGGAAATAATTCTCTATTTATCGAAACATTCTTGAGAGATAGATTTTTTTTTAACTCTTTTTCTAGCAAATTAGTTTCAACAAAAATTAATCGGATCGGAAAATTCAAAGATGAATTTTTTATCACATCATCCTGCGAAAATAATTCACTACCAGAAATTCTAATGTCCTGTGTATGAACTTTTTTGAGAGTTTTTATGCTTATTAAGCTTGTTAAAAATAAAAATGAAATTAGGAAAAAAAAGCTACTTTTTTTTATTCTTTTTTGGTTTTTCACAAATCACATCGAGCTTTTTCCATTAGTTGTTCCATCCATTCTCTCGCTTGCTCTGCATCTGAAAATGGCACATCCATCTCTTTACCATCCCCTACTAATCTCAATCTGCACTTACCTTGAGATTCATTTGTTAGAGGAGCTTCTCCTGAAGTTAGTGCCATTAATTCAACTAATTCAAGTTTCTTGATTGTGAAACAATCTTTTTCTTCAAATTTACCAGCTTCAAATGCGCTCCACTTCAACTCCCCATCTCTTAAAGACGCTGCACCCGAACTATCTAACTTGCACAGTTCAGAATCACTCGCCCAACTTCTAAAAAGATTTTGCCTTCTTCTTTCTAACCATCCAAGTGCAGTTAATAAAATGAAGATTAAAAGTAATGGTAACCAAAGCAGTCCATGCAACATTTGATTCAAATTACAAATTTAAAGATATATCTATCAGTTTAGCCACAAGTTGTTCAATTTTTAAACCTGAAGCTTCCCAAAGCATTGGAAACATACTGTTTTTTGTAAAACCAGGAATTGTATTTAGTTCATTTAGAAAAATTTTATTTGAAGATTTTTCTAAAAAGAAATCTACTCTTGCAAAACCGAAAATATTTAGTGCTCTACAACTTCTAATAGCAATTTCTTTAATTTCTGTTGTAATTTTAGAATCTATTTCAGCAGGGATAATTATTTTATTATTTGAGTGATATTTTGAATCGTAATCATACCAATCACTTTCATAAATTATCTCGCCTATCTCAGAGGTTAAGAGTTTTGAATTCCCAATTATTCCGCATTCAATCTCCCTTACCTCTAAACCTTCCTCTATCAAGATTCTTTGATCTATTTCCCGAGCTTTTTCTAATGCTTGAAATATTTCTGATTCATTTTTGACTTTGGAGATGCCAAGAGATGATCCAGAGTTCGATGGTTTAACAAATAAAGGAAATTTTAATTTTTTTAAAATTTCATTAATCACTTTATTTTTTACTTGCTTATCGTTGAGATCTTCATTTTGAAAAACTAGATAATTAACTTGTGGAAGTTTAAGATTTGAGAAAATTGTTTTCATCAATATTTTATCCATTCCAAGTACAGAGCCAATAATTCCACATCCGACCAAAGGTTTCTTTGTAAATCTAATTAAGCCATGAATTGATCCGTCTTCACCATTAAATCCATGTAAAAGAGGAAACCAAACATCAACATTTTGAAATTCAATTCCGTCAAGGAAGTTAATGATTCTTTGATTAAAAATTTGTTTTATTGTTTTCAATTCCACCAATTAGTATCTTTTCTGAAATATCACTATCAAGCCAATCTCCATATTTGTTTATGTAAAAAGCTTTAACTGTAAAGCGTTCTTTGTTTATTTGTGCATTAAATGCTTGGAAAACTGTTTTTGCAG
>QCEG01000004.1 GCA_003278535.1 Prochlorococcus sp. AG-355-N18
CCTTTCCAAATGGATATAAATATGAAGGAGAATTTGTTGATGATAAGAGAAGTGGATTTGCGATTGTAACTTTACCAAATGGAGATAAATACGAAGGAGATATTATTGATAATATGCCAAATGGCAAAGGTACTTTAACCCTTGCAAATGGAGATAAAATTGAAGGGGATTGGACTAAGGGGTTAGCAAATGGTAAAGGCACTTATAGTTGGACTAATGGAGATAAATACGAAGGAGATATTGTTGATACTTTTCTTACTGGTAAAGGTACTTTAACTCTTGCAAATGGAGATAAAATTGAGGGGGATTGGACTAAGGGAATAGCAAATGGTAAAGGCACTTATACTTGGTCTAATGGAGATAAATATATAGGAGATATCGTTAATAATTTACGTACTGGTAAAGGGATTTTAATTGAAGTAAATGGTGATAAATATGAAGGAGATTGGGTTAATAATATGCCAAATGGCAAAGGCACTTTTACTTGGGCAAATGGAGATAAATATGAAGGAGATTGGGTTGATGGAGATTTTCATGGCAAAGGTACTATAACTCTGAAAGATGGAAGGACATTAAGGGGCAAATGGTCAAATGGGAATTTGGTGGACGAATGGAGATAATTTTCCGACGCAACTTCAACCACTTAATAAGTAATATCCGTTTTATACAAAAAGATCTGATTTAGATATTTTTAACTAAACAGATCCAAAACTTTTCCATTCCCGTCAGTTAGACGAAATCTTTTATTCATTTGCTTTGCTTTGAGTTTTGCGACTCTGTAAGCATCTAATGCATTTTGTTTTGTTTGGTATTGTCTCTACTTACCAAATTGATCCTGATAAGAGAGGAAAATTTTCATTTTTTAGTACCTCTGAAAAATTCTCCTAATGAAGATTGCATCTGACCTTTATTTTCGATTGGATCATCTTTGTCTAATCCTCTTATCTTTCTCCATCTGGAATAAATATATCCAAGATAGATTCCTTGCATGAAATTCTTTGCTCCATTCTCTAAAAGGTTCTTTTCAAACTTGCTGTTGAATCTTTTACTCTCAAGAATTTCTTTTTTCCAATCAATCTCTTCTTTCATTGCTGCTGCTGCTCCGCTTGTTTTTTAATTCTTTTGTATTCCTCATGCAGAGAACCTAAACGCCAAGCATCCTTGAATCCTTTTGCACCTTGCATTAAAAGTCTTACATCTGAGGGTGAATGTGACTTCATATCCAAGAATTCTTTTTGCCAATCATTATCATCCCAATTAGTCATAATTAAATCCCTGAACTGACACAGAATCTTGCGACTGTTGATTTGCTCATGCCTAATGATTTGGCGATTGACCCATATCCTCTCTGTGCCTTTCTCATGCTTTTAATTTCCTCCATTTGATGTTGACTAAAACTCCTCTTTCTACCCATCTTCACACCTCTTGAAATAGCAACTGCTCTCCCTTCAGTTGTTCTTCTTCTTATATTATTTAATTCCATCTCGGCAGAGTATCCCATAACCCCAACTATTAAGTTAATAATCTCTTTGTTCATGGTTGTTGTATCCAATCTTCCATCTAATGTTCTAATCTTTACTCCTTTTTCCAATAACTTATTCACTTCAACCAACATAGTGATCATAGTTCTTCCAAGTCTGCTTAATTCGTCCAGTATCAAAAGATCTCCTTCTTGAATTTCATCTAATAATTTGGATAATTCTTTTCTGTCTCCATAATTTGAAGTTCCTGTTATGAAATCTCCTACTACTTTTTCACATCCTGCTTCATTTAATGATCTAATTTGCCTCTCTTGATCTTGAGCATCAGTTGAGCATCTCCAATATCCGTAAATTGTGTTCATGTTTGGGGCATTTCTTATATTCGTATCATAATATTTTGATACCGTATTATGACACCTTAAGAACCCAGTGTTTACATGCTGAAACATGGGGTGTCATTAATTGTGGTTTTTGACACCATTTGCTCCCTTCAGGATCGCCTGTAAGGGCATTGAATTTTTATTTGCTTCCCAAAGTACCTTCGATTAATCTATTATTACTAATACAGATGTACTACTCATAATGATTGATGCAGAGCAATGGAGTTATCTCAATGATTGGGAAGAAGGTCAACTCAGAAAGAAGAAAACAAAGATTTGTATGTGTTGTGATCATTTTCGTTATGCCTGTACTGTTCAATGCGTGACTCTTTTAACTTGTCCTGTCCATCAGAAATTAATACCTCAAGGAGATCATCTAATAAAAGGATGCAAATATTGGGTAAAAAGAAGAGAACTTCGTGAAGGTTGGTGTCCTGAAGTTGCTTAATTTAGTTAATTATTTTTTTAATCTTTTCCAGATTCCAATTATCAAATTTCTATAATAATAAAAGAGAGTTTTTCAAAATGGCAAAAGGTTATTGGTTATCAACAGGATCTATTAAAAACGGTGAAGGCATGCAACCTTATTTAAAAGCGTTAAAAGATTGGTTACCTTCTGTTAATGGAGCATTTTTTGTTAGAGATTTGGCAACTATAGAGAAGGAAAGTACTCTTGGACATCTAACAGTAATTATTGAATTTCCATCAAAAGAAGATGCAGTTTCTGCATATGAATCAGAGGAATATCAAAAGATGATTCCTTTAAGAACTCCATATTCTGATCTGACTCTTACCATCTTTGAGGGAGTTTGAAAAAGGAAAAAAGCATTAATACTCGGGTAGAAATACCCTATGAATTTCAATAAAAAAGGAGGACAATATAGTAATAGATCTAGGAGGTCTTATGAAACTATTCAATCAATTCAATGTTCTTCCAAGATACCTAACTGCATTTAATTATGCAGGGTTAAATTTGAACGAGACTCCAAAAGAATTAGAGCAATGTCCTCAAGAATTCCGAAACTTTTGGGATAAGGAATGTAGAGAACATCCGACTAACCAGAATTGTTTAATTTACTGTGACTGAGGTTAAATTATTAATCCTTGTTTAACTAAAGTTTTTGACCACCATTCCATAAATTCTCTTCTTTTATCTAAAAGACTTGAACGATCATAATGACCCCGAGTGCCATTTATATGTCCCATTCTTCCTAATTGACGATCAATAACCTCATAATCAAAATCAGATTTTTCTAATACTGAAGTTGTAATTACACTTCGCCATTGATGAGCAGATTGTTTGTCTTTCCATCCAAGATTTTTGAAATGGTCATTGATAGTTTCAGTTCCTAAATGAGGAACATTTTTACTTCCTAATGAATAAAAACAATATTTTTGCCATCCAGTTATTTCTCTTACCTTTGCCATAAGTTTATTAATTTCAGGAGTCGAAGGAATCACATGATCGTTTGATAAATCATCTTTTTTTCTTTTCAATCCTGATGTTTGCGAAGGGATAATCCACTCATCATTTTCAGAGTTATACCAATCCCATTCAAGGCATGAAATAACGCCTGTCCTGATGCACATTAGTAGATGTGCTTTAGTTGCTAAATCAGTAATTATTGAGGCATTACAAGCGTTCTCATTGACCGATTGAATGAACTCTGGAAGCATCCCCCAGGAATTTTTTGTAATTGTTTTTGCAAAAGTTTTATCTGATATTTTTCTTTGATTTCCTGTTTCCCATTGGAACTTTTTTAATACTGGATTTTGATTTGGTCTGATGAAAGTTTCATCTTCTGCGTAATTAAAGATCTGATTTAAAAGTTGCCTACATCTTGTTAGTTGAACAGGAGAATCATGAAAAAGAGTTTTCAACATATTGGAAATATATTTCCTTCCATCTTTTTCAATTTCTAATTCAGAAATGAGTTTTTCATCCCCAATAAATCTGAGCATTTGGTTTATTTTGTTTGTTCGATCTTGATAAGTTCTTTCTTTATTTTTTGGTTTAAAAACTTCTTCAAGATATTCAAGTGCAACTTCCTTGAATGTTTTATCACTTAATTTTTCTTCTTCTTCTTTGCCAAATAATTTTGGATTTTTATTATTTTCTTTGCTCCAATTTTTAATCGAATACCATTTTTCAAGTGCATCTTTTAATAGAACATCTCTTTCAAAAACTCCTATTGGAATTGAAATTAATTTGCCTGAACTATTGAAAGGAAATCTTATCCTTCCTTCAAAGAATTTGGAATTTCCTTTTTTAATTACATAAAGACCGCTTTGACGTTGAACTGAACAACTCTTACCTTTAAATTTTCTGATCTTGGTATTTGTATTAGCGAAATAAGTAGAAGTCATTAATTCCAACCTCCTCTTTTTCCGTTTAACCATTCTTCGATTTGATATATCCGAAAACCGACTCTTCCTTCAGATAGTTTTACCTTCGGAGGAAATGTTTTACCTGCCGATCTATTGATAGTTGAAGTTGAAATTCCACACTCTGTATAAGCACCAGAAATGGACAAATGATGACGACCCATATCGCCATCCAAATTGAATTGATACATGACTAATTTTTCTAAAAATTGACCCAATATTGATTGCTTAAATTCGGGCGTATCTACCTGATCTTGCCTTCCTTTATACCTTGTTATTATAGCACTAGATTGTAGTCGTGTCAACTGTTTTAGGGGAATTTGAACCCCAAAAATGACCTGCAAATTGACCTCTGGAATGTGTCTTTGAGATAAAATTTCCATGTTGGGAATATGTTGGGAATATATCTCAATTTCGTCTTTTTTTTATATCAGGTTCAGTCAGGCACTATCACGAAATATCAACCCGACTTTCGCCCGGGGAGTTTATAAATTTCAAAAAATTATCCAAAGTCACCCTTATAAAGGTGACTTTTTTATGTCTTTGAGCTCTTGTTTATCAAGTAGTGGTTAGCTGAAGATATAATAATTTAATTGTGATATAATATTAAGAACAATATATAGAACAGCAATAATAATAAAATCTATAGTCATAAAAGTAGATTGTAAATAAAAAAATTTTTTTTTAAGAACAGTAATTAGAACATTTAAAAGACCTCTACAAAAGCGAAAAAAAACCTCTTTGATTGATTTTTAAGTTTTTTAAAAATTAAGACATATTTTTGTTTGTATAGTTTGAATTTTCTAATCCATTCAGGAAATTCTAGTCATCCCACATATCCTTTTTCTCTTGATCAAAATTATTTCTTTCAAGTAATTTTATTCTTTTTTTCTGAGAATCTATTTCTTTTTCAATTTCGTTTTTATCGTCAATGTATTTTGTTTGTATTTCTAAGGTAATTATTTCAAATTGCTCTCCAAAAAAATCCGACATTTCTCTCCATGCTTCCATTTCCTCTTCTTTGCCAATAGTATCGTTTATCTGATGAGAAATAATTTCTAGTACATATTGTTTAAGTTCTTTATGACTCATCGATTCAACTTTTTTTTGAATGTAAAGTTCTTTAAGGTTCTCAAGTTGTTTTTTTGATAAATCAGAATAGATGATAGGCTTCTTTTTCATAAATACTTAAATTTTTTTTAATATAGGCAAAATTATTAATTTAAACACTCTGGAGAAACTAAAAACTCTAAACTTAGTTAATTCCTATTTGAAGATTGGATATCACCATTTAATTTAATTTATATAATTTTTAGTGGCAGTTTTGAATTAGATATTTTTTAAATTTAACCATTAATTGTTTCTAATAATTCTTTGATTATTAAGAAAAAGTAAATAGAATCGAAAGAAATTCTAAAATTTCAACCTTTCTAAAATTTGTAATTTCCATCTAATTCCCAGCTATCACTAAGTTTTTTCAAAAATCTAATTGATAAAATTGTTTACACTTATTCAGCAATCTTTATAAATTCTTGAGAGAATCGTAATACTAAGATTTAATCTTAATTTAATAGTTTATAAATATGAAAATTTCAATCCTTTTAATTGAAGATGATCGTGATATGCGTGATTTGGTGGCCAGGCATTTAGAACATTCTGGTTTTGAGGTCCAAAAAGCTGAAGATGGAATTAAAGGACAAGCATTAGCTCTTCAATATTCACCAGATTTAATTCTCTTAGATTTAATGCTACCAAGTGTCGATGGATTAACTTTATGCCAGCGACTTAGAAGAGATGAAAGAACATCAAATATACCAATTTTGATGATAACTGCATTAGGCGGACTTAAAGATAAAGTTACCGGTTTTAATTCTGGAGCAGACGATTATATTACTAAACCATTCGATCTAGAAGAATTATATGTACGCATAAAAGCTTTATTAAGAAGAACCAATAGGGCACAACTAAATTCAAGTAACCAGCAAGAAATATTAAATTATGGTCCTTTAACTCTTGTTCCGGAAAGATTTGAAGCAATGTGGTTTGAATCTCCTGTTAGGTTAACGCACCTTGAATTTGAACTGCTTCATTGTCTTTTGCAGAGGCATGGTCAAACTGTATCACCATCATTAATACTTAAAGAGGTGTGGGGATATGAACCTGATGATGATATTGAGACAATAAGAGTTCATATAAGACACTTACGGACTAAACTTGAACCTGATCCACGCAAACCTATTTATATAAAAACTGTATACGGTGCTGGATATTGTCTTGAGTTACCTATTGGTTCTCAAGTAGAAACTGCTAAGCAAGAGTTTATTCAAGCAAGAAATCCTGACTTGATAAATTCTGCAGTAGATTAATCTCATATATCTTCCATTGAAATTTTTAAAAAAGTAATTTCCCATGCCACCCTTGGTTGAATGTTGTTTCTTAGGAGGTATTTTAGATTTTCAAGTTTTTTAACTAAACCTACATTTTTTGTTTTTCTCCACCAAATAGTTTGAATTAAGTTAACTAAAAAAATCTGTTGAAAAATTTCTAATTTTTCAGATATTGATTTAGATATTTCTAATATTTCTTGACTATTTTTTATTGGAGAATCTAATTTTCTTATAATTTCATCTGAAAAATCACTCCAAATTTCAATATTTTTCAATAATTGATTTGGCGATCCATTTGCAGAGTTTATTAGATCTTCAAATTTTAATTTTGTATTAATATTTAATTTAGAAGCATCTAGATATTCTCTCAAAATAGACTGTATTTGTTTACTTGAAAAAGATCGAAATCTGACGATTTGACACCTTGAGATGATCGTATCTAAAAGAAAGTTTAATTTAGATGTTAGTAAAATAAAAATGCCGTTACTAGGTTCTTCTAAGGTTTTTAAAAGGCAATTTGAGGCTGCTTCGTTTAAGAAGTGCGCATCAATAATTAAAACAATTTTTTTTTCTGAGTTTATTGATTTTTGACTAAGAAAATTTTTGATATTACGTATTTGCGCAATTTTAATAATCTCAGATCCACCTTTTATTGTTTTTTCAAGATTAGAACTTCCTGAATTTTTTGTTACCAAAAGAGAATCAGGTTCAATAATTAAAAAATCAGGATGGTTATTGTTTGTAATTCTCTCTTCGACGTTATCGCTTGGTGAAGACTGTTTGAAAATCTCTTTTATAAATTGAAGAGCAGTTTGCTTTTTTCCTACTCCTTCAGCACCATAAAATATATAACCATTAGCAAATGATTTCTTTTTAATTATGTTTATAAGATAGGAATTGACTTCTTCATTCAAGAAAAAATTATTTTTTTCAACCTCAATCATTTGTTATTAGAAAAATTGTTTATCAAAGTCTCTTTAATTTGATTAGAAATAGTTTTAATATTTTGTGAAGCAGATATTACCTTCCAGTTTTTTTGTTTGGCAATTAGCTTGAAACCCTCATTTACTTTTTCTAAAAATCTAATACCTTCTGATTCTATTCTGTCTGGAATTTCATGTTTTCTTCGGAATATGCTCTCTTCTGGAGAAATTTCTAAGAGGAAAGTGATATCAGGAGATTCTCCTTGACACACAATAGATTCAATATTTTTAATTATTTCTAAATTTATATTTCTTCCATAACCTTGATAAGCTAGGGTGGAATCGGAAAATCTATCACTTATTACCCAATCATTGTTATTTAAAGCAGGTGAAATAATTTTGGAAACGTGTTCAGCTCTGTCCGCTGAATAAAGCAATAATTCCGCCAGAGATGAAGGCTTGTTGTTTTCATTATTATCAAGAATCAGTCCTCTAAGTTTTTTTCCTAATAGACTGCCTCCCGGTTCTCTAGTTGTGATTAATTTAGACCCTTTCTTTATTAGACCACTATTAGGCAGCCATTTAGATAGTTCATCTATTTGGGTAGTTTTACCACATCCATCAATACCCTCAATGACAATAAATTTTCCTTTCATTTAATCCAAAGATAAAGCATTAATTACAACCGTAATAGAGCTAATAGCCATCAATAATGCTGCTATTGAGGGAGTAAGAAGAATTCCGTATTTAGGGAATAAAATACCGGCAGCTAGAGGAATAGCTAGTAAGTTGTACCCAAAAGCCCATGTTAGATTTTGCTTTATTTTTCTTAAAGTTTTTTTTGAAAGATTTAAGGCGTAGGGTAATCCATTTAGTTGATCCCCCATCAATACTACATCTGCATTTGCCTTGGCAATTTGAGTACCTGATCCAACCGCAATTCCTAAGTCTGAGGAAGCTAAGGCTGGGACATCATTAATACCATCACCAATCATTGCTACTTTATTATTAATTTTTAATTTTTCTATAGTCTTTAGCTTCATTTCAGGAAGAAGATCCCACTTTACTTCTGTTTCTTTACAACCAATTTTTTTTGCTAAAGCTAAAACTGTTTGTTTCCTATCTCCACTTAAAATATTAATTTTAAATTTGTTTTCTCTTAAATTTTGAACTGTTTTAATTGAATCATCTCTGAGTAAATCTCCTAGGAAGATAAAGCCTAATAACTTATCTTTGATACTTACTCCAATGATAGTGTTCGTTTTTGTCTCTTCATTTTCAATTACTTTTTTTGCATCACTATCAATAATTATTCCTTTACTGAGTAGCCATTCAATATTTCCAATATTAATAAGTCCATTAATTGAATCTAGTTCTCCAGAAATACCTCGACCTGAATAAGTGAAAATTTTTTTTATTGGAAATAAACTTAAATTTTGTTTTTTTGCCTCTTGAATTAACGCATCTGCGATTGGATGTCTGCTTTCCTTTTCTAAACTGGCAGCTATTCTTAATAGAAATGAATGATCATCATTATTTTTATAATCAACAATGAAAGGTTTACCTTTTGTTAAAGTACCAGTCTTGTCAAAAATAATGTGATTAATTTTTGAAGCCATTTCTATTTTATCCCCGCCTTTAAATAAAACTCCTTTTTTTGCTGCTTTACCTGACGCTACAGTTATTACAGTTGGGGTGGCTAAACCTAGTGCACAAGGACAAGCTATTACTAAAACAGCAATTGATAATTGAATGGCTAAACTAATGAAATTCTCAGCATTACTACCAAGCGAACTATGAAGTGTATGGGTTGAATGAGTGATGAATTGATGATTATTAATTAATAAATCTGGCCAAATGTTTCTTGCCCCCTTCCACCAAAAGAAGAAGGTTAAAGTAGCAAAAATAAGTACAAAATAAGTAAATTTGCCTGCAATCTCATCAGCAATTCTTTGAATGCGGGGTTTTCTAGCGTTTACTGACTCAATAAGATTTACTAGTTTTGCAAGAGAAGAATCCCCTCCGACCTTTTGTACTTTAAGTTTAAGAGTTGAATTAAGATTTAAAGACCCACTAGATAGATTTCCCCCTTCTTTTATCTCGATAGGTTTGGATTCGCCAGTAATATGTGAAACATCTACATATGAATTGCCTTGAGTAACAATGCAGTCAGCAGGGACTCTGTCTCCTGCTAAAACTTGAATCTCTTGATCAGGTCTTAAAGTGTTTACTCTTATTGATTTTATCTTATTATCTTCTGTGAAGATATTTGCCATTTCAGGTTGAAGATCTAATAACTCTCCAATGGATGAACCAGTTTGGTATCTTGCTCTTTCCTCTAAAAAACGCCCAATCAATATAAATCCTAAGAGCATAACTGGTTCATTAAAAAAACAAGGAAAACCAGTGGCAGGAAATATTAAGGATAGAAGACTTGTTGTATATGCGCTAGTTACTCCAAGAGCTACTAGAGAATCCATATCAGGACGGTTCTTAATAAATGATTTAAACCCATTAATAATTATTCCTCTGCCAGGAAATAATAGAGCTAATGTTGCTAATGAAGCATGAAAAAATATATTACCTAATATAGGAAAATTCAGATATCTTCCTTCTGCTAGATGACCTAAACCTGAAAATAATAAAAGTAATAAAGCAAAAGTTAGTTTTTTCCATTGATTATTCCACTTCTTTTTTTTTTCTAATTCTGCCTTATTTATTTTTTTTGAAAAATCATTTATGTAAACCTTTGATGGAAAACCATTCTCTTTTAGATTTTTGAGGACTGTTTCTATTTCTATATGTTTCTGGGTAATTTCAAAATATGCGCTTTCAGTTAGCAAGTTAACAGAGACATTTTCAATACCATCAGAATTATTTAATATTTTTTCAACAGTACTAACACAACCTCCGCATTTCATTCCTGTAATGCTTAATTGAACGCTCTTCATATTTTTCACGATAGGAGCAAATTAATGCTTAACTTTTTATTTAATTATAATAATAAATGTAGTAGATTTTTTAAATAGTTATTTTTTAAATTACTATATTAATTTTATTAGATTTTGAGCAGTGCCTAGTAATCAAAACAGAGACAATTTTATTGATAAAGCTTTTACTGTAATTGCCGAATCCATTGTAAAAATAATGCCTATCGCTGAGAAAGAAAAAAAGGCATATATTTATTATAGAGATGGCTTAGCTGCACAAAATAATGGGGATTATTCGGAAGCATTAGAGTATTACAAAGAGAGCTTACTGCTTGAAGAAAATAAAATTGATAGGGGTGAGACTTTAAAAAATATGGCAATTATATATATGAGTAACGGTGAAGAGGATTTGTCTATTGAAACTTATGAAAAAGCATTAGTAGAAAATCCCAAACAGCCATCATGCTTGAAAAATATAGGTTTAATTTATGAAAAAAGGGGAAGATATGCTGAGCAAAATGGTGATTTAGATCAGAGAGATATTTGGTTTGATAAAGCTGCTGAAGTCTGGTCTAAAGCAGTGAGACTTTATCCAGGTGGGTATCTAGATATTGAGAATTGGTTGAAAAACTCAGGAAGAAGCTCAATTGATATGTATCTTTGATTTTGATTTCGATAAAGAATAATCAAAAGCTTCTTTTATGTTTGATATCTCTTTGATATTTATTAAATTTTGAAAATTATCATTTAGTTCCTCCTCTAGTTTTGGCACTATTATATTTTTGATCCCTAGTCTTACAGCTTCTTCTATCTTTGTCCGAAGATTATTCGATTTTCTAACTTGACCACTCAAACCTAATTCCCCAATAAATGAGCTACTTGGCAAAGGAGGAATATTTTTCAAACTTGATAAAATTGATATTGCTACACCTAAGTCAGATGATGGATCATTAATCTCAAAACCCCCACCAGTAGCAATATAACAATCAAACTCAGATAATTTTATCCCTACATGTTTTTCAATAACAGCTAGAATTTGATGCAATCTATTTATGCTTATTCCAGTTGTAGTACGTCTTGGGTTACTGTAGAAAGTTTTATTTACTAGTGCCTGTATATCAACTGCTAATGGTCGAGAGCCTTCATTTGTAATCGTAGTCGTTACACCTGAAATGTTTTCTTTATTTGTAAAAATTGAACTTGGGTTTTTTATCTCTCGTAAACCTTTTTCGAGCATTTCAAAAATGCCAATCTCGAAGGTCGATCCAAATCGATTTTTTATACTTCTTAGTAATCTATGTGAAGAAATATTATCTCCTTCAAAGTTTATGACTGTATCAACTAAATGCTCTAGAGTTTTAGGGCCAGCTAAAGCACCATCTTTGGTAACATGACCAATTATTAGAAGAGCTATATTATTATTTTTGGCAAGATTTTGTAATTCAGATGAACATTCTCTAACTTGAGAAACCGATCCTGGAGAACTTTGCATTTCATGATTATGGATGGCTTGAATACTATCAATAATTGCGAAACTTGGATTTACACGTTTGATCTCTTCAGTAATTAGGGATAAATTGGTTTCTGCAAAAATTTGCAAATCTATACTGTTTTGATTTAATCTTTCCCATCTAATTTTTACTTGTTCTAGAGATTCTTCTGCAGTTATATATAAAACTTTCTCATTAAGAGATATTTTTCCTGCTGATTGAAGAACTATTGTGCTTTTACCTATACCTGGTTCTCCTCCTAGTAATACAACAGATCCAGGTACTATTCCACCTCCAAGCACTCGATCAAATTCTCTAAAACCACTTGTAAATCTTGATATTTTTTTTGATGAAATCTCGTTAAACGGTATAGATTTTTTATTATCTTTTATATTTTTTATTTCTTGATATTTAGATCTCTTACTTTTTATTTCTTCAACAATGGAATTCCATGAGTTGCAATTTAGGCATCTACCAAAGTATTGAGAAGTTTCAGATCCGCAATTCTGACAAATAAAAGTCGATAATTTGCTAGACATTAAGTTTCTGAATGAAGTAATGGAACTAGAATGTTTGGGATATTGCCCCTCTACAAGTTAGATTAGGTTAATAATAAATTCTCTTACTGATTAGCTAATAGAAACAAATGGCTCTATCTAGTCAAACTAAAGAAACTATACTGGTCGCAGATGACGAGGCAAGTATTAGAAGAATTTTGGAGACACGTCTCTCCATGATTGGCTACAAAGTTGTAACTGCAAGTGATGGTAAAGAGGCACTAAAGTTATTTAAGGATTATGAACCTGATTTAGTAGTTCTTGACGTCATGATGCCAAAGTTAGATGGTTATGGAGTTTGTCAAGAATTACGGAAAGATTCTGATGTCCCAATTGTTATGTTAACTGCATTAGGAGATGTTGCAGATAGGATAACAGGTTTAGAATTAGGAGCTGATGATTATGTAGTAAAACCATTTAGCCCAAAGGAGTTAGAAGCTAGAATTAGGTGCGTACTCAGAAGAATCGACAAAGAACAAATTCCTGGAATGCCTAATTCAGGATTAATTCTGGTTACGGATATAAAAATTGATACAAATCGAAGACAAGTTTTTAAAAGTGATGAGAGAATTAGATTAACTGGAATGGAATTTAGTCTTTTAGAGCTTCTGGTCAGTAGGTCAGGTGAGCCATTTAGTAGAGGAGAGATTTTGAAGGAAGTATGGGGATATACCCCCGAGAGACATGTAGATACAAGAGTCGTGGACGTTCACATATCAAGATTAAGATCAAAACTGGAGGCTGATCCTGCAAATCCTGAATTAATTTTGACAGCAAGGGGTACCGGATATCTTTTCCAAAGGATTGTCGATATTGCTCCTTTTGATGGTAAATAAATGGGAAAAAAAACAGCACAAAAAATTAATAAGTCCAGAGCTATTAGAAGATTAGTTATTTGGTACAAAAGAAATTCGGCTGTGACTTCTATAGTTGATACTGCTGCAAGTTCTGCGGCCACGGCTAGTAATGTTGCGGGTAATATGGTCTCTGGTGCTGGATCAGTAGTAACCACAGCTAGTAATGTTGCAGGTAATGTTGCAGGTAATGTAGTTTCAAGTGCCGAATCTGTCGTTAATACTGCTAGTAGTGTAGTTTCAAATGCTAGTTCAATAGCTAAAAATACACTACAGCCATTAGTTTTTGACCCATTAAAAAGATTACAAAATAACGATAATATTTTAGATAGGGTGGAGGAATCTCAACCTAAAAGAATTTGGATCGCAGTTGATGGGATGGGTGGAGATTATGCTCCTGGTCCAATTCTTGAGGGTTGCCTTGAAGCAATAAGTAGATTTCCAATAAATATAAAGTTTGTCGGCAAAATTGAAAAAGTTAAAGATGCAGCAGAAAAAACTGGTTTAACAGAATTATTAGAAAATGAAATAGATAATAATCGTTTTGAATTAATTGATAGTGGAGAACCTATTGGGATGAATGAAGAAGCTACCGCAGTTAGAAAAAAGAAAAATGCAAGTATAAACGTTGCAATGGATTTAGTAAGAAATAATAAAGCTGAAGCTGTCTACTCAGCAGGTAATTCAGGCGCCATGATGGCTTCTGCCATATTTAGAATTGGGAGATTAAAAGGCATTGAGAGACCAGCTATAGGAGCATTGTTTCCAACAAGGGATCAAACTCGCCCGGTTTTAGTTTTAGATGTCGGTGCAAATACTGATTGTAAGCCATCTTATCTGCATCAATTTGCTCTTCTAGGTAATATTTATGCAAAAGATGTCCTACAAGTTCAAAAACCAAAAATTGGCCTTTTAAATATTGGAGAAGAAGAATGTAAAGGTAATGATTTATCACTAAAAACATTTGAATTATTATCTTCTGAAAAGAGTTTTGATTTTGGAGGTAATTGTGAAGGGCGAGATGTATTATCAGGTAGTTTCGACGTAATAGTCTGTGATGGATTTACTGGAAATATATTATTGAAATTTCTTGAATCTGTGGGAGGAGTTTTATTAGATATTTTGAGATCTGAGCTGCCACGTGGAAGGCGAGGAAAAGTTGGTTCAGCTTTTTTAAAAAGTAATCTACTTAGAATTAAAAAAAGGTTAGATCATGCTGAACATGGAGGAGCTTTATTACTAGGGGTGAATGGTATTTGCGTTATTGGTCATGGAAGTAGCAAATCTTTATCAGTAGTTAGTGCTCTTCGCTTGGCTCACTCTGCCGTGAATCATGGCGTTATGGACAATTTAAACCAACTGCAAAAGCTTCAAGTTTTAAATTCATAAAACATATTGAGTCTAATTTATGTTTGACTAATATAAGTAACTAAAAAATTCTTTTGGAAGGAATAAATTTTAATCAGATTGGAGTGTCATTCAAGGGAAGCGGAAGTTATGTACCTGATCAAATCCTAACCAATCAAAATATTAGTCAAAAGGTTGATACAAACAATGAATGGATACAATCTAGAACTGGCATTTCTGAGAGAAGAATCTCTAGCGTAGAAGATGATGTTACTGAGATGGGTTATAAGGCTGCCCTAACTGCTATAGAAATGGCTAATTGGGATATTAAAACGATTGATTTGATTGTTTTAGCTACTTCTACTCCGCATGATTTATTTGGATCAGCCCCATCCATTCAAGCTAAATTAGGGGCAGTTAATGCTGTAGCTTTCGATTTAACTGCAGCTTGTAGTGGTTTTTTATTTGCCTTAATAACAGCCTCACAATTTTTAAAAGGGGGTAGTTTTAAAAGGGCTATTGTTATTGGAGCAGATCAATTATCAAGTTTTGTTGATTGGAACGATAGAAGAAGTTGTATTCTCTTTGGAGATGGTGCTGGTGCATTAGCAATTGAAGCCACAAATGAATTTGATAATTTTATAGGTTTTGATATGAGAACTGATGGGGAAAGGGGTTCTTTTCTTAATCTTCCATCAAAAAAGAATAAGGATTCAATAGTTGATGAAATTGACTTTTTAAGTGGAGGTTTTTCTCCAATTCAGATGAATGGTCAGGAAGTTTATAAATTCGCAGTTAAAGAAGTCCCCCTAATTCTTGAAAAGTTGTTTAAAAAAATGAAATATAATTCTGATCAAGTTGATTGGCTCCTGCTGCATCAAGCTAATCAAAGAATATTGGATTCTGTAGGAGAGAGGTTAAAAATTCCCAGAGAAAAGATCCTAAGTAATTTAAAAAAATATGGCAATACGTCAGCAGCAACAATTCCACTAATGATGGATGAGGCTGTAAGAGATTATAGAATTAAACAAAATGATATTATTGCCACAAGTGGTTTCGGTGCTGGGTTAAGTTGGGGAGCAGCCCTAATTAAATGGGGTTAAAAACAAAATAGGATTATTATGACAGTTGCATGGGTATTCCCTGGACAGGGTTCGCAAAAAATTGGAATGGCAAAACAAATTGAAAATTTGCCGAACACAAAAGAGAGGTTTACTTATGCTTCTGAAATATTTGCGAGAAATTTATTTGAAATTTGCGAGTTAAATTCTGATCCAACAAATCCTCTTAGTGATTTGAATAATACAAGAAATACACAAATCTGTCTTTTTTTGGTTGAATCAATTTTATTAGATGCCTTAAAAGAAAATGGTTTTAAACCAACTTATGTTGCTGGGCACAGTCTGGGAGAAATAACTGCATTATATTGTGCGGATGTTTTTTCATTCGAAGATTGTGTTTCTCTTATAAAAGAGAGGTCTCAATTAATGGTCAATGCTGGTAAAGGATCTATGGCAGCAGTAATTGGTTTTGATAGAAATCAACTTGATTTATTAGTGCAAAAAATTGATGATATTGTTATAGCTAATGATAATAGCTCTTCCCAAGTTGTCTTATCAGGATCTACTGAAGCCTTAGATAATTTATCGAAAGAAATTGCTTGTAAAAGATTCTTGAAATTAAATGTTTCAGGAGCATTTCATTCGCCATTTATGAATGAACCTTCATCAAAATTTTGTGAGTATTTAAAAAAGATTAAATTTAACAATCCCTCTTTCCCTGTAATAAGTAATTATGTACCTTCACTGTGTAGCGATCCAAACGAGCTTAAAATTAGATTAGAAAAGCAAATGTGTAATGGAGTGAGGTGGCGAGAAACTATGGATTTAATGGCAAAAGATAGTGATCTTCATATTGTCGAAATTGGCCCTTCTAATGTACTAAGCGGTTTGGGGAAAAGACATCTTAAAGATGTAAAAATTTCTCAAGTTTCATCTTCTGATCAAATATCTTATTAATTTGTATGAAAAATCATACTATTCAAAAATTAATCTATGAATTAGTTAGTAAGCTTTTTGTATTTCCTATTTATAAATTTGTATTTAAAGGTCATTTAATAGGTAGAGATAATATTCCGCAAAAAGATTCCTTTATCATGGTTTCTAATCATGGTTCTTTACTTGACCCTCCTTTGTTAGGACATGCCCTTGGACGTAATATATCCTTTATGGCCAAGGCAGAGCTTTTTAGAATCCCTCTCCTCGGCTTTATTATCAAGGCTTGTGGAGCGTATCCTGTAAAAAGAGGAATTGCTGATAAAAACACAATTAAAACAGCATGTAAGAAATTATCAGATGATAATTGTATTGGAATTTTTATTGATGGCACTCGTCAAAAAAATGGTCGAGTGAATAAGCCCAAACAAGGTGCAGCATTATTAGCCTTTAAAAATCAAAAATTATTATTGCCTGTTGCAATAGTTAATTCCCATAGACTAATAAGATTTAGATGCTTTATTCCTTTGTTTTCAAAAATAGTTATTAAAGTGGGGCAACCTGTTCAACCTCCAAATAGTTCATCAAGACATGATCTGAATTCTGTAACAATGCACCTTCAAGATAAAATTAATAATTTGATTGGATGAATATTTAGTTAATTGGAGAAATAGGGTAAAGAGGCAAAACTTTTCTCCAGGAATCTATATTTGAATTTAATAAATTTTTATTTGATAAATCTAATAGTTCTTTCAAATCTTTTTTATCATCATAAGTAGCTTCAAAAGAAAGTTCTTTACTATCAAGTTTTTTGACAATTTTTGGTAAAATAATTTCTCGAATGATTAGATCCGAGAAGTTTTTTTCGTTACCGCAAATTTCATATTTACCTGCAATAAAACCCTTACGTTTTAAATTTTTGAAAATCCAGAATGATTTTTTGTTTTTTAAGATATTATTTTTTGATGCAATTCTTTTTGCCATTATTTCAAATGAACTAAAACTGTCTAGAGGGCAATTTATTTGTTGTGAGATAGTTCTTGCTAAAACCACAATTAGTCGTGAAGCATTAAAATTTGCCGGCCCTATACTGACAGATAACTTATTTATTTTTTGTAAATTTTCTTTGGAAATGAATTTGTTAAGATCATTTATTAAGTTGTTGCAAAGGTCATTATCAAATTTCTTGATAAATAATTCATCAGATTCTAGGTCATTGTTTTTTCTATACCCAAAGCCAAAAGAACTATCTGTGCTATGAATTACTAATGTAGAGTAATTTACTCCGTGATTGAGTTTATTTGTCATCTATTACCTTTAAACAGGTAATTCCATCCCTGGATTAAACTTAGACCATTTACCAAATTCATTTTCAAAACTTTCACAAGATTGAACATCCCAATCAGTTTTATAATCACCATTATTATCTTTAACTATATTGACATGAATGAATGGTTTTTTTGCTTTAAAATCAGGTAGATCACAAATATGATCAACACCATGATTATTTTCAACATCATGATATGTGATACATCTATCAACCCATTTACAGTTGATGCAAATGCACATAATAAATAATATGAAAAATAGCTTTCACATAGATCATACACTAATAATTGATGAATTAGAAACAAGTATCAAATTTCATAATTTGGATTTAATCTTAGGTTTTTTACCTAAAGGATCATATTTGGTTGGTGGTTATATAAGAGATATTATTTTGGGAAGAAAAACTGAAAAGTTAGATATTGATATTGTGGTACCTTTAAATGCAATTGAAATTGGTAAAAAGATTGCAGATAATATTGGCTTAAAATTTATAATTTTAGATAAAAAAAGAGAAGTAGTAAGAATTATTCTTAATAATATTTATATTGATATTGCTAATCAAGTTTCATCTTCCATAGAAGAAGATTTATGTTCTAGAGACTTTTCGATCAATTCAATTGCTTTTTTATTTGATAAAAAAAGTTTGTTTGATCCATTAAATGGTCTTAAAGATCTTGAGATTTCTTTGCTAAGAACTCATTCTGAAAACAACTTATTAAATGATCCTTTAAGAATTTTAAGATGTTTTCGATTTGTTTCAGAATTGAATTTTAAAATCGATTTAAGATTAGTTGATTTTATAAAAAAAAATAAAGGGAGCTTATATCTTGTCGCAAAAGAGAGAATTACTTATGAAATACAGAAAATAGTAAATGGAGCAAATGCTCTTGATGCAGTATTGTTGATAAAAAAATTAAATATATTTGATACTGAAAATTTATTTGAAGATTCTTTTTTTTTGGATTTAGACAAAATTAATTATGGAGAACTTGATCAGGAAGAAAAAGATAAATATTTACCATCATTTTTTATTGCTCAAATCTTAGATGTTGTAACTTTAGAGAAACTGAAATTTAGTAAAGCTGATATTGCAAAAACTAAGTTATTTCGAAAATGGCACCTTTTCTTGAAAAACAAAAAAATCGCTCAGTTAGATGAATTTGACAGATTTAAATTACATCAGGAATTAGAAATGTTTCTGCCATCTTTTATTTTTTATTTACCTCAAAACTTACAATTAGATTGGCTTCATAGATGGCGTGACAACGATGATAAATTATTTCATCCCTCAAACTTAGTTGATGGTGATGTAATTAAAAAAAATCTGGAAATCAAGGATGGACCTATCTTGGGAGAGCTTTTACAGTATCTTTCCAAAGAACTTGCATATAAAAGATTGAATAATTTTGATGAAGCTATTTATAAAGCAAAGCGATGGATTGAACAAAATGCGCCAAAATGTGATTAAATACACATAGCTTAGTTTTGTTTAGAAGTTCAGACTTCAAAATCATTTTTAAAAATTTATGAGTATTCGCATTTACATTGGCAACTTACCACAAGGATTTAATCCAAAAGAATTTGATACACTTTTAAGGTCAGTTTCTGACTCGATTAGATTTAAAGCAGTTTTAGATAAGGAAACTAAGGAATGCAGGGGGTTTGGTTTTGCGACTTCTAATAATGAAGAGAATGCTAATTTATTAATTCAAAAATTAAATGGTTTTGAATTTAATGGTTCTCAATTAAGAGTAGAACTATCAGAAAAGAAAGATTCTGCTTCAAATAAAAGAAATAGTGGAAAATCAAATAAGAATAAGAAGAGGAAAGACTTTAAGAAAATTGTTCACAGTGATGCTCCTAATTTAGAAGCTCCTGATCCAAGATGGGCAGGAGAACTATCTAAATTAAAAGATTTGTTGGCTAATCAGAAGACTCCTGCTTAGTCATTTAATTCGAGAAATTAAAAAAGATATAGGAATTTCAAAAGCTTTTACTGAATTTTTTACAAAAGCTCTATTGTTAAAGACATCATAGTCTAGCCTTTCTATAGAATCTAATATTCCTCTGTAAAGCCGTAAGGATGTCCAAACAGGCCATCTTGCGTCAGAAGATAACCATTTGATTCCATCTTCAGATTTCTGGAACCAATCGCGAGCCCTGGTTAATTGAAATTTCATTAGTGCTTTCCATTGTTTGTTTATTTCACCTTTTAAAAGTTTTTCTTCAGAATAATTAAATTTTTCAATATCTTCTTGAGGAAGATAAATTCTACCTCTTTGCCTATCTTCGCCGACATCTCTTAATATATTTGTTAATTGATTTGCTATACCTAAAGCTATAGCGGCTTTTGAGGGGTCGGGTTTGGCACTCCATGGAGCGGATGTGTAAGCACTATCGATCCCCATGACATTCTGAGTCATCAAGCCAACAGTCCCTGCGACTCTATAACAATAGAGTTTTAATTCATCAAAATCTTTATATCTAAATTTATTAAGATCCATTCTTTGGCCATCTATCATGTCTAGATAAGGTTGAATACTTTGTGGATATTTTTCGATGGTGTCTAGTAGAACGGCATCTAATTCCGATTTAATTTTGCCTTTAAAAACATTCTTTGTATTTTCTTCCCATGCATTTAAATTTTCTGCAAGTTCATCTTGCGATTTAGTTGAAGCTTCTAAGCTATCCATTATTTCATCTGTTCTTCTACACCAAACATAAATAGCCCAAATAGCTTTTCTTTTCTCTGTAGGCAGCAGAAGGGTTCCCAAGTAAAAGGTTTTAGCCCATTTTTGGGTTTCTTTTCGGCATATCTCGTATGCTTGATCTAGTTGCGAAATTGAATTTTTCAAAAAGTTTTAGATGAATTTTTAAATTACTGGAATGTAAATCTCATGAAGAAACATTTTGAGGAGTTTTGGAATACTCCTTATTGATTGATTCCGCGCATAATTTACCACTTAAAACAGCTCCTTCCATAGATGCTAAATATTTTTGCATAGTATAATCACCTGTTAAAAAGAAGTTTTTTATAGGTGATTTTTGACTAGGTCTGAACTCTTGACATCCAGGAACTGCTTTATAAACAGATCTTGGAGTTTTGACTACTTTATATTTTCGTAAGTTTGTTTTATCGTCTCCCATGAAATGCGTTGGGAATAATTTTTTGAGTTCCTCCATAGTTGCATCAACAATATCTTGATCACTCCTATTTATCCAATCTTTTGCTGGTGCAAAAACCAATTCAAGCATTGATCTATTTGGATCTTCATATTCTTTGCAGGTGATACTCATATCTGCATAAACACTGAGGAGAGGTGATCTGCTGAATAATAAATGATCAATATCTGTTAATTTTTTGTCAAACCATAAATGGATATTAATGACTGGCACACCATTTAAACCATCTAATTTAGAGAATGCATCTAACCCTTTCCATTGTTTTGGGATCATTAATTTAAAGAGATCTACGGGCATTGCACTTACATAAGCATCAGCCGTTACCTCTTTCTTTTCGTTTTTATCTAAGGAGGCGACAGTAAAACTTTTAACAGTGCTGTCCTCATTGAGATTGATTTCCCTTAATGGACTATTCATGTGAACTTCACCACCACGAGCACTAATATAATCAACCATTGGCTGGCATAGTCTTTCTGGAGGAGCTCCGTCAAGGAATGCCATTTTAGAACCATTTTTTTCTTGTAAAAATCTGTTTAATGCTGTTAATAAAACTGTAGATGATATTTCATCCGGTCCAATGAAATTAAGAGCTTTACTCATCGCTATAAATACTTCATCATTAACTCTTTCCGGTATATTGTGCTCTTTTAGCCAATCTGTCCATGATTTTGTATCACATTTATCTAAGTACTTTTGGCCCCTTAGCATTGCTGGCACTAAACCTAATCCAAATAGAATCTTTTCATTCCATGAAAGCATATCATTATTGCTTAGTATTGCTGATACACCATTAACTGGAGCAGGTATATCGGGAAAGTCGAATCTACTGTAAGTACCAGGCTCTGATGGCTGATTAAAAATCATTGAATGACTTTTCCATTGAAGTCTGTCTTCAATATCTAATTCTTTAAAAAGTTGCAACATATTTGGGTAGGCTCCAAAAAATATATGTAACCCAGTTTCATACCAATCTCCATCTTCGTCTTTCCATGCGGCAACTTTCCCACCTAAAACGTCTCTGGCTTCAAGTACGATCGGAATGTGTCCATTATCGACTAGATATTTAGCGCAAGATAAACCTGCTAAACCAGCACCAGCAATTACAACACGCATTATTAAATCAAGAAATAAATTAACACTTACTAATAAGCTACATTAAAGTTAGAACATAATAGTTTTTTTCGTTGATTATTTCGTAAAATTATGGAAAAAATGCTTTTAAAATCGACAACTAGGCATGTAAGAATTTTTACTGCCGAAGTGGTAGATGAGGCATTAAAGTTTCATCCCAATAAACTAACTCTTGATTTAGATCCTGATAACGAATTTATTTGGAACGAAGATTCTCTAAACAAAATAAATGAAAAATTCAAGGAATTAATAAAAGAGAGAGCAGGAAAGGATTTAGATGATTATGAACTTCGAAAAATAGGATCAGAAATTGAAGGTTTGATTAAGTTTTTGCTTCAAAATGGTCAGCTTAGCTATAACCCTTATTGTAGAGTAATGAATTATTCAATGGGTTTACCAAAGACAAATGAAGTGCTGTGAATAGATCATCCTCAAATAGAAGGCCAAGAAGAGGCTCAAATAGAAGTTATTATCCACCAAATCCAAAGGACATTGATCCGTATGGTCAAAGAAGCAATAGATTGCCTGCTTCTTCTGAACAAAAGATCAACTTTAGTACAGGAACCATTGCCGTACTTGCTGGTGTTTTAATTTTAGGAGTTGGTATCGGGAGTGCTATTACCAGTACAACTGATGGCGGGCAGGGAAATATAGCAAGTCAACAACAATTAGATATGGCTGTTCCAGATCCTGAATTTTGCAGACAATGGGGAGCTAGTGCTTTTGTAATTGATGTTGAAATGTATACTACTCTTAATCCATCTACGAGTTTTGTAACGCAACCAGCTCTTCAACCAGGGTGTGTTATTAGAAGAGAGAATTGGACAGTGCTGCAAAAAGAGGGTGCAATTAGTAATGAAGATGTAAGAGAATGTAAGCAAAGGATGAATACTTTTGCTTATATTGGTTCTATAAGAGATAAGCCAATAGTTAAGTGCGTTTATCAGACTGATGTAAATGAAAATAAATTTATAATTAAAGGTGAAGGACAAGCTGAAGACGGCGGTGTAGGTATTAACAGAGAAGCAATTCAGTTTTGATCGAAATTATATTTGCCTCAAAGGGCTTTCTAAACTAGCAAATTGTGGGAGAATGTTTTTCTTAAATACTTCTGATGCTCTTGATGTATATCTTGACGGATTAGTAATTAATTTAAGTTCTCTTTTTACCTCTAAATCAGCAACGAATGCTTTGTGGATTGTTCCAGCCGATAATTCTCTTTCAATAGAAACAACAGGCAAAAAGGAAGCTCCTAAACCTGATTGAACTGCATTCTTGATTGCTTCAAGAGAGTTAAGTTCCATCTCAATTTTTAATCTTTGAATATCAAGCCCAGAATCTTGGAGAAGTTTGTCAACTACTTTTCTTGTTGTAGATTGTGAGTCTAATGTTACAAAATTTAACTTGTATAAGTCTTCTTTTAGAAGCTCTTTTTTTGTCGAAAGTGGATGTTTAGATGGTAAAACTAATGCCAATTCATCAGTGGCATATGGAATTACTTGTAGCAAATTTTCCAAATCTCCAGGTAATTGTCCGCCAATAATGGCTAAGTCAATTTGTCCATTGGCCACACTCCAACCAGTTCTTCTCGTACTATGAACTTGAAGTTGAACGGATACATCAGGGTATTTTTGTCTGAATAGTCCTATCATTCTCGGCATTAGATATGTACCCGTTGTTTGGCTCGCTCCAATGACAAGAGTTCCACCTTTTAAACTATTTAAATCTTCAATAGCTTTGCAAGCTTCGTCGCATTGATTCAAAATTCGTTCACAATATTCAAGTAATAGTCTCCCTGCTTCAGTTAATAGAGCCTTCCTACCACCTCTGTCGAAAATTGTGATTTCAAGTTGTTTTTCTAAATTTTGTATTTGTAAACTTACGGCAGGTTGGGTTACATATAAGAGATCTGCAGCTTTTTTAAAACTTCCTTGAGCTGCTATAGCTTTTAATATTCTTAATTGGTCAAGTGTAAATGGTAATTCTGGCATCTACTATGCCTACAATTTCTTATAATTCTAATGCTTAGGAGCATTCTTGTTAAGAACAAAAATTATTTGAACAAATTAAATATATGGAGACTCATAAAACTTCGCTAATCATCTTAATTTTGATTTTGATTTTTGCGGTCATTCATAGTGGGGGAGCTGCTTTAAGAATCAAAGCAGAATCTATTATGGGTCCAAGATTATGGCGGTTATGTTTTGTTTTTTTAAGTTTGCCATCTGCAATTATCTTGATTAGTTATTTTTTAGCTCATAGATATGACGGAATCAGATTATGGAATTTACAGGGCAATAATTTTGTTTTTATGGTCGTTTGGTTCTTAACTGCAATAAGTTTTTTATTTTTATATCCCGCTACTTACAATTTGCTTGAAATTCCTTCCGTTTTAAAACCTAAAGTGCGAATCTATGGAACTGGCATAATGCGAATCACAAGACATCCGCAGGCATTTGGTCAGATAATTTGGTGTTTTGCTCATACTTTATGGATTGGTACATCATTCACATTAGTAACTTCTATTGGCTTAGTTTTGCATCACCTTTTTGCAATCTGGCATGGCGACAAGAGATTAGCAAATAGATTTGGAGAAGAATTTGAAAATTTTAAAAAAAATACTTCCATAATCCCTTTCTTGGCGATACTTGAGGGGAGGCAAGAATTTAAGATTAAAGAATTTTTTAGGTTTTCTCAAGTTGGCATATTAATTGCAATAGGCGTACTTTGGTGGTCTCATCAATATATAAATATTGCTGTTAAAACATTTAATTCATCATTTTTGTCTGAATTTTTCAATTGACAGTTTAAAATCAAAATATAAGTTCTTTAAAAAATGCCACAAGCTTCAGAAATTGCATGGTTAATTCCCGTTTTCCCACTTATTGGAGCAGTGCTTTCTGGCTTAGGACTAATAAGTATTAACAAGAAAATTAATAATTCAAGAGAAATTGTTTCTGTAGGTCTGATTTCTTTCGTTGGGATTTCTGCGGTAATTAGTTATAAAGCCTTAATTGAACAAGTTAATGGTTATCAATCAGTAGAAAAATTATTTGTATGGGCCAATGCAGGGGATTTCACAATTCCAATGGGATTTGTCCTTGATTCTTTGGGGAGTGTAATGCTTGCGTTAGTAACAACAATAACTTTGCTGGTAATGATTTACTCTCATGGTTACATGGCGCATGACAAAGGTTATGTCAGATTTTTTACATATTTAGCATTATTTAGTAGTTCAATGATGGGATTAATAGTTAGTCCGAACTTATTAGAAATTTATGTTTTTTGGGAATTAGTTGGGATGTGTTCTTATTTATTAGTTGGTTTTTGGTATGACAGGGATGGCGCTGCACACGCTGCACAAAAAGCATTTGTTGTTAATAGAGTGGGAGACTTTGGTTTATTACTAGGAATTCTTGGCCTATTTTGGGCAACAAATAGTTTTGATTTTAATGAAATAGCTACTGGAATTTCTCAATCTATATCTGACCATTCGATACCCATTTGGGCTGCTTTATTACTTTGTTTTTTAGTTTTTCTAGGGCCAATGGCTAAATCCGCTCAGTTTCCTCTTCATGTGTGGTTACCTGACGCAATGGAAGGTCCTACACCAATTTCTGCACTTATCCATGCTGCAACAATGGTTGCAGCCGGAATCTTTTTGGTGGCAAGACTTCAACCTTTGTATTCAATATTCCCCTCTATTCAGTTCATTATTGCTTTAGTTGGTACCATTACTTGTTTTTTAGGAGCCTCTATAGCTTTGACCCAAATGGATTTAAAAAAAGGTTTAGCATACAGTACAGTTTCTCAACTTGGGTATATGATGCTCGCAATGGGTTGTGGAGCACCTGTCGCAGGAATTTTTCATTTAGTAACTCATGCTTGCTTTAAAGCAATGCTATTTTTGGGATCTGGTTCAGTAATACATGCTATGGAAGAAGTAGTTGGCCATCAGCCTGTATTAGCTCAAGATATGAGATTGATGGGCGGTTTAAGAAAAAAAATGCCATATACATCAATAACATTTTTAATAGGTTGTGTAGCAATTAGTGGAATTCCCCCATTGGCAGGTTTTTGGAGTAAAGACGAGATACTCGGAAATGCTTTTATATCCTTTCCAGCTTTTTGGTTCGTAGGACTTCTAACTGCTGGTATGACTGCTTTTTATATGTTTAGGCTTTATTTCTTGACATTTGAAGGAGATTTTAGAGGGGAGAATAAAGAATTGCAAAAAGAGCTTCTAATAGCCTCTAAAATAAACCTAGATGAAGAAAATGAAGAAGAGCATGAAGAACATGGTTCTATTCATGAGTCGCCCTGGTCAATGACATTTCCCTTGGTATTTCTTGCTGTACCGTCTGTAATAATTGGTTTTATGGGACTTCCATGGAATAGTAAAATTGCAAATTTACTAGATCCTGAAGAAGCAGAGACTGCTGCAAAAGCTTTCGAATTAAAAGAATTTTTGCCTTTAGCAATTGCGTCAGTACTTATTGCATTAGCTGGAATCATTATTGCTTATCAAGCATATTTTGTGAAAAAAATTAATTTATCAGTTTTATTTGCCGAAAAGTTTCCGGTTATCAACAGGTTTTTATCCAATAAATGGTATCTAGATGATATTAATGAAAAACTTTTTGTTAAGGGTAGTAGAAGACTTGCTAAAGAAGTCTTAGAGGTTGATTCTAAGGTTGTTGATGGCGTCGTAAATCTTACTGGACTTGTAACTTTAGGTAGTGGAGAAGGTTTAAAATATTTTGAAACTGGTAGGGCTCAATTTTATGCGCTTATTGTTTTTGGAGGAGTAATTCTACTAGTTGCTATATTTGGTTTTCAATCTCCACAAGTATCTTAATTACAATTGTGTGTCTTCACTGTCCATTGGGGTGAAAAAATACAGAAAATTTCTAGACTTTATTTAAGATAAATTTCTTATTAAATTGAGCACTTATTTTTATACACATTTTGCGACACAAATGTTGGGAACTTTGGGAGCTGGATTGTCCAATTTTCCTTGGTTATCTGCTTCAATTTTATTCCCAATTGGTAGTGCATTTGTGATACCTTTTTTCCCAGATAAAGGGGATGGCAAAGAGGTGAGATGGTTTGCATTGTCTATTGCATTAATAACTTTTTTAATAACTGTAGGTTCATATATAAATGGCTTTGATATTAGTAATGAAAATGTTCAACTGAAAGAAAATATTAGCTGGCTCCCTGATTTAGGTCTTACGTGGTCTGTTGGCGCTGATGGCATGTCTATGCCGTTAATATTATTGACTAGTTTTATAACTGCTTTAGCAGTTCTTGCTGCATGGCCAGTCAAGTTCAAACCAAAGTTATTTTTCTTTTTGATATTGGTTATGGATGGTGGGCAAATCGCTGTGTTTGCAGTACAAGATATGCTTTTGTTCTTTCTAACTTGGGAACTTGAGTTAATTCCCGTTTATTTATTATTGGCTATATGGGGTGGCAAAAATCGACAATATGCAGCAACAAAATTCATTATTTATACAGCTGGTAGTTCTATCTTCATTCTTTTAGCAGCGTTAGCAATGGGTTTCTATGGTACAGAAATTCCTAACTTTGAGTTTTCTCACTTGGCAGCTCAAGATTTTAGTCAAAAATTCCAAATATTATGTTATGTCGGGCTTTTAATTGCATTTGGAGTAAAACTACCAATAGTACCTCTTCATACTTGGCTTCCAGATGCTCATGGAGAGGCTACAGCCCCTGTTCATATGCTTTTAGCAGGAATTTTATTAAAGATGGGAGGATATGCTCTTTTACGATTTAATGCACAATTATTACCCGTTGCTCATGCTCAATTTGCCCCATTATTAATAGTTCTAGGGGTAGTCAATATAATTTATGCTGCATTAACTTCTTTTGCTCAAAGAAATCTTAAAAGAAAAATTGCATATAGTTCGATAAGTCATATGGGTTTCGTTCTTATTGGTATAGGGAGTTTTAGTAGCCTTGGAACAAGTGGAGCTATGCTGCAAATGGTTAGTCATGGATTAATCGGTGCAAGTTTATTTTTTCTTGTTGGTGCCACCTATGACAGAACAAAGACTCTTAAACTTGATGAAATGAGTGGTGTAGGACAAAAAATGAGAATCATGTTTGCCCTATGGACTGCTTGCTCCCTTGCTTCACTAGCTTTGCCTGGTATGAGCGGATTTGTTTCCGAATTGATGGTATTTACAGGATTTGTTACTGATGAAGTGTATACACTTCCGTTTAGAGTAGTGATGGCTTCTTTAGCTGCTATCGGTGTAATACTTACTCCTATTTATCTACTGTCAATGTTACGAGAAATTTTCTTTGGTAAAGAAAATCCTAAATTGATCGAAGAACGAAAACTTATAGATGCAGAGCCAAGGGAAGTTTATATTATTGCTTGTTTACTTTTACCGATTATTGGAATAGGTTTGTACCCTAGATTAGTTACTGAAAGTTACATTGCATCTATCAATAATTTGGTCGATCGAGATTTAACTGCAGTTAAAAGTGCTGTGAAAACAAAGATTTTTTCAGGAACTAAAACAAATGAGATCCTAAAAGCTCCAACTATATAATTTTTAAAATTAATGCGATATTGTTTGGCATTAAATAATTAAGGGTATATCTTATATATAGTTATTACCATTTAAAAAATATCTAATTACAACCCTACTCATAGACGACAATTAGGGCCTAGATTGTTGATTAAGTTTCTTCAAGACGCCGCAGGTAAAGGTGATCTTGATCCATGGGATATTGATGTAATAAGTGTAATTGATAGTTTTTTAGAGGAATATTCACAATCTTTCGGCAGCAAATCATCTAGCAAATGTTCCTATCATAAGGATTTATCTGAGACAAGCGAAGCTTTTTTTGCTGCTTCCGTACTAGTTAATTTAAAGGCTCAAGTTTTGGAATCTGATGTTTTTAAAGACAATTCTTCCGATTTTGAAGATGATTTTGACTTGGATGATCAAGATTGGATTGACCAAGAATTTGATATACCAAAATATCCTGAAAGATATCTAAGAAGGAGGTCAATAGCACAACCAATTCTCAAACGTACAACAACTCTGGGAGAACTGGTAAGTCAGTTAGAGTCTATTGCTGAAGTTATGGAAACCCAAGACCTTCTTCTAATGAAGAGAAAAAGAAATAAAAAATATTCAGATAAAGCTTTAATTTCTCAAGTGAAATCATTAGCGCATCGTGAGAAACTACCGGAAACCACTAAAGCACTAGGTAAATTTATTGATGGGTGGGAAAAAGCATTACAGTGGACAGATTTTGAATATCTAGTTGAGAAATGGCAAACTGTTGTAAAAAATGATTTAGATAAAGATCGTTTGGGGGTTTTTTGGGCCTTGTTATTTTTATCATCTGAAAACAAAATTGAAATTAAACAAATTAACTCCTTATATGGCCCAATTCAAATTAAAAGAATAATTCCTGAAGGAGGTTTAGCTCAATTGCCTATAGAGAATCTTGATGTAACCAAGACCGTCCCTTCTGCTGTTTAGGAGCTTATTAGTCATAACGTATAATCTTTAAAAAGAGGTTTTGAATTCATGAAGGCAATGATACTCGCTGCAGGTAAGGGTACACGTGTTCAGCCTATTACGCATGTGATCCCGAAACCGATGATTCCGATTTTGCAAAAACCTGTTATGGAGTTTCTCTTGGAACTTTTAAGAGAACATAACTTTAAGGAAATAATGGTAAATGTTTCTCATTTGGCTGAAGAAATTGAAAATTATTTTAGGGATGGGCAAAGATTTGGAGTAGAAATTGCTTATAGTTTTGAAGGAAGAATTGAAGATGGAGAATTAATAGGTGATGCTTTAGGATCCGCAGGAGGATTAAAAAAAATTCAGGATTTTCAAAATTTCTTTGATGAAACTTTTGTCGTTTTATGTGGTGATGCTTTAGTTGATTTAGATTTAACTCAAGCTGTTAAAAAACATAAGCAGAAAGGAGCTATTGCGAGCTTAATAACAAAGAAGGTAACTAAAGATCAAGTATCAAGTTACGGTGTCGTGGTTTCTGATGAAAACGGCCGTATAAAGGCTTTTCAGGAAAAACCAACAGTTGATCAAGCTTTAAGTGACTCTATAAATACAGGTATTTATCTTTTCGAACCCGAAATTTTTAATTACATACCTTCAGTAGAGAAATTTGATATTGGAGCTGATCTTTTCCCTAAACTTGTTGAAATGGATTTACCATTTTTTGCATTACCAATGGATTTTGAATGGGTAGATATTGGAAAAGTTCCTGATTATTGGAGTGCTATTAGAAATGTATTACAAGGTAAGGTAAGACAAGTGCAAATACCAGGTAAGGAAATAAAACCCGGAGTTTTTACAGGCTTGAATGTAGCGGCTAACTGGGAAAAGGTTAATATTACCGGGCCAGTCTATATAGGAGGTATGACTAGGATTGAGGATGGAGCAACTATTATTGGCCCATCAATGATTGGACCAAGTTGTTGCATTTGTGAGGGGGCAACTATAGATAACTCAATTATCTTTGATTATTCAAAAATTGGTAAAGGTGTAAGACTTATTGATAAGTTAGTGTTCGGTAAATATTGTGTTGGGAAAAATGGAGATCATTTTGATTTGCAAGATGCATCTTTAGATTGGTTAATAGCAGATTCAAGAAGATCTGATTTGACTGAGCCATCTCCTCAGCAGAAAGCTATGGCAGAATTATTAGGTACTGATTTGATTAATATTCCAGACTAAGATCAGCTTTTACAATAATCTCAGGAATTAAATGCTCTGATTTTACTGCCATTAGATGAACACCATTTGCGATATTAATAAAATCATGAGCCTGTTCAGTTGCAATTTTAATACCTTCTTGTAAAGGCTCTTTGGCATCTTTAAGACGATTTAAGATATTTTCAGGGATATTTGCACCTGGAACGTATTTGTTTATAAAGAGAGCATTTTTGTAAGATTTTAATAGGAATACTCCTGCAATTACAGGAATTTCAAGAGGCTCGGCTATTTTTTTGCAGAAATCTATTAAATTTTCTTTTTCCATAACCATTTGAGTTTGTATAAATCTGGCTCCACTCTCTTTTTTCTTTCTTATTCTATTTTCTAAACTTTTTTTATTTCTGCAATTTGGATCAGCTGCAGCACCTGCAAAAATAAATGTTTTTTGATCGTCAAGTTCTCCTAGGGTAGGATCAATTCCTCTATTGAAAGCCTGAATTTGTTTGAGCAATCTAACAGACTCAAACTCATGCACGGCCTTGGCATCTTGTTGATCCCCAGCTTTTACTGAATCACCGGTAATGCATAAGATATTTTTAATTCCTAAAGCATTTGCTCCCAGAATGTCCGATTGTAAAGCGATTTTATTACGATCTCTGCAAGAAATTTGCATTACTGGCTCTATTCCATTTTCCAGTAATAGTTTGGACATTGCCAAGCTGCACATTCTCATTACAGCTCTACTTCCATCGGTAATGTTAACAGCATGTACCTTATCTTTCAAAAGTTGTGCTATCTTAATAGATCTTATGGGGCTTCCACCTCTTGGCGGCATTAACTCTGCCGTTATTACCTTAGATCTTTTTTCTAAAGTCTGCTGAAGTTTTGATTTCAATTGCTTTTGTTTTCTAGTTGGTTAACAAGTGTACTGAGATTGCTAAACTTAATTAATATAAAAAAGGAACTGTTTAAATGCAAATGGTTGAAGAAGAAGTAAACAAAATTGATATGATGGGTCTCTCAGCAAGAGAGATGGAAATCATTGATCTCGTAGCCGATGGGCTTACAAATCAAGAAATTGCGGTAAAACTCACTATTAGTAAAAGAACTGTTGATAATCATGTAAGTAATATGTTCACAAAAACTGGTTCTAAAAACAGAGTAGCACTTTTGAATTGGGCAATGGACAACGGAAAGATTTGTAGAGATGGGTTTAATTGTTGTACACTCCCAGACTCTGATCAAGATTAGTATGACCCTTTACTTTTTTTGTATCTTTAGCCAAATCAATTAGACAATAATTTGTAGAACATAATTCAAAGAGTTCAGCATATGCAATACATGCATCCTTTTCTGAATCTACGAATCTCAATATTCCTTCTTTGTCGTAAAGACCATACATCTGAAGAAAATAAAAATAAGTTTGCTTAAATATAAAGAAAATATAAAGGATGAGTGGCTCCTCTGCCTAGTTTCTTTTTAAAGTTGTTTATTATTCTTTGTTCCATCCTGAAAAAGGATTGTTGGCAAGACTGAAATTGGAGTAATGGGTCAGCCCAGTAATTTCTTTTGAAATGAAAGATGGAAGAATTAAATCTTCTTCTTCATTAGAAAGTTCAATTTCTGCAATTTCAAGTGGATAATTATTTTCTTTAAAGCAATCTATAATCCAAGATTTTTTTTCAATTTCTAATAAGTATCTATCTTTTTTAATTGTGTTTGAAAGATTTGACATTATTGTTTCAGCATCGCTTCGTGGAATGGAGTATTCAAATTCAAAGTTGGTAAAACCCTTGATATGTTTTTTAAGTGTAATTTTAGAGTTTTTGCCTATAAGCCTTATCCTAATAATCCAACCATCTAAACTTTTGGAAAAATATCCTTGTTCAATATAAACTTTTTTATTTATGAATTCTTTCCAATTATCATTTTTTATAAGAAATCTTCTTTCTATCTCAAAGGCCATTTAATTTTTGAAATTATTTGGAGACAAATCGCCTTTCCAATCTAGTTTTTTTATTAAAGTATTATAGTAACTTGTGCTTTTTTTAAACTTTATTATTTTGCAGGGTGATTTACCTTTCTTGATCTCACAATAATAATTTTCCTTAATGGTCATACATTTTGAACCGTCAGTCCATAATTTAATTTCCCCTTTACTTTTTTTTACTGGCTTAATGATTACCATACTTGTATTAGGTATGATGATTGGTCTACTAGCCAAACTCATTGGGCATATAGGGTTAATAATCATTCCATCTATACTTGGATGTACTATTGGACCTCCTGCAGCCATTGAGTAGGCTGTTGAACCCGTAGTTGTAGCTACAATCAATCCATCACCTTTATATTCATTTACCTTCTCATTATCTATTTCAATTTGTATTTGGTTGGTGGGAGAAATATCTTCTTCAACTGATTTAAAATAAAAATCATTTAAGGCGTTATAGCTTTTTATTATTTTTTTCTCAGAACTTGTCCCCTCAATACAAACATTACAATTTAATCTATTACGAAAGTCAATTAAATATTCTTCGTTTTCAAGGATTTTAATAAAAGATTTGTCAAATAAAAATTCTTTCTCTTGAGTAAGAAACCCCAAATTACCTCCAATATTAATACTCAATAAAGGAATATCATAATCAGCTAATGCATTTGCACATTTCAGGAAGGTTCCATCTCCACCAAGAACTATGCCAATATTCGGCTGTAATTTGAGATTACAAAAATATTTTTCAATTTCATCTTTATGAAAATCACTTTCAAATCTTTTTGATTGTATATTTTTTGCTTTTAGGACTTCTTCACAAAATTTAGAAGCCTCTTGAGCTATAGAACTATCTGAACGATATACAATAAGCACCAATGAAAGTTTCATTTAGTGGTTTTACCATTTTAATAAATTAAAACTTTCCATATCTACAGTCACCCTATTCCTGTAAAGAGATAACAAGATAGCTAATCCAACTGCTGCTTCTGCCGCAGCTACAGTAATCACAAAAATTGTAAAAACTTGTCCTTGAATTAAATTATTATCAACATAGGAAGAAAACGCCATTAAGTTTATATTTACTGCATTTAGCATTAACTCAATGCTCATAAGAACTCTTACTGCATTTCTGCTATTTAATAATCCCCAAATACCAATACAAAATAGTGCTGAAGAAACTATTAAAAAGGCTTGAAGAGGAATTGATTCTAAATTCATAATAAGTAATACAAAAGGTTAATTTTTATTTGTAAGTAATGGTTCTGATGATTTTTCAATTAACTCTTGATCAACAGGTAGTCCTGTCGAAATATCTTTGCTCATTACATCTCTTCTAGCTAAAACAATAGCCCCAATCATTGCCATTAAAAGTAGGACTGAAGCTACTTCAAATGGGAGTAAATAATCACTAAAAAGATGTTCACCAATCCTAATAGTTGATTCTTCTCCAATAGAGTTTTGAGGAGTTGATAAGCTCCATACATTGGTCAAGTCAACTCTTATTAAGAGGCTTAGAAGGGTTAAACATATCGATGTTGATATAACTCTTCTCGATTTGATGTCATTAATAGGTTTTAAATCTTCTTTTTTATTGACTAGCATTATTGCAAAAATTATTAATACATTCACTGCACCCACATAAACTAAAACTTGAGCCGCAGCAACAAAACTTGCATTTAATAGAAGATATAATCCTGCAACACTCATGAAAACTCCACCAAGCAGAAATGCTGAATAAACAATACTTTCGAGCAACACAACACCAAGTGCTCCAATAATGACAACTAAAGATAAAACTGTAAAACAAATAAATTGTGTTGTTATGGCAATGGACATAAATTAATGTGAATTAATTGTTTGGATTAGAAACTTTATCTTTATTTTCATTGGATTCAGGCCTCATCCAATCATAAACTTCTTCCGGTAATTTACCAACTCTTGCATCTGAAGCTGGGATTTCATGAGGGTCCATGACACCTTTAGGAAGATAGGCAAGTTCTCTTAGAGGTTTAACTGAAGGATCTGTTGTGACATTTGTGGGTAGTCTGCCAAGTGCGACATTGTCGAAATTTAAATTGTGCCTGTCAAAAGTAGCTAATTCATATTCTTCGGTCATTGACAGACAATTAGTTGGGCAATATTCAACACAATTTCCGCAAAAAATACAAACTCCAAAATCTATTGAATAATTTCTAAGTTCCTTTTTTTTGGTTTCTTTATTCATTACCCAATCAACTACTGGGAGATTTATAGGACATACTCTCACACAAACTTCACAAGCAATACATTTATCAAATTCATAATGTATCCTTCCTCTATATCTTTCAGAAGGTATTAATTTTTCATATGGATATTGAACAGTAACTGGTCTTCTTCGAAGATGATCAAAAGTTACCGATATACCATTGTATAAATATTTGCCAGCATTAAATGCTTCTTTGATATAGCTATTTATTTGTTGAAGGAAATTGTTCATTTCGAAGAATTTACTTAGTTATTTTATTTTAGTGGATTAATTTTAAATTTAAGTATTTCTACTTAAATTTAACCACCAAAGAATTGCGGAAAAGCAAGTTTTAATCCTGCTGTTATCAAAAGATTAGCAAGAGAAATTGGCAGAAGAAACTTCCATCCTAGATCTAAGAGTTGATCAATTCTTACTCTAGGAGTTGTCCAACGTAATAATATTGCAATAAAAACTAAAAGATATGCTTTCAGTACAGTCATTACAATTCCTATTGATGCAGTGAAAACCTGAATAAAGGGTGCATTAATAGGTAAATTAAGAAACTTAGCTATTAATTCAACTGGGATAGGAAAACCCCATCCTCCCAAATAAAGTATTGATACTAATAAAGCGGAAAGAATTAAATTAATGTAACTACCCAGGTAGAACAATGCGAATTTCATCCCTGCATATTCAGTTTGATATCCCGCAACTAATTCTTCTTCAGCTTCGGGTAAGTCAAACGGAAGTCTCTCACATTCTGCAAGAGCACAAATCCAAAAGACTATAAAACCAACTGGTTGTCTCCATATATTCCAACTTAGGATTCCAGCACCACTTTGTTGGTTGACAATGTCAACAGTACTTAAAGAATTTGTCATTAGTACGATAGCCAGTACAGATAAAGCTAAAGGAATTTCATAACTTATTGATTGTGCCGCTGCTCTTAATCCTCCTAATAAAGAATACTTATTATTTGATGCGTATCCGCTCATAAGAAGACCAATTGGTTGAATACTGCTTAAAGCAATCCATAGGAAAATTCCAATGCCAACATTACTTATTAAAAGGTTTTGTCCAAAAGGAACAATTAGCCAGGACAGAATCACTGGGACAAGAACTAATATAGGTCCTGCAGTGAAGAGAATCCCATCCGCTTTGGCAGGAATAATATCTTCTTTGACAAGTAACTTAAGACCATCTGCAATTGGTTGGAGGACGCCGAGCGCTCCAGCATATTCTGGACCTATTCTTTGTTGAGCAGCAGCAGATATTTTTCTTTCAAGCCAAACTGTTACTAAAACGCCAACAACTGCCGCTACCAAAACCAAAAGCATAGGAAGAGGGAGCCATATTATATGAGCGATTTCGCTGGAAAGGCCAAAACCTTTTAAGAATTCATTAAAACTATATTCGAGATCTAATCCGTATTCCAAAATTTTTATGTTATTTACTTAATAGATTAACTCTTCACAAACAATATGTGTGTTTTTTATGAAAAGCTGCAAATATTATTCTCTACTTTCTAAGCTGATCCAATCTCTTGGTGCTGAACCTGTATAGATTTGGGATGGTCTGAAAATTCTATTTGCTCCAAGTTGCTCTCTCCAATGAGCTAACCAACCAGCCACTCTAGATATGGCAAAAATTGGAGTAAATAAATCACGAGGAATACCAAGTTTTCTATAAACAAGGCCAGAATAAAAATCCACGTTAGGGAATATACCCTTAGGTCCAAGTCTTGGTATTGCCTCTGCCTCAAGTGATTTAGCAACTTCATACATTTCATCTGCTCCAAATCTAATAAAAAGTTCTTCTGCAAGTTTTTGAAGAATAATTGCTCTTGGATCTTTGACTTTATATTCTCTGTGGCCAAAGCCCATTATCTTAGTTTTATTTTTTATTGCATTATCTAAAAAAGACCCAGCATTTTCTGGGATTTTAATCTCTTCTAACATCGCAATCACATCCTCGTTTGCTCCTCCATGCAATGGGCCAGCTAAGGTTCCTACTGCAGAGGCGATGACAGCATATGGATCTGTAAGAGTACTTGCAGTCACTCTAGCGCTAAATGTACTTGCGTTTAAACTATGTTCGGCATGTAGAATTAAGCACCTATCAAAAACTTTTGCGGCTATAGGATCTTGTTCTTTTTCAGTCAACATGTAAAGAAAATTTGATGAATAAGTTAGATCATCTCTAGGTTGAATTGGGTCTTGTCCTTTTCTAATAAGTTGGAACGCTGCAATCATTGTGGGTATTTTTGCTATTAGTCTTATCACTGCGTTGTAGATGTAATTAGGATCATCTATTGCTCTACGCGAATAGAAGAGCCCCAAAGAAGCTGCACTAGATTGAAGAGCATCCATAGGATGACCAGTTGCAGGGAAACATTTCATCATATCTCTAACTCTAAAACTTAACCTTCGATGCATCTGAACTTCTTGCTCGAAATCTCTTAGTTGAATAGTTGTGGGCAATTCACCCCAAATCAATAGGTAAGCGGTTTCTAAAAAACTGCTTTTTTTGGATAGTTCTTCAATGGAATAGCCTCTGTACAATAATTTACCTTTGTTGCCGTCAATATCACATATGGATGAATTAGTAACAGGGACACCCTCTAATCCTGGTTTTAAAATTAGTTTGTTACTATCCAATTGCTTAATTCAATATCAAATACTTATAGATTAAAGATAGTCAAATAATTTTTAATTAACCACAAGATATTAACTTCGCAAAAATTAAAATGATTGTTTTTGAAGCTTGTTTGAATAAATTTAATTTAAAGAATGTTTAATATTGTTTCTCTGTAAATAATTGGATTTTTTTCAGGAATAGACTGGCTTATGATTTCTAGCGATTCTTCATTTGATATTTTTAAAATATTTTTAATGAGAAAATTAAGGTCCTGCAAATTAGAAAAATATTTAATTTTATTAGAATTACCCTGTTTGATATCTACTTTTGAATAAAGAAAAGCAGATTTATCTTTATTACTTTTTAGGTTAAAAAATTTTTTTGATATTTTCTCAAATTCTTTACCATCAATTAAATTATTACTTATGATTTGTAAACCTTTTGATTCTATCGAATAGATATTTTCAAAAGATAATTGTTTTATAACATCGTCTTTTTCTTCAAGAATATCTTTGGAATATATCGAATAAATATCTTCATTCTGTTTCAAAGTATATTTGTTGAAATCTTTTAGCTTTCTCAAAGTACTTAAATCAAATTGATCTTCATTATTTTTTTCAAACGTAATAAGCCAATCTTTATTTGAATTGAGAATTAAAATGTTTTGATTATTATTTTGATTAAACTCTTCAAAAAAACTGAGTTGAAAATCATTTATTAAGGGATTAAGATGTTTATCAAAATTTTTCGTATCACAAAAAATTAAATTTTCAGGATTATCTTCATTACTATTCTCTTTATTCATAAACTTTTCGTAAGTAAGAATATCAATATTTTTTTTATTATTTAGTAAATATGATTTTAAAATTAGTTGCTTATTTTTAAAGTCGAAAATTGTAGCAATTTTATCCCCATTATTCTCAGGTAAAATTTCTTTATTAAAAAATTTATTTTCCAAAAATTTATTTGTGAATAATATATTTTTTTCATTGTTCAGTCCATCAAGTTCTCCCTCATATTGAAATTTTTTTTTCTTAAAATTTTTACTAGAGATAATACTATTTTTGATTAATTTTTTATCTGATGAAGCAATTATATAATTATCGTCGGTTCGGTATATATAGTTAAGAAAATTTATTTTGTTTTCTCTATTAATTGAAATTATCTCATCAATCTGATTTATATTATTAGGCAAATTTAATAAATCTTCTATTGTTTTTTCTGGCTTAATTTTAAAAACAATCAAAATATCATCTTCAAGCTTTTTATTATTTTCAAAAGTTGAGATTATAAGTTCATTATTATAGATATCTTCTAATTTATTGTTGCCTAGATCTATTCCTAAGTAATCTAATATAGAGTCTTTTATTAAAAAAAAGTTATCTTTATTTGTTGGTTTTTTATCCTTTTCATTATTATTAACGATATTAAAACTATTTAAATTTGAAATAAATAATAATTTATTGTTTTCAGGTGCATATTTTAAGATTTTTAGTTGCTCAATATTTGTACTTTGTTCCTTCTTTTTATTAGTAGAAACTTTTTTAAAACCAAAAAAAAGTAATAAAGATAATAATAGGATTATTGCTACTACTTTAAGTTTCATTATCAATGTTTATTTTTATTTTTAACAATAAATTTCCTACTGCAACTTAATTTATTAAATTGTAAATAACACATAATTTATCCTATAAATTGGGAAGTCATCCAAAATCTATAAATGCTTCTAGTCTAAATGATTGGTTTAATTCTGAGAAAGAAGATCCAGTCTTGATTGATGTAAGAGAGCAGTCAGAGCTTGAACTGGCTCGTTTCTCAAAAGAATTTTTACATATACCAATTAGTAAAGTTACATCTGAATATGTTGAAGAAATATTTGCTGGTTTATTAGATAGAGAAATTGTAGTTACCTGTCATGCAGGAATAAGAAGTTATAACTTTTCTCAATGGTGCTTGGATAATAATATTGTGAGCGAAATATGGAATTTGGAGGAGGGTATTGATGGATGGAGTAGATATATTGACCCATCAATACCAAGGTATTGATTAAATATCTAATGAAGATGCAACAGTATTAACATCTTTGTCGCCTCTTCCAGAGCAATTGATAACTATATGAGTATCTTTTTCAAGAGTAGGGCATAATTTATCTAACCAAGCAAAGGCATGGGAAGTTTCAAGTGCAGGAATAATTCCTTCTAGTTCACTAACAAGTTTTAAAGCGTCTAAAGCTTCTTGATCTGTGACTGATCCATATTCTGCTCTACCTATTTCTTTTAAATGGCTATGTTCAGGACCTACTCCAGGGTAATCTAAACCTGCACTTATTGAGTGAGCTTCTTGTACTTGACCATTATCATCTTGCAAGAGAAGACTCATTGATCCATGCAAAATTCCAACTGACCCTTTAGTGATAGTGGCAGCATGTTTGTCAGTATCAACTCCGCTTCCTGCAGCTTCAACTCCAATAAGACGCACAGAAGTTTCTTTAACAAAAGGATGGAAAAGCCCCATTGCATTTGATCCCCCACCTACACAAGCAAGCAAAATATCGGGAAAAGATCCAAATGATTCTAAACATTGTTTTTTAGTTTCTTCACCTATAACTGCATGAAAATCTCGCACAATCTTTGGGAAAGGGTGTGGGCCGGCAACAGATCCTAAAATGTAGTGTGTGGTTTCGACATTAGAAACCCAATCTCTAATGGCTTCACTAGTGGCATCCTTAAGTGTTGCAGTTCCAGAATTTACAACTTTAACTTCAGCTCCTAGAAGTTTCATTCTGAAAACGTTAAGGGATTGCCTTTTTATATCTTCAGCACCCATGTAGATAATACATTTCAAGCCAAATCTCGCACAAACAGTAGCAGTAGCAACTCCGTGCTGACCTGCTCCAGTTTCTGCAATTATTCTTTTTTTGCCCATTCTTATTGCAAGTAAAGCTTGTCCGAGGGCATTATTAATTTTGTGAGCACCAGTATGATTTAAATCTTCTCTTTTAAGCCATATTCTAGGAGTTGCTTGTTTAGTTTTGTAATGTTCAGTAAGTCTTTTGGCTTCATAAAGTGGTGTTTCTCTTCCTACATAAGTCTTAAGGAGATGATTTAATTCTTTTACAAAAAGTTTATCTTTCCATGCATTAGATGCAGCTGTTTCAAGCTCAAAAAGAGCAGGCATTAGCGTTTCAGGAACATATTGACCACCATATTTTCCAAATCTTCCCTCTTTGGAGGGTTGATTTAAATCGTCATTTTTATAGTTCTGATCTTTGCGAGAAAATGTACTTACCACTTTTCTATAGAATAAGTATTAACTAACTATAGATTATATTGAAAATAATGGGAAAAAAGAATTGGATCGAATTTGATAATCAACAAAAAAAATCTGAAGAAACAGCTCATGAAGATAATTTTAATAAAAGATCAAAAATAAATATTTCAAAACAAAAAAAAGGCAAAAAGGGTAAGACTATAACTTTGATTAAAGGGTTAGGTATTCAGGATGCAATCTTATTAAAAGAATTACTAAAAAAAATTAAAGTTTTTTGTGGTACTGGGGGAACATTAATTGATAGTAATATCCAGTTACAGGGTGATATGGTATCGAAATCAATTGAGTTTCTTCGTAAAGAGGGATTTCATAATTTATGAAACAGGGGTTAGGATAGGTTTTTAATTTTGATGATCCCAACAATGAAAGAACAAGATCAAACAAAGTCAACCAATATAAAGTGGCACAATTTAACTATTGATAGAGAAAAGTTAGAGAAAATGAGAGGTCATAAAGGAATGGTTATCTGGTTTACAGGTTTATCTGGCTCAGGTAAAAGTACTTTAGCCAACGCTTTAAATGAAGTTTTACACTTAGATGGTTTTTCGACTTATGTCTTGGATGGAGATAATATTAGACACGGTTTATGTAAAGATCTTGGTTTTTCGGATGAAGATAGAGAAGAAAATATACGAAGAATTGGAGAAGTTGCGAATTTATTTATGAATGCTGGGATAATAACTATTACAGCATTCGTTTCACCATTTATTAGCGATAGAGATAAGGTGAGAAAAATTATTGGATCTAAGGATTTTATTGAAGTTTATTGTGCTGCTGATATCGCAGTTTGCGAAAATAGGGATACTAAAGGTCTTTATAAGAAAGCTCGTTTGGGTGAAATTAAAGAATTTACAGGGATTTCTAGTCCATATGAAGCTCCTCATAATCCTGAAATTGTTGTTGATACAGGTTCGTTAGACTTAAATGATTCCGTTGAAAAAGTTATGAACTTCCTTAAAAAAGAAAACTTTCTTAACAATGCCTAAAAGAAAAATGAGTTTATTTATTTTGAAGATAATTGTCAGATCCAATATTTGATAACTTACTATTTTTAGCTCTGACCTGTGTATGTAGATTTTCTCTAAATTCTTTTAAATTTTTCTTTATGGATTCATCAAATAAACTGATAATCTCTATTGCCAATAATCCAGCATTCTGACCTCCATTAATTGCAACTGTTGCAACTGGAATCCCAGCGGGCATTTGAACGATTGATAAAAGAGAGTCAATCCCCTTAAGTGTCTTGCTCTCTACTGGTACTCCAATTACAGGAATGCAAGTTATGGATGCCAGCATTCCTGGAAGATGAGCAGCACCACCAGCACCGGCAATTATTACTTTTATGTTTTCTGATTCTGCATTTTTTGCATATTCCATCATTTCCATAGGTGTTCTATGAGCAGAAAGTATACAAACTTCAGTTTTTATTCCAAATTCTCTTAAAACATCAATAGCTGGTTTCAATGTTTTTAGATCTGAATCACTACCCATTACGACAGCAATTTTATAAATATCTTTAGAATTCAATTCTGACAAAATAACAAATCAATTCTTTCCCATAATGGCGTGCAATTAATTTGGCGCCAGTTAGTTAGTATAAAAAGAATAAATTTTCATAGAATATTATGACGTCAAATAAGATTATCGAAAAGAGTGAAGTTAGGGAGTACTTTAATGGAACTGGCTTTGAAAGATGGAATAAAATTTATAGCAAATCTGATGAAATTAATACAGTTCAGAAAAATATTAGGAAAGGACATCAAAAAACTGTAGATGATGTAGTCTCATACATCAAAAATTATCCTGAACTAACAAAAAAAAGTTATTGTGATGCAGGCTGTGGAGTGGGAAGTCTTTCCATACCTTTATTAAGACTTGGTATAAAAGAACTACAAGTGAGCGATATTTCTTCTGAAATGATTAAAGAAACAAAGAAACGCATTAATGAATTAGGTTTGAATCAAGGTAAAATTAAATATGAAGTTTGTGATCTAGAAAAATTAAAAGGATTATTTGATGTTGTAGTTTGTTTGGATGTATTTATTCATTATCCTCAACCGGTCGCAGAAGAAATGGTCCAACATCTATGCGATCTAAGCAAAGAAAAACTTATCGTTAGCTTTGCTCCTTATACTCCAGTTCTTGCTGTCCTAAAAAATATTGGGAAATTATTTCCTGGGCCAAGTAAAACTACAAGAGCATATACATTGAAAGAAAAGGGTATTATTAATGCTGCTAAAGAAAGAGGATTTAAAGTGGTTAAAAAGAAATTAAATCAAGCTCCTTTTTATTTTTCAAAACTAATTGAATTCGAAAAGATTAAATAATTTATTTTACTAAATGATTTTCAAGTGCATAACGAACTAATTCGGTTCGGCTAGATGTACCTGTCTTGATAAAAAGTCTACTTACATATTTCTCAACATTTCTAATTGATGTTTCAAGCTGTCTTGCAATTTCTTTGTTCATCAGTCCCTCTGCTACTAGTTGAAGCACACTTGCTTCTCTTGGAGTAAAACTAGGAAGATTTATTTTATTTTCTGGATTTGTCTGGTTTTGGTCTGTGAGCATAGATTTTATTTCAGTAATTTGTTTTGCCATTTTGCTTACATCAATATCTGCGAATCGTGCCGCTTCTTTTAGTAAACGTTCTTGTCTGTTGATTACATTTTTAACTCTTGCAGCTAATTCATCGGGATCGAAAGGTTTGGAAATATAATCGTCAACTCCTGCAAGATAACCTTCAGTTCTGTCTAGGGTCATTCCTTTTGCAGTTAGAAAAATAACTGGAGTTCCCCCTAATTTTTCATCCTCTCTAATTTTTTCTAATAAAGCATAACCATTGGCTCGAGGCATCATAACATCGCTAATTATCAAATCGGGGAAAACTGTTTGAGCTTTTTCCCAACCATCCTCTCCATCAACTGCAATAAATATTTCAAAGCCCTCATCTTCTAGAAATGTTTTTACAGCTGTTCTTAAACCAGGCTCATCATCAACTAATAAAATTCTTGATTTTCTTCCCGGTTCATTATTTATTTGATTAATTTCATTCATTTTTTTTAATTCTTTAATTTGCTTTTCTAGTAATAAACAGAATTTTATATACTAAACATAATGCTATCAACTCCCATACTACTAGACTATCAATCTTCGACTCCTTGCTCTAAAGATGTTGTTGATTCTATGAAACCTTTTTGGAGTGAGATATTTTCTAACCCTGCAAGCAAATCTAATTTGGCGGGGATTAACGCAAGCGCTATATTGGAAGCCTCAAGAGAAAAAATAGAACAAAATTTATTTCTTAAAAATAAAAAAGTTATTTTTACAAGTGGAGCAACAGAATCTAATAACTTAGCCTTATTAGGTTTTGCTAGAAATTACTATAAAAAAACAGAAAATTATGGACATATTATTACCTTAAAAACGGAGCATAAAGCTGTTTTGGAGCCTCTAAACCAACTAAAAAAAGAGGGGTTTATGGTTACAGAAATTAATCCTGAGAAGGATGGCTTAATTTCAGAAGAACAATTCAAAAAAAATATAAGAGAAGATACATTTCTGGTTAGTGTTATGTTGGCAAATAACGAAATAGGAGTTATTCAGCCCATAGAGAATATTTCAAAAATATGTAAATCGCAAGGAATAACTTTTCACTCTGATTTCGCACAATGTTTAGGTTATATCGAGTTAGACAATCTTTTATCAGATGTAAATATGATTACGATGAGTTCTCACAAAATATATGGTCCTAAAGGGATAGGACTTCTCTTAATTGATGAAGAAATTAATCTTGACCCTTTAATTCTTGGAGGAGGTCAGGAATATGGTCTCAGGTCTGGTACATTACCTCTTCCTTTAGTAGTTGGCTTTGCTAAAGCAATAGAGATAGCAGTTTTAAATCAAAAAAATAATGCTGAGAAATTACGTTTATACAGAAATAACCTTTTAGAGGGTTTGTTAGAAAACAATTCTGGTTTATTAATTAATGGCTCCATAGAAAAAAGATTACCTCATAATTTAAATTTGACTGTATTGGATTTAAACGGAGCAAAGTTTCATAAACTTTTAAAATCTAAAATAATTTGTTCTAGTGGATCTGCATGCAGTAATGGTGAACCATCTCATGTTTTACTAGCCTTAGGTAGATCTTTCAGAGAAGCAGAATCTTCAATAAGGTTAAGTATTGGATTAAGCACTAACTCAGACGATATAAAAAAAGCAATTCATATTCTTACAAATACGATCAAATCATTACGTTAGAAATTATTAGCTCTTTAATTTAATTGAGCAATTCTTAATTTCCCACTTCTAGCTCTTTTATTTAATTCGACTTCTTGTACTGACGGAGTTATTGGCTTTTTTGTTAGGTTTTTTAGTCTTTGATCATTTTTAAAAGAATTTTTAACTAACCTATCCTCCAAGGAATGAAAACTAATAATAGAAATAATTCCTCCCGGCAAAAGCCATTCAGGAACAACTTGCAAAAATTTTTCTAATACGTCAATTTCTTTATTAACGGCAATTCTTAGTGCTTGAAATGTTCTTGTCGCTGGGTGTATTTTTTTATATCTTTGTTTTGGTGGGAAGCAGCCCGCAATAGAATACGCTAACTCTTTTGTCCCAGAATATTTCCCATTTTCCTTCAAATCCATTTTTATTTTCCTAGCAATTTTTCTTGATAATCTCTCATCTCCATATTTATAAATTAGGTTAGCTAGATCTTTTTCATTTAAAGCCTCAATTAATTTCTCTGCATCAACCTTAAGAAAAGGATTCATTCTCATATCAAGTGGACCATCTTTTTGGAAGCTAAATCCTCTTTTAGGGTCATCAATTTGATTACTATTTACTCCAAGATCTGCAATTACAAAAGAAACTTTTTCTTTTGGTACAAAATCAGCAAAATTTGAAGCCCTTATATCAATCCTATTTTGAAATTCATCAAGTTTTTTTGATGCTGATTTTCTCGCGAATGGATCTTGATCAAGTCCAATTATATTTAAATCCGAATATTTTCTCAATAAATGATAAGAGTGCCCTCCTCCTCCTAGAGTTGCGTCTATTCCTTTAATTTTGTTGTTATGTATTAGCGGGTAATGCTCTAATGAGGCCATAATCTCATCTGTCATCACTGATTTATGATTGAAAAAAGATGAATCAGATAGGTCAGTTTGCATAACTTTCGACTAAGATTTGTTTAGAAGTTAAATTTCGAATGGCTCAGCTAGAGACTAGAACAGAACCAATGGTGGTCAATTTTGGCCCTCACCATCCTTCAATGCATGGGGTTTTAAGGTTAGTTGTAACTCTTGATGGTGAGAATGTCATTGATTGTGAGCCAGTAATTGGATATTTACATAGAGGAATGGAAAAGATAGCTGAAAACAGGACAAATGTAATGTATGTCCCTTATGTAAGCAGAATGGATTATGCAGCAGGAATGTTTTATGAAGCTATTGTAGTAAATGCTCCTGAAAGATTAGCTAATATTCCAGTTCCTAAAAGAGCTAGTTACATCAGAGTTCTTATGCTCGAACTTAATCGTATTGCGAATCATCTTTTGTGGCTTGGTCCCTTTTTAGCAGACGTAGGAGCTCAAACTCCATTTTTCTATATTTTTAGAGAAAGAGAAATGATCTATGATCTCTGGGAAGCTGCTACTGGACAAAGGCTAATAAATAATAATTTCTTTAGGATAGGCGGTGTCGCATGTGATCTTCCATATGGATGGTTAGATAAATGTATAGATTTTTGCGATTGGTTCGGTCCCAAGATAGACGAATACGAAAAATTAATAACAAATAATCCAATTTTTAAAAAAAGAATCGAAGGTCTCGGAACAATACAAAGAGACCAGGCAATTAATTGGTCTTTATCTGGGCCAATGCTTAGAGCCTCAGGAGTTTCCTGGGATTTAAGGAAAGTCGATAGTTATGAATGTTATGACGATTTTGATTGGCAGATTGCTTCAGAAAAAGAAGGTGATTGTTACGCGAGATATAGAGTAAGAGTTGAAGAGATGAGACAATCACTAAGCATCATTCGCCAAGCCTGCAAAATGATTCCAGGAGGTCCAACAGAAAATTTAGAAGCTCAAAGAATGGCGACTGAAGATAAAAAAAGTGAAATATTTGGTATCGACTATCAATATGTAGCTAAGAAGGTTGCTCCAACTTTTAAAATTCCTAACGGAGAATTATATACAAGATTAGAGTCCGGCAAAGGAGAAATTGGTGTATTTATTCAAGGAAATAATGAAGTTACCCCATGGAGATTTAAAATCAGAGCAGCTGATTTAAATAATCTGCAAATATTGCCTCATATTCTTAAAGGTGCCAAAATCGCTGATATTATGGCAATCCTTGGTTCAATAGATGTCATTATGGGATCTGTTGATAGATAATTTCTTTAAATGAAACCCTCTGACTGGTTAATATTGCAGAAGAAGGTAAGGTTTGGTGATTGTGATTCTGCAGGTGTAATTCATTTTCATAATTTATTAAAATGGTCGCATGAAGCTTGGGAAGAAAGTATTGAAATCTATGGGATCCCTTGTCATGATATTTTTCCAGATTTTTCTATACGTAAAAGTCAAATTGTTTTTCCAATAGTAAATTGTGAAGCAAACTTTCATGCGCCTATAAAAATTGGAGATTTATTAAAAGTAAAAATTGCCCCTCATAAAATTAATACTCATTTGTTCCAAGTAAATAGCTTTTTTATAAAAAATGGAAATAAAGTAGCCGAAGGGAAAATTATACACTGTTCTTTAGATGTTGATTCAAGAAATAAAATAGAAATTCCCGATCAGCTAGAAAGATGGATAGAGGCTTCTAATGTGAGTACAAATTTAAAAGAATGCTGATTATTATTTTTTAAATTTATAGTTTATTTTTTCTGTACTGGTTTTTTTGTTTTTAACAATCCACTTTTCAGGCTTTTCATGTTTAGGCCAACTTTGAGAAAAATTTTTTAATAAATTTAAAGAAATTTCAATATTTTTATCATTTGTAAGTTCTCTAAATTCAACTATTACTTTAATTTTATTTCCCCATAATTTGTTAGATACTTTCGAAATATTGAATTTATTAATTGGGATATTTTCTTTCATAATGAAATCATTTAATCTAGATTCAATTACTTCAGGGAAAACAACTTCTCCTCCTGAATTAAAGGCATTATCACTTCTTCCAACAAATTTTAAATAGTAAGAATTATTGATTTGCTTAATTTCACCAAAATCACTTGTTTGCCACCAACCATTTTTATTTTTGAAATTTTCAGTTTTTAAAGAATCTACTATTTCGATTCCAATTCTGGCTGATTTTATTTCGATTAATCCTTGTGCGTTAATTCTTATTTTTGTATCAGGTAGTATTTCTCCAACATTTTTAAAACCCATTAAGAATTCTTTTGGTTTTAAACTCGTAACCATTGCTGCTGTTTCAGTTGAGCCGTAACAAGGTGCTAATTTTATTTTTTCTTTTATACATTGTTCTGTAGTTTCGTCTGAAATTGAAGCTCCACCTACCCAAATTAGATCAAAAATTTTTAGCCAACTAATTCCATCTTTTTGAGCTAAAAGTCTTTGTAATTGGGTAGGTACTAATGACGTAATCAAATGTTTTTTGTTTTTTTTAAATTTATTTGTGAAAAATAAAAGTTCTCGAGTTCTTTTTATCAAATTCGGAGAAATATTAATATAATCACATCCCCAAGTTTGACTTCTAAAAATTGGCATTAATCCACTTATATGGTTCAGGGGTAAAGTATTTAAAATTAAGCAGTTTTGTAATTCAAATCCTTGCTCTATTAGCCATTGACCTGATGTAGTTGCAGATAATTTAAGATTATTTAAATGGTGAAAACATTGTCTCGGTTTTCCAGAACTCCCACTACTGTTTAAGATAATTGCTGGCCCATTTTCAGTAATTGAATTTAATACATCTTTGTCTTCATAAAATTTGTTTTTTACATAAATAATTTTATTCTCTCTAATTTTTTCAATAATTTTTTCTACAGATTGAGTTTCGTTATTTTCAACTTCAATAGTATGAATTTTATTTTTCATAGTTGATCCCATATCTTTTTTGCTTCATTTAAAAATAGAAACGAATTAGGGAATTTATTCATTGCTAAACCAGGAACTTTTGGCGTTGGTCCTTGTAATTGTAGAGAAGATAAATGATGGAGCCATCTCTTTCCTATTCCAGTTTCAAATGAGGTACTTATAGATATTAAAGCTTTTTTATTTTCTAATTCTCTTAAAAGCTTAACTGGATTATTTTCTTGAGAAGGCCTTCTAATTTGCCAACCCTTCCACTCATCAATCAAAGTTGGAAATTTTAAAAGTGATTCGTCTAAAGCTATTGGAATTTTTTTGTTTAGTTCTGTCAGTCCATCAATATCATCAACACAGAGAGGTTGTTCTAACCAATCTATATTTTTATTATCTTTCAAAATATCAGCCCATCTATTAGCTATGTCTCTTCCCCAAGAACCATTAGCATCTATTCTTAACTTAATATTATTACCTATTTTGCTTAAAATTTCTTCTAATTTTGCTTCTTCCTCATGGTTATTTTTTAGTGCTACTTTCCATTTTAAGGTTAATGATTTTCCAATATCACAATGTCTTTTTTTAATATCATTTAGATCTGAAACTACATTTTCATGATTTAACAATATGGCTGTTTTACCAATTTCATCAAAGTAGTAGTTTTCTTTAAAAATTATTTTTCCATTGATCTCAGCTAATGCAGAATTTATTGCAGATTGAATACATGGGTGAAAAATATTTATTAGCTCAGATAAATTAAATTCTTCTATATACTCAGGGATCATATCTAGTTGTTTCGCACACTTTTTTAAGTCTTTTTTATGTAGCGGTGAAACTTCTCCAAACCCTATTTTTTTATCATTACTTATTAATTTAATTATCCAACCCGATTTTGTGTGGTAATTGGTTTTAGAATTTTCTACTTTGGCCGATAACTTAAAGCTATAAGATTTTTTTTGAAATATTAAGTTCATTTATTTAGCAAGTAATTAAATATTAATCCTGTGATTAAACCAATTCCATTAAGAGTTTGAAATTTTATTGCGACGAATTTGCAATTTTTTATTGCAGAAGGTTTTGCATACGAAGATTTTAATAAATTTATAAGTTTTATTGCTTGAGGGAAACTAAGCAAATAAAGGATGCAAAACACTGGAATAAATCCATAAACTATTGTGAAAAGTTGAAAAATATATATTGTAAAAATTATCCAAGGCACAAATTGAGAACCTTTTTTTGCTCCTAAGCGAACTAAAGGTGAATTTTTCCCATGCTTTTTATCTTCAGAAATTTGATGAAAATGAGAGCAAAATAATACAAGAGTTGTTGCTAAGGAAGGTCCTGAACCAAGTAATAAAGAAACTTTCCATGGAATATCTTCGAAGTAAATATTAGACGGATTTAACGCAATTAAGATTGCAGAGTACGCAAAAGGTCCAAATGCAAGCCAGCATAATGGTTCTCCTAAACCTTGATAACCCAATCTAAAAGGAGGACCTTGATATAAATATCCTAAGAAGCAGCAAGCTGCCACCAAAATAAAAATGTTTATACTTGTTGATACTGAAATAATTAAAATTATTAATAAACCAATAACTAAAGATGTATATGCAATAAATGAAATTATTTTTTTATTTTTTACAAGATTTATAATTGAATGGAATTTAAATTCATCGATTCCTGTTTCTGCGTCGTATAAATCATTAGTTAGATTTTCCCAAAGTAATATCAAAATTGCAGCTAAAGTAAATGAAATCAAATTATAAATTTTTACCTCTTCATATTGATTGAGCAAGTAAGCCCCTGTTATTAAAACTGGAAGTATGGCAACAGAATAAAGAGGCCATTTTATTGCTTTTTTCCATAATTTTTTTTTATCTTCGTCCATTTTTAATTAACACGCAAAATTAGATAATTATTGAATGTAGTTTATAAATTGAGTTACATTTTTTACTTTATTGCATCATTTTTAGTTATTTTCAATAAGTAATGAAAAATGATTTAAACTTAACAGATTTTTTAAAAGATGTATTTTCCTCTTTCGATAAGAAAGTTGAAAATTCTGGATTAGTAAGTATTTGTGTTGAGATTCCTTGTATTGATTTATTCCAAGTTTATGAATTGTTAATAAATCAATATCCGTTTTCTTCATTTTGGGAGGAATCTGATGGTATTTCATATATAGCTTTCGAGAAGTGTAAATATGTTACTCTGGATGGCCCAAAAAGATTTGAGGTAGCAAAAGAGTTTAATTCTGAGAATTTTAAAAATTTAATTAACTTAACTAATGAATCGCATAATTCTGCACTTTCAAAAATAATTTATTTATTTTCTTTCTCTGAAAATTTGAATAATAAGAATTTACCTTCTGATATCCCTAGTTTGGAAGCCATTTTGCCAAAAATATTAATTACTAAAAGTGGCAAGAATTGCTGGTTAAGAATCAATGGCCATGTTGAAGGTAAATCATCATTAAGAACATTAATTGAAGAAATATGGACAATTAGAAATCAAGTTATTAATTCTGGCTCAGAATTAATAAAATCATCTGGCTTAAAAACTAGTTTTGATTCTCCTTTTATTGATGATTTCTCACGCTCCTTAGAAACTTCTAAAACAAACATGAAAAAAGTAGTAAATAGAGGAATTCAATTAGTAGATAAAGATATCCTCGAAAAGATAGTTTTAGCGAATAGGATTAAAATAAAACTTAAAAATAAATTAGATTTAGTAGAAATTTTAAAAAGATTTAAAAAGAATCAACCAAATACATGTAGATACGTTTGGAAAAGGAATAGTAAGGATATTTTGTTTGGAGCATCTCCAGAAAAATTATTTTCTTTCTCTAAACCTAATTTAACTTTAGAGGCTCTTGCTGGAACTATCTCTACTAATTCAAATTTTAAGAAACTCCTAAAAAGTACTAAAGACTTAAAGGAACATAATTATGTAATACAACATTTGATTAAATCTTTAGAAGTTTCAAAAATAACAAACTTTAAAAAAAGTGATATCAAGGTAAATTCATTTGGAGATATTTCTCATTTGCAAACACTCATTTTCTCTAAAGTTGAAAATATTTGTCCTTTTGAATTGCTTAAAAACTTACATCCATCTCCGGCTGTTTGTGGATACCCAAAAAATGCAGCATTGGATTGGATAAACACTCTTGAGTCTTTTCCTAGAGGAAATTATGCTTCTCCAATGGGTTGGGTTGATTCATCAGGCAATGCTTCATTTCTTTTGGCAATAAGAGGCGCAAGATGTATTGAAGAAAATATTGAATTTACTGCAGGTTCAGGTATAGTTTCTGGCTCCGTTTTAGAGAAAGAAATAGATGAGATTAAATTAAAATTTGAATCTATAGTAAAACAGATATTGTGCGCTAAAAACCCTAGATAATTTCTACTAATTTTTCAATAACTTCCTCTGAAACATTTTTATTGGATAAATTTTCTATTTCTCTTAAACCTGTTGGACTGGTTACATTAATCTCGCTAAGCATTCCATTTATTACATCAATACCTACAAAAAATAAACCCTCATCTTTGAAGTGTTGAGATAATTCTGAGCAGATACTTTTTTCTTTTTCTGTTAATAATGTGGGTTCAGCCTTGCCTCCCATCGCTAAATTACTCCTAAAATCGCCTCCTTGAGGAATCCTATTTATTGATCCAATTGCTTCTCCGTTTACGATAATTATTCTTTTATCACCCTCTACGACTTCAGGAATAAATTTTTGCATCATAACGGGTAATTCTTCTTGAGAAGTGATTAATTCAATGATTGATTTAATTCCTGGAGAATTTTTATTTATCCTTATAACACCTTGACCACCTTTTCCTCCTAGAGGTTTTATGACTACTTCATTATTTATATTTGCAAAATTAATAAGATCTTTTACCTTACTCGCAACTATTGTAGGTGCCATTAAGTGGCTGTATCTTAAAGCACCTAGCTTTTCATTCCACGCTCTTAACGATGAGGGTTTGTTAATTACTTTTACTCCTTTTCTTTCGGCAACTTCTAAAAGATGGGTTGCATATAAATAAGCCTCATTTACAGGAGGATCTTTTCTCATCCAAATGCAATTAAATTCGGCGAGAGGTATGCAATCATTCTCTTTGAAAGAAATCCATGGAATTACTTCAACTTTTACGGAAGATGCCCATACTTCATCACCTCTAGCTTCCAGGTCTTGAGGAGTACAACTCCAGATTTCAATATTTTTTTTTGATGATGCTTGCATTAAAGCAGCAGTTGAATCTTTTAAGGGATTTATATTTTTAATTGGATCTATTACGAATAGAAATTTCATAAGATCTAGTTTAATAATGCTTCTAATTTATTTTCATTTTCTAATGCGTAGAGATCATCGCAGCCTCCGATACCCTTATTATCTATAAATATTTGTGGTAATGTTCTTCTACCATCAGCTCTTTCAATCATTAATGCTCTGGCATCTTCGTCGCCATCTATTTTATATTCTGTAAAATTTACATTTTTTTCCTTTAGTAGTGATTTTGCTCGAATACAGAATGGGCAATATTGCCAAGTATAAATTTCAACTTTGGACATTTTTTTAAAATAATACTTAGTTTATACTATTAAACAAAAGTGCTTGTTAGATTATAAATAACGATTAAATTCTATTTTGATAGATATTACAGATTTCAAAAAAGATCTTTCGGAACTAACAGAGCGCCTGGGTAATGCTCAGGATTGTCTTTGACGTTCCAAGATTAAAAGCGAAAAGGAAAGAGTTAGAGCAAATTTCTGCTCAGCCTGAATTTTGGGATAATCAAAAAGAAGCTAAAAAGCAAATGTTAATCCTTGATGATGTCAAAGCACAACTCGAATTGTTAGATAAATGGAAAACTTTTATTTCTGATGCTAATGCCTCTCTTGAGCTTTATTCTCTAGAACCCGAAGAGGAAATGATTTTAGAATCGCAGCTGGGATTAAAGAAATTAAGAGAGAATTTGGATAAATGGGAATTTGAAAGATTGTTATGTGGTGAATACGATAAGGAAGGAGCAGTAGTTTCTATTAACGCAGGTGCGGGTGGAACAGATGCGCAGGATTGGGTAGAGATATTATTAAGAATGTACTCTAGATGGGCCGATAATAATCAAATGAGTCTTGTCATTAATGAATTATCTCAAGGAGAAGAAGCAGGTATTAAAAGTGTAACGTTCGAAATTGATGGAAAATATGCATATGGCTATCTGCAACATGAAAAAGGAACTCATAGATTAGTAAGAATTTCTCCTTTTAATGCCAATGGCAAAAGACAAACCAGCTTTGCTGGGGTAGAGGTTATGCCAAAATTAGATGATAATATTTCACTTGATATACCTGAAAAAGATTTAGAAATTACAACTAGTAGATCCGGTGGAGCTGGAGGACAAAATGTTAATAAAGTAGAAACAGCAGTGAGAATTGTTCATTTGCCTTCAGGGATTTCAGTAAGATGTACTCAAGAAAGATCTCAATTACAAAATAAAGAAAAAGCTATGTTACTTTTAAAGTCTAAACTATTAGTGATTGCTAAAGAACAACGAGCTGCTGAAGTCGCTGATATTAAAGGTGATATTGTGGAAGCTGCATGGGGCAATCAAATAAGAAATTATGTTTTCCATCCCTATCAAATGGTAAAAGATCTTAGGACTATGCAGGAGACTAACGAGTTAGATAGTGTTTTAGATGGTGGACTTGACCCATTTATTCATGAATTATTACGTATGAATATTTCTTCGAATGAATCTATTGAATAACTAATGAAAAATAAAAACGAAATTTTAGAAAAAAAAGTTTCTCCTCCAAGCTTTATAAAGCTTGCTATGAGAAATATGGTAAGGAAAGGCTCAAAAAGTATTTCTCATTTTTCAATAACCTTTCTAGTTTTAATTGGGATATTAATACTTGTGGCCACAATAGGTAAGCCCAATATTCCAGTTTAAGAATGTATGAAAGAAAAAATTATTTCTGAAATAAATTTAGATTTGGTTTTTCAATGTAATGATTTCTCTCAATTTTCAAATAAGTTAAAAGATACTAAAACTCATCTTATTTTTGAATCTATTTTTTGGGAGAAAGTTTTTTTATCTTGGATAAATACTATATTAAAAAAAGAGGATTATGAATTACCAAATTATATTTTTGAAAAAAAATCTTTTTCATTAGGCTTACAGATAATATCTAATCAAGAAATTGCTTCTTTGAATAAGAAATGGATGCAAAAAAATGGTCCAACTGATGTTCTATCTTTTCCAATTATTTCTGATGAATCTCTAAAGAATTTAGATCATATAGAGTTGGGAGATATTTTTATATCATTAGAGATGGCACTTGAGCAATCTTATGAATATAAACATTCAATCTATAGAGAGATGATCTGGTTGGCTAGTCATGGATTTTTACATCTTTTGGGATGGGAACATAATAATGAGCATGATTTAGAAAATATGTTAAATTTCCAAGAATATTTAATTACTAGATTAGATTAAAAATAAATGGAAAAAAAAATAAACTATTTAGAAAATAGAAAAGAATCATACAAAACTTCTAGTAATGTATTTATAAGTTTTAAGTATGCTTTCAGTGGTATTAGTTATGTTTTACAAACTTCAAGAAATTTTAAAATTCAATTAATTTTTGCAGTTACAAGTTTAATAATTGGTTTTTTACTAAAAATTAGTCTAAGTAATTATGTTATTTTGATTGCAACAATAATGTCTGTTTTAATATTAGAAATATTGAACACATCTATTGAATCAATCGTTGATTTAGTAGTGAAAAAAGAATTTAGTATTTTGGCTAAAATTTCAAAAGATACTTCTGCAGGAGCAGTATTATTAGCTTCCATTAATTCTGTTATTATTGCTGTATATATCTTTGTTCCTAAAATAAAGTTGTTATTTTAAATCCATATAAATATGTTTCTTGTTATTGATAATTACGATAGTTTTACTTATAACCTTGTTCAATATTTAGGAGAACTTTCAGTTGAGCATGAAATAACTAAACAATTAATAGTTAAAAGAAATGATGAAATTACTTTAGAAGAAATTATCAAACTAAATCCTGGTGGAATTCTCTTATCTCCAGGTCCAGGTAATCCAGATCAATCTGGAATTTGTCTGCCAATTCTAAAAAAATTATCTAAAAATATTCCGACCTTGGGAGTTTGTTTAGGTCATCAAGCTTTGGCCCAAGCTTTTGGAGGTAAGGTTATAGTTGGGAAAGAACTTATGCATGGTAAGACATCCAAAATATTTCATAATCAAAAAGGATTGTTTAAAGATATCGAGACTCCATTTGTGGCTACTAGATACCATAGTCTTATAGTTGATTCAAGTTCCTTACCATCTTGTTTCGACATAACTGCGACTTTAGAAGACTCAACAATTATGGCTATCTCTCATAAAGAATATAAACATTTACATGGGGTACAGTTCCATCCTGAAAGTGTGTTGACGCAATTTGGTCATAAATTAATTAGTAATTTTCTAAAAATGGCTGAACAAAAGTAAAATAAAAAAAAATAATATTATGATTTCTCAAATTAAAAACTTTTTATTTTTGATATTAGTGAGCTCTTTTTTACCTACCTCATTATTGGCAAGGAACTTAGGAATAAAAAGTTTGGGACATAGTAGTTTTTTAATTACTAGTGCAGATAAATCTATTCTTATAAATCCCTTTAAAGCAATAGGTTGTGCAAGTAATCTAAAGGAGCCAAAAGAAGTCAACGTAGATTTTATTTTGGCTAGTTCTAGGCTTCCAGATGAAGGATATAACCCTAATGATCAATTAATGTTCGTTGAGCCAGGAATCTATCAATTTGAGGATATTTTATTAAATGGAATTTCTGTACCACATGACAGAGTAGATGGAAGAAGATTTGGGATGGCAACTGTTTGGAGTTGGGAGCAGAATGATCTTAAAATTGTTCATATGGGAGGAGCTGCTGGTGATATTGATATAAACAGTCAAATTATTTTGTCTGGTCCAGATATATTGTTTATTTCAATTGGAGGAGGAATAAAATCTTACAATGGTAAAGAAGCCTCAAAAATAGTTAAGCTTCTAAAACCTAATGTAGTTATTCCTGTTCACTTTGAACACGGCAAAAAAATTAATAAAGAATGTGATTTCTCAAATGCTGATTTATTTATCGAAAATATGAAAGATTTTAAAGTAAAATATGTTGGAAAAGATTTTCAAATAAAACCTAAAAGAATCGATCAAAATACAATTTATATTTTCAGTAATTAATTTTTTAAATCTAATATCTTGTAATTGTCCCAGAAAAAAATCATTTGTTCTTTAGTTCCAATACTAACCCTTATAGAATTACTGATATCTTTTTTGTTTTCCATACTTCTAATAAGAATACCTTTTTCTCTCATCTGTTGTATTAAGATTTTAGGATCTTTTTTTGGCCAAATTAAGAAATAATTACCTCCACTAAAGTGAGTTCTGATTTTTGTTGATTTAAATTTATTTAAAATCCATTCCCTCGCCTTTTTTACTTCTAAAACATAATTATCAATATATGATTTGTCTTTAAGTGCTGCTAATGCAGCTGTTATAGCAAAGCTGTTTACATCATATGGTCCTGTAACTTTATTAATGTACTGAATTAAACTTTTATTACCAAAAGTAAAACCTATTCTTAAACCAGCTAGACCTGCAGTTTTTGAAAGAGATTGGATTATTAGTATATTTTTATTCTTTTCAAAATCTATCGATTCAAGAAGACTATCTCCATTAAATTTTTCATATAGTTCATCAACAACTATTAATGAATCTTTATTGATATTGGCTAAATTAATTATTTCATGAGAGCTTAGAACAGTTCCTGTTGGATTATTTGGATTGCAAATAAATATTAACTTTGGATTATGCTTTATTATTTTTTTCCTAAATTCTTCGATGGGGAATAGAAAATTTTCTCCAATGTAAGAACAACTTATTTTTTTCATTCCTCGGATTTCTGCACAAGGAGAATAGTAACCAAAAGTTGGATTTGTGGTTAGAAATATTTGATCTTTTTCTCCAAAGCAATTGAAAATTGCATTTATTGCTGCATCTGCTCCATTGAAAATTCCGATTTCATCATTACCAAATTTTCTTGAATCAAGATATTTATCACATAAAAATTTTTTTAAAAAATTATATTCTGGATAAATTGAAATCTCATCTAATTTTATCGCTTGTAATGCCTCTATAACCTTAGGACTTGGACCGAAAGTATTTTCATTAAAGTCTAAGCGGAGTAAATTTCTTCTATTTTCTAAAGGTGCAGAGTAAGACTGCATATTTATTATTTCTTCTCTTGGTTTTGGGAAAAGATTATTTAATGGATCAAAATCATTCATTACATTCTTTCTAAAGTTTCAATTCCTAAAAGCTCTAAGCTTAATTTTAGTGTTTTTGCAGTTAGGTCACATAAATTAAGCCTAGAAATTTTTATATTTTTTTCTTCTTTGAGGATTGGAACTTGATCATAGAATCTATTAAAAGTCTGACATAGCTCGAACAGATAATTGCATAATCTATTTGGCATTAAGTCTTTTTCAATAGAAATTATGACTTCATCGAACTTAAGTAATTTTCTGATAAGTTTCCACTCAGATTTATGTTCATAATTTACGTACTGAAAATCTTTAGAGTCATAAACAAAATTATTTTTTCTTTTAATTCCTAAAATTCTTACAAGTGTATATAACAAATAAGGAGCAGTATTACCATTTAGGGAAAGCATTTTATCAAAACTAAATTGATAATTGGTAATCCTATTTTGACTTAAATCTGCATACTTAACAGCTCCTAATCCAATAATTCTTGAAGTATTTGCTATAAACTCTTCGGTCTCATAACGATCTTCATCTTCTAATCTTTTCAATAAATCTTCTTTTGCTCTTCTAACTGCTTCATTTAATAAATCTTTTAGGCGTATTGTTTCACCTTCTCTTGTCTTTAGTTTTTTGCCATCAATTCCTTGAACTAACCCAAAAGGGACATGGTCTACTTGACAATTTTCTGGGATCCATTTTGCTTTTTTTGCAACTTGAAAAACTCCAGCAAAATGATTTGCTTGCCCATGATCAGTTACATAAATAATTCTTGAAGCATCATCGCCATTAGGAGGTTTATTGAATCTGTATCTTATAGCAGCAAGATCTGTAGTGGCATAATTAAAACCCCCATCTTTTTTTTGAATAATTAGCGGTAAAGGTTTGCCTTCTTTATTGGTCATCCCATCTAAAAATACACATTTTGCTCCTTGATCTTCTACTAATATTTTTTCTAAATTCAAATCATCAATAACTGATTTTAAGAAGGGATTATAAAAAGATTCACCTCTTTCTTCTATTTTTATTTTTAAATTTTTATAGATTTCATCAAATTCTTTCCTTGATTGATCACATAATAATTTCCAAGCTTTAATCGATTTAATATCTCCACTTTGTAACTTAACTACTTCCTCTCTAGATCTTTTTTGGAATTCAGATTCGTTATCAAATCTTTTTTTTGAGTCTTTATAAAATTCAACTAAATCACTTATTTTGATCTTTCCTATTTCTTCTAGATCATTTGAATATAAATCTTTGAGCTGAGTAATAAGCATGCCAAATTGTGTTCCCCAATCACCAACATGATTGAGTCTTAATACTTCATAACCTCTTAACTCGAAAATTCTAGATATTGAGTCACCTATTATTGTTGATCTTAAATGCCCTACATGCATTTCTTTAGCAATATTAGGGCTAGAAAAATCTACAATAACTTTATTGGACAAACCACTATCTAAATCTTTTCTAATTAGAGGTATGCCAGCCCTATTGCATTGAATATTTGACTTAATTTCATTTATTAGAACCTCATCTTTTAATTTTATATTTATAAATCCAGGTCCAGCTATTTCTAGACTCTTACATAATTTTGATATGCTTTTATTTTTATTTAAAAGGTTAATAAAATCATTAGAAATATCCTTTGGGTTCTTTTTATATATTTTAGATAAACTTAAACAAACATTACATTGATAATCACCAAATTCCTCTTTTGATGATTGTGTAATTAAATTTTTTCGAAGAATTTCGAATTCTCCTTTTTTATCATTTTTCTCAAGACTATCTAAAAGAGATTTTTCAAATTGTTTTGTTAATTCTTTAAAAATGATTAGCATTAATTATTCAATTATTTATCTATATAATTAATTAATATAACGCATACTCAAATCAATCCAATTACTTTTGGTGATTGAAGAACTTGTTGAAATCAAATCAATACCTTTTATTAGATATTTACTAATTTCTTCAGGGTTAATTCCAGAAACTTCTATTATCAAATTTTTATTTACTTCTTTTTTTGAGCTATTCATTGATAAATCTCTTAATTCTTGAACGTTTTTTTTGATTATTTCAGGGCTAAGTTCATCCAATAAGACACTATCTGCTCCTGCTAATACTGCTTCTTTTGCCTGTTCGATATTCTCAGCTTCAATTATGATATGAGTTGTAAAAGGCGAATTTAGTCGAATTTTTTTTACTGCATTATTAAGATTATCTGTCCATGCAATGTGATTTTCTTTTATCATAGCTGCATCGTATAATCCCATTCTATGATTGACTCCACCTCCGCATTTGAATGCATATTTTTCAAATATTCTTAAGCCAGGAGTCGTTTTCCTAGTATCTGCTAATTTTATATTTGTACCTTCTAACTTATTTACAAGATTCTTTGTGTATGTTGATATTCCAGATAAATGCATTGCTATATTTAAGCTTATTCTTTCACTAGCTAGCAAATTTTTTGAAGGCCCATATATTTCTAAGAGTTTTTGATCTTTAACAAATTGATCTCCATCAGAGATATTAAATTTTGGAATGATTTTTAAATCAATTTTTCTAAAAATTTCTTTTATAATTTCAACCCCGCAGAATATACCCTCTTCTTTTGCAATCCAATATGCATTACCATTCTCTTCTGTAATAGAGGAACTTGTAAGATCTCCCCTACCTATATCTTCATCGATCCAAATATCAATGATTTTACTTATTATTGGAGTATTTAAATCCACTAAACTAAGAAATAATTAATTAATAAAAATTAAACTGAAGTTAGAGAATCAACTATATATCACTATGTAATTTAACTCAAATTTATTTACCAATACAAAACTTAGAAAAAATATTATCTAGAAGTTCCTCTGTTAATTCTTGACCAGTTATTTTAGATAAGTTTTGAATTCCATCTCTCAGCTCAATTGATAACAAATCAAATGGCAATTTATTTTCAATTATTTGATCAGTATCATTTAAATTAGATAAGCAAGCAGACAAATTTGTTAGATGTCTTTCGTTTAAAAATATATTGATATTTTCTACTTGTTTTAATCCGCATTTTTTTATAATTGTGTCTATTAATAATCTTTCACCATCATTATTCTTAATACTCATAAGAATTGTGTTTTTTAACTCATTTGAATTAATATTTTTGCAATCAATTAAATCTTTTTTATTGCCCAAAATAGTAATTAATTTTTCTTTGGGAATTTCTTGTATTATTTTTTTGTCTTCTTCATTAAATCCTTCTTCAAGACTATAAATATAAATTATAAAATCTGACTCTTTTATTTTCCCAAAACTTTTTTTAATTCCAATACTTTCAATTTGTTCATGAGTTTCTCTTATGCCAGCAGTATCAATTATTTTCATTGGAATATCATTAATAGTTAAATTAACTTCAATTACATCTCTAGTTGTTCCAGGAATATTAGTTACGATTGCTTTCTCTTTTTTTGCAAGCAAATTTAATAAAGAGCTTTTGCCAACATTTGTTTTACCTATAAGCGCAATGGATATTCCATTGTGAATATATGAATTTCTTTTTGCATTTTCTATAAGTAATTCTATTTTTTCTTTGACTATTTTAATGTTTTTTAGATATTTGGTGTAATCAAAATCTGTGAAGTCTTCTTCAAAATCAACTCTCGCTTCTATTTCGCAAAGTTGATTTATAAGGTCATTTTTAATATCATCAATTTTTTTCTTTATTTCTCCTTGAACCCCGCTAAAGGCTAACTCTGCTGATCTGATATTGCTTGCATTAATTAATTGATTAATCGACTCGGCTTGAGTAAGGTCTATTTTCCCATTCAGAAAAGCTCTTTGACTAAATTCTCCTGGGTTTGCAAGTCTAACTCTAGAATTACTAGATAATAATATCTTTAAAACTTTATTTACTATGATAATTCCGCCATGGCAATGAAGTTCAACTACATCCTCTCCTGTGAAGCTATTTGGGGATTTCATCACTAAAATTAAAACCTCATCTATAAATTTATTTTGTTTATTTTCCTGAATAAAACCACGAAAAACTCTATGTGATTCCCATGCATATTTAGATTTAGTTTGAACAATCTTTTTGCAAGAATTTATTGCATCTTTCCCTGATACTCTTATTATCGCAACTCCTCCCTTCCCAATACTTATAGCTGAAGCAATTGCGGCTATCGTATCTTCTGTAGTAACTATCGAATCCATCTCTCGCTTTGTTATGGATAATTAAGTAAGATTATCAAGAATTTAATTTTGAAATTTTCTTTCTGAATGAGATTTAAAAGAGATATTACCTATAAGAAAATTCTATCATTATTTAGGAGTCAGAATGGAAGTCCTTTCTTTAATGCTAAAGGTTTAGCTATAGGGGTATTTAGTGGTTGCTTTCCATTTTTTGGTTTTCAGACTTTAATGGGAGTATTTTTTGCGAAAATAGCTAAGGGAAATATTGTTCTAGCTGCAATTGGTACCTGGATCAGCAACCCTTTTACTTATATTCCACTTTATTATTTTAACTATAAAGTTGGTTCGATTTTTTTAAATAATCCTTCTAATAAAATTCTTGAAAAAAGTTTAGTTATTGATGACTTATGGAAACAAGGTAGAATTTTTTCCTTAAAATTACTCTTGGGTTCATCTTGTGTAGGTATTTTATTAGCTTTGATTTGCGGCAGTATTGTTTTCTTTATCTACAAGATAAAAAGTAAAAGATAGATTGATCTGATTTTAAAATTAACTTTGTCCAACTCTGGCAATATCTAAAACATCTGCCATTGATTTAATTTGTTCAATTGTTTTGTGAAGTTGATTATAACTTTCAAGACCTACACAAAGATTTATTATAGCTGGTTTACCATAAGCAGTTTTAACATTGGCATCACTAACGTTTATACCTTTATCAGATAACCGCATAAGAATATCTTTAAGAACTCCAACTCGATCAATTACTTCTATTCGTAGCTGAATTGGAAACTTATTATCGCCAGTTTTATTATCTTGATTCCAACCGACCGGTAATCTTCTCTCTATTGGAATTGGTATTACATTTTCACAATCTTCCCTATGTATAGTTATCCCATGGTTCCCGAGCGACACAGTTCCGATAATACCCTCGCCTGGGAGTGGGGAACAGCATTTACCTATTCTGTAATCAAGACCTTCTATCCCGGAAATTGGTGATTTAGCTGCTTTATTAGATTGATTAGTGGATAAATTATTATTACTTTTAAGAGATTTTGCTATTTCAGAGTCAGAATCATTTTTTACATCTTCTGTCTGTAATTTTATTTCTTCTCTTAGTCTGTTTAATATTTGATGCAAAGTTAAACCACCAAAACCAAGAGATGCAAGAAGGTCTTCAGTAGTTTTTAAATTGCATCGATTTGCAACTTTTTTCATGGCTTCACTAGAAAGTAATGCTTCAAAACCATTTCTACCTACTTCTTTTTCAAGTAAATCTCTACCTCTTTTAATCGTTTCATCACGATGGCTTTTCTTATACCATTGGCGAATTCTATTTTTAGCAGTTGGCGTAACTACAAAGTTCAGCCAATCCAAGCTTGGTGTAGCATTATTACTTGTCAAAATTTCTATGAAGTCACCATTTTGAAGTGCTGTAGATAATGGAGAAAGCTTTTCATTAATTCTTATTCCATTACAGTGATTTCCAACTTCAGAATGGATTCTGTAGGCGAAATCTATTGCGGTAGATCCTTTCCTTAAACCAACAACATCTCCTTTTGGAGTGATTACAAATACTTCTTCATCAAATAAATCTTCTTTAATTGAAGCTAAATAATCATTATGATCCCTTTCATTACCTTCTTGTTGCCATTCTACTAATTGTCTTAGCCAATTAAATCTCTCGGCATTACTTTTAGCAGGAGAACCACCCTCTTTATATTGCCAATGAGCGGCAATACCATATTCAGCAATTTGATGCATCGAAGTAGTTCTAATTTGAACTTCAATAGGTCGATGTCTTCCAATAACAGAAGTGTGTAAGGACTGATATCCATTGGGTTTTGGTAATCCTATATAGTCTTTAAATCTACCTGGAATTGGTTTGAAAGTATCATGAACAACTGCTAAAGCTCTATAACAACTATCTGAATTGTCCACGATAATTCTTAGGGCAGCAACATCATAAATCTCGTGAAAATGCTTTTGTTGTCTTTCCATTTTGCTCCAGATGCCATAAAGATGTTTTGGCCTTCCTGTTATTTCAAAATTTTTCAAACCCGCTGAAATCAAGTTTTCCTTCATAAGATTCAAAGTTACTTTTAATCTTTTTTCTCTATCACTTCTTTTAACGGCGATTTGATCTTTAAGATCTAGATATTCTTTAGGCTCTAGGAATTTAAAAGCTAAATCTTCTAATTCCCATTTAAATCTGTTTATTCCTAGTCGATTAGCTAATGGTGCATAAATCTCTCTTGTTTCTCTCGCTATTCTTAGTTTTTTCTCATCATTTAGCCATTCAATTGTTCTCATGTTATGAAGTCGATCTGCAAGTTTAACTAAGACAACTCTGATATCGCTGGCCATAGCCAAAAACATTTTCCTAAGATTTTCAGCTTGTGCTTCAGTCCTATTGTTAAAGTGAATGCCGCCTAATTTTGTTACACCCTCTACAAGTATTTTTACTTCTAATCCAAAATTTGTTTCTATTTCAGATAAATCAATGCCAGTATCTTCAACTACATCATGTAAAAGGCCTGCAGCAATAACAGATGAACTAGCACCTATTTCTTTAAGGAGATTTGCAACAGCAACCGGGTGGATAATGTATGGCTCGCCGCTCGCACGGAATTGTCCATCATGAGCTTTATAAGCAAGTTTAAAAGCCTTTACTATAAGGTTTTGATTCTCATTATTTTCTTTATTTGATTTTTCAAAATTATGAATATCTTTAAGAAGCCAATCGGGAATGTTTATTTGATAATTCAAAGATTCACTTTCATATTTTTTATTTTCAGGCAAAATAGTTTTGGAAACTTCAATTTCGTTTTTTTCTTTTGAATTTGCAGCTGCCTCGGACATTTTATATTGCTTTAGATGTATTTTATTTATGTCTAGAAAAATTTGCTATAAATCATGGAAAAAAATAAAGAAAAAATTATTGTAGTTAAAAATCTTACTGTTAAATATGGTCTAAAACAGCAACCTATTATCAAAAATTTTAATTTGGAAATAGATAGTGGAGATCATTTGGCCATAATAGGACCATCTGGATGTGGAAAGACCACTTTTGCAAAAACATTAGTAAATATATTGCCTGCAAAGGCCACTTCTCAAGGATATCTATCGATTTCTAATGTAGATCCTAGGAAAATAAACAACAAAGATGCACAATTATTTAGAAGAAATAATTTTGGATTTATTTATCAAGACTCTATAAAAAAACTTAATCCGCTAATGAGAGTTGGGGATCATTTATATGAATTATTTAAAACACATGATCAAACTAAATCATCTTTAGCTATTAAAAAATTAGTAAGAGAAGTTTTTCAAAAAGTCGGAATTGAAGAAAGTAGACTTGATTCTTTCCCACATCAATTTAGCGGCGGAATGAGACAGAGAGTTTCTATAGCAATGGCACTTGCTTTGAAACCTAAATTATTAATAGCTGATGAACCTACAACAAGCTTAGATACCAAAACAAGTTTTGAAATTATGCAAGAAATAATTCATCTATGTAATGAATTTGATACAACTTTAATTTTAATTAGTCATGATATTAATCTTGCAGCAAAGTGGTGTAGAAAAGGTGCAATAATTGAAAAGGGATCGATTGTTGAAAAGGGGAATATATTAGATATTTTTCAATCACCAAAATCAGATATCGGGAAAAAGTTAGTAAATGCTTCAAAAATAGTATTAGAACCAAATACTAAAAATAATGCTCGAGATCAGGTCGTTCTAGAGGTAAATAACCTAAGACATTGGTATAAATTAAATTCTTCAATTTTCATTAATAAATGGAATAAGGCTTTAAATGAAGTTAGTTTCAAGTTATATGAGAATGAGACTCTTGGAATAGTTGGTTCTTCAGGGAGTGGTAAAAGTACATTATGTAGGGCTTTAATTGGACTTCTTAAAGTAAGAGGTGGTGAAATTAAAATTTATGATAAAAATCATGCATTGAAAAAAAATAAATCTTTTAAAAAGAACAATAAAGTGCAAATTATTTTTCAAGATCCTTTTTCAAGTTTGAACCCGAAAATGACAATTAAAAGTATTTTGGAAGATATATTTTTTATTCAAAAAATTTCAGATAAAAGAAAAATCGAAAAAGAAATAAAATTAATGTTTAGAAATTTGAATCTTCCCTTAAATAATGATTTTTTTAATTCTTATCCTAGCCAATTATCTGGTGGTCAATTGCAAAGAATTTCATTAGCCAGAGCGCTATTGTTGAAGCCAAAAATTTTGATTTGTGATGAGAGCGTTAATATGTTGGATGCTTCAGTAAAAATAGAGATTCTTGAATTACTTAGAGTCTTGCAAGAAAAAATGAATTTAACGATTATCTTTATTACTCATGATTTGGGCATTGCTAAAAGATTTTGTGATAGGTTGCTAGTTATGAATCACGGAAAGATAGTTGATGAAGGAGAAAGTTCCACAATATTCACTAAAACTCAAAACACTTATACAAAATCGCTTCTTAATTCCTCTTTGAATCTTATTTAATTTTAAGAACACTTAGTAATTTTTGAAAATCTAATGGTAATTCTGATTCAAATATCATTTCTTTACCATTTATTGGATGTATAAGTCCAAGCTTAATGGCGTGTAAAGCTTGGCCATCTAATTTACATGGTAGTTTTTTACATCTTCCATATAACGGATCACCCACAATTGGATGATTAATGTGAGCACAATGTACTCTTATTTGATGCGTTCGCCCCGTATCTAGTTTGAAACTCATTAATGAGTAATTGCCAAATCTTTCTTCTAATTTCCAATAGGTACAGGCATACCTTCCTGAAGTTTCTTCAACTACTTTATATTTCAATCTATTTAATTTATCTCTGCCAATGTTTCCCACTATTTGGCCTTTTTCAGAATTCGGTGCTCCATGAATTACTGCAATATATTCGCGTGATGCTATTTTTTCTTTAATTTGTTTCTGGAGATTTACTAATGCCTCTTGGCTTTTTGCAACAACCATACATCCGGAGGTATCTTTATCTAATCTGTGAACAATCCCGGGTCTTAGTTTCCCATTAATTCCAGGTAGATCTTTACAGTGAAAAAGTAATCCATTCACTAAAGTGCCAGATTTGTGTCCAGGGGCTGGATGAACTATTAGTCCTGATTGTTTATTAATTACTATGATGTGCTCGTCTTCAAAAAGGATATTTAAATCCATTTTTTCAGGTTTCAAATAAATAAGAGGTTCTGGAGGAGGCATCCATATTTGAACATTGTCGCCATTTTTTAATGGGGTCTTTGCTTTCGCATTCTTATAGTTTACAAGTACTAAACCTGAATTTATAAAATGTTGAATTCTTGCTCTACTTTGTTCTGGCCTTTTACTTACCAACCATCTGTCTAGCCTCATAGGAAGAGGTAGCTCATAAATAATTTCTATAAGCTCACCTTCTCCAATGCCGAAAGAATTTTGATTATTTAATTCCATAGTGGGACTTCTAAAGCAATTTTACCCAGCATTTGATTTCTATAATCTTCCAATAACTTGTGAGACATTCTCCTTTTATCGCCAGAGGTATGTTTTGAAGCTGCTTCGTCGATCCAAGCAGAAGGACTCTTAAAGCCTTTAGTAATATCAACTCCATATCTATTAGATATTTGTTTAACTGAGATATTCGCATTCTTATCTCTGTTGAGAGTGGATATAATTTTGATAAATCCAATTGCGACACTCTCTATTTCATAAGCAGCTTCTCCAATATCGTCACACAGTGCAAGATTAAGTGCTGATTTTTGATCTTCTAAATTTGGAGGTATAACACCAGGAGCATCTAGCAGATCTATACCACTTTCTAATTTTATCCATCTTAAATTACGAGTCACGCCTGCTTTCCTAGCGCTATCTACAACTCTTTTTTTTGCGATTCTATTAATTAATGCCGACTTTCCTACGTTTGGAAAACCAAGTGTAAGGGCTCTAATTGGCCTAATTCGCATTCCTCTAGATAGTCTTCTATCGTCGATTGACGACCTAGAATCTTTGGCTGACTTACAAATTTCTTTAATCCCTATTCCTCTTTTAGCATCACACCAAAGAGGATATTGATCTTTAGAATTAAACCATTTATTCCAACTATTAATTGTATTCGGGGAGATCATATCTGATCTGTTAATGACAAGAATATGTTTTTTATTATTTATCCATTTATTTAAGTGTGGATGTCCTGTTGACAAAGGAATTCGTGCATCTCTCACTTCTATAACTAAATCTACTTTATTGATAACTTCAGATAATTTTTTTTCTGCTTTTGCTATATGGCCTGGGTACCATTGGATTTTGGGTATGTCCACTTCAATAAATCAAATAAAATTTTGTATTCCTTTTAGTTTTTATAAGTTTCAAAAGTATTTACTTCTAAATTTTAGTATAAATTTAATAACTAAAAATTTTTATAATCGTTAATTCTTAAAATTTATTAAGGCATAGGTAACAGTAACTACTTTTTAACCCAATAAGCCCAAATTAACGTTAGGCTCTTGAGATTATAAATATAGCTTGTTTAATGTCAAAATTATCTCTTTCCAGTCTTGATAAGACACATTTAGAAGGAAAAAAAGTTCTTGTAAGAGTAGATTTTAATGTTCCATTAAATGAAGACGGTCAAATAACCGACGATACGCGTATTCGTGCAGCGATCCCAACTATTGAATATCTTATTAATCATTCCGCAAAAGTCATTTTAGCTGCTCATTTTGGTAGACCGAAGGGTCAGGTAAATGAAAAAATGAGATTAACTCCAGTAGCAGCAAGATTAAGTGAATTGTTGGGGCAAAATGTTGCTCTTACTAACAGTTGTATTGGTGATGAAGCAGTTGCACAATCAAATAGCTTATCTAATGGAGATGTTCTTTTACTTGAGAATGTTCGTTTTTTTGGTGAAGAGGAAAAGAACGACCTGGAGTTTGCTGAAAAATTAGCATCACATGCAGATATGTATGTAAATGATGCTTTCGGTGCTGCTCATAGAGCGCATGCTTCAACTCAGGGTGTTACAAATTATTTAAGTCCCTCAGTAGCTGGATTCCTTTTAGAAAAAGAATTGAAATACCTACAAGGAGCAGTAGATTCCCCAAATCGTCCATTGGCAGCAATAGTTGGAGGGTCAAAGGTTAGTAGCAAAATAGGAGTACTTGATTCTTTATTAGATAAGTGTGACAAAATCATGATTGGTGGAGGTATGATTTTCACTTTTTATAAAGCTAGAGGTTTAGATGTCGGAAAGAGCCTTGTAGAAGAAGATAAACTCGAGCTTGCTAAAGATTTAGAAGCAAAAGCAAAAGCAAAAGGAGTAGAGTTATTATTACCCACTGATGTTGTTTTGGCTGATGAATTTTCTCCTGACGCCAATAGTAAAATATCTCAAATTGATGCAATTAGTGGGAATTGGATGGGTCTAGATATTGGTCCAGATTCCATTAAAGTTTTTCAGAATGCTCTTGCAGAATGTAAGACAATTATTTGGAATGGTCCAATGGGAGTTTTTGAATTTGATAAATTTGCAGATGGTACAAATGCAATAGCTACGACTCTTGCGGACTTAAGTGCTTTTTCTGAAGTTTGTACAATAATTGGTGGTGGAGATTCAGTTGCGGCAGTTGAAAAAGCAGGATTAGCTGAGAAAATGTCTCATATATCTACCGGAGGTGGGGCTAGTTTGGAACTTTTAGAAGGTAAAACTTTACCAGGTGTAGCTGCGTTAAACGACGCTTAGACTATATCTCATCAACAATATCAATGCTCTTTGTGAAAGTAATCATTCCCTCAGGATGAGCTATGATTCCTGACCAAATTTGCATCCCTGGTTTTGAAGGGGCTCTTGTAATTTTAAAAATCCCTCCAGACGCCAATGGTTCCAATAATATTTCTTGTTCAAACAATGAATTAACTTGATGAGGTTTTATAGCTCCAGCAATAATCACTTCTTCAAGAGGCTTATTTAGAATTATATCGATATCGTATTTTGAACCAGTAAGAACTCTATCGGGAATTTTAAAACTAATATCTATTTTTTTATTATCGTTTCTTATTGTGGTGAATAAATTTTTGATAATCCCTTCACTTATTTTTCCATTTACGATTGAAAATAAATAATCAAATTTGGATTCGAGTATATATATTTCTCCGTTAACTATTTTTTCCCCAGAAACTTTTATTCGCAAAATATCTTCATCTGGAATATTAGATTTTAATCTTTTGATCTTCCATTTGCTGTTAGGGAAATCATTAATAATCTTTGAAAATTGTTTTGGAATATTTTGGTTTTCATCATTTCTAAAATTTTTTTTAATAAAATCTAATTCTCGCTTATTTAATGAGGTTTCTAAATTTCTTATAAAATCAACTTTTAAAGTTTGCGTTATTGCTGAATTGGGGAGAATGAGATAAATAAATAAGTAGAGAGGGTATCCTATATTTCTGAATAAGTTTAAATTCAACATATTTATTATTTATTATTTTCATTCTAGTAATTTAAGTTTTTATGTCTAAAAAAAATAATTTATTAGTTGCAGCTAGTGGAACAGGAGGCCATATTTTTCCAGCTTTAGCAGTTTCTAAAGAGGTGGAAGATGAGTGGAATATTCATTGGTTGGGTATTCAGCAAAGACTTGATGCGAATTTGATTCCCCAAAAATATAATTTGAAGACTTTGAATTTAAAGACACCAAGAAAAAATATTTTTTTGTTTTATCAATATATAAAAATTTTAATGTCAACTTTCCAAATAATTAGGATCTTAAAAGAAAAAAAAATTAACTTGGTTTTTACGACTGGAGGTTATATATCTGCCCCTACTATTGTTGCTTCAAAACTTCTAAAGATACCTATCATTATTCATGAATCAAATGTAGTTCCAGGAATGGTCACGAAATATTTTGGTTTTTTATGTAACTATGTTCTTTTAGGATTTAAAGAAACAAATTCTTATTTAAAAAATTGTAAAACTATTTTCACTGGAACACCTTTAAGAGAGCAATTCTATAAATTTAATTTTTTGCCAGAATGGGTTCCAAAAGGAAATGGACCTCTTTTGATTGTTATGGGAGGTAGTCAAGGAGCAAAAGCTATAAATCAAATTCTTTATGAATCTCTAGAGTTTTTAATAAAAAAACAATTTCGGATAGTTCATATTGTTGGCGAATCTAATCTAAAACTTTTTCATGTAAAAAACTCCAAAAATTATATTCAAAAGAAATTTACTAATGAAATAGCAGCTTTAATTCAAAACTGTGATCTTGTAATATCGAGATCTGGTGCAGGAACAATCAATGAATTAATGGAGGCTGAAAAACCTTCAATTTTAATTCCATATCCATATTCTAAAAATAATCATCAGGAGAAAAATGCCATGATTCTTGCTGCAAGTGGAGGCTCAGTTTTAATCAATCAGAATAATATTTCTAAAGAAGTTTTTGAAGAAACTCTAGAAAGAATTTTTAAAATAAAATCAATAAAGGGAAAAAAACATTATGAAATATTAGATCTCATGAAGAAGAATATGGAAAATAATAATAAAATTAAATCTAAAAATGAGATTAAAAAGTATATTGATTATTTTTTAAAGGAATTCTGAATTTCTTCACATAAAAGAGTGTTATTTTTTCTATTCTGAAGACTTATTCTTGCCCACTTGTCGTCAAGAAATCTAAATGAAGTGCATTCTCTAAGCAATATTCCCTTATTTTCTAAGTATTTTATATTTGGTGACAAGGATGTTTCACTTTCTATTAAAAAAAAGTTGGTTGAAGAGTTATGAATTTTAAGGTTCTCTATTTTTAATAATTTTTCAAATACTCTCTTTTTTTCAATATTTATCCAGCTGTGAATCTGTTTTGTCCACTGTTCATAGAATTTCTTATTACTTAGTAGATCAATCCCGGCTTTAATAGAAAATGAATTTAAAGGCCAAGGATCTCTATTTATTTCCCATTGTTTAAGTTTTTTCGATGAGCCAATAACGTAACCTAATCTAAGTCCAGGAATATTGAAGATTTTGGTCAAGCTTCTCAAGACTAATAAATTATCAAATCTTTTGGTTAATGGTATTAAAGATTCTTTGTCTCCATTAGGTGTTATGGATAAAAAAGCTTCATCGCAGATAACTAATTTATATTTTTTCACAACTTCCTCCAAGGAATTCTTTTCCCATAGTTGGCCGGTAGGGTTATGTGGATTTGTTATCCAAATAACATCACCTTTTGGATGAAGCGGAAATGATTGAGGAAAAATATCACTCCAGTTTTTTGGTAATTCGCAATGTATAAAATTGCTATTCCAACAATTTAAAGATCTTTCATAATCAAAAAATGATGGAGAAGGAATACAACTTATTCCGAATTTGGATGCTTCATAACCTGCCCAGGTTATTAATTCAGAAGCTCCATTCCCAGGCAATATATTCTCTGGATTTATCCCATGAAATTTGCCGATTATTTCTTTCAGATCACTCAAGTTTCTTTCTGGGTAATATCTAAAGCCAAGATTCTTAATTTCCGCATTTATTGAATCTATGAGTATTTGAGGGGGATCAAAGGGTACTAATGATGCACTTGCATCAATGATTTCGGAGGGTACTAAATTTAATTTTTTCGCAATTGCATATACATTTCCACCGTGCTTCAAGTTTGATCCTTGCATGGCTAACGTTGAGTAATCATGAGGTTCATTATTCATTCTCTAATTTTATTCAACCCATTTTAAATCTGATCCAATTGCATCTTTTATACTAGATAATTGATGGTTATTGAGTTGCTTTATAATTCCCTCAAGTATATCTGGTACTAATTTTGGACCCTTATATATCCATCCTGTATAAAGTTGAATTAATGATGCTCCAGAACAAATTCTTTCCCAAGCTGACTCAGGACTATCTATTCCACCAACCCCAATTAAAATAATCTTTTTATCAATATTATGTATATGTTTTATTATTTGATTTGCTTTTTTTTGGAGAGGCCTTCCACTTAATCCTCCATTCTCTTGAGAGAGTAATAATCCAGTTTGCCTGATCTTTCTATTTTCAAGACCTAATCTATCAATGCTGGTGTTTGTAGCAATTATTCCATCGATGTTTTCCTCGATTATTAATTGGCAAATATCTTCAATATCTTTAAGGCCTAAATCTGGTGCAATTTTTACAAATAATGGTGGACAATTAGGTAAGTTTTTAATTTCTCTAAGAAGTTCTTTTAGAAGAATTGGATCTTGTAATTTTCTTAGTCCTTCAGTATTTGGAGAACTAACGTTTATTGCTGCGTAATCACAATATGGAATTAATAATTTTAGAGAAGTTAAATAATCATCTTTTGCTTGAGATAAACCTGTAATTTTTGACTTCCCGAAATTTATCCCTAAACAAATATTCTCCCTGTTCTTTTTAAACTCAATACCTTGTTCGACAAAATTTTTAACTAGTTTTTCAGCACCATTATTATTGAAACCCATTCTATTTAATGCTGCTTCTTCTTTTGCCAATCTAAATAACCTTGGTTTGGGATTTCCGTTTTGAGCAAATTTAGTTACTGTACCAAGCTCAGCAAATCCAAAACCAAAATCTTTCCATATATTTGCGGCATTTCCATTTTTGTCAAAACCCGCAGCTAAACCAATTGGATTACAAAAATTTATTCCACATATGTTCTGGGTTAACCTTTTATCAACTACAGAAAATTCTTCATTTAGATTTTTTAAGATAGAAGATACTATAGGCCAATTATATTTTCTTGAACTGAATGATAGGAGACTAAGAGATAAATTTGTTAAGTATTCTGCATCAATTCCAGAGTCTTTTTTTAATACAGGCGTAATCAAGTTTTTATAAAGATTTTTAAATCCACCCTTCTGTTCATTCATAAAAAATTAGGCTTCTTTTTTTTCTATTATCCAATATTTTTTATCTTTAGGAATCACTCTCCAATTACGCCATTCAAAAAGTGAATATTGTTTTATCTTTAAGTGGTTTTCATCACCTAATAAGGTTTCTAGTTCAGGCGAACTTAACAGGTACTTTTTTTCTGCAAATTTTTGAATTAATTCATTGCGGGAAAATAATTCTTGAATTTCTGCAGGTGCATTTTTTCCAAAAAAATCAACTGAGGATTCTACTTTTTTTAAGTTACTTTCTATAGATATACCTTTGCTGTAATTAGTTGCAATTTTATCAACCCTATCATTTTGTTTATCCCCGCTATGACCTTTAACATATTCCATTATTAATCCATTAATTCTTAATTGATCAATTTTTTGCCATAGATCAAGATTTTGAACTGGTTTTCCTGAACTTGTTTTCCATCCATTTTTCTTCCAATTAATAATCCATTTTGTATAACCCTCTATGACATATTTACTATCAGTTCTTAGTTTAAAGTTCTCTTTTAATTGGTAGGTTTTTAATTTCTCAAGAGTTTTTATGGCCGCAGTGAGTTCCATTCTATTATTAGTAGTATTTTGCTCGGAACCACCTATTTCTAATTCGCTGTTATCGTCAAAAATTATTAAACCGCCCCAACCACCTGGGCCAGGATTACCACTGCAGGCTCCATCTGTTGCGGCTTCAATCGCAATACTATCACTATTCATAATTTTTGAAGCCGATATTAAGGTTATCGGCTTGAAAAAATGTACTCTTACTTAAGTGTAACTTTACCGCCAGCTTCTTCAATCTCTTTCTTTAAAGATTCAGCATCTGCTTTGGCAATTCCTTCTTTTACTGTTTTTGGTGCAGATTCAACAAGTGCTTTTGCATCGCCAAGACCTAGACCAGTTGCATTTCTTACAACCTTAAGTACTTTGATTTTTGCAGCTGCATCAAAGCTTTCGAGAACTACATCAAATTCAGTTTTTTCTTCAGCAGCGCCACCATCTGCGTCACCGCCAGCTGCTCCTGGAGCTGCCATTACTACGCCTGCGGAAGCTGCAGCAGATACACCAAAAGCCTCTTCAATTTGCTTTACAAGCTCAGATGCTTCTAAAAGTGATAAAGATTTTAATGATTCAAGAATTTCTTCAGTTTTTGCGGACATTTTCTTAAAAGTTAATTAGGTTTTTGATTTAAGATTCTGAATTTTCAGAATGTTGTTTAAGTGATCTAGCAAGTCCAGAAGGCACTTCATTGATAGAGATCGCAATTTTTGTTGCTACTCCATTTAGAGCGCCAGCAATTTTTGCCATCAATACTTCTTTAGATGGAAGACTTGCAATTTCTTTTATTTCAGAATCGCTAAGAAGTCTGCCTTCAAATAAAGCTCCTTTGGTCTCGGATTTTTTAGTGTCTTTTTGAAAAGATTGGATTGCTTTTACAGCACCACCAACATCTTCTTTAATTAACACAAAAGCATTTGTTCCGGTCAGTAAAGATTCAAGATCGTTCCAATTACTATCTCCATCAATTGCTTTGCGCATTAATGAATTTTTAGTAACTTTGCAGATGCCGTTAGTTGTTTGCAATCTAGATCGCAAATCTGACATCTCTTTGATAGTTAAACCTTTATAATCAAGAACTACAGCCATTTCCGAGTCGTCTAAAAGAGTTTTAATCTCAGTAACGATTTTTTGCTTATTCTCTAGTGTTCGGCCCATTGATGTTTTTTGGATCGTAATTTAGGGAGAGCAGGAAATGCGGCAAAGTTCTTTTAAAGAGGCCGCTTTTATTAGATCCAAAAAGAAATAATTTAAGACGAGTCCTCGGTAGGAATTAAAAATTTAGAATAACTAAATCAACCTACTTTCTTTGGCCGTATTATTGCATTTTTAATTATACTACAAAGCGTTAACCTTCAGGTTGGTAATCTTGTACAGCATTTATGTCTAATTGAACTGAAGGCCCCATTGTTGAAGTTACATAAAAAGTTTTCCAATACTTTCCTTTAGCTCCACTTGGTTTATTTTTATCAATTGATTCTTGTAAGGTTTTTAAGTTGTCAAATAGAGCTTCTTTTGTGAAACTTGCTTTTCCAAAGCGGACATGAACGATTCCAGCCTTATCTGCTCTAAATTCGAGCTTACCAGCTTTGAATTCTTTTATTGCATTAGCGATGTCATTAGTTACTGTCCCAGCTTTAGGATTAGGCATTAAACCTCTAGGTCCTAAAACTCTTCCTAATTTTGCAACCTTTGGCATCATATCTGGAGTTGCAATAAGTAGATCAAACTCCATATTTCCTTTGTTGATGCTTTCTACAAGATCTTCTTCGCCAAATAAATCTGCACCAGCAGCCTTAGCTTTCGATACATTCTCACCGCTTGTAATTACTGCAATTTTGATGCTTTGGCCAGTACCATGTGGTAATGCAACAGTGGTCCTTAATTGTTGATCAGTATATTTTGGATCAATACCTAGACGTATATGTGCTTCAATAGTTTCATCAAATTTTGCATTAGCATTTTCCTTGATAATACTAAGAGCTTCAAGTGGTGCATAAATGCGATCCTCTATCTTTGTTGATAGAGCCGCCATTCTTTTAGATAGTTTTTTCATAATAAAATTGGGTGCAAACGGTTATTAACTAACCTCCCCTAAATAGTGAGAAATTGTGTATTGAACTCAATCAGTGATAGAGACGCCCATATTACGAGCAGTACCCTCAATTACTTTCATTGCTGATTCAACACTAGAACAGTTTAGATCAGGAAGCTTAGTTTTGGCTATTTCTTCTAATTGAGCTTTACTTATATTCCCAATAGAGCCTTTTGCGGATTCACCTGAACCTTTCTCTATACCAGCTGCTTTTGTTATTAAGACGGAAGCAGGAGGTGTTTTTGTGATAAAAGTAAAGCTTCTATCTTCAAAAACAGAAATCTCGACTGGAATTACAAAACCTGCTTTATCTTGTGTCCTTGCGTTGTATTCTTTGCAAAATGCCATGATATTGACACCATGTTGTCCTAAAGCTGGCCCTACAGGAGGAGCAGGATTTGCTTTGCCTGCTTGTAGAGCAAGCTTGATAACTGCAACAATTTTTTTTGCCATTAGATTAGAGAATTTAAGCTGGAGTAGAAAATCATAATTTTACTAGATAAACAAGAATAATTAGAAATTAATTTTGTTTATTAATTTGGGAGAATTCTAATTCTACAGGAGTCTCGCGCCCAAATATTGAAAGTAATGCTTTTAATTTATTTCTTTCTCCGGAAACTTCTATAACTTCTCCCTGGAAATCCTTGAATGGACCGCTAGTTACAATGATTCTATCTTTTTCTTCAATATCTAACTTGATTACAGCTTTTTTCTCTGATGCGCGCTTAAAGATTCTATTAACTTCTTGTCTTGATAATGGTCGAGGTTTGATATGACCTCGCGATCTTCCGCTGCCTCTGCCGTCTTCAGCACCGACAAAGTTAATTACATTTGGAGTACTTTTAACAGCCATCATTGTATCTTCATCCAAAATCATTCTTACGAGGACATAACCTGGGAAAACTTTTTCTTCAGTAGTTTGTCTGCTTCCATCTTTTTTTAATTTAATTCCTGGAGTTTGGGGAATTTCAATTTCAATGATTCTATTGTTAACACCTAAAGTTACTGATCTCTGCTCAAGAGTCGCTTTTACTTTTTTTTCACAGCTTGATGCTACTTGAACTGCATACCATCTTGCGATGCTTGTATTTGCTTTTGAAGAAGCAAGGTTTGTAGTTAATTCATTACTCATTTTTCTGGAAGCTTAAATAAGATCTTTATTAATGGATATTCGGGAGATAATTCAACCAAAAATTTGCGAGGCTGCCCATCCATAGAATCTGCTAACAGAAGCAATGGCTGCAGCAGAAAAAGATACCATAATTATAACTGCTACTGATTCGCTAAAAAGTTGTTGTTTGTTAGGCCAAACGACAAGTTTAAGCTCATCGTAGGTAGATCTAAAAAAATTATTCTTTTTTTTAGGCTCTTCAACTTCAGGAGAATCCTTTTTAAGAGGTTCTTTATTAGTAGTAGGACTTGTCACAAAATTTTTTTGAAATTAAGCTTTATGCTTTAGTTTTTATTTTAGCTTATTGATTTACACCTCAGCTAGGTTTGAAAACGATCTCATCTTTTTTAGAAGGGTTAAGTTTAATTGTTATATTTTTTTTATTTTTGAAGTTATCCTCTAAAAGTTTTGCAGCCAAGGGATTTTCTATTTGTCTTCTAAGTTCCCTGCTAAGTGGCCTAGCACCATATTCAGGTTCGTAAGAATCGTTTGCAATTTTGTTGATAACTTTTTTGTCTATAGCGATATTTATTTTCTGCTCAAGTAGCAGGTTCTTTAAATCTTCTGTTTGTAGAATGATTATTTTTTGAAGTTCATCAATAGATAATGGATTAAACTTTACTACTTCGTCAATTCTATTTAAAAATTCAGGTCTAAAAATTGAAGACAATGTATTACTAATGGAATCATCTAAGGTTTGCTGGTCTTTTTCTAAATCTCCCTCACTTTTAGAAATCTTTTGTGAATACTCCAGTATAGATTTACCAGCTAGGTTGCTTGTCATAATGATTACGGTATTTTTAAAGTCTACTGTCCTTCCTTGAGAATCCGTTAATCTTCCTTCATCTAAGACTTGTAAAAGGATATTAAAAACTTCTGAATGTGCTTTTTCTATCTCATCAAGAAGTATTACTGAATATGGTTTACGTCTTACAGCTTCAGTTAATTGACCTCCCTCTTCATAGCCAACATAACCTGGAGGAGCTCCCAAAAGTCTTGCTACGGCATTTTTCTCCATATATTCACTCATGTCTAATCTTAAAAGTGCGTCTTCTTCATCAAATAAAGCTGTTGCAAGAGATTTTGCTAATTCTGTTTTGCCAACACCTGTAGGACCCATAAATAAAAAAGATCCGATAGGTCTTTTAGGACTTTTCATGCCAACGCGAGCTCTTCTAATTGCAGCAGAAACAGCTTCTATAGCTTTTTCTTGTCCAATAACTTTTTCACTTAGTTCTGTTTCTAGATTGACTAATTTCTTACGTTCATTTGAAACTACTTTAGAAATTGGAATACCTGTAATTTTTGAGATAACATCAGCAATATCATCAGGTTCAACTTGATATTTAAAAGGGAAATTTCTATTTTTCTTTATTTTATTAAAGTTCTCTTCAACTTTTTGTATTTCATTCTCTATTTCATTTAACTCTTCTTCAAGTTTTTCTAAATACTCTAGATCATTTTCAATTTCGCGATTTGATTTATCTTTAATTTGTTTGGTTAGCTTATCTTCTTCTTTCATTAAGATAGATAATTGCTCCATTTCTTCCAGGAAATTGTTCCAATTGTCCAAAAGAACGTTCAATTTTGCCTCTGATTGTTGCCTCATATTCAAAAGCTTTTCTTGAGCTTCGATATTTTCTCCTTGCAAATTATTCAGTTTTTCATTAATAGTATGAAGTTTGTTTTCTTGTTGGAGAATTATTTGAGGCTTTTTATTAGACTCGATTTTCAACTCTGCAGCTGCTTCATCAATTAAATCTATTGCTTTATCAGGAAGACATTTATCGCTGATGTATCTGTCGGCCAATTTTGCAGAATAGTTTACAGCTTCTTCAGAAATTTTTATGCCATGATGTGATTCATATTTCTTTTTAATACCTTGCAGTATTTTTGCGCTTAATTCTACTGAAGGTTCATTAACAGCTATCTTTTGAAAGCAATTATTTAATGCCTGATCTTTTTCAATAGTTTCACGAAATTTCTCAGGTGTTGTTGTCCCGATACATCTAAGTTCTCCTTCAGCCAATAAAGGTTTTAAGATATTGCTAATATCGGTCGAAGATCTGTCAGAACTTAATATTGAATGAATTTCATCAATAAATAGTATCGTTCTTTGGCTTGGATTATTTAGTTCTTGCATTATTAAGCTTAGCCTTTCTTCTAGTTGGCCTCTAAATTTTGTCCCAGAAACTAAAGTACCTAAGTCAAGCGAAATAATTTTAAAGTCTTTTAAAGAATCAGGAACTTTTTTGTCTACAATTAATTGTGCAAGTAATTTTGCAATTGAGGTTTTACCAACTCCAGGATTGCCGATAAGTATAGGATTATTTTTGTTTCTTCTGCAGAGTATCCTCATTAAATTATTGATTTCATTTTCTCTCCCTAAAACGGGATCCAGTAAACCTTTTTTTGCTGATTCTGTTAAATCTTTTCCATAAATTGAAAGAGCATTTTCATCTTTCCCAACTTGTTTTTTGGTTTCAATTTGAAGTTTACTTTTGGGTAATGGAACAATAGCTTCTTTAAATTTTTCTTCTTTAACTAAAGTCTTTTTATTTGATTCAAAATTAGATTGATTATTTATTTCAATTGCGTTCGCATAATTAAAAGAATCTTTTGATTGATTAATATTTGGGAAAAACTTTAATTCTTCTTCTAATTTTTCCATCGAAAGGTTGCCTTCTTCAAAAACATAATTTCCAATTCTTAAATCTCTTCCAAGAGCAATTAGTAAGTGAGGGATTTCTATAAATTTGGATCCCCATTGGATTTTAATCTGATTCGCATTATCTAATAAAATTTCTAAATCTTCTCCGATTGTAAAAATATCTGACTCATTTGTTGGTGTCTCTTCTAAAAAATCTTCTGTTATATCTAAAACTGTATCTTGGTCGATTGATAATTTTTCAATGAAAGCAAAGAATTCACTTGATGAGAACAATGTATGAATTATGTGTTCAATATTAAATTCGCTATGATCCCATTTTTTTGCTGTTTCTTCTCCTAATAAAAGAAGATTCCAACTGATATCGCTAAATAGTTCAGGACTGGATGTTAGTGTTTCTCTCATAAACTATAAAAACTATAGTTGATTATTAATTAATATTCTAAATAGTATCTGCATTAATAATCATCCATTGATTTTTAAATTGTAAGATGAATTTGAAAAATATGTTTATGAGAGGGGTTGCAGGGACTTTGGCATTAATAAAAGGGTTAACTAATATTTAAGTTATTGTAAAATTAAAAATTATAATTAGTTAACATATATATTTCAGATATTAGCCAAATAGTTCAGCAATTAATAGGATTTAAATAGTAATGTTTAAATTGTGAAAGAAACTATTGATTTTCTTATTGATACTATTGAAGCAAGGCAAGTGCTTGATTCAAGAGGTAATCCAACTGTAGAGGCAGAAGTATTTTTGGAATGTGGTGCAAGTGGTAGAGCGATTGTTCCCAGCGGAGCTAGCACTGGTGCTCATGAGGCACATGAATTAAGGGATGGTGGTTCAAAATATATGGGGAAGGGTGTTTTAAATGCTGTTAATAAAATTCATGAAACAATATCTCCGGCTTTATGTGGTTTGTCAGCTTTAGATCAAACTGAAATAGATAAATTAATGATTGAAATTGATGGAACTCCTAACAAATCTAACCTTGGAGCAAATTCAATCCTTGCAGTAAGTCTTGCAACTTCTAGAGCTTCAGCAAATGCTTTAGACATTCCCCTTTATAGGTACCTTGGAGATCCATTATCCAATCTCCTTCCAGTACCATTGATGAATGTAATAAATGGTGGTGCTCATGCACCAAATAGTCTTGATTTTCAGGAATTTATGCTTGTTCCACACGGAGTTAATAATTTCAGCGAATCATTAAGAATGGGTACTGAAATTTTTCACTCATTAAAATCATTACTTGATCAAAAAGGTCTATCTACTGCTGTAGGTGATGAGGGTGGATTTGCACCTAATTTGTCATCAAGTGAAGAAGCAGGGGACTTATTATTAGAAGCAATTCAAAAAGCAGGATTTAAACCTGGTGAGCAGGTATCTTTAGCTCTAGATGCTGCTAGTACTGAATTTTATAGTGATGGTATTTATAAATATGAAGGTAAAAGTTTAAATAGTTCTGAAATGATTTCATATCTTTCAAGATTAGTTTCTAATTATCCAATAGTTTCAATAGAGGACGGTTTAGCTGAGGATGATTGGGAGGGTTGGTCAGAACTAAACAAAGAATTAGGGAATAAAGTTCAGCTTGTGGGTGATGATTTATTCGTTACTAATACAGAAAGATTAAGGAAAGGGATTATGGAAAAATCTGCCAATTCAATCCTAATAAAGGTAAATCAAATTGGAACATTAACTGAAACTTTGGAAGCTATTGAGTTAGCTAAAATGTCCGGTTTCACAAGTGTTATAAGTCATAGAAGTGGTGAGACTGAAGATACAACAATTGCAGATTTATCTGTCGCCACAAGATCGGGTCAGATCAAGACTGGCTCTTTGAGCAGAAGTGAAAGGATTGCAAAATATAATAGGCTTTTAAAAATTGAGGAGGAATTAGGAAATCAAGCAAGATTCGCTGGAGCTCTAGGTTTAGGTCCCAAAAATATATAGTTTTTTTTAGCGCTTCAGTTTTTCCAAACGTGAGCCTTTTCTCATACTTAATTGGCACTTTATCCAATCAATACTTATTGGTAGTGCAAAAAAAAGTGGCAACAATGCAAAATTATTTTGTTTATTGGTTACAAGTAAAGCAGATGCAATTGATAAGCTTCCTATGAGAATTGAATGGCCTAAAGTTTTTTGAGCCGTAAACATTTTTTTGAATTGCCTATCAGACTCTCCCATTCTTATTTGCAATTGTAAATCGCCCTGTTCTAATCTTTCCAAACTTTCATCTATTCTTTTGGGAATTCCAACAGCTTTCGATCCTAGTTCACCTACTTGCCTTCCAAATTGGTTAATTAAATCGTTGGGACTTTGATTATTTGAAGTCATAAGTTCTATTAAATAAGGCTTGGTAACTGATACAAGGTTAAACCCTGGATCAAGCATTCTACCAACTCCTTCAAAAGTTGATAAAGCTCTCATCACAAAGATTAAATCTACTGGCAGTTGAAATGGCGTTTCATAAACCAGTTCGTATAAATCTCCAGATAATTTTTCAATAATATTAGGACTAAATGGCGGAGTTAAGGCTTCTTTAAGCATCAATCTGACTAATCTTCTGACTGGTCCTACATCAATATCTTTTGAAATTAGCCCAGCTTGTTGTAATTGACTAACAAGTGATGAGGCGTCTCTAAGAGCAGCAGCCTTAACCATCCCCCCTAATCTTGTTTGAAGATTATTTGAGATGTTCCCCATCATTCCAAAATCATAAAAAATCAATTTACCTTCACTTGAAACTGCTAGATTCCCCGGATGAGGATCTGCATGAAAAAAACCGTAATTTACTAATTGTTTTAAGTAGCTGATTGCACCTATCTCTGCAATTTTAGATAAATCAATTTCTTGTGATTTTAATTTTTCTAAATCGCTTATTTTTGTCCCTTCTATATAACTTAAACAAAGCACTTTTTCACTGCTCATATCCCAAATTACTTCAGGAACTTCAACATTTTCATCATCAAGAAATTGCTGCCTAAATCTTGCTGCATATTGCGCTTCGCAATAAAAATCAAGTTCTTTCATCAGAACTTTCCTACACTCTTTAGCAATCTCAACCCAGTTTCTACCTCGACTCCAACTCTTATTTTTCTGCAATAATCCTGCAATTTGTTGCATTATGCCCAAATCGATAATAAACAATTCTTTTAAATTGGGTCTTTGAACTTTAAAAACTACTTTCTTACCATTTTTTAAAGTAGCCCTATGAACCTGAGCTAATGATGCTGATCCAACCGGATCAAATATTATTTGATCTATTTCATTAAACTTAGACCCTAGTTCATTTCTTATAGTCTCTTCAACTTGCGTAAATGAAAAATTAGGAACTTGATCCTGCAATTTAGACAATTCCTGTATCCAGGTATTAGGAATCAAATCAGGTCTCGCAGACAATAATTGTCCAATTTTAATAAATGCTGAACCAAGCTTTATTAATTGATTAGTAAAACACCTAGCTCTTTTAATTTGGACCTTACTTTTTTCATTCTTCTTAGCTTGGAAAATTGTAAATCTAATATTATCTATCCACAAATTTATTAAAAGTGAAATCAGAGTTATCCAAATAAGAAAAGCCCTATTCAACTTTTTTAAATGATAATGAAGAATGTGAAAACTCATTTCATTTGATTATTTGTGGTTTTATTAAAGAGATCAATTTGTTTATTAATATCTTCAATTTCATTTAAAGCTTTTTTTATTTTGGAATCTTGATAAGTATTTGCAGACTCATTTTCATGAATATTTTCGGCTTTTTCCATTCTTGAGGCTTCTTCAATTATGGATTCTTTCAAACTATCAAATTCTTTTTTGAGAATTTCTGGAGCATCCTGAGCAATATTTGTAGCTTCTTCAATTTTGTCAACCAATATCTCGTTTAATTTTTCGGTTACTTTCTTAATGGCAGCTTTTAAAAGGTAATCAGAGTTGGTCATGAAAAATATAAAGTTTCTTCAACAATTAATTTTGCATATTAACTAATAATAGATCACTTCAGAACATTTCACGTACCTGATCATTTGATAATTAATTTTTTATGTTTTTCCTATGTAAGTTTGTTTCTATATTATGCTTTTTTCTCTTTTTTCTTTTAACTTATATCTATATAGAGGTTTAGGTATTTACATTAAAATATCTTCTAACCAAGAACTCATCTAATTAACTACTAAAAAGGAGTTTTTAAAAATTGGAAATCATTGAGTCAGATGTAGTTATTATCGGAGGAGGCCCGGCCGGATGTACCTGCGCACTTTATACATCTCGTTCAAACTTAAAGACAGTCATTTTAGATAAAAATCCATCTGTAGGCGCCTTAGCAATAACTCATCAAATCGCTAATTATCCAGGTGTTCCGGTAGATATAAGTGGGGAGAAATTGCTTACCCTAATGAGAGAACAGGCTGTGCAATACGGCACAGACTATAGAAGAGCACAAGTGTTTGGAATAGACGCTAGTGGAGAATGGAAAATGGTTTATACGCCAGAAGGAACTTTCAAAGCTAAAGCACTTGTACTTGCAAGTGGAGCTATGGGTAGGCCTGCATCATTTAAGGGCGAAGCCGATTTTCTTGGCAAAGGAGTAAGTTATTGTGCTACATGTGATGGTGCTTTTTATAAGAATAGAGAAGTTGCCGTTGTTGGAGTGAATAAGGAGGCAATTGAAGAGGCAACTGTTCTAACTAAATTTGCATCAACTGTGCATTGGATTACATCAAGTGATCCTAAATCAGATAATGAAGAAGCTATGGAATTGATGGATAATTCAAATATAAAACATTGGAGTAGAACAAGATTATTGGAAATATTGGGCGATGATATGGGTGTGAATGGTGTTGTTGTAAAAAATAAACAAGAGGAAAATCCTATCAATTTAGATTTAGATGGAGTATTTGTCTATATGAGTGGTTCAAAGCCGATTACTGATTTTTTAGGGGACCAAATTGCTTTAAAAGAAGACGGAGGGGTTATTGTTGATGACTTTATGTCTACAAACTCTGATGGAGTATGGGCTATTGGAGATATAAGAAATACACCATTTAAGCAAGCCGTAGTTGCAGCTTCTGATGGATGTATTGCTGCAATGTCAATTGATAGATACTTAAATAGTCGAAAAAATATAAGAGTAGATTGGATTCATTCTTAAAAATAAATATTGCTTCTTTAATTTAAAGTGGTGTCGCCTCAGAAATATAAGCAACTCCTCCGTAGTAGCTTAAATCGTCCCTGATGTTATCTCTCATTTTATCTATTAATTCTTGCTCACAAAAAACAATTACATGAGCATTTGATCCTAATCCTGTAAATTCCATATCTTCAGTAACAACTCTTTCAGGTCCTCTGCCTGTGGCGTGTTTCATAACTGTATATCCAGGAACATTAGCTTTTTCTAATGTTTTAATGATTGCATCAAGTTCTCTTTCACTAAATATCAAGTCTAATCTTTTCATTTTTATAGAGGGGAAAATGGGATAATAGTATTTACTAAACTCATATATATGGGAATGCCAAGAACTATATTGAATGGGAAAGTTAGACCTAGTGTAGTTGAAATATAATAACTAGATTTAGCTTCTGGTACCGTCATCCTCATCGCTGCAGGAACTGCTAAATAAGAGGCGCTAGCACATAAAACCACAAATAAAAGTGCGTTGCCAGGTCCTAATGATAAAAATCTTGCAACGAAAACACCAATAAATGCGTTAAATAAAGGCATAAAAATGGCAAAGCCAATCAAGAACGAACCCGCATTCTTCAGTCTCGGTAATCTTTGAGCAGCAACTATTCCCATATCTAACAAGAAGAAGCATTCTGCTCCATAGAATAATTGTCCAGTAAAAGGCTCCATTTTTGCAATCCCTGAGGGATTACTGGAAGCAGTAAGAAATCCTACAATTAAGCTTGAGAGCAATAAATAAACTGATCCATTCAAAAGTGATTCGTGTAATATTGCGCTTAGATGCATTTTTCTTGATTTTGGCCTATTTTTGGGAGCTGCAAATTTCACAAGTAATAATCCAACAATTATTGCAGGAGACTCCATTAAAGCTAAGGCTCCAACCATAAACCCATCAAAAGCTATTTTTTGACTTTCCAAAAAACTCTCTGCGGAAATAAATGTAACAGCACTAATTGAACCGTATGCTGCTGCTATTGCAGCGGAATTAAAGACATCAAACTTAAATCTTAAAATTAAAAATCCAATCAGCGGAATTACTAATGACATAAGAATTGCAGCACTTAAAGTAGGCAAAACTTGATCTGTAAAACCACTTTTCTGTATCTCTATACCTCCTTTAAAACCAATTGCTAGTAGCAGATATAAGGAAAAGAGTTTAGGTAATGGAGCTGGTATCTCTAAATCAGATTTAAAGAATACTGATATTGCTCCAATCAAAAAGAAAAGAACTGGCGGGGCTAATACATTTTGCAGAATTGGATTTATTTCCATAGATTATTAGGCTATTTCATTTAGAGCGGTTTCTAAAGCTTCTTTTCTTGTTTCAATAATGCCTTCAACTCCAAACTTAGCTAATCTATCTTTTACTTTTTCATTTGCCCCAGCAACAAATGCTTTTCTGGAATTATTTTTTGCTTCCTGCATCATGTCCTCTATTGCGAGAGTCGCCGTCACTCCAAGTCTTGGTACGTCAGTGATATCTAGTATTAAAACCTTGTAGTTTCTTACCAGCATCATTCTCTCAGATATGCCTTTAGCTGCTCCAAAACTAAGTGGTCCTTTAAGTCTAAATAACATTACTTCTCCTGAACATCTATCTAGTAGTGCTTTTTCATCAGCAGGTAATGCATTTTTGGCTTGATCATCATTTGATAAAGGATTATCCTCATCCATACCTTCTAGTTGAGTTTCGGTTATTGAATCAATAGTGAGCATATTTGCTATGAATACACCGACTAAAACTGCCCAAATTAAATCCCAAAAAACAGTCATTAAAAGTACGCCGTACATTACTACTGATGTTTTTAAAGATAATTTGTGAGCCCTCCTCAAGAATCCCCAATCAATAATATCTAGGCCTACTTTTATAAGAATTCCTGCTAGCAATGCAGTTGGTATTTGCTCAGCTAAAGGTCCTGCACCAACTAAAACTATCAACAACACAACCGAGTGAACCATACCAGAAATTGGAGTTGATCCTCCCGATTTAACATTTATAACTGTTCTCATGGTTGCTCCTGCTCCAGGTAAACCTGAAAACAAACCTGCAACAGCATTTCCTATCCCTTGACCAATAAGTTCTCTATCAGAATTATGTTTTGTTTGAGAGATATTGTCTGCTACTAGAGATGTCAGTAGGGAGTCAATTGCGCCAAGTACTGCTAGGACTAATCCTGCTTTGAAAATAATTGGGAAATATTGATTAAAACTTGGAAAATTTAAAGATGGAACTCCTCTTGGTATTTCTCCAATTCTATCAATAGCTCCATCTCCAAAAATTAATATTGATATTGGAGTAACTATCAATAGGGCTAAGAGAGGAGAAGGAACCCACTGACTTATTTTCCTAGGAGTAAGAAATACTATACCTAGTGTCATTATTGCTACTCCTATAGCAGCACCATTGGGCTGGAAATTTGAAAATACAGTTGTTAGAGATTCGACTACTCCACCTCGAGTGCTAATTCCAAGTAATGGTCCAATCTGAAGCGCAATGATTATTACTCCAATACCAGACATAAATCCTGAAACAACAGAATATGGAACTAAAGTAATGTACTTACCTAGTTTGAGAATCCCGAATAATATTTGCAGTAAGCCGCCAATGACTACCGCTGCCATAACTAAAGGTAAAATTTGTCCTGCAGAAAGATCTCTTGGAACGCCTACTGCTGCTAAGCCCGCTACTACGCCTGCAACTGTTACACTCATGGGACCGGTAGGTCCACTAACTTGAGCAGGTGTCCCGCCGAATAATGCCGCTAAAAAACCAACGACTACTGCTCCATATAGTCCATAAATTGCTCCGCCAGGCCCTAACGCAGCATTACCAAAAGCAAGAGCGAGAGGTAAAGCCACTACCGCAGCTGTGATGCCTCCTAGAATATCGCCTCTTACATTTTTCAGATGAAATCCATTAATTAATTTCAAAGATGCTCTCCTTAAAATAAATACTTAACTAGAAGATACTATCTCTTAATGACGTAAATTTGTGAAAAATGAAGATTGTGCAAAATATTTTTGTAACTTTTTTTGCTCGCACTAAATCAATTTTAGTTAATTTTCCTGAACAAAAGTAGTCTCTGATTGATTTATGTGCGAGGCGAGCGATTAATGTATTAAATAAATATTTTTCAATTTAAATAATATTCAAATGAATTCGATTATTCGTCCTAGAAGATTAAGAAGAACTGAAGCAATTAGAGAAATGGTTAGAGAAAACCATTTAACCGCATCCGACTTTATATATCCATTATTTATTCATGAAAAAGATTTTAAGGAGGAAATTTCAGCAATGCCCGGTACTTATAGATGGGATATTAATGGCTTAATAAAGGAGGTTACTAGGGCATGGGAATTGGGAATAAGGTGTGTGGTTCTTTTCCCAAAAATTAACGATAGTTTAAAGACTGAAGATGGAGCAGAATGTTTTAATGAAGACGGTTTAATTCCTAAAGCTATTCGAATATTAAAAAAAGAGATTCCAGAAATGGCAATAATGACAGATGTTGCATTGGACCCATACTCTTGTGATGGTCATGATGGATTAGTTGATGAAACTGGAAAAATATTGAACGACGAAACAATCGACATTTTAAAAAAACAAGCTTTAACACAAGCAAGAGCTGGAGCAGATTTTATTGGCCCTAGTGACATGATGGATGGGAGAGTTGGAGCGATCAGAGCTGCCCTTGATAGTCAAGGATTTAGTGATGTAGGTATTATTAGTTACACAGCAAAATATTCATCTGCTTATTATGGACCATTTAGAACTGCTTTAGATTCGGCTCCTAGAAAAAATAGTAAGAAAATAATTCCAGACAATAAGTCTACTTATCAAATGGACCCTGCCAATTCAAAAGAGGCTCTAATTGAATCTGCATTGGATCAGTATGAGGGAGCTGATATTTTGATGGTAAAACCAGGAATTTCATACTTGGATATTGTTTATAGATTAAGCACTTTTTCAAATAAACCTATAGCTGCATACAACGTTAGTGGGGAATATTCCATGGTAAAGTCTGCTGCCATGAAAAACTGGATTAACGAAAAAGATATTGTATTAGAAACATTGCTTAGTTTTAAAAGAGCAGGAGCAAAATTAATTCTCACTTATCATGCTTGTGATGCATCTCAATGGTTGCAGGATTCTTAAAAACTCATTATTAACAAAAATTTGGTTTATTCTTAGATGAGTAATAAATTACCTGCTTTGTTTTGAAGTTTTCACAAGGAGTAAATAGGATTGGTCACATTGCACTTAGAGTAGAGAATCTCGAGAGGGCGAAATCTTTTTATATGAAGCTGGGTATGAATTTAATTTGGGACGATAAAGATTGGTCTTATTTAGAAGCTGGTAAAGGGAAAGATGGACTTGCGTTGTTAGGCCCTAGCTACAAAGCTGCGGGACCTCACTTTGCTTTCCATTTTGAAAATAAAAAAGAAGTGGAAAATATTCAAAATGATTTAAAAAATTCTGGTATAAAAGTTGGGCCTTTACATGAACATAGAGATGGAACAGCATCTTTTTATATGAAGGATACTGAAGGAAACTGGCTCGAGATGCTTTATGTTCCTCCTGAAGGAATTCAATCGAATGTTTGATTGTTTTTTGTATGCAAGAGAAAAGTTATTCAAAAAAATCATATTCAGATAACACCTTAGAAGAAGAATCTATAAGCCTTTTAGAGTGGGATTCGTTAAAAACGCATTTATCTTCGTTCGCCTCAACGGAAATGGGTAAACGAGCAGTTTTAAGTTTTGGTATCCCTTCAGAATACGAAGCATCTAAAAGACTTTTGAATGAAACTGTTGAAATTAATGAGCTAGAAAAAAATTTAGATAAATCAATTAGTTTTTCTGGTGTTTTTGATATTAGTAGAAATATTGAAATTTGTTCCAAGGGAGGTGTAATTTCATCTTCTGAATTGTTAGAAATAGCGAAAACAATTAATGCAGCAAGAAATTTAAAAAAAATCTTATTAGATTTTGAACAAAGGCCTTATATTTCATCATTTACAAAAAATTTAATTGACCATCAGAATATCGAAACGATTTTTAAAAAAGGCATTGAATCGAATGGCAGGATTTCAGACAATGCTAGTAATGAACTATCTATTCTTAGAAAAGAATTTTTATCTAAGAAATTTGAAAGAAAAATATTAGTTGAGAAATTTATTCAAAAGAATTTAGCTTATTTGCAAGATACTACTATTGGAGATCGATATGGAAGGCCTGTTTTAGCAGTGAAAGTTAATTATGTATATAAATTTAAAGGAATAATTCATGACTCTTCTTCTTCAGGCAATACAGTATATTTTGAGCCTGAAAGTGTAGTAACTAAAGGTAATAAGATTGCTTCTTTAGAGGCTAGGATCACAGCAGAAGAATTTAAATTACTTAAGAAATGGTCTCAGGTTGTTAGTGATAATTCAGAAAATCTTATTGAAATGGCATCGATTTTATTGAGATTAGAAAATGCCCTAACTCGTTCAAGATATTCGAAATGGATTGGAGGTAAAACTCCTACCCTTGAGAAAAATCCTATTATTTCTTTAACTGGTTTTTCTCATCCGTTATTGATTTGGGAACATAAGAAAAAAGGAGCCCCTCCACCAGTAGCTGTCGATTTTTATATAAATAGAAAGATTAAGGTTGTAGCTATTACAGGTCCAAATACTGGAGGTAAAACAGCAGCTTTAAAAGGTTTAGGCCTGTCTTTACTCATGGCTAGAGCAGGATTATTGATACCTTCAACTAATAATCCTATTATTCCTTTTTGTCCAAATTTATATGTGGATATAGGAGATAATCAATCATTAGAAGAAAATTTATCTACCTTTAGTGGACATATATCTCGTATAAAAGAGATATTAGATTCACTTGATTATAAGAAAGGATTATCAGTTGTTTTGTTAGATGAGATTGGATCTGGAACAGATCCTCTTGAAGGAAGTGCTCTTGCGATGGCTTTATTAAAAGAATTTGCAAATAAATCTGATATCACTTTGGCAACTACACATTATGGAGATATTAAGGCTTTAAAATATAACGATTCAAGATTTGAAAACGTATCAGTTGCCTTTGATGAGGATTCTTTGAAACCTAAATATATACTCAACTGGGGTATTCCTGGGAGAAGTAATGCTTTGTCAATTTCAAAGAGAATTGGTCTCGATGAAAGCATACTCAATGAAGCTGCAAATTATCTAAAGCCAAAAGAAGTTGACAATATTAACAGTATTATTAGAGGGCTTGAGGAAGAGAGGATTAAACAACAAAATTCTGCAGAAGCTGCTGCAGAATTGATTGCAAGGACTGAAATATTACATGATGAACTGAAGAGAAATTATGAATATCAAAAAATAAATGCTGAAAAAATCCAGGAAATTGAAAGGTCTAAATTATCAAAACATATTGTATCTGCTAAAAAAGAGGTGATAGATTTGATTAAAAAATTAAGAGATAAAAATGTTAATGGAGAGGATACGAGAATAATTGGAAAAAGATTAAAGGAAATTGAGACGGAACATTTAACCCAAAAAAAATCTGAAAAGTCAATATCATGGAACCCTCAGGTAGGCGATTTTGTAAAGATTAAAAGTCTAAATAGTACGGGACAAATTGTAGATTTAGATAAAAAAGGTGGTTTTTATGAAATTAAATGTGGTTCATTTAGAAGCACATTATCTGTAAATGATTTTGAAGGTATTAATGGAGAAAAGCCTAATTTCAAAAGGTCAAAAATTGAGATCAAGTCTAAAAGAGAAGATTTTTCTTTTTCTAAAATTAGAACAAGTAAAAATACAATTGACGTAAGAGGGTTAAGAGTTCATGAAGCCGAAATAATTATTGAGGAGAAAATTAGAAAATTTCATGGACCGCTATGGATTGTTCATGGAATTGGCACCGGGAAATTAAAGAAAGGACTAAGAAATTGGTTATCAGGTTTAAATTATGTTGATAAGATTGAAGATGCAGCCAACAACGAGGGTGGCCCTGGTTGCAGTATTGCGTGGATAAAATAAAATTTAAAATACCAATAAAAAAATTTAATAAACGTATTAAGTGCAATTTATTGATCAAGCCAACATTATTCTTAAAGCTGGAAAAGGTGGAAATGGAATAGTTTCATTTAGAAGAGAAAAATTCGTTCCTGCTGGAGGACCTTCGGGGGGAAATGGTGGCAGAGGGGGTTCAGTTATTTTGATGGCTGATAATAATCTACAAACACTATTAGATTTTAAATTCAAACGTGAAATAATTGCTGAAGATGGATGCAAAGGAGGTCCTAATAAGAGATCAGGCGCTTCCGGTGAGGATACAATCCTTAAAGTACCCTGCGGTACAGAAATAAGGGATATTAACACCGGCATTATTTTAGGAGACTTAACCAAAGATAAACAGAGTTTAACTATTGCCATTGGAGGAAGAGGAGGACATGGTAATGCTTACTATTTAAGTAATCAAAATAGAGCTCCAGAATCATTCACTGAAGGAAAAGATGGAGAGATATGGGAGGTTCAATTAGAACTAAAACTTCTTGCAGAGGTTGGGATTATAGGCCTTCCAAATGCTGGGAAAAGTACCTTAATTTCTGTCGTATCATCTGCCCGTCCAAAAATCGCAAATTATCCTTTCACCACTCTAATACCTAACTTAGGTGTAGTAAGAAAAATTGATGGGAATGGTTGCCTTTTTGCGGATATTCCTGGATTAATATCAGGGGCAGCTGATGGAATAGGTCTAGGCCATGATTTTTTAAGGCATATCCAAAGAACGAAGATACTTGTTCACTTAATTGATGCAATTGCAGAAAATCCTATACATGATTTTGAGATAATTGAGCAGGAATTAAAAAAATATGGAAAAGGTCTTTTAGATAAAGAGAGGATAATAGTATTGAATAAAATGGAGCTGGTAGATGATGATTATTTGAAAATAATTTCAAAAAAGTTAGAAGATTTATCTAAAAAGAAAGTTTTAGTTATTTCTTCATCTTTAAAAAAAGGTTTATCTTCACTGCTTTCTGAAGTATGGAAAAGGATCTAACTTAAATTTAAAATTTTTTTGTAAAAAAAACACTTGATTTAATAATGAAAATTAGTCATAAATAAGATAACTCTTTAAATACAATATGAATTTCTATACTTGCTTTGATCAAAAAGGAAAAATAATAGCTAGATGTCAAACCATTCAAGATATTGAAGTTTTGAAGAAAATGGGAAGACCAATTGTAGAAGTCAAGGAAATGAAAAATGAAGAGTCAGTTGTATGTTCACTCACAGGAAGTCCATCCGACTTTAATAGAGATTACTAATAGAATTAATAAATAAAAAAAAGGGCTTTTAGAGCCCTTTTTTATTGTGCATTATCTATCAAAAGAAAACTTAATCATCATAAACAAGACATTCTGGTTCATCCGGGTTGGCATCGCAGAATAATTCTAAAGCATTAGGGTCATGTTTATCATCTGGATGATGATCCTTATATTCTTCGAGTTCTTTTAGCTCTTCAGTTAGATGTCTGACCTTTGGAAGATTGCCCTCTGCTTTTGCAGATTCGATTTCCGATTGATCTTTTTGGATGTGTTCGTCAATGGATTTCATTTTAAGCTTTTCGTACTTTAGTAGACATACTTAACATAGTTAATTTCTAGTGAAATTGCATTATCTATGAACTAAATAAGTGTTCATTACAACATCATTTTTTTTTTTAATTGATTTATGTATTTTTTTTTAGGTCTCTACTTTCATTATTTCCCTTAGCGATGGCAAAACTGGGATTAGTTGATTTGGGTTTAAAGGGAATAAAGCTTTGTAGTAATCTTTTTTCCATTCATTGTCGAAGCATGTCCTATTTACGTTAGATAATTTAAAGAATTTTAATCTCCATTCAATAATCTTTTCGAAACTTGATAGTTCTTGTTCAGTACATTTGAAAAGTTTGCTATATATCAATTCCCATCTTATAAGCGTTGGAAAAAGGTAAATATCTGCGTAGGTTAACTCCTCTCCAAATATCCAGCCCCCTTTATTTTTCTGTAGAAAATTTTCAACTATATTTAAAGCTGCGAAAAGATTATGACTTGCATTTTTGTAAGCTGACTGGTTTCTGGCGAAACCACATTTATATACGCCATCATTAATGCTGTTATTAATTAATTCTAAAAATTTTTGATTACCATCTTTAATACTTAATGCCTGATATTTCGATTCAATTTTTATTGAATTGAGTAGTCTTATAATCTGTGAACTTTCATTAGACAGAATATTTACTTCATCTTTTACAAAGCTAATTAAAAGAGGTAATGTCGCTCTAAAAATAATCTTTTTATTAGCTTTTTTGTAAAGGTCCGAAAGTCTCATACATCCCTTAATATTTGTATTGAAAATCCATTCGCTATGCTCAACATCTGCCTTTAAAAAAATTACTTTAACTTTTTTAGATAAATCTTTTATTTCGTGTACGAGTAAAGTTCTTTGACACCATGGACAAGAATGACCTACTAATAAATAAATTTGTCCATTGTCATTATTAATATCGTATTCAGTATTAATGGTTATACCTTTAGGCCTTTTATAATTACCATATAAATCTGATGGCGCGAAGCCATTCATTAATTGGGTCCAAAACCAAAACCAGAATTTTCTTGAGGCCTTTATGAGGTATTTATTTTGCATAAAATTTTATTTTTAAAGAAAAAATGACTGTTCAAAGAATACTTATCGTTTCAGGCACTCATGGGAATGAAATTAATCCTGTTTGGGCTGTTAAGCAATTTAATAAAAAGGAAAATAGTTTTAATAATGGTATTGAGTATGAGTACATCATAGGTAATCCTGCTGCCTATGAAAAAGGTTGCAGATATATCGATGTAGATTTAAATAGATCTTTTAAAGAAAGTGAGAATTTTGATCAACACAAGAATAGTTTCTATGAAACTAATAGAGCCAATTTTTTAGTAGATGAATTTGGAATTGACGGATCTAAACCCTGTCAAATTGCAATCGATTTGCATACTACTACTGCAAATATGGGAACAAGCATTGTTATGTATGGGAGGAGATCCAAAGATTTTTGTTTAGCTGCATTACTGCAGAACAAATATGGATTGCCTATTTATTTGCACGAAAAAGATGAAGCCCAAACAGGCTTTCTTGTAGAAGCTTGGCCATGTGGTTTAGTTATTGAAATAGGAGCTGTCGCACAAAATTTTTATGATCAAAATATTATAAATAGATTCTCTCTAATAATTAGCTCCCTAAGGGAAGAGATAGATAAATTAAAAAATAATCTTATAGAACTTCCAAAGGAATTAGTGGTTCACGTTCATCAAGGGAGTATAGATTATCCAAGAGATGGAAAGGGAGATATTTATGGACTAATTCATCCTGAGAGAATAAACCAAGATTGGAAAATGATTAAAAAAGGAGATCCATTATTTCTGGATAGCCAAGGAATAATCCACAAATATGAACGGGACCAATTGATTTGGCCTGTTTTTATTGGAGAAGTTGCTTATAAGGAAAAAAAAATTGCTATGAGCTACACAAAAAAAGAAGTGATTTGTTCCAAAAAACAATGGGTTCAAGAGTTTGAAAGTTTTTAAATTAAGAAACCGGAACAATAAATCGTTGAAAACTAATAAGGATATTTTATTTTATAGATAAGTTTATTTAATATTTAAAACTTTTATTTTTTTTTCTAATTTCTAAACCTTAAAAACCTAAATTCTTTCACTCCAATAAATAACAGCTCCAAAAGCCTCTAATTGCAGTCTTCTATGCTTAGCATCTCTTAAGGAAACTACCTCTCTAGATCTTTTGCCGTTAAGAAGCCATTCGATTATTACCAAGTTGAAGCCTCAATAACAAAGAAAATCTTAAGACATGGAAGTTATTTTCTCCTGTTTTCCAAAAAATAAGTTTACTTAAAGAAAAGATATTTACACATTTTTAGCGATTTTGGTCTAAAATCTTCAAAGCGGAATTTATCTTCCGTTTTTATTTACACGTCTCACTTTAGAGACATACTTTACGAACTCATGACAACTATTCAGCAGCAGCGTTCTTCGCTGTTAAAAGGTTGGCCACAGTTTTGTGAGTGGGTAACATCAACTAACAATAGAATTTATGTTGGTTGGTTCGGCGTCTTAATGATTCCATGCCTTCTTACAGCAGCGGCTTGCTTCATCGTTGCATTCATCGCAGCACCACCAGTAGACATCGACGGAATTAGAGAGCCAGTTGCTGGTTCATTCCTATACGGAAACAACATCATCTCAGGTGCAGTTGTTCCTTCATCTAACGCTATTGGTCTACACTTCTACCCAATTTGGGAAGCAGCTACTGTAGATGAGTGGTTATACAACGGTGGTCCTTACCAGCTTGTAATTTTCCACTTCCTAATTGGTATCTCAGCATACATGGGAAGACAGTGGGAGCTTTCATACCGCTTAGGTATGCGTCCTTGGATCTGTGTTGCATACTCTGCACCAGTTTCAGCAGCTTTCGCAGTATTTCTTGTATACCCATTCGGTCAAGGTTCATTCTCTGACGGAATGCCTCTAGGTATCTCTGGAACATTCAACTTCATGTTTGTTTTCCAGGCAGAGCACAACATTCTTATGCACCCATTCCATATGGCTGGTGTTGCTGGTATGTTCGGAGGATCTTTATTCTCAGCTATGCATGGTTCACTTGTTACTTCATCTCTAATCAGAGAAACAACTGAGACAGAATCTCAGAACTATGGTTACAAGTTCGGACAAGAAGAAGAAACATATAACATCGTTGCAGCTCACGGCTACTTCGGTCGTTTGATCTTCCAATATGCAAGTTTCAACAACAGCAGAAGTCTTCACTTCTTCCTAGCTGTATTCCCAGTTGTTTGTGTATGGTTAACTTCAATGGGTATTTGCACAATGGCATTTAACCTTAACGGTTTTAACTTCAACCAGTCAGTTGTTGATGCAAACGGTAAGATTGTTCCTACATGGGGTGACGTTCTTAACAGAGCAAACCTAGGTATGGAAGTAATGCACGAGCGTAACGCTCATAACTTCCCACTTGATCTAGCAGCAGCTGAGTCTACAACAGTAGCTCTTTCAGCTCCAGCTATCGGTTAAGCTTAAAGTTCTTAAATTTCCCAGCCTCCTTTTAAGGGGGCTTTTTTTTGTTTAATTTTCAATTGGTTTCATATAATGTTTATATATAGATAAAACATTTGATATTTCTATGAGTAGTAGTTTTGGAAAAATTTTTCGTGTTAATACTTTTGGAGAATCACATGGTGGTGCAGTGGGAGTTATTCTTGATGGATGTCCCCCTAAGTTAAAAGTAGATATAAATCTGATACAAAATGAATTAGATAGACGCAGGCCTGGTCAAAGTGACATTACAACACCCAGAAATGAAGAAGATAAAGTTGAAATATTAAGTGGAATAAAGGAAGGGTTAACACTTGGAACTCCAATAGCGATGTTGGTAAGAAACAAGGATCAAAGACCAAGAGATTATGATACTTTGGAGCAAGTATTTAGACCTTCTCATGCAGATGGTACATATCATCTGAAATATGGAATTCAGGCAAGTTCTGGGGGTGGAAGAGCCTCTGCAAGAGAAACAATTGGAAGAGTAGCTGCTGGTGCTGTAGCGAAACAATTATTAAAAAACTTCTGTAACACTGAAATACTATCTTGGGTAAAGCGTATTCATGATATTGATTCTGATATAAATAAAGAAAAAATTTCTCTCAACAAAATAGATTCTAATATTGTTAGATGTCCTGATGAACAGGTATCAGCAGAAATGATAGAAAGAATTAAGCAATTAAAGCGTCAAGGAGACTCTTGTGGCGGCGTTATTGAATGTCTAGTAAGAAATGTCCCTTCTGGTCTTGGAATGCCTGTTTTTGATAAATTAGAAGCTGATTTAGCGAAGGCTTTGATGTCTTTGCCTGCCACAAAAGGCTTCGAAATAGGTTCAGGTTTCTCTGGAACTTATTTAAAAGGAAGCGAACATAATGATGCCTTCATTAAATCTGATGATATTAGGAAGTTAAGAACAAAATCTAATAATTCAGGAGGTATACAGGGAGGAATAAGTAATGGCGAAAATATTGAGATGAAGATAGCTTTTAAACCTACAGCAACTATCGGGAAAGAACAGAAAACAGTAAATGCTGAAGGAAAAGAAGTTTTGATGAAAGCAAAAGGGAGACATGATCCATGCGTTCTACCAAGAGCAGTTCCTATGGTTGATGCTATGGTGGCTCTAGTGCTTGCTGATCATTTACTACTGAATCAAGCTCAATGTGGCTTAATAGATAATTAGTAGTTTTGTTAAATAAATTATATTTATCTTTGATTTAATTATTTTTGAGCCATTCATATATTTTTGGATCAAATTTTTTTTTAATAATACCTTTATCTCCAATCACGATTGCTTTATATCCTAAAGATTGATAAGCTTTTACATCATTGATGGATAGGCCTCCAGCAGCAATGAAATCAATACCTTCAAAGTTGAGTATATCTATGGAACTAGCCTTACTTTTTATTGGGTAAATTTTGATAATTTTGCAATTTAAATTTATTGCTTCCTCAAAATCTTTTAAATTTTTAATTCCGGGGATTAATAAATAATTTTTTGATTTCGAATAATTAAAAAGATCTTTATCCCAAAATTTCATCATAGAAAAATTTAATCCGATTTTTAATGAATCTTCTATTGATTGCTTATTAACTATGGAGGCAGAGCCTAAATTAATTTGTGGAAAATTGAGTTTGATTTCGGATACAAAATCTAACCACTTTTCGTTGTTTGACCAACTTATTTCAATATTTTTTAATCCTAATTTTACTAAGCTTCCTAATTCTTCAAAAAATGAATTTCTCATAGAATTATTTGAGTAAATATTATCTTCCGGTTTTACGAGTAAAAAAAAAGGTTCTTTTAAGAGCAAGTCAGAAAAAGAATCCTTTAGAATATTCATTTAAATTTATTTTTTAAACTAGATATAATTCGCTACTTTAACTTCTGATCGGTTGAGCAATTCTTGGATATCTTCAGTGTCTATAGTTTCTCTTTCGATTAGCATTTGAGCCATTTCGTCAAGAACAGTTCTATTATCTGTTAAAACTTTTGTAGCTCTCTTATAGGCAACATCAACAAGTTCTGAAACCTCTACATCAATTGTTGCGGCTGTGTCTTCAGAGAAGTCTCTTGTAGAACTCATATCTCTTCCGAGAAACATTCCACCTTGAGATTGACCTAGAGCGACTGGGCCTATTTTGTCACTCATACCGAATTTAGTAATCATTTGTCTTGCTACGTTTGCAACTTGTTGTAAATCATTTGAAGCTCCGGTTGTTACCTCTTCTTCTCCATAGACTATTTCTTCAGCAACTCTTCCACCAAGAGCTACAGCCATTTGATTTTGAAGGTAAGAACGAGAATAAAGACCAGATTCCATTCTTTCTTCACTAGGAGTAAAGAAGGTTAGACCACCAGCTTGGCCTCTTGGAATGATTGAAACTTTTGCTACTGGATCATAATCAGGCATTAATGCTCCAACGAGTGCATGACCAGCTTCGTGATAAGCAACTAATTCTTTTTTCTTATCACTGATGACTCTATCTTTCTTTTCTGGGCCAGCCATTACTCTTTCAATGGCATCACCGACTTCATCATTACTTACTTTATCTAAATCTTTTCTAGCTGCTAGTATTGCTGCTTCATTTAAAAGATTAGCTAAATCTGCACCTGTAAATCCTGGTGTTCTTCTGGCAACTTTATCTAAATCAACATCTTTTGAAAGAGTTTTATCTTTGGCGTGAACATTTAATATCTGCAATCTTCCAGCATAATCTGGTCTATCTACTGTTACCTGCCTATCGAATCTTCCAGGGCGCATTAAAGCTGAATCTAAAACATCTGGTCTGTTGGTGGCAGCAACTATTATTATTCCTGAATTACCTTCGAAACCATCCATTTCGGTTAGGAGTTGATTTAATGTTTGTTCTCTTTCATCATTCCCTCCGCCCATACCAGCGCCTCTTTGTCTTCCAACTGCATCTATTTCGTCGATAAACACAATACATGGAGCATTCTTTTTAGCTTGTTCAAAAAGATCTCTAACTCTGCTAGCTCCAACACCTACAAACATCTCTACAAATTCTGAACCAGATATTGAGAAAAAAGGAACACCTGCTTCACCAGCTACTGCTTTGGCTAACAATGTTTTTCCTGTACCAGGAGGGCCGACAAGAAGAACCCCTTTTGGAATTTTTGCTCCGACTGCAGTAAATCTGTCTGGGCTCTTAAGAAAATCTACAACTTCTGTGAGTTCCAATTTTGCACCTTCAACACCAGCAACATCTGAAAAAGTTACTTGTGTAGATGGTTCCATTTGGAGTCTAGCTTTGCTTTTTCCAAAACTCATTGCAGGGTTACCACCTCCAGCATTACCACTTTGGGATCTTCTGAAAAGAAAAAATAGTCCTCCAATCAAAAGTACTGGGAAAATTAAGCTACTTACAGCCTGTTGCCATGGATTGGCTAATTTTGTAGGAGTTACAGCTATGTCTACATTATTATCAGTCAGTATTTTTAATAAATCTTTGTCGGGGGCTAAATTGACCTCAGACCTACTCCCATCATTTTCAACAACTTGAGCTGTGGCATTATCTGGAGATATTAGGACTCTACTGATTTCTTTATCTTGCACTGCCTCTATAAAATCACTGTATCTCAAGGTCTTTGTAGAACTTTCGGTACTAGGTTTATCAAAAACTGAAGTACCAATGAAAATTACAGTAATAACAGCTAGGACATAAAGTCCTACGTTTCTCCAACGTTTGTTCACAATAAAAAATCTTTAATAAATCTATAATACTAATAATAAAACAATATTAAGAGCGTCTTAGAACATCTACTACACTTTTGAATGCAAACCATTCAGGAATTGGTTCGCCATTCCTCAATTTCTTTCTAAATTCAGTACCACTAAGTTTCATAATTTCATAATTAAATTCTTTAGCTTCTTCAGCCGTTATATATCCTTTTTCCTTCGTATAAACTAAATTTTTTGAAGGAACAGTTTGCATCATCAATTCATCTGCACACTTATTCGCAAAATTTTGGGCGTCATATGGTCCATAAAAATCTTCACCAGTTGATGATGACTTACAACCAGCCATATCTCTACCAATAATAAAGTGGGTGCAGCCATAATTTCTTCTGATTATCATATGTTGAAGAGCTTCTCTTGGCCCTGCCATATGCATTGAATAAGGTAAAAAAGCCCATTTTATTCTTTCATCAGATATTTCCTGTTCCAATTCTTTATAGGTCAAATATCTTACTTTTCCAGGGATATCATCTTGTTGAGTTGGCCCACAAGTTGGATGAACTAAAACAACTGAGTTAGAGGAAACATTATCTGAAAGTAAGGCATTAGTAAATAATTCATAATGTGCTCTATGAATTGGATTTCTGCATTGAAATGCAACTACATCATGATTTGATGGCAGTTTAGATCTAACTTCTTCTGGGGTCTTGCAGGGGAATTCTCTAATTGGTAGTTCGAAACCATAAACTCTTCCTCCTATATAAAATCTCCCTCTCTCATTAAAAATCATCTTGACAGCAGGATGATCTAAAGAATTAGTACCATAACAAAGTTCAGCTTCTAAGGATTTGTCAGGCTCCCATTTAGAGCTAACTTCTAAAAGTGCTATTTTTTGTTTTTTATAAGTAAGCAATATTGTCTCTCCAGCTTTTACTTTTTCATTATTTGAATCAAATACAATAGGCAAGCCAAAAAGCAACCCGTTTGTATTTCTATTATTTTTAATTACCGAATTGTAGTTATTTTCATCCATAAAACCTTCCAATGGAGAAAAAGCTCCAACCATCAAAAGTTCTACATCGCATGCATTTCTCTCGCTACATTCAAACTCATAAGTAGCTTTAGAGATAAGATCATTTTTAAGGTTTTTATCTTTGATAATTAGATTTTTTAGGTCCCCTCCATAAGGCGGTATTAGTCCATTAGTATCAGTTTTAGTTTTTTGTTGTAATTCCATTTTTTAAATTGATAAAGAAAATTTTAAAAAAAAAAGAGGGGTTTTAAACCCCTTTTTCTTTTGAGTAGGATTTATGCTTTTCTTCCGTAAAGCTCCCCAATTATTTTTACATCAAGTGGATCCTTTGAACCCATATCGGTGTCTGAAGGTTGGATAGCTTCAAAAGTACCAGCAAATTCGTCTGTGTCAGAATCTACATTGTTGATTGAAAGAGTAATAACGCCAGTACCATTTACATCAACTTTAATATTTTCTTTTGCAAGTTCTTCGTCATCTCCTCCTAATGCAACTAAACCTTGAGCATATTCAACACCAGTATTTTTAGCTCTTGCCTTAGGATCTAGAAAGTCACCAGTTCTGTAGTTAGGTGTAAATGTTGAACCACTAACCTCAGTGCCTGGCTCAATAGATGAAGGTAAATTAGCTGTAAGATCTTTTGCTGAGAATGCAAACGGCACCTCTAAACCACCTGGAGTTAATACGGTAATAAGTTGAAAATCAATACCACCCTTTTCAGTGAAAGTTCCTGAATCTATATCTCCATAAACTTCTGTCACTGTGGTGTTATTTCTAGGACTAATAATTTTTGTAGAAACAAATTCTGCAGCTTTTCGTTTTGTCCCAGGCACTTTTACATAAACTTCTGTTGGATGCATGCATATTCCTTTAAGGCTATCTCCATTACCTAGAGATATTGATCCGACAAGAGATGAGTCTAATGTAGGGCAATCATTAGCTTTTCCTGTGTTAACAACATCTGTGAATTGTGCATTTCCTCTTTCAGAAAAAGCAAATGTTTTAACAGGTACGAAAGCAAAAGTTATACAAAATGAAATAACAAAAGCCAAGAAAGAACGAATTCTCATAATTAAAGTTGCAGTAAAGTTCTGTGACGATAGATTAAAGGTTATCTAATAAGTTCAGTACGGATATTACAAGGGAAAGGACCATAAAAGATAGGACTATTAAATCCTCGAAACAACCCGTAGCTTTTTAGATTTTAAAAAACTGGAATTATTTTAAGCTATCACATTATTTTTAATGATTAAGATTACAAAAAAATACAAATTAAAAAATTTTTTTTATTTTTTAATGAAATAATTTGGGTTATTAATTTATTTGCTAAATCAATTTTTGATGTTTTGTTAATGTAGTGTTCCATATTGTTAGTGTCGAATAGCCAACCTTCGTTTTGAGCCAAAAAGCCAAATCCTTGGCCTTCAAGATCAATTGGATTTGCGAATAGATAATCACAACCCTTTTGGATAATCTTTTCTCTAATTGTCATTCGTGCTTCTTCGATAGATCCTGTAAAAGCACAAAAGCCTACAAAAACTTGGTTATCTTTTTTTGATTTACTAATTTTTTTTAAAATATCTGGGACTAGCTCAAAGTTTTGATTCAAATGAGCATTTATTTGATTTTTTGGAATTTTAGCTGAAGTATCAGAGGTTATCTTGAAATCAGATACTGCTGCATTCATAAAGAAATAATCGCAATTTGATATTTCATTATTAAGCGCACTAATTAAATCAACACTAGTTTCAATTTCATATCTTTTTATTCCATCAGTAAGATTCTTATCAATTTTCAGAGGCCCATGAACATATTTTACTTTTGCTCCTCTGAACCTCGCTACTTGAGAAAGAAGTAGTCCCATTGCTCCAGAACTTTTGTTAGTAATGTGTCTTGCCGCGTCAATTTTCTCTGAGGTACAACCTCCAGTTATTAAAATTTCTTTATTAAGTAAATCTTTGCGATATTCATTTTGTTTGTGCGAAGCTATAAATTCAAGAGCTAATTCGATTAGATCATTTGGAGGTATCTTACCTATGCCAATAGCATCACATGCTAAAAGACCTTCACTTGGTTGCAAGGACAAAACATTTTCATAATTCTGTAAATTTTCATAATTTTTTTGGACAGCTTTATTTAGCCACATTTGTGTATTCATCGCTGGTGCAACAATAATTGGCTTTATATTTGCTATTAAGATACTTGGGATCAATCCCTCAGCATTTCCAGTTACCCATTTTGCTAATGTTGTTGCTGTTAAGGGGGCGATTATTAAAATATCAGCCCAATTACCTAGTTCTATGTGAAGAGGTGTTGATTGACTATCAGACCATTGATCATTTTCTAAAATGCACGGGTTTCTACTTAAAATAGAAAGAGAAAGGGGCTTTATTAATTTTTCTGCATTTTTTGATAAAACGCATCTTATTTCATAATTTTCTTTCACTAATTGGCTAACTAATAATGGAATTCTTACAGCTGCAATACTCCCAGTTATTAATAAAAGAACCTTTATTTTGGAGTCCTTATTTTTAGTTTTCATCGAAAGGTTCCTGATCGAGGAGATGGGTATAATTAGTTGTTAATTCAGGTCTATTTATTGCAAGAGCCCTCAGTAAGTGCCAGTCTTTTAAACCATCAAATGGGGTATTATAATTATCTTCCTCAAGCCTTTTAGCGAGCTCAAGGGTCATTTCTTCATCAAAAGAATTTACTAGTTCCTCACTTATT
>QCEG01000005.1 GCA_003278535.1 Prochlorococcus sp. AG-355-N18
AGCAGCTTCATTTGAGATTGAATTTTTATCATTATCTTTGCAAGCCATTATAAATTCTGCAGATTCCTCTCCTATTTTTTTCAAAATAGTATTACTACCTTTTGTTAATAAATAATTTGTGTAACTTTTTTCTGATGGATTTATTGATCTTTCGTTAATTGTATTGAATAATTCAGAGCAAATATTTGAGAAGGGAGTTGTTTTTTTTTCTTTTTTATCACTTTGATTAATTTTGATTTCGTTGAAAAAACAACTTTTTTCCCCAGTGTGACAAGCTCCTGAACCATTTTGTTCAATCAAAAGGATTAGTGCATCATTATCGCAGTCGAATCTTATCTGCTTAAGTATTTGGGTACTTCCACTTGTAGCTCCTTTTCTCCAGATCTCGGATCTTGATCTACTCCAATAATGAACGTTATTGGTTTCAAGTGTCATTGTCAAAGATTCTTTGTTCATCCAAGCAAGCATAAGAATTGATCCGTCAAGCCAATCTTGTGCTATTGCAGGGATTAATCCATAATTATCAAAGCATAGATCCTCTATCGAAAAATTAGTTGAATAAGTCATTATGTTCGTTATGTTAAATCCTAATCAATGTGTTTTATTAAAAATTATCCTAACAGTTAATTGATGTATATTCATTCTCTGAAATTTTCATGCAGCAAAAGTTACGAGGATTTTCCCTGTTCACATAGGCAATGGCGCCATGAAGGCCACTGCAGATTTGTGCATGGATATTCAAGATCATTCACCTTTTGGTTCACTGCAAAAAAATTAGACCTAAATGGTTTTGTTGTCGATTTTTCAAGTCTAAAGTCCCTAGAAAATAGACTAAAGGAGCAATTTGACCATACTTTTTTAATAAACAAAGATGACCCTTTGCTGAATTACTGGAAAAAATTACATGACTTAGATGCTTTAGATCTGAGAATTATGGATAATGTGGGAATGGAGTTCACCTCTGAATTAATTTGGAGATGGGCTAATGAATACTTAAAGGATAAGGATAAGGGCAGAACATGTTGTTGGAAAACAGAATCAAAAGAAAATAAATCGAATAAAGCAAGTTATGAGGAAATTCCTGATTGGTTCAAATCTTAGATTAAAGTTGTTAATTTTAAAGTCATATAGGATTCTTTAATTAGATATTTAATCAACATTTATCTCTCCATTAATCAGATAAATATTAATCTCGTCTTTATTAAGGTAATGATTATTCAATATATTATTTGAAATTTTTGTCTCAATTTGTTTTTGAATAATTCTTTTTAAAGGCCTTGCACCATAAGCATGATCGAAACTATTTTCGACAAGTTGGTTAATTGCTTCATCCGTAATTTTGAATTTTAAGTTTTTTTTGTTAAGTCTTTTTTCTAAATCTTGAAGCTGGATTTTTGCAATTTCTTTTATGTCATTTAATTCTAAATTATTAAAAATAACTATTTCATCAAGTCGATTTAAAAACTCAGGCTTGAAAAATTTTTTAATTTCATTATCTACAACTTTTTTAATTTCATTTGTATCTTCTTTTCTAACTGATAAATCATTTATTGATTGACTTCCTAAATTACTTGTGAGAACAATGATTGAATTTTTGAAATTTATTGTACGACCTTGACCATCAGTAATGATTCCATCATCAAGAACCTGTAAGAGAATATCTAAAATATCTTTGTGAGCTTTCTCTATTTCATCTAGGAGTATTAATGAATAAGGATTTTTACGTACGGCTTCAGTTAGTTGACCGCCTGATTCGAAACCTAAATATCCAGGAGGCGCACCTATAATTTTGCTCACTGAATGCTTTTCCATATATTCAGACATATCCAGTCTTGTAATTGAAGAATTTGAATCGAATATTATTTTGGCTGTTACTTTACTTAGCTCTGTTTTCCCAACACCAGTTGGACCTAAAAAGAGAAAACTGGCTAATGGCTTGCTTGGATCATTTAGACCAGTCCTTGATCTCTTAATGGAATCTGCAACTGCCCTAATTGCACTATCTTGACCAATAATTTTTTCTTTTAGGATTGACTCGAGACTCAAGAGTTTATCTTTTTCTGATTGGTTTAAGTTCTGAACTGGAATAGAGGTCCACTTTGAGACAACTTCTGCGATATCATCAAATGTTACCTCTTGTCTTAAAAGACTTGTATCTCCATTTTTTTGAGAATTTACTAGGGAATCACTTTTTTCTTTCAATTTTTTTTGCAAAGAATTTAAAGTTCCAAATTCTAATTCTGCTGCTTTGTTGAGGTCAAAACTTCTTTTGGCTTGATCTATTTGCAATTGAACAGATTCAATTTCTTCTTTTATGGTGCTAATCTCATCAATTTCATCTTTTTCTTTTTTCCATTGAGCGCCTAATTCTGCCTGTTTATCTTTAAGGGATATAAGTTCATTATTGATTTTTTTTAATCTTTCTATAGAAAAATCATCTGTTTCTCTTTTTAAAGATAATTTTTCCATCTCAAACTGTAGAACTTTTCGATCAATTTCATCAATTTCTTCAGGTTTGGAAGTTATGACCATATTTAATCTTGAGGCTGCTTCATCGATTAGATCTATTGCTTTGTCAGGAAGAAATCTATCGTTAATATATCTTTCGCTAAGGGTTGCAGCAGCAACTAAAGCATTGTCAGAAATTCTCACACTATGATGAACTTCGTATCTTTCCCTCAATCCTCTTAAAATTGATACAGTATCATCTATTGAAGGAGCATCAACTTTTATTTTTTGAAATCTTCGTTCTAAAGCAGGATCTTTTTCTATATTTTGTTTATGTTCATTAGTAGTTGTAGCACCAATACATCTAAGTTCCCCCCTCGCAAGCATTGGTTTTAATAGGTTGCTTGCATCTAAAGAACCTCCACTAGCGCCTGCACCAACTACTGTATGAATTTCATCAATAAAAAGAATAATCTTACCGTCTGATTCTTTCACTCTCTTTAGAATATTTTTTATTCTTTCTTCAAATTCTCCACGATATTTTGCTCCAGCTAAAAGTAGACCCATATCTAATGAAATTAGTTTCCTATCTTGTAGCGCAGAAGGTACATCGCCATTAATAATTCTTTGAGCTAACCCTTCTACAATGGCTGTTTTCCCAACCCCAGGTTCTCCAATAAGAACTGGATTATTTTTTGTTCGTCTACTCAATATTTGAATTGTTCTTCTAATCTCTTCATCCCTACCAATAACAGGGTCTAAAATACCATCTCGTGCAGATTGAGTTAGATCAATACCATATTTTTCCAGAGACTCATTAGAACTATTAAACTCATTTTTTACTGCCGGATCTAACTTCATTTTCTTTATAATTTCAAGAAATTCTGGAATACCTTTTTGATTTAAAATTTGAAATCCATATTTATCATCATAAGTGAAACCGTAAACTAAGTGTTCTGTTGATATCACTACATCATTTAAAGTATTTTTAATATCATTCGCCTTCAAAAATATTTTGTAAAGAGTATCCCCAATATATAAATTATCTTGTTTATTTTTCATTTTTGCCTTCGCATTTAATGAAGAAATTATTTCCCTCTCAAGATCTTTTAGATTTACATTATTTTTTTTTAAAATCTTTTTTGTAATTTTGTCATTTTTTATAAGAGATAATAATAAATTATCAGAGTCTACATTTTGTTGATAATTTTTATAAGCAATTTCTTTGGCAAAAATAAAACAGTCCCAAGCAGAATTTGAGAATTCGCTTGGAACTATTTTCATCAATCAAAATTTGGGTATGACAGTAATAGATATTAAGTCAAAAAGTGTGTTTAACTATTTCAAAGATTTACTCAACAACTACTTTACCTACCATTCCAGCTCCTCTGTGTGGCTCGCAATAGTAATCATAAGTTCCAGCAGTATCAAATGTTTCTTCCCAAGACTCTCCTGGAGCAAAAGCTAGGTCCGCATGACTTAATTCCTCATGCCCATCAAAAACAGCATTGTGAGGGGCAAGTTTATTATTGACGAATTTAACTGTATCACCAGCACTAATGGTTACTGTACTTGGTTCAAATGCAAGCATTCCAGCATCTGTTCCAAGTTTTACTTCAACAGTCTTAGCTGAAACTGATGAAATACCTAAACCTAGAGTTAAAACTATTGCAAATAACCCTGCAAAGATTGAACGTAACATAATAAAAATTTCTTATTTATACATATTACAAGGCTTTGGTAACCTAACTGCGAGAATTTTAACTGTTATTACAACTTGGTAACTTTGATAACCTTAAAATATCATTCAGTGACTTGGCATGACTTTTAAGTTTAAAAGTCTCAGGATTAGTGATGGGGACATGATTAAAGTCATATTTTTTGATACTGAAGCTATCCCAAGGAGTAGTTTGGATAGGGAGAATTCTTAATAATATTTTTAGAATTTTTTTTGTAAGCGGTATCGCAAAAAATCTCCTCATATTATGTTTCTTTAAAAGTGTAATTATGGCATCATCAATTGAAATGAATTTTTGACCTAGCACAAATTTTCTAAAGCCTTTGTATTGATCTTCTTTATGATTTTTAATTAGAAACCCGCAAATCTGGGCGATATCATTTGCGTGTATAAAGTGAAATTTAGAATCGAGTTTTAAAAATCTTGCTAACCAAAGCCATTTCCCAATTTCTTTCAAACCACTAGTTAAATAACTCACGGGATATTTACTTTTTTTTCCAAGATTCCCTCCAAAAACCAAGGTAGGGAAAACAGCGAATGTTTTTTCTGCAAATGAGCTTTCTCTAAGTCTCTGGAAACATTCATATTTTGTTTGAATGTACTCTGTTCCATAAATCAATGATTCCCTCATTAATTCTGTTTGGGTATCAAGAATACTAGCTGTTGAAAAATAAATAATCTTTTCTAACTTTTCAATATCAAGCATTTCTAGTAATTCTTCAAAAGCTTTAATATTTACTTCATAGGCTCTTTTGGGATCTCCCCAGGCTGTAGCGGTATGTATTAGGTAATTAATTTGACTAATTTCCTTTTTATACCTAATTGATTCCCTGATATCGCACACCATTAACTTGACTTTTTTATTTTCTTGAACAGAAATTGGTAACTTACTTTTGTCTCTTACCATGAGATAAAGCCTGAATTTTGTGTTTTTCAAAAACCAATCAACTAAATATTGGCCAACACATCCATTAGCGCCTGTTATTAATAAGTTTTTATATCCCAAGACTTTGACTAGTAAGTGAGTTTTTTTCCATGTTCAAAAAATGTTTGAGCATTTTCTTCTGGAGTCCCAGGTAAAATCCCATGACCCAAGTTAAGAATATATTTCCTATCTTTAATTTTATTGAAAGTATTATCTATCCTTTCTTTTATTGATTCTTCGTTTCCGAATAAAATGCCAGGGTCAACATTACCTTGAATTCCAACCCCCCTGGGGATTCTTTTACAAGCCTCTTCAATATCTACTGTCCAGTCTAATGAGATTATATCTACTCCAGTTTTTGCCATCCTTTCCAGTACCCCAGCACTTCCTGAAATGTAAAGAATTATCGGTGTTTCAGGGTATTCCGATTTTACAATTTCAATAACTTTTTTTTGATATGGCCCAGCAAAGATATCGTAATCTTGTGGACTTAGTTGGCCTGCCCATGAATCAAAAATTTGTACTACTTGCGCTCCAGATTTTATTTGATACTTAAGATATTCACCAATAGATTTTGCAAAATGATCAAGAAGTTTATGAAGTAAATCTGGTTCATTAAAAGCCATTGATTTTATTAAAGAATAATTTTTACTGCTTTTACCTTCAACTACATATGCAGCAAGAGTCCAAGGTGCGCCAACAAAACCTAAAACTGTTGCCTCATTATTCACATCTTTTTTTAGTGAAGTAAGAACTTGTCCAACAAAACCTAAACTCTCACTTGGATTTAATTCTTTTAAATTTTCTACCTGGTTAAGGGTTCTTATTGGGTCCTCAATAATTGGACCTTTACTTTCTATTATTTCAAAATTTATTCCCATCCCTGGAAGAGGTGTAAGAATATCTGAAAAAAGGATCACACCATCCGGTTTGAATGCATGAAAAGGTTGCATTGAAATCTCATATGATAGTTCTGGATTCTCAGACCTCTCTCTAAAGCTTGGGTAACGCTCCCTTAAATCTCTATAGATTTTCATATATCTTCCTGCTTGCCTCATCATCCATACAGGAGGCCTATTTACTTTTTTACCTAGTGCGGCAGAGAGTAGTAGTGGTAAATCTTGACCCATTTTTCAATTCAATATTTTTAAAAAAATTAAAATCCAACTTAAAAATCTTACAATGTAAAGCAGAGTAAAAGCGTTATATGAACATTTATATGAAGCACTTAATTAAATGAGCCTTCTTATTTTTTTGATTGATGTTTGAAGATACTCACGCTTAATGGGGGCAAAGCAAGTTCTAGAGCATTTTGATAATCATGAATATTGTAATTTATAGTTTCTTTACCGCCCATATTTCCTTTGTTACTGCCCCCGTATCTAGAGCTATCTGAATTAAATATTTCTTTATAGAATCCTTCCACAGGAACACCTACTTTGTATGACCCATGAGTATTAGGTGTAAAGTTAGCAATAACAACAAGCCACTCATTAGTATCGTTTTCTCTTCTCATGAAACTTATAACCGAATTAGATTTGTCATTACAATCAATCCATTGGAATCCATAAGGATCAAAGTCATTTTTCCATAATGAAGGTTCGTTTTTATAAAGAACGTTGAGGTCATCAATTAAGTTTCTAATACCTTTGTGAGGCTCAAATTCTAGTAACTCCCATTGAAGATCATCCCAAACATTCCATTCTTGTCTTTGCCCAAATTCCATTCCCATAAATATCGTTTTTTTACCAGGGTGGGTCCACATATAAGTAAGTAATGCTCGAGTATTTGCATATTTCTTCCAGTCATCGCCAGGCATTTTATGTAAAAGATGACTTTTTCCATGAACAACCTCATCATGACTAAGTGCAAGCATAAAGTTCTCTGTATAGTTATACGTAATTGAGAAAGTCACACTATTTTGATGGAATTGCCTAAACCAAGGATCTATTTCAAAATAATCAAGCATATCGTGCATCCATCCCATATTCCATTTCAAGTTAAACCCTAGCCCTCCCATGTCAGTTGGTTTGGTTACCATTGGCCAAGTTGTTGATTCTTCTGCAATAGAAAGTGCACCTGGGAAGTGCTGGAAGAGTACATGATTAGCCTGTTGAAGAAATTTAACGGCTTCTATATTTTCATTCCCACCATTTTCATTGGGTATCCATTCTCCATCTGGACGTAGATAATCTCTGTAAAGCATTGAAGCTACAGCATCTACTCTTATGCCATCAATATGAAACTCTTCAAACCAATAAACTAGGTTGGCTACTAAGAAATTTCTTACTTCGTTTCTGCTGTAATTAAATATTAGGGTTCCCCATTCTTTGTGTTCACCTATGCGTGAATCTCCATGTTCATAAAGATGGCAACCATCAAAAAATGCTAAACCATGCTTATCTTTTGGAAAATGACCAGGCACCCAATCAAGAATTACGCCAATGCCCTCTTCATGACATTTATTTACAAACTGTCTAAATTCATTTGGGGTGCCAAATCTACTTGTTGGTGCATACCAGCCTGTAACTTGGTATCCCCATGAACCATCGAAAGGATGTTCAGATATTGGCATTAGTTCAATATGAGTGAAGCCTCTCTCTTTTACGTAGGGGATGAGTTTCTCGGTTAATTCTGGATAAGTTAATAATCTTGTTCCAGGTTTTAAATCGGCTGCAGGCACTGGGTCTCTTGGTTCACCATTGCACTCCAAATATTTATTTTCTGTTGATTCATGGAGCCAACTTCCTAAATGCATTTCATAAACTGAAATTGGCTTGTTAATTTGACTAGAAGAATCTCTATTTGAAATCCAAGAACTATCATTCCAATTAAAGTTTTTCAATTTTGAAACTATTGAACCATTTTGAGGTCTGATTTCATGAAGGAAACCATATGGATCAGCTTTCTCATAAATATGACCTTGTTGTGTTCTTATTTCGTATTTATATGTGTCCCCCTCTTGCATTTTTGGCATGAATAGTTCCCAAATCCCCCCTAATCTTTTTTGCATTGGATGATGTCTTCCATCCCAAGAATTTGTATCTCCAATTATCGAGATTGATTTTGCATTTGGAGCCCAAATGCAAAACATGACTCCTTTTTGATTCTTTTCTTCAATGAGATGTGCTCCCATTTTTTCCCAAATATGATGATGATTACCCTCTGCAAAAAGATGTCTATCAACTTCTCCCATCCATTCTTCTCTATATGACCAAGGGTCATGTTGTGTATGTTTGATCCCTCCTCGTGAAATATTTATTTCGTAATTAGAATTCGGGTTTTCAGGCAGAATAGCTTCAAAAAGCCATTTATGGTTTATGCTGTCCGCTTTATAGGTATTTTTTTTAAAAATTATCTTAACTTCGTCGGCTTCAGGCATCCATACCCTAATTACCCATTGTTCTGCATAAAAATGAGGACCTAGTATTTTTAATGGATTATCATTGCAACAATTTTCTAGGTTGATAGCTTCTGATTTAATCCAGTCTGCTTGAATTGTTTCGATCATGACTGGTAGATATTAACGATTAATAATATCAAATGATTAACCAAAAAAATAATTATTTATTAAAAAAAGGGGTCATTTTCATAAATGTTTTATCAAGGCTAAAACTTAGAGTAATAACTTTATGATTTGCTGAAGGCGATCCAACATTTCCCTCCCCATATCCTGGATTAACTCCAATAGCGGGATAAGCTGCTGCAGATATAGATAAGCGAAGCTTGCTATCTTTATTCAAACAAATATTTGTTGGTTGCATTGTGATTTGATAAATGCATTCTTGATTTATTTTGGAGTTTTTAACTCTTAAGAATCCAGTTGAAAATTGATTCACCTTTTCATTACCTTCTTCAACTAGAGATAAAGCAAGGCATATATCGAAATTGGGCTGATCACTTTTTACTTGAATTTCTAATTTGGGAACTCCTTTTAAATATTGATCTTCTTCAAAAGAATTGGTTTGAAAAACACCTACATCCGGGCGTTTATCAATAATACTTCTATTAAACTTCCCTGGATTTGGACCTAAATGGCCACCGTCAGATGGAGTAGGTCTCCACGGGTCATTAACAATTGTGAACCATCCTGATCCTTTTGAATTTATGGTCAGACTTCCATCTTCAACCTCTACATTCGCAGTGCCATCGCTTTTGAGCCCAAAAATAAATTCAGGGTGAAATTTATTATCTAATTCTTCCCATTTATTTAATGAAATATTCCATATTTTTTTCTCGTTTTTAAAATTCTTAGAATTAAATTTTTCATCTGATTTTAAATGTTTATCAAAAAATTTTAATAAAGATTCTTGTGATCCCTCCCACCAATTTAGATGTGTCGCATTCCCAATAATAATCTCTGGGCTTCCACCAGCTTCTTTAGATTTTTTATAAAGATCAAAGGCACCTTTTAAATGTGGATCCCAAAGTCCTCCAATAATTAACATAGGTTGTGTAATCCATGTTGAAATTGGTTTAAATTCTTCAAATGGGCGAGCATTATTTAAATTTTTAAGCCATTGCAAAACAAAGCTATTAGGATCATATTTTTTTAAAGTATCAATTCCTTCCCTTAAATAACTTTTATTTTCTAAGGCTAATCTTATCTTTTCCCACTCGAGCAATTTATTTTCCCTTTTCATTTTTAATGCTGCAATTTGAAGTCCCCATGCAATATTGTTATGCCACCAATATGCTCCTCCATCTGAGCACCAATGATCCTTAATATTCATCCCAGTCATTGCTGGAGATAAACAATCGGGCGGCTTTGAATTTAATTCACCAGTTAGTTGAGTAAATCCTTGATATGAAAAACCATATAAGCCAAGTTTCCCATTGCATTCTTTTAGAGACCTTACCCATTCATGTGTTTCTGAAGTATCGCTAGCTTCTTGAGAAAAACCATTAAAAACTCCTTCAGAAGAACCCATACCTCTAACATCTTGAATTATTACCATATACCCTTTGGAAGCCCACCATGCTGGGTGAGAATAGGTAATAGTTGAAGCTATTTCCCTGCCATATGGTTGTCTCATCAATAATGCAGGCCATGGCCCAATACTATTAGGTAACCAAATCCTAGATATAAGTTTTACTCCATCTCTAAGTATTAGAGACTTGTCAAACCATCTCGAACTAGACATTTAGGCTTTAGATAATGTCTGGGCAGTGCAGCCCAATGACGTAAATAGAAAAGATTTCTGCGTTAACGGGAGTTAACTTTTTTTTGTTTGATACATACTTTATAGCTTTATCTGAACTAGCTGAAATGCCTTTTGAATTAAACTCTCTAAACTTATTACACAAATTCTTAGCTTCGTTTGGATTCTTTTTTACAGTTTCCAATAAGTTAGATTGACTTAAAACAGGGTAAAAGATGTTGGAAAACAAAAATAAAAAAATTAATAGAGGTTTCATTATCACTAACTTTCTTTAAATTCTACATTAAAAAATTTTTTTATCCAAGATTTCCAATAGATTTGTCGATTTGACTAGCTTTTTTAATCCATTCTTTTAAGGTAGAAAAAGTTGTATCTGTCTCAGTTTTTACTCTAAGAATTCTTTCCAATCTACCAATTTTGCGTTCTAATTCGTAAGGGGTAGATAGTGATAATGATTTCAGAGAAGATATACCGCAATGTAAAAGTAGATATGCTTGCGGTGGAGAAATTCCAATTTCTTTTTTAAAAATAGCTATAGCTCTAATTTTCTTTAGATTATTCAATGTACAAAGTGAAGATTTTCTTTGAATCTCATTTATATCTAAGTCCGAAAGATTACTTAATTTTTCACAGTCAGTTAGATTATTTTGAATAAAAAAAGATTTCTCATGTCTAAAGTTAGTCGGCAAAAAATCTAAAAAGGCTTTACTTTCCATTTTTTACAGACTAATTCATTTTGACATTTTTCTGGACTTCTCCTATAACCACTGGTTTACTTACACCATCTGAAATTTTTTCAAGTTTTCTAATCTTTATTTTTACATTTGCACCAGATCTGCTACCTTTCCTTAAGTTTTCAGATAATTGTTCTAAGGTTGGTTCGATAGATTCTTCTGGAAAGTCATCATCTGCTTTAGCAATAATCAAATCGAACCCATTGTCATAAACAATTGGAACATATTTTGCACCTTCTATTAAAACCTTTTCGGAGTAACTTTGTATAAATGCCCAACTACTCAAAGAAAGCAATAATGAAAAGATAGTTGCTCCAATTATTCGAAATTTGAAACCAAAATTAAATATAAAAGCCGCTATTGTGAAAATGAGAAGAAATATTCCAAAGAATCCAAAAATTTTGGGTGTGTTCTCTAATAGTTCAAAAAAAGACATTTAGTGGCTTTGACCTGATTAATTTCTTATATTTTGTAAGCCTACTCTATTTTTGGGCTCTAACTTGAAAAAAATTAGATCTCTAAATTTAAATACTAAGTTACTTTTAGTAGGGATGCTTTTACCCTTGGGTTTTTTTGGCTCTTTTTTATTAAATAATTTTTTAAAAGAAACTTATAGTTCTAGGAAATTAGAACTAGAAAAAAGTATTGAGAATCTTTTAGATAAAAATGTTGATTTAGGTGATTATATCGGTCTTAGATTTCTAGGTATTACTTTGGGTAATTCAAAAATTAATGATAAAAAAAATATAGATTCTGAAATTAAAGCAAAAAATGTATATGTGGGTATTATGCCTTTTAGATCTTTTTTAAAACAAAAATGGATTGTAAAAATAAGTCCTAATCAGGCTGCTATAAATATAGATAGAGATTTTTTTAAAAGAGACGAATCTTATAAAAATGTACGAAGCACAAAAAAATTACAATCAAAGTATGAACTGAACTTTAACTTAAATAAATATTCAGATCTGAAGTTTAATAAAGCAGGATTAAAAACAAAAGTAAAAGGTAATGTTATTTACAAGTCAAGTAATAGGCAAATCATTGCAAATTTAAAATCAAATTTTGATAAAAAGGGTTTTTTAAAATTTAAATTTAATACAAAGTTAAATCAAGACTTTTTAAAACTGGATTTGTTTTCTAATGGTTTAGATCTTGAGAATTCTGAATATATTATTGGGAATAAAAAAATTAACTTTAAAAAGGGTACCTTTAAAGCTAACTTTAAAATTAATAAATCATCAAAGCGTACATTTTGTGAAGGAAGATTTTCTTTCACCAATTTAAAAATAAAACCAGAAGATTTCGCAGAGAATATAAATTCAGATTCAACTAGGTTTTTTTGTAAAGATAATAATTTAATTGTTAATTCAGAAAAATTAAATTATGGAACTTTGACTTCGAATTTTAATCTCAATGTACCATTTAATAAAAGTTCCAATAATATTGATCTAATAGGAAGTATTGGATACATTAATAGCCTGAATCCAGATATCAAATTATCGGGGAATATGCCCTATTGGTTTGATAGAAGAGGTATTAATTTTGGGGATATAGATACTAGTTTCAAAATAAATAGAACTCAATTATCTAATTTAAATGTTTTCCGAAAAAATGATATAAGGGGTTTCATTACTGCTAAAGGAGAATTAAAAGGGAAAATTACTAATCCTAATATTTCTATAAACTTTAATGTTGATTATCCGCACTTTAAAGGTATCCGAAATAGAGAAACATGGGAGGGAGATATTAAAAATGAAAATAATAAATTTCTGCTAAATATGAAAAATAGATATTCTCCCATCCCTTCATTTCTTTCAATTAAGTTTGATTCTGAACTTAAACTAGATAATGCAAATTTTATAAGAGTTTTTAACACAAATAAAGGGACTGTAGGTATAGTCAAAGAGGGCGACAGTTATAACTGGCGAGCTGATAATTTTCCTCTTGATGAACTTGAATTGTCTTTAAACAAAAATCAATTCGATAGAGTTTATGGAATAATTAATGGTGAGGGATCAATTTCGGCAGACCAGTCATCCCTTGTTGGTCGACTTGCTTGGAGTTTAGGTAAATATAGAAATATTAATTTAGCGAATTCATTATTTGATTTCAGTGTCAAAAATAATTATTTTTATATAGATTCTTCATTCTATCCAATTGATGGCGGAGTAATTGAAGTCGCATATGATTCAAATAAAAATAATTTTATTAATACAGAATTCACTAATGTAAGTACTAGTTGGACTATCCTTACCGCGGTTGATATTTTTAACTTTGATAATAAAAAAGTTATTCCTGTAAGTAAATCGAATATTTTGGATGATTTGGAAATAAATAATGATAATAAATCATTTAAAGAGAGGATCGATTTTATAAATAACTTTATTAAAAATAGTAATGTGCTAGAGGAAAAATTTAATTTGCAAAAATATTTAAATAAATTTAGAAGTAGATACAATGGAAAAATTACTATTCATGGCGATAATCCAGTCAATTATAAATTGAATGCAAAATTAAATGGCTATCTTGATGTACCTAAAGATGACTACAAGAATAATAAAGAGGAATTTTCTATTGATTTGGAAGGAGGATTATTAACAGGGAAAGGTTCTTTAAGAATTAAGAAATTACCATTAAATGCTGCAAATATCTTTTTAAATAAACCAAGAGATTTTCTTGGAGGGTTGGATATGAATTTATTTTATGATCTTGACACAAAATCTTTCTCTAGCGAAATCCTTTCCAACAATTCATCAATTAAAAATAATAAAATAATATTTGATAAAGGACTTGTTGAATTTAATAATTCTACACTTGATATTGATTTTTCCCTTCTAATAAATGACTCTGAAATCCCAATTAATATTGAAGGCTCAATACCGATAAATAAATCTGATAACATTGATTTACGATTGATTGGAAATGGAAAATTTTTTGAGTTAATAGATATTTTTGCTGATGAATACTTTACCTTTAAAGAAGGTGATGTGAATCTTAGAGTGATTCTAAAAGGAACCTTAAATAAACCTCTATTAAATGGATTTGTCGTAGTTAAAGATTCTGAAATTGAATTTCTAAAAAATAAAATAAAAGATATTAATAGTACAATAATTTTTGATTTTGATTCTTTAGAGATCAATAATTTACAAGCGAAGGCTGAAGATTCTGGGGAAATTTTTATAAAAGGTTCTTTGCCTTTTTATAGTAAAAATGATTACGAGAAGGCAAAAATTAACTTAATAACGAATAGATTTAATTTAGAAAAAGATAATTTTAATTTTTTAATAGATTCAGATATCTATTTAAGTGGATCATTTGAAAGTCCTGTCTTGGGAGGTTCTCTATCTTTTAATAATGGATTTATTAATTTTAATAGCACCAATCAAAATAATAAAAAAGAAAATAATCTTAAACTAAAAAAGGTTAAAAAAGATTGGCCTGAACTCTATTGGAATAATGAAAAGAATATTGAAATAATTTCAAATGAAACAATTTTGAATTCTTTTCTCTTAGGTGAAAATTTACCAAATTACTTGGAGAATTTAAGTTTTAATAATCTTAAATTAAAACTTGGACCAGATTTCAAACTTCAATATTCAGAGATGGTTAAAGCTTATTTAGATACCAAATTAGACCTTACTATAAATGGCGAGGTAGGAAAAGATTTAAATGCTAGAGGTCTAATTTATCTTGAAAAAGGGAGAGCTAATTTATATACTACTCCATTTAAACTTGATAAAAATAAAGATAATTATATTTTATTTGCATCAAGAAGTGGCGTAGTTCCATTTATTAACTTTTCTCTGGTTAGTAAAGTTCCAGATTCTATAATACCTATAAGTGAAAATAATCAGGATTCAAGCATCTCGGGTGATCTTGATGTTAATGCTACTTCTACTGGTTTGGGATCATTTGGGATTGGCAATTCAAGGCTTATTAAAATTGAAGCATCTTATGAAGGATTTTTAGATCAATTATCTTTTGCTGATGAAAATAGAAGAATTCAATTAAGGAGCACGCCAAGTTATAACAGATCGCAAATAATTGGTTTGATTGGAGGTAACTCTGCCAATTTAATAAATAGAGCATTTATTTCTCAAATTAATAATGCTGATGCATTTAGTGAAAGATTTCAGTTCTCTCTATATCCAGCGTTAATAGAAAGTAATGATTCATTAAATAATATTTTTTCCAATGAAAATTTAGATATAGAAAATGATGGTCAATCATCTACTAATGAGGAATTTTCTTCTCAAGCTTGGGTCGCCGAAATAGGGCTTGATATCACTGATGCGATAAATTTTGCCTTTCAAACGGTTCCAGGTAGAGATGATATTTCACCTTTAGGAATTTTGACTTTTCAGGCAAATCCAAATTTAGAATTATTAGGTTCTTATGATTCTAATGGGGATTGGAAAAGTCAAGTCCAATTATTTTTTAGATATTAAATCAGAAAGAAATTTACTTTTTAGAATCCTTAATTTGAATTATTATTAGATTATCTAAAAAATATTATGGCTAATATCTTTGAAGTCCCTCAACCAGGTAATGAACTTTTAGAAAAAGCTGATAAAGTTCGTTTGGCATCAATAAAAATAAGTCAGACTGATAATCAAAATCGAATTAAAGCCTTAAATTTTATGGCTGATTATCTAGAAAAAAATTCTAAAGAAATATTAGAAGCTAATAATGCTGATTATTCAAGTGCAGAAAAAAAAGGTATTTCCAGGGCTTTACTTTCTAGATTAAAGTTATCAAAAGCAAAATTAAATTCAGGAATTGAAGGGGTAAGAAAAGTTGGAGACTTGGCTGATCCTGTAAATCAAGTTCAAATAAAAAGAGAGCTTTCAAAGGGATTGATTTTAGAAAGAAAAACTGTGCCAATAGGAGTATTGGGGGTTATTTTTGAATCAAGGCCAGATGCTGTGATGCAGATTAGTTCTTTAGCAATAAGATCAGGTAATGGAGTAATGCTAAAAGGTGGTAGTGAAGCTAATTTAACGAATACTTCAATAGTGAAAGCATTGCAAGAAGGTTTAACTGAATCAGGTCTTGATAAAAATGCAATATGTTTACTTACAAGCAGAAAAGATAGCATGGCAATGTTAAATCTTGAGAAATATATTAATTTAATCATTCCAAGAGGAAGTAATGAATTAGTTAAATTTATACAGGAGAATACAAGAATTCCTGTGCTCGGTCATGCTGATGGAATTTGTCATTTGTTTATAGATATTGAGGCAAATCTAGAGATGGCTTTATCAGTTGCTTTGGACAGCAAAATTCAATATCCTGCAGCATGTAATGCTATCGAAACTTTATTAGTCCATAAAGATATTGCACCAGTTTTTTTAGAAAAGGCCATCCCTTTGTTTAATTCTAAAGATGTTAAATTAATTGGAGATAAGAGATCAGTTGAATTAGGGTTAAAGTATGTGGCTAGTCTGGAAGATTGGAAAACTGAATATTTGGATTTAATTTTATCGATAAAAATTGTTGATGATCTTGAGGAAGCAATCAGACATATTCAAGAATATAGTTCAAAACATACAGATGGAATAATTACTGAAAATTCAAATACTGCTAATAAATTTATGAATGTAGTTGATAGTGCAGGTGTTTTTCATAATTGCTCTACTAGGTTCGCAGATGGGTTTAGATATGGATTCGGAGCTGAAGTTGGTATATCTACCCAAACTCTCCCACCAAGGGGACCTGTAGGTTTAGAAGGTTTGGTCACTTATAAATATTTCCTAAAAGGTGATGGGAATATAGTTGATGATTTTTCATCAGGAAAGTCTATCTATACACATCAAGATCTTTAAAACTTTTAAAGATGGAAACTTTTTTAAAAATTGAGAATATTGAACTTTGGGCTAGGGTTGGGGTGCTTGATGAAGAAAGGGAATTAGGACAACTATTTATTTTAGATATATTTTTGTGGACTGATTTTGAAAAATGTACAGTAAATGATGATATAAAAAAAACAGTTGACTATTCAAAATTAGTCCAAATTTTAAAAGATCAATCAAAGAAAATATATTGTTATACAATCGAGAAATATTCAAACGCAATTTTAGAAATCATTGATCAGGAATTTAAGCTTTCTAAAGTTAAAATTATTTTGACAAAATGTAATCCTCCAATCACAGGTTTCGATGGTAAGGTTTCAATAGTAAGAATTCTTGAAAATAACTAGAGTATTGGAAAAAAGAAATCCCATTATATTGATTCATGGACTTTGGAATACTTCAAGTATTTTTTCTATAATTACTTCAAAACTTGATGATATTGGCATTGAATATTTTGCCCCAACTCTTGAGCATTCATATGGAATGACTTCAATTCTGGATTTGACTAATAAATTAAACGAATTAATTTTAGAGAAATACGGTATAGAAAATGAAATAGATATTTTGGGATTTTCTATGGGAGGAATAATTGGTAGGCACTGGCTTCAAAAATTTAATGGATATAGAAGAACAAGAAGATTTATATCTATAGGTGCCCCTCACAAAGGAACTTTGATGGCTCAATTAATACCTAAATTCCCTTTTAAAGGAATATCAGAAATGAAAATAAATAGTAAGTTTTTGAGAGGACTCGCGAATAATGATTTTTTTCTTGATGATGTTGAGTGTATAAATTTCTTTACTTATTGGGATTTGATGGTTTTCCCTGGATGGAGGACAAATTTAAATTTTGGGAAAAAAATATCAGTAGAAGTTTATAAACATAGAAATCTAGTAAGAAATAAATCTGTGGTTGATAAAATAATCGATGAAATTATTATGTAGCTCCAGATAAGCCTAAGTGTTTTATTAATGAATCTGTTTGTGGCTCTCTTCCTCTGAATAGTTTGAATATGTCTAAAGGAGGTAAGCTCCCACCCAAGCTAAGTATTGTATCTTTGAATCTTTTTCCTATTAACTTTAAATCTTCAGAGTTTTCTAGATCAGCTTCTTCGAACATTGAAAATGCATCGGCACTTAGAACTTCAGCCCATTTATACGAGTAATATCCTGCAGAATATCCCCCTGCAAATATATGACTAAAACAACAAAGAAATTGATCTTCTTGAATTGGTTCAATAACAGTAGTTTGTGTTGCAATTTCTCTTCTTATTTCATCTGCTGTTTTGCCTTCGTTTTCATCAATACCACTGTGCAATCTGAGGTCTGTAATCGCAAAATGTAGTTGTCTAAGAGTAGCCATACCACAATTAAAAGTTCTATTCTTTAGGAGTTTCTCAAAATTCTCATCGGATAATTTTTCTCCTGTTTTGTAGTGCTTAGCAATATTCATAAGTGTATTTTTATGAAAACACCAGTTTTCCATAAATTGACTTGGGAGTTCAACTGCATCCCACTCAACGTTGTTGATGCCGGCTGCTTGAGGAAGATTTACAGTAGTAAGCATGTGTTGAAGACCATGACCAAATTCATGGAAAAGTGTCTGAACTTCTTCAAAACTCATCAAGCTAGGTTTATCTTTTGATGGTGGAGTCTGATTACAAACGAGATAAGCTACAGGGAGGGTCTTTTTGCCAATATTATTTTTATTCAAACATTCATCCATCCAAGCACCTCCTCTCTTAGATTCAGGCCTCGAATATGGGTCCAGGTAAAAAGATGCTATTTTCTTATCTTCTTTATCAAGGATATTAAAAAATAAGACGTCATCATTCCATAGAGGAGCTTCATCAGTCGCCTCAACTACTTTAATTTCAAAAAGCTTCTCACTTAATTTAAATAGACCTTTCAAAACATCTTTTAGTGGGAACCAAGGCCTCAAAGACTCTTGATCCAAATTGAGCTTTTCTTTTCTAAGAAGTTCAGACCAATAACTAATATCCCATGGCTCAATTTTCTGAGATTTTGGAAACCCATTAGCTTTAGAAAACTTATCGAGCGTTTCTAATTCAATTTTTGCGGTTTTGAATGCAGGTACTCTCAATTCTTCTAAAAGGTTTTCTACATTTTTAATTTCTTTCGCCATTTTCGTTGACAAACTTAGTTCTGCCCAACTTTTATAACCAAGAAGATTAGCTTGTTTAGTTCTAAGAGATAATATATCTTCAATGATTTGAGAATTATTTTTTTCTCCTTGAGATGCCCTGCCAACGAATGCTTTATAAAGTTTCTCTCTAAGGTTACGGTCGGCGGCATATGTCATAAATGAAGTATAAGTTGGAATATCCAAACTTAATTTCCAAGGACCATTTTTGATATCGACTTCTTCATCTTTCTTTAAGTGGTTGTGTGCAGAAATTGCCATCAATTCAAGGACTCGTTCAGGAAGACCATCGACTTCAGATTTTTTATTTAATATTAAAAACCATTTATTAGTCGCATCAAGAACATTATTGCTGAAGTCTGTGGATAGCTTTCCAAGCTTTTCTGAAATGTTGTTGAATTCTTCTTGATCATTCTTTTGAAGTGAAATTCCTCTATGTTGCATCTCAAGTATTTCTTTATCCAAAATTCTGTTTTTGATTTGATCAAAATTATTTGTCTCTTTAAGCTTGACTAAAGAATCGTAAATTATTTTACTTTGTCCGAATTTATTACTCAAGCTAATAATCTCAGGAAGAAATTTAGAATAGATGTCTCTTAGACTTTCAGAATTATTTACTGCATTTAGGTGACTAATTACTCCCCAACTCCATCTAAGAATTTCATTGACTTCATTTAATGGATTTATTACCTTATCCCAATTTAAATCATTGTGAAACAAATAGTTAGATAAATTTTTCTCTATGTTTTCAAAATCTTCAGATATCTTTTCTAGTACTAATGGGAATTGTTTACTTATGCTTTCGGGAGTAAATTTTTTAAATTGTGGTAACTCTCCATATTTAAAAATTGAGGTATCCATTTATTAAAATAATTTAATTGACTATAGTTGGGATTAGTCCAACTAATTTAGCTAAAGTAAGCTGCTGACTGAGAGCATTGGTTGAAGATTCGTATAAATTTATGGCAATTTTGGGCCAAAAACCTATCACCAATGTAGGCAACAATAAACTAAAACCAATAGTCAATTCTCTACCATTCATCTCTTTAACTGTAGCTAGTGCTGGAATTCTAGGACCAAAAAATACTCTTCTACACATTGATAATAGATATATTGGTGTTAGAACTAATCCTATGGCTGCAATGAGAATCGTGATTGATCTAAAGATAGAGCTAAATCCTTCTTGACTAGTGATACCTAAAAATACAGTTATTTCACTAATAAAACCGCTCATGCCAGGTAGTGCTAGAGAGGCCAATGAGCTTGCTAAGAAGAAAGCAAAAGTTATTGGCAAGACCTTTGCTAAACCGCCCATATTTGGTATAGAAAGAGTATTTGTTCTTTCATAGAATGAGCCTGTAACAAAGAACATCGCTGCAGCTATAAGTCCGTGACTGATCATTTGTAGCATTGCTCCGCTAATCCCTAGAGCATCTACTGCTCCAATCCCTAAAAGAACAAAACCCATATGACTCACAGAGCTACATGCAATTCTCCTTTTGACATTATCTTGTGCAAATGCATTTAGAGCTCCGTAAATTATATTAATGATTCCAAGAATAATTAACGCAGGTGCAATTTGAAGATGTACTTCAGGTAGTATTTGGACATTGAATCTTAAGAGAGCATAGCCTCCCATTTTTAAGAGTATTCCAGCTAGTAACATTGAAACTGGAGCATTAGCCTCTCCATGTGCATCAGGTAACCATGTATGTAATGGAAAGATAGGAAGTTTTACTCCAAAACCAATTAAAAATCCTAGATAAGATAATAAAGCTAGGCTGCCCGATACATGTTTTTTGGTTAAATCAGTGATATTTAAAGTAAAGGTATCACCACTCAATGCAAGTGCTAACCCACTTATGAGTATTAATAAAGAAGCTAAAGCTGTATAAAGAATGAATTTAGTGGCTGCATATAATTTCTTTTTCCCTCCCCAAATCGCAATAAGAAGATACACCGGAACTAATTCAAGTTCCCAGGCCAAGAAAAATAATAGGAAATCTTGAGATAGGAAAACTAGTGCCTGTGCTGATGCTTGGACTAATAAAAGAGCAAAATATAAATTAGATTTTTTCTTAATTTTCCAACTAGCCGCAGCTGATAAAAATGTAATTAACCCACTTAAAGCTATTAAAGGAGCAGATAACCCATCTACGCCAAGAGACCACTCTAAGCCTATTGATGGTAACCACGAAGCTCTTTCTACCAGCTGTAAAGAGCTATCTGAAGTATTGAATTTTTGAAAAAGGACGCCGATTATTAATAAAAAATCTATAAATAAAAAACTTAATGAGATATTCCTGGGGAGTGAATTATCTTCTCCTTCTTTTGAACTCAAGAAAGGCATTATTAATGCCCCAATTAAAGGCAGTAAAACAATAGTTGATAGCCAAGGAAAAGTTTCTAAATTCATTTATGTAATGAATAATTTTTTTATTCTAGTTGAAGTTGTACTAGCTTGAGACTATAACATTAAAAATGCCTAAGTAAAACTACTTACCAGAGATAGTGCTAAATTGACTGCCCGTTGTTTGAACGTTTAAGAACGGGGCTCTGCTTGCTACCCCTGACTTTTCCCATGCTTTCACCATGGCTTGACTGACGTTTTTACCATTTTCTTTTTTACACAAAGCTAGGATACTTGGCCCAGCTCCACTGATTGCGCATCCTAGAGCGCCTGCATTTAGTGCTGCATCTTTAACTTCTAATCCACCTTTAATAAGTTTCCATCTGTATGGTTCATGTAACCTATCAAACATTCCTTCTTTTATAAGTTCCTCATTACCTGCTTTTAAGCCGTTTAGTAACAAAGTAAGTGCTCCCATATTTGTAACTGCATCAGATATGGGTACATTCTTGGGCATAACCTTTCTTGCTTCACTTGTGCTTAGACGAATTGCAGGTATTGCTACAACAGCTTTAATTGAGTCATGCCAATCACATCTAATGATTCTCCATCTTTGAGAAGAAGACCTGGCTGTCAAGCAAAGACCACCCAGAAGAGAGGGAACTACATTATCAGGATGACCTTCTATATCAATGGCAAGTTCAAGGAGTTTTTCTTTGGACAATGGAGAGTTCATTATTGCATTTGCTCCGATTAATCCAGCAACTATTGCTGTAGCACTACTTCCAAGCCCGCGTGCAGGTGGCACTGCCAACTTAACTCTTGCTTCAAGTGCAAAAGGATCAATATTTGCGCTCTCCCATACTTTTTGAGCTGCTCTAAAAACTAAGTTTTCAGGCCCTCCTCGCAAATGATTACCATCTGTACTTTCCATTATTAAATCAAATCTATCTCCACCACCTTCAATTCTTGTAAAAATAAACTCATTATACAAATCTAATGCTGCTCCAAGGCAATCGAATCCAGGCCCTAAATTGGCAGTTGTGGAAGGTATTGTTACCCTTATTTTTTTACCTACTTCAGGAATAGACATTTTTTGGTTTTAAGTTTTTAAAAGCATTTTTGCTCTGCAGGCTGCACTAAAAAGTCCAAACTCTTCATCTAAAATTACTTTTATAGGTATTGTTTTAAGAATATCTTTTAATCTTCCCTTGTCGAAAAATTGTTTTAAAAATAAGTCTGATTTAAAGTTTTTGAAATGTTTTGATGCTGTTCCTCCAGAAATCCATAATCCACCAAAGCACAATTCTTGAAGAGCAACATCTCCCAATAAAGAGGCATAAGCGCCTAACCAAATCCTCTCAACTTCAATCATTATCTGATCACCTTCTTTAGAAAGATTACAAATTTTTACAGGCAGTTCTTTTCTCGAAGTATCAAAATTTTTAATTTTTTTTAAATATTTTTTTAGAGGATGGTTTTGGGCATCAGGTTTGCTTAGTCTCCATTCGGCAATTCTTGATAAACCTGTGCCGCTAATAATTCTTTCACAAGATATCCTTTCAACTTTTAGGTAATTCTTAAGCCAAATTTTTAAATCCCATTCTAATTTTGACTTTGGGGAATACTCAACATGACCACCTTCACTAGCTAAAACTTTTACCTTTTTTCCTGATATTATTCCTCTTGCAATCCCCAATCCAGTCCCCGCTCCAACAATGGCATGCAAATCATTATTAGCACCTTCAGAATTGGATCCATTTTGAATAGTAGAATATTGATTTTTTTTTAAAAAAGGTATTCCATAAATTTGCACAGCGAAATCATTTATTAGCTCGCAGCTTTTAAAATTAAATTTTTTCTGTAAAGCATTTCCAGAAATATTCCATGACAAGTTAATGATTTTTGCGTTGTTTTTAGATAAGGGACCAGCTACTGCGAAACAAGCAGAAGAAGGATGAGGAATATTCTTGCATTCTTTTTTGAGAAAATCTTCTAGGATTAGTTCAAAAGAACCCCAATCAGACGACAAATATTTCTTTTTGAATATTAACTTAGGCGAATTATTATTTATTCCTTTTTCGAAAATTCCTAGTAGAACCTTTGTACCTCCTAAATCACAAGCGAGAAAATTCATATATTAGATATTATTCTGTTCTCCCTTTTTTTTCTATTAATTCATCCATTAATTTAAAAAGATTTGGTAAATTGAAAATTCCTAAATTTCTTCCATTCAAGGCTCTTAAGGCGACTGAATCAATTTCCTCTTCTTTATCACCAATAACTGCAATTAAAGGAACTCTCCCCAGAGTTGCCTCTCGTATTTTATATCCTATTTTTTCATTCCTAGTATCAACTTTTGATCGGTAACCATTATTATTTATTAACTCATTAAACCTTAAACATTTTTCAATATTTCTATCAGTAATGCTTAATAATATTATTTGATAAGGCGCTAGCCAAATTGGGAATTTTGCCTCATATTGTTCAATTAAGATTCCTATAAATCTTTCAAAGGATCCTAAAATAGCTCTATGTAGCATAACTGGATTTCTTTTTTCATTATCAATATCTACATAAGTTGCATCCAATCTTATAGGCATTGAGAAATCAACCTGAATAGTTCCGCATTGCCAAACTCTATTAAGACAATCCTTTAACGAGAATTCTATTTTTGGACCATAAAAAGCACCTTCTCCAGGTTGTAGTTCCCATTTTAGGTTCTTATTATCGAGAGCTTTGGTAAGAGCCTCTTCTGATTTATCCCAAATATCTTCACTACCTACCCTTTTTTCAGGACGAGTTGATAATTTGATAATGATTTCATCAAAACCAAAAGTTTTATAAACCTCGAAAACAAGATCTATAAAAGTAGATACCTCTTCTTGAATTTGCTCTTCTGTGCAGAATATGTGTGCATCATCTTGAGTAAAATTTCTTACTCTCATTAAGCCGTGTAGTGCACCAGAGGGCTCGTTTCTGTGACAAGAACCAAATTCAGCAAGACGAATAGGTAAATCCTTATAACTTTTTAAACCTTGATTAAATACTTGAATATGGCATGGACAATTCATTGGTTTAATTGCATATGTTCGATTTTCTGATGCAGTAGTGAACATATCGTCTCTAAATTTTTCCCAATGACCGGATTTTTCCCAAAGAGATTTATCAACAGCTTGTGGGGTTTTAATTTCTAAATAATCATTTTTTTTGAGTATTTCTCTTATGTACTTTTCCAGTACTTGGTAGATTGTCCATCCATTTGGATGCCAAAAAATCATTCCTGGAGATTCTTCTTGTATATGAAATAGTGAATGCTTTTTACCAAGTTTTCTATGATCTCTTTTTTCCGCTTCTTCGATTCTTGTTAAGTAGTCATTGAGTTCTTTTTCTTTTGCCCATGCGGTTCCATATATTCTCTGTAATGATTCATTCTCACTATTACCTCTCCAATATGAACCTGATAATTTAAGTAATTTAAAGTGTCTCAAATGTCTAGTGTTAGGAACGTGAGGTCCTCTACACATGTCGATGTATTCTTCGTGCTTGTATAAATTGATAAGACCATCTTCAGGAATTTCTTCAATTATTCTTAATTTAAAAGTCTCATCTCTTTCTTTAAAAGTTTTAATTGCCTCTTCTTTAGAAACTTGTAAAATTTCAACGTTATAGTTTGTTATTATTAATTTATTAATTCTATTTTCGATTTTTATTAAATCTTCAGGAGTAAATCTGTATTCAGAGAAAATATCGTAATAAAAACCATCTTCAATTACAGGCCCAATCGCCATTTTAATATCCGAGTAAATTTGTTTAACTGCATGACCAATAAGGTGAGCGAAGGAATGTCTTATTATCTCAATTCCTTCTTTATCTTTTGATGTGATGATTACAACTTTGGAATCTACATTTATAGGAATTGTTGCATCAAGAAGAACATCATTTACTTTCCCAGCAATTGTTGCTTTAGCTAATCCAGCGCCAATACTCTGGGCAATTTCTAGAATAGTTACAGATTTTTCGAAAACCTTTTTTGAACCATCAGGCAAGGTAATTATTGGCATAATTTATTTCTCCATTTCAAAGAATCCCAATTTTGATTTAACTTTTTTTAAAGTCTGATTTGCTATATCTTCAGCTTTTTCCTTCCCTTCATCAAGAAATTTATTTAGTTGATAGGGATCATTAATTAATAATTTATATCTTTTCTGAATAGGTTCTAATGATTCAATAAGTTGTTCAGTAATTAATTTTTTAAATGTTCCCCATCCAGTCTCTAAGAATTCATTTTCACATTGAGAAATTTCTTTACCAGATAATATTGAATAAATCATCAAAAGATTTTTAGATTCTGGTCTCTCAGGATTGTTAAATTCAATTCCAATAGAACTGTCACTTTTTGCTCTTTTAATTTTTTTTGTGATTATTTCAGGAGGATCTAATAAGTTAATGCGACTGCCCTCATTAGGATCACTTTTGCTCATCTTTTTTGAACCATCAATTAAACTCATTATTTTTGAACCATTCTTCATGATGATTGGTTGAGGGATCTTTAAAATATTTTTATCTTTACTAAATCTGGCATTAATTCTCTGTTGCGCAATATCTCTTGCAAGTTCAAGATGTTGTTTTTGATCCTCACCTACTGGTACGTAGTCAGCATCATAAAGAAGGATGTCTGCAGCCATAAGTATTGGATAGTCAAATAGTCCAATAGATACATTATTACCTTGTTGTATGGATTTTTCTTTGAATTGAATCATTCTTTCCATCCAATTTATTGGGGTCATACAATTTAATATCCAACAAAGTTCTGAATGAGCTGAAATCTGACTTTGGACAAAAATTGAGCATATATTGGGATCTATCCCACAAGCTACGTACAAAGCTGCCGTAGAGATTGTGTTTTTAGATAATTCTTTGGGATTATATGAGGCTGTTATTGCGTGCAAATCAACTACACATAGAAATGATTCATATTGTTCTTGAAGCTTAACCCAATTATTTATGGCCCCAAGCCAATTCCCAATATGTAAATCACCAGTTGGTTGAACTCCCGAAAGAATTCTTTTTTTATTTGACATCCGCTTCTACTTCGCTAGATTCGATTTCTTCGGTTGATATACTTTTTACAGGTCTTGCAAAAGGGTCAGGTGCTGTTTTTGTCTTTTCTTCATAAGGAATTTGTGATTGTCTACTCGGAGAAGAGTTTTTATTATTTTTTGCATATTCTGTGATTGATTCAATCAATTTTTCGTCATTGATCATTTCGCTAAGTGTCCTAACAGAGAAACCCAGAACTGCAACGGTAGATTTTAATTGAAAGGTCTCTTGTATTGATTTAACAGCTTTCATTTCGTTATCACTCAATCTTATGCGGAATCCTCCTCCATCTTTTCTGCCGCTGGATCTATCTCTGAAATTAGATCTTTCATTATTAGAACGACCTCTGTAATTTTCTTGTCTAGGATTATTGCTGAAATTTGAATTAGACATCTTGATGTTTCTTAAGTTATTTAAGTAGTCTATTAATTTAGCATCTTGTTATGCAATAAGTCTTTTTAAATAAGCTCAAATTTTTATCTTTTGATTAACGACTTATGAAATTTTGCTTTTCTCATTCACAACTTGCATTAAAATAAAATTAGAAAAATAAAGTATTGTGTTTGATATTAGTAAAGACAACCTTTTAAAGGATTTCATAAAGTTTCCAAAAAAAAATCTTCTTATTATTTTATTATTGTTAGGTTTTGGGGAATGGTTTGTTAGTGACTTAATTCATTTTGCAGGAGGCTCAATAGGATTTTTTGCCTTGTGTTTGGGTGGATATTTTTACTTGAAGAATGATAACCCTAAATTTAATGAGCCAAATAATTTAGATGGTTGGATAAATCTATGTAATGAAGATTTAAATTTTTTTGAAGAACTTGAAGCAACAAATGAATTAGAAAAACAAAATTCAAAAAGACAAAAAATACTTGAATCGATTCTTAAAAGAAGTGAAAAAGAAAAAATAAGTTGCATTGGACAAAAAGATTATCAAAGTTTTCAATCTTTTTTGAAAAGCAATTTAAAAGTAGATAAGTTTGAATTTGAGTTATACAAAAAACTGCCTAAATACAATTCTTCTCAAGTTATTCCAGAAGAAGCTTTGAAGAGCGATGCAATCTTGTATTTTATAAACCTACCTTTGTCGGCAAATGATTTTTTGTGGATGGAAAAGTTTCCTAAAAATATGCCAATCTGGTTGGTGGCTCTAACTTCCAACCAAATAGAAGTCAAAAATCAGATAGAAGAGCTAAAGTCTCAAATTTCAAGTGACTTTATAAACAAAATTATTACTTTTGATGTGAATAAGAATGAAATAACAAATATACCTTTTTCATTAAGGAAGTTTTTCATAAGTTCATCTCAAAATATTGAAAATACAAAAAAAAGGCTTTTAAAAGAACTTCATGTTTCCTGGCAATCTGAAATTGAAGGGATAAGAAGAATGCAGTTAAAAGGTATACAAAGAAAAAATCAAATTCTTGTCGCAACAACTGTTTTCTTATCTCCTATCCCATCAATTGATGTTATGGCAATGACAGTACTAAATTCTTTAATGATTAAAGAAATTAAGTCTGTATGGGGATGTAATTGGTCTCCTGAAATTTTAGATAAAGTATCCAAAGAGATTTTAAAGACTGCAATTGCTCAGGGAGTTATTGAATGGAGTGGACAGACTCTAATTGGTATAACAAAATTACATGGTCCAAATTGGCTTATCTCTGGAACATTTCAGGCTGTCAGTGCTGCTTATTTAACAAGAGTAGTATCAAGTTCTTTGGCTGATTTTATGGCAATAACAAAAGGGGTAGAAGAACCTGATTTGGATTTTATAAAGAAAAATTCTGAGAAAATTGTTGAAAAAGCTTTTGAAAAAGAAAAAATAAATTGGAAAGGATTTATTTCTGATCTTAGAAAACCACTTATGAAACTATCTTTTAGTTAATAATTTAAGGGTGAATGTTTAATATGAGAAAGAATATTCTTTTTTTAAGTTTGGTACTTTTGCTTTCTCTTGTATCAGGATCATGTAAGAGAATATCAAATAAAAATGAAAGTAAAGAAGTTATACTGGCAAGTTTCACTGTTTTGGCGGACATAATTAGCAATGTTGCTAAAGATGATTTTATTGTTAGATCAATAACGAAACCTGGAGTTGAAGTTCACGGCTACCAACCAACTCCAAGCGATTTGGTAAATGCCTCTCGTGCTTTTGTTTTTATTGATAATGGATTTGGATTTGAATTATGGGCTGAAAAATTTGTTTCTAATTTAAAAGTTAAAAGAATTACTGTTGCCGAAGGTTTAGAACCTATTTTTATCAGTGAAGATTTTTATAAAGGAAAACCCAATCCTCATGCGTGGATTTCTCCAAAAAGAGGGATCCTATACGTAGATATTATCGTGGATTCTTTATCAGAATTGAGGCCATCCAAAAGGAAATTATTTGAAGAAAATGGAAAAACTTATAAAGATAAACTCTCTAAAATTGATAAAGAATTCTCACTTTTTATTAATAACTTAAATAAAGAAAGGAGGTATCTAGTAAGTTGTGAAGGTGCTTTTTCATATTTAACAAATGATTATGGATTAGAGGAAGTTTATTTGTGGCCAGTTAATGCTGAGAGTCAAATCACTCCCAAAAGAATGACAAGAACAATCTCAGTAGTTAAAGAAAGAAATGTCCCATCTGTATTTTGCGAAAGTACTGTAAGTAACGAATCTCAAATGGTTGTTGCAAACGAAACTGGGGCTAATTTTGGAGGAAATCTTTTTGTTGATTCATTATCTGATGATAGTGGGCCTGCAAGTTCCTATATAAAAATGCTTGAGCATAATTTAGCTTTGATAAAAAAAGGGCTTTTTTGAATTATGGAAAAAATCAATTATCAAAACTTTAGGATTGAGGCAGAGAATATTTGTGTAGATTACAACGGTAAGGTGGCTTTGTATGATGCCAATTTAAGATTGAAATCTGGCCAGATTTGTGGGTTAGTAGGGATGAACGGTGCTGGTAAAACAACTTTTTTTAATGCTTTAACTGGCTTTGTAAATATTTCAAAGGGAAAAATCAGAATTAATGGAGAGTCTGTAAGATCTGCTCAAAAAGATCAGACAATTGCTTATGTTCCTCAAAATGAGGGAATTGATAGTCAATTTCCAATAAGTGTTTGGAATGTAGTGATGATGGGAAGATATGGTTCGATGAATATTTTTAGGTGTCCGAGAGAATCTGATGTTCAGGCGGTTAAAGATGCTATTGAGAGAGTTGATCTTACGAATCATTTATCTACACCTATTGGAAACTTATCTGGAGGTCAGAGAAAACGAACTTTTTTAGCTAGAGCAATTGCACAAAGAGCTTCAATATTACTTCTTGATGAGCCTTTTTCAGGTGTTGATATAAGAACTGAGAAACTTATCTCAGAATTATTTATTCAATTTAAAAATGAAGGGAAAACTATATTATTATCAACGCATGATATGATTCATGTCCGTGAATTTTGTGATTTGGTTCTTTTAATAAATAAAACTGTTGTAGCTTACGGCGAGACCTCTGAAGTGTTTACCCCTGAAAATATTACAACTACTTTTGGAGGGATCTCACCTGATTTCTTGTTTGGCCCTGAATCCTAAATTTTAAATTATATGGAGCTCTGTTCTTTTTTAACTTTGGATTCATTCATAACAGATCCTCTTACTCATGACTTTATGAGAAAAGCACTTCTTATGAGTTCACTAGTTGCAGCTGTTTGTGGTTTCCTGTCAAGTTATTTAACTCTTAAGGGATGGGCTTTAATGGGAGATGCAGTTTCACATTCAGTAATGCCTGGTGTTGTGGTTGCTTATGCATTAGGTCTTCCTTTCTCATTAGGGGCATTTATTTTCGGAGTTGGTTCTGTAGCATTGATAGGATTTATTAAGCAGAAATCTAGAGTTAAGGAAGATACTGTCATTGGGTTGGTATTTACTGGATTTTTCGCTCTTGGAATCGTATTGGTTTCTAAGATTAAAAGTAATATTGATCTGCACTCTATCCTTTTTGGTAGCCCATTAGGGATATCACTTTCAGATGTAAAACAAACTATATTTATTTCCTTATTGGTAGTAATCCTTTTATCAATTTTTAGAAAAGATTTAATGCTTTATTGTTTTGATCCTAGGCATGCAAAAACAGTTGGGATTAATGTATTTTTTCTTCATTATTTACTTCTAACATGCTTATCTTTGGCAGCTGTTGTGGGATTGCAGTCCGTTGGAATAATTTTAGTAGTTGCAATGTTGATTACACCAGGGGCTACAGCATATTTACTTACGGATAAGTTTGATAATATGACAGTAATTTCAGTATTAAGTGCAATTATTTCAAGCTTAATAGGAATCTACGTTAGTTTTTGGTTTGATCTTGAAACAGGTGGATCAATTGTTTTGGCACAAACTTTTATATTTTTATTTGCTTTTTTATTCGCTCCAAGATACGGAATATTTAAGTTAAAGAAATTATTTGCTGGTTATAAATGATAGTGGTGGAAGAGACTTTAAATAAAAAATGGAATTGGTGGCCATTATTCCCCTTATATCCTTATGGAAAAAAGAAAACAATTTTAAGAGAATTAATTCCTGATCAAATATGGTCCTTGGAACAAATACAGGGACTTTATTATGTTGCTGTTCCAATAAGAATGACGGTAATAAAGGTTGATAAAGGATTGATGCTAATAAATCCACTGCCTCCGACAAAAGAATTAATAAATGAGTTAGAAAAATTAATTGCGATTCACGGTAAAGTAAAAACAATAATTCTGCCGAGTGCCTCTGGACTAGAACATAAAATTGGACTGCCTGCTCTTTCAAGAATTTTTAAAGATGCAGAAATTTGGCTTTGTCCTGGACAATGGAGTTTCCCCATAAATCTACCACCAGATTTTTTAGGAATTCCATCAAAAAGATCAAGAATACTCTTTGAGGAAGGTACTCCACATACAAACTCCTTTAAATGGTCTTCATTAGGCCCACTGAATTTAGGACTTGGAAGATATCAGGAGATAAGCTGTTTTCATTACCCTACGAAAACTCTTCATGTAACAGACGCAATAGTTGGAATAGACTCCACACCACCTGAGATATTTAATTTTGATCCAACTCCACTTCTTTTTCATTCTAGAGAGAGAGGAGATGAACCTTTGATTGACACCATCGAACAAAGAAAAAAAGGATGGAAAAGGTTAGTCTTGTTTTCATCTTTTTTGAAACCAGGTAAATTAAATATTCCACCTTTAAAAGAAATATTTAATTATTCGTTCAAAAAAGATCTTAGGAATTGGAGATCTCATTTCGGTATTTATCCCTTTTTATGGGACGAAGATTGGGAATCCTCTCTTGTTGAAATAATGGGTGAAGATACTCCTAAGATTCAAGTGGCACCAGTTTTACAAAAACTAATTTTTCCCCGTTCAAAAGAAGTGTTACTTAAATGGCTAGAAAATATCAAGTCTTTTGAGGATATGGAATATTTAATTCCAGCTCATTTTACGGCACCGATAAAATTTACAATAGAAGATTGTCAAAGATTAATTAATGAAATTAATTCCCAAAAGTGGGACAAACTACCGGAGGATAATAAATTTTTGATGAGTTTATATAAAAAGTTGTTTGAACTAGGAATAATTCCTGAAGAAGTAAATTTTTAAAACTATTATTCTTCAATAGACATGTTTTCATCATTTTTAAGAGTTTGTTCCAGCTCTTTTCTTTGCTCCATTTGTCTTAAGAAATATCCTGTCATCATTGCAGAAGATAATAAATTAGCAATGTTTTCTTTTGAAGATGTTATTTTTACATCAAATTGATCTGAAGGAAGCATTCCAAGAAGACCTTGAACATTATGTCTAATAATTTCTTGAATATCTTCACTGGCTGATTTTGCTACTCTTTGCAAAACTTCTGGAGATTGTTTTTGTAAATATTGTATTAAATCATTCTCATCGTTTGGATCATTATTTTCAGTAGCAAGAAATTCTGGATTAAACATTTCTACAACTTCAAGATATAAAAACCCTACAACATCACGTACCCATTAATCTAAATTATTAAGGGCAGGGAACCGAATAGGTCCAATTTTATTGAACGGCCAATATCTAAAAATAGCTTTACCAATAACCTTTTCATAGGGTAAAAATCCCCAAATATGTGAATCCATACTGTTATTTCTATTATCTCCCATCACCCATAATGATTCTTCTGGGACAATAAAAGGCCCCATTGAATAATTAATATTTTTGTCAAAAACGTAATTGTTTTGAGCGATATCATTTAGGTAAAGGTTACCATCTCTTACTTCTACCTTGTCTCCGGGTATTCCAATTACTCTTTTTATTAGTGCAGTTTCTGCTTCATAACCAGCATTAATTAATTGTTCCGGAACGTTAAAAACAACTATTTTATTTTTTAATTTTGAAAGATTTGATTTGGATGTGATTTTGGGGGTTAGTTTCTCAACAAGAATTTTATCTTGTATTTGAAGAGTTGGAAGCATTGAACCCGATGGGATCCATCTTGGCTCTATAACCTGCCATCGTATAATTAAAGCTATAGATATCCAGATTAAAAGATTTTTTAAATCCTTTATTATTGAATTTCTTTTTTCTTGAGTTGTAGACATGTTTTATTGAATTCTGATATGAGGAAAATCCCAAGGCATTTATATAAATTATGACATCATCTATTGAATGCAAAAATTTTCTTAGAAGTTTACAACTTTTGAATCTTCTTATAAAAATAGGAGTTCAAAATTTAATAATATGTCCAGGAAGTAGATCAGCACCTTTAGCAATAGCTGCTGGAGAATTAAATAAATTAGGACTGGTAAATATTTTTAATTCAATAGATGAGAGATCTGCGGGATTTCACTCTCTTGGGATTTCTGCTGCATCAGGTAATCTCTCTTTAGTTATTACGACTTCTGGGACTGCTGTAAGTAACTTATTGCCAGCAGCAGTTGAGGCAGACCGATCTTGTAAAGGTGTTATATTTCTTACTGCTGATAGACCCTTAAGATTAAAAGATTGTGGCGCTAATCAAACAGTAAATCAAGAAGATTTTTTAAGTTCAGTCTGCAGAAGAGTTTTAAGTACAAATCTAAATGGAATTCATGAAACACAAGAAAATGAAATCTTGAATTTAGTTCGAAATATTGAGAAACAAATATCAACCTTCCCTGGTCCTATTCATTTAAATATTCCTATTGATAAGCCTTTAGGTATTTCATTTTTAAATAAAAAAAATGTTTTAGAGGTTTTTGAGAGAATTTATTTAAAGAAAAAATATATATTTCAGGAAGTTGAAATAAAGTCTGATAAAAACAAATTCTTCGATATTTCAGAAAATTTAAATTTAGATGAATCCGGCATTATTTTGGTAGGTCCCTATCAAGGTTCCATAAATGATTTAACTTCTTTCAATAAATCTTTAGAACGATTACAAGAGATTACTGGTTGGCCAGTATTTGCTGATCCTGTTTCAGGTGTTTATTCTGGTTTGAGGGGATTAGTCGTGAATTGGGAATTAGTCTTAAGAAAAAATAAAAATTCAATAAATTGTCATCAACTTTTGAGGCTTGGACCTATGTCATCCTCAATTGATTTGGAGAAGTTTTTAATAAACTTCAAAGGGATACAAATTCTCATAAAAGAAAAAAACTATAGAAAATTGGATCCTATAAAAAAATCATTTGAATATGATTTTGGGCTATCAAATTTCACTACTCTATTGTTAGAAGAATTATCAATCAACGAAAAAAACAAAAAGTCTCTTACCCCGATGGCTATAAATCTAATAGAGGAAGGCGAACATATTAAAGGAATTTTAAAAGAGAAAATTACTAAAGATAATCAAATTACTGAGTATATGCTTGCAAATCTTGTTCCAAAATTTTGGCCAACTGAAAATCCCATAATGCTCTCCGCGAGCAGCCCGATTAGAGATTGGCTCACATTCTCAGAGAATGGTACTTTAACAAGAAATTGTTTCAGCTTTAGGGGCGCTTCTGGCATAGACGGTACTTTATCTCTTGCATTAGGTATTTCTAGAATTAAAAATCCTCTACTTCTTGTGACTGGAGATTTGGCCTTTATTCATGATATAAACGGTTGGCTGATTGAAAATTCAATCGACATTAATTTAACAATTCTTCTAATAAATAATAATGGCGGAAATATATTTAATCGTATTTATAAAAAAAATTTAAAAGAAGATGAATTAAAAAAACTATTTCTTATGCCAAAAGAAATAAACTGGCCAAAACTCGCAGAGGGTTATCAAGTAAACTTTAAAAGTGTGGCAAATTTTAAAAAATTACGAGAGGCATTAGATTGGAGCATTTCTATCCAGAAATCTGTAATAATTAAAGTTGATGTTGATCCAGAAAATGAAATTTGTGAAAAAAATGCCTTGCTAGAAAAAATAATTGGCAGTTAAATTTATCATTTTCTATCTTTGAATAATTAGATTTCATGAAAGTATTACCTGGAAAAACAACTTTAAATTGGTCAGAATGCAAATCTTATGAGGATATATTGTTTCACAAATCAGATGAGGGAATTGCAAGAATTGCAATTAATCGGCCTGAAAAAAGAAATGCATTTAGGCCACAAACTGTAGTTGAACTCATTGACGCATTTGATTTCGTAAGAAATGATGAAACTATTGGCGTAGTTCTCTTTACAGGTGCGGGACCTGACAAGAAAGGCATTTATTCTTTTTGCTCTGGAGGTGATCAGAGTGTAAGGGGTAAAAATGGATATAAGAATGATGAAGGAAAGCAGAGGTTAAATGTACTTGAACTTCAAAGATTAATAAGAAGTTTGCCTAAAGTGGTTATTGCTTTAGTTCCTGGTTTCGCAATTGGAGGGGGGCAGGTACTTCATCTAATTTGCGATCTCAGTATCGCCTCTGAAAATGCAATATTTGGTCAAACAGGGCCAAGAGTTGGTAGTTTTGATGCGGGTTTTGGATCTAGTTATTTAGCAAGACTTGTTGGTCAAAGAAAAGCAAAAGAAATTTGGTTTTTGTGCAGAAAATATAATTCCAAGGAAGCTCTGAAGATGGGCTTGATAAATGCAATTACAAAGATTGAAGAATTAGAAGCTGAGGGTGTAATCTGGGCAAGAGAGATTTTACGAAATAGTCCAACTGCTATTCGTATTCTTAAAGCTTCATTCAATGCAGAGAATGATGGGATTGCAGGTATTCAAGAATTATCTGGATACACAACTCAATTATTCTATTCGACTGAAGAAGCTCAAGAAGGTAGAGATGCCTTTCTTGAAAAGCGTCCACCAGACTTTTCTGACTATAAGTGGACACCCTAGTTTATTTTTCAAAAGAACTTTTTTAAATAATTATCAATGAGAATTCTTCTTGCCGCTGCTGAATGTGCTCCAATGATCAAAGTAGGAGGTATGGGAGATGTGGTTGGTTCGTTGCCTCCATCTTTGATAAAACTTGGTCACGATGTAAGAGTAGTAATTCCAGGATATGGAAAATTGTGGAGTCTTTTAGAGGTATCGAATGATCCAGTCTTTAGAGCAAATACAATGGGCACTGATTTTGCCGTATATGAAGCAAAACATCCCATTCATAATTATGTGATTTACTTAGTGGGTCATCCAACATTTGATTCTGACCAAATATATGGAGGCGAGAATGAGGACTGGCGCTTTACATTTTTTGCTAGTGCCACTGCAGAATTTGCCTGGAATTGTTGGAAACCTCAAGTTCTCCATTGCCATGATTGGCACACTGGAATGATTCCTGTGTGGATGCATCAGGATCCCGAAATTAGTACTGTCTTCACAATTCATAATTTAAAATACCAAGGCCCATGGAGGTGGAAACTTGAAAAAATGACTTGGTGTCCTTGGTATATGCATGGAGACCACACCATGGCTGCGGCAATGTTGTACGCAGATAGGGTTAATGCTGTTTCTCCGACTTATGCAGATGAGATTAAAACCCATGAATATGGGGAAAGCCTCGAAGGATTACTTAATTACATTTCAGGTAAATTAAGGGGAATTCTTAATGGCATAGATCTTGATGAATGGAATCCAGCCAAAGATCCAGTTTTACCTGCACAATTCAGTATTAAGAATTTAGAAAATAGGCTAGAAAATAAAAAAATTCTGCAAAGAGAAATGGGTCTCGAAGTTAATCCTAAAAAATATCTTTTAGGTATGGTTAGTAGGTTAGTTGATCAGAAAGGGGTTGACTTACTTTTACAAGTTTCAAGAAGACTATTAGCCTATACAGATTCTCAAATTGCTGTTTTAGGGACTGGAGATAGATATTTAGAGTCTGGATTATGGCAACTTGCATTAGATTACCCAGGAAGATTCTCAGTATTTCTTACCTATGATGATTCTTTATCAAGGCTTATCTATGGTGGCTCTGATGCATTTTTAATGCCAAGTAGATTTGAACCTTGTGGAATTAGTCAACTCCTTGCTATGAGATATGGCTCTATTCCTATAGTAAGGCGAGTTGGAGGTTTAGTTGATACCGTTTTACCTCATGACCCAGAAAATAATATTGGTACGGGATTTTGCTTTGATCGCTTTGAACCTATAGATTTCTATACTTCTTTAGTAAGATCTTGGGAAGCCTTTAGGCATAAAGATAGTTGGGAATTACTCCAAAAAAGAGCCATGAGCCAAGAGTTTAGTTGGCAAAGATCAGCTCTTGAATACGAAGTTATGTATAAGGATGTTTGCGGAATAAAAGAACCATCGCCTGATGTTGCTGAAGTTGAAAAATTTTCTTACGGACAATCAGCTGATCCATCTTTAAAAAAAGTATGACTTAATTTTTTAATGGAATTCTCTTTATCAGAATTAAACGATGTTTTGGGGGATATTAGAAATCTAAGAGAGGAGAAAAGAAATTTTTTGAATTTTAAGAATATAAGTATTGATAGTAGAACTTCATTAAAAAATGATCTTTTTATAGCTATCAATGGTAAAAATTTTGACGGACATAGCTTCCTTCCAGAGGTTTTAAATAAAGGAGTTAAATCTGTTGTAATTAAAAAAGGGATGCATAGATTACTGCCTAGTAATTTTCCTTATTGGGTTGTGAATGACACAACAGAGGCTTTTCAAAAATTAGCATTGCTAAAAAGAAAAAAATTAAATATCCCTATTGTTGCAATAACTGGCTCAGTAGGTAAAACCACAACAAAAGAAATGATTGGTGGAGTTTTAAATAAACTTGGAAGAATTAAATTATCTCATGCAAATTTCAATAATGAGATTGGAGTTGGTCTTACTATTCTTGCTACAGATATAGAAGATAAAGTTTTAGTCCTTGAGATGGGGATGAGAGGTCTTGGACAGATCGAGAATTTATCTAAATATAGTGAACCCGATATTGCAGTTATTACTAACATTGGGACAGCTCATATTGGATTGTTGGGCTCAAAAAAAAATATTACTCATGCAAAGTGTGAAATTAGTAAGTTCTTAAATCCAAAGGGAGTTGTAATAATTCCAGCAAATGATCCATTCCTAGAAAAAACTTTAAAAGAATTTTGGAAAGGTAGAGTGATAAAAGTAAAACTATTAAATATAGAGAATCAAAAGGATAGTTTTAATAAAGATAATAATTTGCGAGGATTTTATAATCCTTCGAATAAAACAATTTTAATTGAAGAAAATACCTTTGAAATTTCATTTGAGGGATTTCACAATGCTTCGAATTTCTTATTTGCTTATGCAGTTGCTAAAGAGCTAGGCATTGATTTTGCAAGTTTTAATAAATTTGATTTTGTAAGTTTAGGTGGAAGAAATAAAATTCTTAAATCAGTAAAAACAACAATATATGATGAATCATATAATGCTTCCCCGGAGTCAGTAAAAGCATGTATTCAAAACCTGCTTGAAAAACCGAGAAATAAATTTTTCATATTTGGAAGTATGCAAGAATTGGGAAAAGAATCAGAAAAGTATCACAAAGAAATATTCAACTTAATAAATAATTCAGATATAGAAAAGTGTTTATTTATTTGCGATAAAGAAAATGAAAAAATTTACTCCAATTATCTAAAAGATAAGAATAAATTCTTGGTTTTAACTAATATTAAAGATGTACCTGAAGAGATAAACAAATCTACAAAAAAAGGTGATTCTATTCTTATAAAAGGGAGCAGATGTTGGCAACTTGAAAAAATTATTGAATTAATTAACTAAATCAGGATTTCTTTTTTTTCCAATTCTCTATATTTACTTGCTTAGTTCTTGAGATCGCTAATGAATTATCTTTAGTGTCTTTTGTGATCACTGAACCAGCACCTGTTGTTACTGATTCCCCAAGATTTATTGGTGCTACAAAAACTGTGTTTGCTCCAATGCTGGAATTTTTACCTATTTTTGTTTGATGTTTTTTCTGTCCATCAAAATTTGCAGTAATAGTGCCTGCTCCAATATTTGTAGATCTTCCTATAATAGAATCGCCGATATAACTTAGATGGTTTACTTTAGATTCTTCCTCTAGTTGACTATTTTTGATCTCAACAAAATTACCTATTTTGCTATGGGAAAATATTTTGGAATTAGGTCTTATATGACTATAAGGGCCAATTTTTATATGATCCATTATCTGAGAATCATAAACAGTGGAGTTTAAAATTTCACAATTTAATCCTACATTAGAATTCTCAATAAAAGTATTTGGACCGATAATGCAATGACTATTTATTTTCGTATTTCCTCTTATATGTGTATTAGCCTCTATGATTACATCCCTACCTATTTCAGCTTCTTCACTAATTGAACAACTTGCTTTATTTATAAAAGTTACACCATTAAGCATATGTTTTTCTTTAATTAAATTTTGAATGCATTCCTCGCACTCTGATAGTTGAATTCTGTTATTAATTCCTTGAAGCTCTCCATTATCCTCTACCTCGAGACTTGAGGAATTTTTTAGCAGAGATATTGTATCTGTTAAGTAAATCTCTTTTTGATTATTATTGCTTTGCAAGGCATTAATTATTTCTGATAAGTTACCCCAGTTAAAACAGTAAACACCTGCATTGATTAATGGATTTTCTCTTTCAAGATCATTGCAATCTTTTTCTTCAACAATTCTCTCTATAAAATCCCCCTTCAAAAAAACTCTGCCATATCCATGAGGATTTGTTTTCTTTGTGGTAATTAAGGAAACATCAGCATTTTTTGAATCGTGTAAATACAAAAGTCTTTTTAGAGTACTAGGCCTAATGAGTGGCACATCGCCGTTTAGTACCAAAAGTTTTCCTTCATGTTTTTTTACTTCTTTACATAGTACTTGTATAGCATGACCGGTTCCTGATTGAGGTTCTTGAAGAACAAAATGGATTTTTTTATCGTTTGGGATTGACTTTTGTACTTCTTTTGATTTGTGTCCAGTAATTACGAAAATTTTATCGGGCTTTAATTCGACACATGAATCAATTACTCTTTGTAGGAGACTTTTGCTAGAAATTTTATGTAAAACTTTTGGCAATGAGCTTTCCATCCTAGTGCCCTTGCCTGCCGCTAATATGGCAACACTTAACATGTTTATTTGAAATCCTAATTTAAATCTAACCCTTAAAGGATAACTTCGTCATTCCCCACTTCTCTCTCCATTTATTTGTAGTTAATAGATTTGAGAATAATTGTTCATCTAATCTTCTCCTGATTATATCGTCTTTACTTGAGTTCAAATCTTGATCTCTATATGGAATACTAGCTTTAGTTAAGAGATGTTCTTCTTCCATTGAAGATAACTTTTCAAAATTGAAATTAGCTTTCAATTGATTCTTATCAAATTTTGATATTGCGACAGTTCCCTGACTCCAAAAAGTTCTGTTTTTAAAACTTGGCTTAATAGTAAAAATTTCTAATCCAAGATTTCTTAGGGTTTTTCTTACTGCCGCTGATGAAGAATAAGTTATTAAATAACCATAAGGATTGAGATTTTCTGTGACTTTGGATAAAAATTCAATCGTCCATACTTGTGGGCATTTTTGAGGAGAAAAACCATCTAAATAAATCAGATCGAATTTAATAGAGGAAGGAATAATGGTGATTTTTTCTCTAGCATCACCCCACAAAATACTGCATTTAAAAAATTGATCCTCAAAGTAATCTTTTCGATAAAGTGATTCAAATATTTTTTTGACTTTTGGATCCCATAATTTAAGGAAAGATTTATTTCTAAGCGAATATTCAAGAGGATTTTTATCAATCTCCAATGCATACAAATTTAAATATGATTTTTGTTTAATTAATTCATCTAATAAAGAAGCGGAATTGTATCCTAAACCAAAACATATATCTAAAACATTAAGAGATTTGCCCTTAAATCTTTGCAAATTAGAAGTAGCTGTAAACTTTGACTTTGTTTCCTCCAATGCGCCCAATAAACTATGGAAGTTCTCCTGAAAAAACACACTTCTCAAAGAGTAACTACCATCTTTAGTTAAAACTTCTATTAATTTAGACAAAAACTTTTTAGGCTAGTTTGTTAGTTTGGCCAGCTCTTCCCAAAAAGTTGGATACGAGACGCTCGCAGCATCAGATCTCATGATTTTTGAGGTGCCTTTAGCAAGAAGTGATGCAATAGCAAGACTCATTGCTACTCGATGATCTGTCTCACTATCTACCTCCGCAGAATGAAATTTTGATTGCCCATTAATAATTAACCCATCTTCTTTTTCTGTTATTTCAGCACCGAATTTTTGTAACTGTCGTGCCATGACTTTTAATCGATCTGTCTCCTTAACTCTTAATTCTTGTGCATCCTTAATTTCAGAAACTCCATTACAAAAACAGGCAGCCACAGTAAGGATAGGAATTTCATCTATAAGTTTTGGGAGAATATCTCCTTCAATAGTGAATGATCTTAAATTATTTGAAGTCTTTACTTTAATACATCCAATAGGTTCACCTGCAATAGTCGATTTATCTAAAATCTCATAATCACACCCCATTGAATCCATTACATTTAAAATCCCGGTTCTAGTGGGATTTAGTCCTACATTCTGAATTAAAACCTCTGAATTTGGAACAATAGATGCAGCAATCATCCAAAAAGAAGCAGAGCTTATGTCTCCAGGAATCAATATTCTCTGGCCAATTAATTTGCCTCCTGACTTGATAACGACATTCCTTCCTAATTCTCCTCTGATACTGATGTCTGCTCCAAATGCTTTTAACATTCTTTCAGTATGATCTCTTGACGAAGCTGGTTCAATAACAGAAGTGGTTCCAGAAGCTTTGAGGCCTGCCAATAAGATTGCAGATTTTACTTGAGCACTCGCTACAGGGGTTCCTATAACGCACCCTTTTAATTTATTCCCATCAATTGAGATTGGAGCTTTGTTTCCTTTTTCTCTACCAAAAATTTTGCCACCCATCAAAGATAATGGTTTGCCCACTCTCCCCATTGGCCTTTCATTAAGAGAAATGTCACCATTTAAGATGAAATTCTTACCTTCTTGACCGGCAAGTAACCCCATTAATAATCTCATGGTGGTTCCCGAATTACCGCAATTTAGAATTTCTTTAGGCTCTTTAAATCCTTCAAGACCCAATCCTGAAATCGTAAAAGGCTCATTTTTTTTTATTTCTGGTATGTTTACACCTAACTTTCTTAGACAGTCAGCAGTTGAAAGTGGATCTTCAGAATGTAAGAACCCCTCAATAGTCGTCTCACCCTTAGCAATACTTCCTATTATTAGAGCTCTATGAGAAATAGATTTATCTCCAGGTACTTTTACTTTTCCTTTTAAATTTACACCACCTTTTATTGTGCGGATATTATTCATTTTCAAATTAATTACTTGATAAAATTTATGTAAAAACAAATTAGTTTTATATTATCAATAAGTTTGTTTTTAAAAAAAAAATAATCAAATTAAGTAACTGTTTTCTATAATAAACCTAGAAAAGGATTCGATTATTAATCTTACTTATTATCACGTTGCAAAGGATGTTCCTGAAAATAGTCCAGACATTGCAGTAGTCATTGATGTTTTAAGAGCTACAACCACAATTTCTTGGGCTTTAAAAAATGGAGCTGATTCTATACAAGTTTTTGCAGATTTAGATTTATTAAAAAAATCTGCAATTAAGTGGCAAGCTGAAAAAAGACTAATGCTTGGAGAGAGAGGCGGAAAGAAAATTGAGGGCTTTGATCTGGGAAATTCTCCTTTATCAGTTACAAAAAAAGTTGTTAATGGTAAAAGACTATTTATGAGTACGACTAATGGGACTAAATCATTGCAAAAAGTACAAAATGCTAAGCATTTATTTGCTATGGGTCTCCCAAATAGGAAAGCAGTTGCCGAAAAAATCATTTCATTAAAAAGTGAAAATGTTTTAATCCTTGGTAGTGGTTGGGAAGGTTCTTTTTCACTTGAGGATTCTTTAGCTGCTGGTGCTTTGGCTTCATACCTAAAACAAAACTATGATTTCGAAATTAATATTCTTAATGACGAATTACAAGCTGCTTTGGCACTTTGGGATGTCTGGAAAAATGATATTTTGAAATGTCTAAAAACAGCAACCCATGGCAAAAGATTGACAAGTCTTGGAGATTATGAGGATGATTTTAAATGTTGCTCTGAACTTGATTGCTTAGATATTGTTCCAGCTCAAGTTGAAAGAGGTGTGATTCGTGCCTCATGATTTACGAATTGGTTCATTAGGAGTAAAGTCTTGACTGATTTTTTGGTAGCTGCATTGCAAATTACGAGTACTTCAAATGTAGAAGAAAATTTTACTGAAGCAGAAGAACAGATTGAATTAGCTGCTAGAAGAGGTGCTGAGTTAATAGGATTGCCTGAGAATTTTGCTTTTTTAGGAGGAGATGATGAAAAACTTAGATTAGCTTCTGAATTGTCAGAGAAGTGTACAAATTTTCTAAAAACTATGTCACAAAGGTATCAAGTATTTCTTTTGGGAGGAGGGTATCCTGTCCCTGCTGGTGATGATAGTCATACTTTTAATAGGTCAGCCTTATTTGGGAAAGATGGACAGATTTTGGCAAAATACGACAAGATTCATTTGTTTGATGTTGATTTGCCAGATGGAAATCTATACAAGGAATCATCCACTATTTTATCTGGAGCAGAGTATCCACCTATTGTAGATGTACCAGGTTTATGCAAAGTAGGATTATCGATTTGTTACGACGTTAGATTCCCTGAACTCTATAGATATTTGTCTTCCAATGGTGCTGAGCTAATTATGATTCCCGCAGCTTTTACAGCATTCACTGGAAAAGATCATTGGCAAATCCTATTACAAGCAAGAGCAATTGAGAATACAGCATATGTAGTCGCTCCAGCTCAAACTGGTATTCATTATGGAAGAAGGCAAAGTCATGGCCATGCAATGGTAATTGACCCTTGGGGTACAGTTTTATCTGATGCCGGAAAAACACAGGGAGCTGCAATAGCACCTGCTGATAAAGAAAGAGTAAAGAAAATTAGGGAGCAGATGCCAAGCCTTAAACATAGAAAAAACAAATTGTTTTCAAACTAATGATAAAGTTTTTAGATAATAAACTTTTTCGTTATTTATCCGTTTTTTTATTTTTAAATTCTTCAATCCTTCCAGTCAAATCTTCAAGTGCTCTTGCGGCATGGGCTATAAATACTAATGGGGTTTTAGAATTAAGAACTAAATCAAATACAAATTTAAAAGCATACTTTCAGAAGGCTAACCAAATATCGGGAGATAGATTCTGGGTAGATTTTCCAGGAGAATTAAAAAATCCCAGAACAATAAAAGGTAATGGCCCAATAAAAGAAATTAGATTAGGTAAACCAGATAAGGGTAAAACAAGACTAGTTATTGAATTTAAGGAAGAGACTTATTTGAAACCTTTGACTTGGCAAATGGTTGGCTTAGATCAAAATAGATGGAGCATTAAACTATTTAACTCAAAATATTCATTTAAAAAGATTGGTGAAGGTTTAGTTGAAAAGAAAAGAGGAAATAACAAAGCAAATCAAAATGTAATTCATTATAAGAAAAACAATTATGGTTACTTGAAACTACCAGAGGTAAAACGAAACAAGTTTGAGGTTGTAATCGATCCAGGGCATGGAGGACCTGATCCAGGAGCAATAGGTATAGGTGGTATTAGAGAAACAGATGTTGTCTTAGAGGTTTCAAAAATAGTTAAAAATTTACTTTCTGAGAAAGGTGTCAAAGTAAGGTTGACTAGAACAAATGAAGTTGATTTGGATTTGCCTCCAAGAGTGTCCATGGCCAATAATACGGATGCAGATATTTTTGTAAGTATTCATGCAAATGCCTCAAGAGGTAAAAGAAGAGACATAAATGGATTGGAAACCTTTTATTACAGAGGGTGGAGAGGAAGATTACTCGCGAAAAGAATTCAAAAACAAATTTTAAGAGTTTCCCCTGGGAGTCCTGATCGAGGAGTTAAACAAGGTCGATTTTATGTAATTAAAAATACTAGGATGCCCGCAGTCCTTATAGAAATTGGATTTTTAACGGGAAGATTAGATGCAAGAAGATTAGAGAAAATAACCCATCGAAAAAGATTAGCCTATGCAATTGCAAAAGGCATCCTCGAATATCTAGATAAAGTAGGGTGAAACTTAAAATTGGTATATTTGATAGTGGTATAGGTGGTTTTACTATCCTTAATTCTTTACTAAAAACGCGTCAAGATGTAGAAGTTTTTTATTTGGCGGATACAAAAAGAATACCTTTTGGCAGTAAAGATTTTAAAGAGATAAGAATAATTGCAAAGGAGATTTGCAATTTCTTTGTTGATAAGAATTTGGATGCACTTTTAGTAGCTTGTAACACTACAAATGCATGTGCACTTGATATTCTAGAAAATAATTTAATGGTCCCTTGTTTTGACCTTATAAATTCAGTATCGGAAATAGTTGATAAACAAATAATTGGTGTCTTGGCAACACAAACAACTGTTCGATCGTCTTATTACCAAATTGCTATAAATTCTAAAAAGAAGAACACGATAATATTTCAGCAGGAATGTCCAGAATTTGTATCAGAAATTGAAAAAGAAGAATTAAATCTTGATAAATTAAATAGTCTTTCAGACTTATACTTAAAACTACTAATAAACAAAAATATTGAAGAATTAATACTTGGATGTAGTCACTACCCTTTAATTTTTGACTTTTTAAGAAAAAAATTAGATTCAAATATAAAAATTATTGATCCATCGGTAGCATTAATAAAAAAATTTAATGAATCTTTTGCTATTCCAAAAACTGACCGCTATGAAAGTATTTCTTTCGAAAATGTAAACTTTTTTGTTACTTCAGAAAGAGATGAGTTTTCTAATAAAGTAAAATTTTGGCTTGGAATTAATAAAGAAATTAGGTTGGTTAACCTCCGAAGTAATGTTTGATTCCGTAAGATATAAGAGAGGTCAACCATGAATACAGTATCAGAGCTACTACAACCAGTTGAAAATGATCTAGATGATCTTATTTTAGAACTGAAAAATCTAATTGGAGCTGGTCACCCAATTCTTCAAGCCGCAGCAGAACACCTTTTTAGTGCTGGGGGGAAAAGGTTGAGACCTGGTATAGTTTTATTGATATCAAAGGCTATATCTCCAGAATTTTGCTTGACAACCAAACATAAAAGGCTTGCTGAAATAACTGAGATGATTCATACGGCCTCACTAGTCCATGATGATGTTGTTGATGAGGCGTCTACAAGAAGAGGAGTAGATACAGTTCATAGCAGGTTTAATACCAGAGTGGCTGTTTTGGCGGGTGACTTTTTATTCGCTCAAGCAAGTTGGCACTTGGCAAATCTTGACAATGTAAATGTAGTTAAATTACTTAGTAGAGTAATAATGGACTTAGCAGAAGGTGAAATTAAACAAAATTTAAATAGATTTGATTCAGCTCAATCTTTTTCCAAATACATCAATAAAAGTTATTGTAAAACAGCATCATTAATAGCTAATAGTTGCAAAGCAGCTGGAGTTCTGAGTGGGATTAATGACGAAAACTTAACCTCGTTGTACGATTTTGGTAAAAATATTGGTTTAGCATTCCAAGTTGTAGATGACATTCTTGACTTTACTGGAAATGACAAACAACTTGGAAAACCTGCTGTAAGTGATCTTGCAAGTGGTTATCTTACTGCCCCAGTTTTATATGCCTTAGAAGAAAATAAACAATTGTCAGTTCTTATAAACAGAGAACTTGCTGAAAAAGATGATTTAGATGATGCTCTTCATATCATCATGAACTCTAAAGCTATTGAAAGTTCAAGGAAACTTGCTGAGGATTTTGCAATGCTTTCTAAGGAAGCGATAGTCTGGCTTCCTGATTCAGAATATAAAAGAGCTTTAATGGCTCTTCCAGAATTTGTTCTAAGCCGAATTTATTAGAGCTATTAGAAATAAATCTTTGAGCTAAATTAATATTAAAATTTTTGAAAACCTTAATTTTTTCGACTAAATTTATTAAGCATAGATTTATTTGATGTCATTAGATAAAAAAAATTCGATCAATAACATACTTGAAGAAAAGAGAATTTTCTCTCCCTCAAAAAAATTTGCAGAAAGCTCAAATATTAGTACTCAAGAAGAATTACTAAGTTTAAAAAAACAAGCATCAGAAAATCCTATTAAATTTTGGGAATTTTTTGCAAAATCCGAATTAGATTGGTTTGAGCCATTTCAAACTGTATTAGATAATGAAAATGCCCCCTTTTTAAAATGGTTCAAAGAAGGGAAACTCAACATTACATACAACTGCTTAGATAGACAAATTAAGAGAGGGCTTGGAGGAAAGACTGCACTTATATGGCAAGGCGAACCGGGAGATAGCAAAAAATATACTTATGAAGAACTTCTAAAAGAGGTATGTAAAGCAGCTAATGCATTAAAAACAATTGGTATAAAAAAAGGAGATTTGGTATGTATTTATATGCCGATGATTCCTGAGGCGATGTTTGCGATGTTAGCTTGTGCAAGAATTGGCGCGCCTCATTCTGTTGTCTTTGGAGGATTTTCTTCAGAAGCTTTAAAAGATAGGTTAATTGATGGAAACGCAAGATTTATTATTACTGCAGATGGTGGCTTTAGAAAAGATAAAGTGATTGAACTTAAGCAAGCAGTTGATGCGGCAATTGAAAGTGGGGCAGATAAAGTTGTTGAAAAAGTAGTTGTTGTTCAACGTACCAAAAAAATTATTTCGATGGTTGATGATAGAGATTTATGGTGGCACGAATTATTAAAAGATCAAAAAGATCAGTGTGAACCAGAAATAATGAATAGCGAAGATAGACTTTTTATTCTTTATACTTCAGGCTCTACTGGAAAGCCCAAAGGTGTAGTTCACACTACAGGTGGTTACAATCTTTGGACCCATTTGACATTTAAATGGATTTTTGATTTGAAAGATGATGATATTTACTGGTGCACTGCAGATGTTGGTTGGATTACAGGCCATAGTTATATTGTTTATGGACCTTTATCTAATGGTGCTACAACCTTAATGTATGAGGGAGTGCCAAGACCCTCAAATTTAGGGGCTTTTTGGGAAATTGTTCAAAAATATAAGGTTTCTATTTTTTATACTGCACCAACTGCAATTAGAGCATTTATGAAGTCTGGGCGTGAAATCCCTGATAAATATAATCTTGAGAGTCTTAGACTTTTGGGCACAGTTGGAGAACCAATTAATCCTGAGGCATGGATGTGGTACAGGGATGTTATCGGTAAAAATAAATGCCCTATTGTTGATACTTGGTGGCAAACTGAGACTGGTGGTGTGATGATAAGTCCCTTGCCTGGAGTCGTTGCTACAAAGCCAGGTTCAGCTACTTTTCCTCTGCCAGGAATCGAAGTTGAAATTGTCGATAAGAATGGAGATAAGGTTAAGGAGAACGAAGGTGGATATTTAATTATTAAGAAACCATGGCCAGGAATGATGAGAACAATTCACGGAAACTCAGAGAGATATTTGGAGAGTTATTGGGAATATATTTCCTTCAAAGGAGAAAAAAATGTTTATTTTGCTGGAGATGGAGCCCGCATTGATGAAGATGGATATATTTGGATTATGGGAAGAGTTGATGATGTCATAAGTGTTTCAGGACATCGGTTAGGAACAATGGAAATAGAATCTGCTTTGGTAAGTCATAAATCAGTTGCAGAGTCTGCAGTCGTTGGCAAAAAAGATGATTTAAAAGGTGAAGTTATAGTTGCTTTTGTATCTTTAGAAAAAGATGTGAAAAGTTCTTCAGAATTAGTAGAGGACTTAAAGAAACATGTTGTTAATGAAATTGGAATTATCGCAAAGCCTGAAAAGATTATAATTTCTGACTCTCTTCCGAAAACACGTAGTGGAAAAATTATGAGACGAATTTTAAGATCTTTGGCTGCTGGAGAAAAAATTAGCGGTGATATAAGTACTCTTGAAGATGGTTCTGTTTTGGAAAAGCTTAAAGAATTATCCTAAATAGATTCATCAATTAAATTGGAAATTTTTTTTATAGTTTTTCTTTTGAATTCATCATCAGCCCAGTCTCCCAAAAAATTTTCTCTTAGTCCTGCGCTTGCAATTATAGTGTGCGTACCTTTTAGCATTACCCCCTTAGAATTATCTTCTTTTCTTGCTTTCAGACAAGAAAATAATTTATCTGTTTGATCTAATTCGTCTTGGTTGAATTTTATTAGGAAGTTATTTTTTTGATTATATGTTTTTTCAATTAATCGCAAAGTTCTTTCAGGACTTGGGCTAAATTCACTGTTGAATTCTAATTTTTGAGAAATTTGTTTCAATAATGGTATTGATTTGTTAGCACTAAAATTATTAAAACTAATAGATATGAATTTTTCGCAATTTCTTCCGCCATCAGGAGAAATTAAATGAAGTTTGCAGCCTAGGCTATGACCAATTCTTATTGAAGGAATTGATGCCCCTATTCTCTTGGATAAAGATATTCGGCAATTCTTAAAATCTTTCCATGCTTTGATAGCAAGTTGTTGGTGATCAAATTGTGGTGTGTATTTATATGCGTGTACTGCATAATTTTTATTAATTAAACTCTCTATGAATCTTCTATAAGTTAAATCTGGCTTAGAAGCTAAATAACTTCCACCAATAAATTCAACAATTTTTTTTGGATTTGAAGGCCAATAACAGAAATTGTTATATTGAAATTTTGTAAAAGTCATCTTTCATAAGCTAAAAATGTTTCAAAAATTATTTTCTTGACTGTTTTTTAATTTATATTAATTTAAAAGAAATATTTATTAAATGCGTCAAGATAAATGAAAGTATTTTGAGTTAATTGGAACTATTTAACAAAAAAGAATTAAATCAATTGGATTTTCTTCATGATCAAATTAACACCAATCCCTCCGAAGAGAGAGTAACGAATAAAAATAAAAAAATTGAAAAAGTTTTAATTCTTGATACTGAAACAACAGGTTTAGACGAAAATAAAGATGAAGTTATAGAAATAGGTTGCATTTTATTTGATGTATCTTTTAAATGTGTACTTTCACAAGTTTCTTTTTTATTTCCAGTTAATAATAATGAAGCCGAACATGTAAATGGTATATCTGCAGAAGTAACTAATATCTCTCAACCATGGGAAGATGGATTGAATTTCTTTCTAAAACTTGTTGATTCTTCAGATTTCATCGTTGCTCATAATGTGGAGTTTGATAAGAAATGGTTTGGAAAAGGAAGATTGCCTAAGCTTAATAAGAAATGGATATGTAGTTTAGAGGATATTAATTGGTCTTTTCAAAAATCACTAAAAACAAGACCTTCAGTAACTGATCTAGCCTTATCTTTTTCAATACCAGTTTGGAATTTACATAGAGCTTTATCTGATTGCTTTTATATATCTGAGGTCTTCAAAAAATGCGACAACTTAGAGGAACTTTTACTTAAAGCTACTGAACCGAGGTTTTTATACAAGGCTTTGGTTAGTTATGAAGATAGGTCTTTAGCTAAAAATGCTGGGTTCAGATGGAATAGTCCTGTACAAGGAGCTTGGTCAAGAAAATTAACTACTGATGAGGCAAAAAATCTTGATTTTAGAGTTGAGATTTTGAATTAATATTTATTTAATTTTTGACTAAGAAAATATTTAGTGCATCTTACAAGGCATCCATTTATTTCCCATTTTATGTGCTCCAATACATCCGTATTTTGAAGCAGCCTCTTCAGCTTCTTGTTTAGTGTTAAATAGATCTGACATCATATTTTCCTTATTTGAATTTGAAATTTGTTTGGAATGATTATGATGATTTTCATGAGAATTAGGTGAATACTCCCATATCCCCATAGTAGTAACACCGGCAGAGATAATTCCCATCCCAACTACTGATAAATTGACTATTCCCATTGCGACTGCACCAAAAGAAAATATACCCATTGGGACTACCCCTATACTTATTACTCCCATTGGCACTATTCCTATTGAAACTATACCAAGGGGTGCTATTCCAAAAGCAATTTTTTTTGGTTTAGTACCGCAATGTTGATTCTCTTTACTTTTATTAATTCCCAATAGTTTTTCTAAATGTTAAATTAAGATTGTCTCACAAAATAACCAATCAAAGATTAATTTCTAGATGAATTAAAAATTTTGAATTATTTTTTAGAACTTTGAATAACTTAAAAAATCTAAGAGGAACAGTAGACCTATTTCCTGATCAATTAATAAAGTGGCAAAACGTTGAAAAAATTTTATTAGAGCAGCTTTCTAGAGCATCCATCAAAGAAATAAGAACACCAATATTGGAAATGACCGAATTATTTATAAGAGGAATTGGTGAAGGAACAGATGTTGTCAGTAAGGAAATGTATACATTTCTTGATAGGGGGGAGAGATCTTGCACTCTAAGACCTGAAGGAACAGCCTCAGTCGCACGAGCGTTAATACAAAACGGAATATCTTCTAATCCTCTTCAAAAACTTTGGTACATGGGTCCTATGTTTCGATATGAAAGACCTCAAGCAGGCAGGCAAAGACAGTTTCATCAATTAGGTGTTGAGTTTATAGGACATGATTCAGTTAGAAGTGATGTTGAAATTATTGCTTTAGCTTGGGATATATTAGGCAAATTAGGAATAAAAGAACTCAATCTTGAAATAAATACGTTAGGTAATAGTAATGACAGATCAAATTTTCAAAAATCTTTTTTAAAATGGTTAGAAACAAATAAAGATTCTCTAGATTTAGATTCTCAGAATAGAATTTCTAAAAACCCTTTGAGGATTTTGGACTCAAAGAATATTCAAACTAAAAAAGTTCTTGAAAATGCACCAAGATTAATTAATTTTTTATCTGAAAAAAGTCATAACAGATATTTAAACTTAAAAAGACAATTAGAGGTTTTAAAAATACCTTATGTAGAAAATTTTAATCTTGTAAGAGGTTTAGATTACTACACTCATACAGCTTTTGAAATTACCAGTGGGGCTTTGGGCTCCCAAGCTACAGTTTGCGGAGGAGGGAGATACGACGATTTAATAAAACAAATGGGAGGGCCAAACACTCCTGCAATTGGTTTCGCTATTGGTTTAGAAAGATTAATTTTACTCGCAGGGAAAGAGCTTGAAATTCCAAGAAATACTGATATCTATATCATTAATCAAGGCTTAGTTGCTGAATCATTAGCAATGGATTTATCTAGAAAATTAAGAAATTACGATTTGTTAGTTGAGTTAGATTTAAGCGGAGCCTCATTCTCTAAGCAATTTAAAAAGGCAAATAAACTTAAATCTAAAAGCATAATTGTTATTGGTGATGATGAGGCAGTTAATGGGGAATTTATTATAAGGCTCTTTGATCAACCAGGTAATGGGAATGAAGAGGAGGTTATATCTTTTGAGAATGATATTAAATTAGAAAATTGGATAAACAATAACTTACTTGTAAAGTGATGTTCTTGAAGATAGTGATAATTTTTCTTTTTATAATTATTTTTTTCAATTTAAGGAATTTTCTTAAATTAAATAGAAAACAAAAAGTTTTTTATTCTAAAAAAATAACAACTTTCAATAAAAAGAATCTTAATAATTGGATGAATTTGACTAAAAAAGAAAGATATAACTTAACAAAACAAGATTCTCTTAACTACATGGATAAAAGAAAACTTTTATTAGACGAAATTAGAAATGAATATAAGAAAATATCTAGAAAAAATTCTGAGAGGAAGATTAAGAAAAAATAATTATGGAAAATTACTGGACTTCTAATAAACCAATAAATGGATTAAGACATTTTGTTTTAGTAAATGAGACTAAAGAAAAAGAAAACATTAGTTTTTTTATGGTTTCTGTCCTTGATTCTGAAATTAACTTAAAAACTACTTATGAAGAATTAATAAATAGTGGAAATTGGCAGAAGGGTTGGATCAATCTTTCAAAGCATCAATCGATTACAGAAGAATACGTTAACCATAAATCCATCAATAAAGGAAAGGGTATCGATGAGATATTCATTAATGAAGATTCTTTATTTAATATTTCTTAATTTGATATAAATCTTTCAAATCTCTTTTCTTTGTAAATACAAGGTTTTTTGTGACTTAATAATTATTTAAAAATTTTACCCTTTCAAAAAAATAAAATTAACGTTATCAAGGAATAATTATATTTACTTAATTCAATGTTAGGGGATATGTGGAGCTCATCTGAGTTGACCTCTGAAAAACTGGGAATAACTGAAATTAAACTTTCTTTTTTACGTGAAAATGGAATACTCAAGCCTGGAATTCATTGGAAAAGCTCTCCACTCGGTCAGAAAAAACCTTGGAAACCCAAAGCGCTTTACAATGTAAAAATGTGCAGAGAAATAATTAATAAATATTATTCTGAAGAAAACTATAATATCGCAGCATAAAAAATGATAAAATCTTAATTAATTTGGGAAAATATATAAAATATTCATTCGATAAGATTCTCATCCTTACACTCAATAAGAGTGTTTTGCAAAGTTGGATATAAGTTAATCATATTTATGTATTGTTTCGATTTTCTGTAAGATTTTGCAGCCTTTTTGTAATGAACTTCAGATTTCATTTCTAGTGAAAATTTTCTAGAAGACTCTTGAGAAGTAGTCATAATAATAGATGTCTTATCCTATATTTAATAATTGTTTGAAAATGAGGCAATAACCACCATGGTGTAATGAAACAAAACATCGTTTAATGTCAGCAAAATCAAATTTATTTGACTTGTTTGAATTTAAAAATACTGGTTTATTTGATAGAACTTATATCTTTGAGAATAATTTTTCTTCATTAAATCTACCTTCTTTACTCTTGTCTTGCCCTACGAATAATTTTTGTTTAGTAATAGTTAGAATTAATAACCTTTACAATTTTGTTATGAATTCAACTGTTTGGTGAAATATAAAGTATTCTCAAAACGTTTAAGCTAATCAATTCCTAAATGCAAACCTATGGAAATCCAGATACTACCTATGGATGGTGGGCTGGTAATTCAGGTGTAGCAAATCGCTCAGGAAAATTCATTGCTGCTCATGTAGCTCATGCAGGATTAATTGTTTTCTGGGCGGGTGCATTCACCCTTTTTGAACTTTCACGATTTGACCCAAGCGTCCCAATGGGGCATCAACCTCTAATCGTTCTTCCTCACTTAGCAACTCTTGGAATAGGGTTTGATGCTAATGGTGTTGCGATGGGAGATACTAAACCTGTTCTAGCGATAGCAATAGTTCACTTAGTTTCTTCTATGGTTTTAGCAGCCGGAGGACTTTTACACTCTTTACTTCTTCCTGGAAATCTAGAAGATTCTGATATAGCAAGAGCTAGAAAATTCAATATTGAATGGGATAATCCAGACAAATTGACATTTATTCTTGGTCACCATCTAATTATTCTTGGTTTCGCAGTTATTGCTTTTGTCGAATGGGCAAGAGTGCATGGAATTTATGATCCAGCTATTGGTTCTGTAAGACAGGTTGAGTATGAATTAAATTTAGCCAAAATTTGGAATCACCAAACAGACTTTTTGACTATTGATAGCCTTGAAGAAGTAATGGGAGGTCATGCTTTCCTTGCTTTCGTTGAGATCACTGGTGGTGCTTGGCATATTGCTACTAAGCAAGTTGGTGAATATACCAAATTCAAAGGCAAAGGACTTCTCTCTGCAGAGGCTGTTCTCTCATGGTCACTAGCTGGAATAGGCTGGATGGCTATTATTGCAGCTTTCTGGAGTGCAGCTAACACAACAGTTTATCCAACTGAATTCTTTGGTGAACCACTTGAATTGAAGTTTAGTATTTCTCCTTATTGGGTAGATACTGTTGATCTTCCTGATGGTGAGTACACTTCAAGGGCATGGTTAGCTAATGTTCATTACTATTTTGGATTCTTCTTTATTCAAGGTCATCTATGGCACGCTTTAAGAGCACTAGGCTTTGATTTCAAGAGAGTTACAAATGCTATCAGTAATATTGATAGTGCAACAGTTACTCTTAAAGATTAATTTTCAAATTTTCTTACCAATATCAAAAGGCTCCTCTTATCGGAGCCTTTTTTATTTGAAAAATTTTGTTTATTAATTTAGATTTAGAATTATATGTTTTTGAAATCATTGAATATTTTTTCGATACAGAATAAAGATATTTTTTCAAATTCTCTATTGATAAGTTTTTTTGGATTGTTAATTATATTTTTTTTGTTGATTTTTGGAAGGAAATTTAAACTAGCTGTTCAACTCGAGAGATTTGGATTGCCGATAGCCGTCATATCAGGAATTTTAGGTATATCTATAGGCCCATTTGGTGCGATACACTTTTTACCAAAAGAAACAATAAATGTTTGGAGTAATTTTCCTACTCCTCTTTTATCATTAGTCTTCGCAACTTTAATGATGGGAAGACCTATACCGAATATAAATGGTTTAGTTAAACCGATTTTTAATCAATTTCTATTAGCTCTTTCACTAGGTTTCGGACAATTTTTTGTCGGCGGCCTTGTTGTTAAATATTTTCTGCCTCCATCAATGGACGCAAATCCTCTAATGGGTTGTTTAATAGAGGTAGGTTTTGAGGGCGGTCATGGAGCCGCATCAATAATCGGTGAAAGTTTTAATAAACTAGGTTTCCCAAATGGTTTAGATCTTGGTTTGGCTATGGCAACAATGGGTCTTTTATCCTCTTCAATATTGGGTAGCATATTTATCTTTATTGGTAGAACTTTAGGCCTTTCAGATACTGAGGAAATTCTTGAACAAAAAGATACTTTAAATGAAAAAAATAAGATTAGAATTTTTGCAGATTTTAGAATTTTTATAATAAATCTTGGATTCTCTGGTTTGGCAATTTCTTTTGGTGTTTTGCTTCTTAAATTTTTAAGGTATATTTCAAGTTCTTTTGGTGATTTTTCGAAGGAAATTATTTTTTCACTACCAGTATTTCCTTTTATCCTTATAGGCTCGCTCCTTATTAGATATATTTTAGAAAAAACCAAAAATACGGAATTTATTTCAAATATTCTGCAAAGGGAGATTGGTATTTTATCAACAGACTTATTGATTTTTACAGCTATGGCGAGTTTAGATATTGCAGTTGTTTTTGATAATTGGATACTTATTTTAGTATTTACTATTTTCGGTTTATTTTGGAATTTAATCTGCATTGCTTATTTCGCATACTTTATTTTTGATGATTATTGGTTTGAAAAAAGTTTGATAGAGTTTGGGAATTCTACTGGTGTAGTAGCTTCTGGGTTACTTCTTTTACGGCTTGCAGATCCTAAAAATATTTCTAAGACTTTACCAATTTTTACGTCAAAACAGCTATTTGCTCAATTAATTCTTTCTGGAGGACTATTCACAGTTCTTGCACCATTAATGATTTCTAAAATTGGTTTAGTTTATTGGACAGAAATTTGTGCCTTAATTACATTCGCAATTCTTTCTATCGCATTGATTTTTAACAAAGTAGAGATGAAAAAGTTTCAATAAGAACTCTAGAATGGTAAAAAGCCTAAATTTTTTATTTTAATGTCATTTACACCCTACGATATTCCACCTCAAGAAAATAAAGGTAAGTGGTTTAGGAGTCATTTACTTGGAAGGGAAATAGAACTTGGTGAATTGTATAGTCTTGGATCAAATGATTTAGATTTGCTTATGGCGGAGACCGCAGAAATTAGAAGCGATCTTGATTTTAAGGAAAAAAATATAGGCAAATTTAGGACCGCAGGATATTTTTTGGAGTTAGCAAGAATAATTGAGAAAAGGAAGTTGTTAGAAAGTTAATTAGATGGAAAATAATTCTTTCTAGAATTTGGTCCCCATAATTCGTATTTATACATTAACGACTTAAATTCTCTATTTTTCTCAAACGAATCTAACCAGTTTTTTATAGATGATTCAAAATAATTTGTTCTTTTTTGACTTTCACAAGCGATTCTAAATTGTCTTACAAAAGGCCAAATAGACCAATCAGCGATTGTTGGACTATCTCCAAAAAAATATTTTTTTTCGGCAAGAAGTTCGTTCCATCTCTTTATAAATTTAATCGCATTTGTGAAATGAAATTCTTGATCACTATCTTTATATCTTGTGGCATATTTAAATCGATCTAAATGATATTTGAATACGTTATCGTTTTCATTAATCATTTTAAAAATATCTTCCTTTTTGTTCTCAGGTAAATAAATAAATTTGATGTTTTCCTTTTTCGACTCTGAGAGAGCCCATAGGATGATTTCAAGACTTTCTTCAATAACTTCACTATTTTTTTTTATAAGAATTGGCACCGTTTTCGTCTTTGAATTATTTAAAAAATCTAGAGGTTTATTTTTTAAATCAATTTCTCTTATCTCTACTTTTATTTCGCAAATTAACATGGCCCATCTTGCACGAATTGCATATGGACATCTTCGAAATGAATATAAAATATCGTTTTTCATATTGTAAAAACTTTTAATTTCCCTAATTCTTTTAGTATTATCTAATTAGGGACATTATTAATTTTACAACGCAAATGTCGGGATATGTTTACCTTATTAGAGTAGGAGACCTTTATAGGATTGGGAAAACGGATAATCTTGAAAAGAAAATTAAAAAATTAAATCCAGATGAATTATTAACATCAATTATGACTAAGGAGCCAGAAACTCTTGAAGCAAGATTACTAAGAAAATATAAGTCGCAAAGAATTCCTGAAACTGGTTATTTAAAGCTTTCTAAAAGACAAATTAGAGAATGTAAAAAGCAATTTGAATTAAAGGGTAGCTTACCTCACACTTTAGATGCTGAAGTTTCTATAACTCTATTTGCATCTTTTTTATTGTTTTCATTAGGTTCTTTTATTTTTAATTATTTAAATTTTGGATTTGTAAGATCTATATCTTATTCTTTCGGAATGGCATCTCTACCAATGGTTATATTATTTATTACAGGTAGTTTTGGCGGATATTTTTCTGAAGATTTATCTCTTTTTTCATTGTTAACTAATCGAATAAAAGGTTTATTTATTGCAATTGCAATGCTTTCAATGGCTTACTTAATTTTTAATTTAGGTTAAATTTCATAGTTACAATTTAAGGCAATTTCAAATGGAACTGATTGGGTAGGTAACTTAAGAATAGTTGAGCATATTTCAGCAATATCTTCAGGTTGTGTCATGCTTGATTTGTCTAAAGAAGAGATATTTTGAGCCATTTTTGTATTAACCCAGCTTGGGCAAATTGCAGTAATTCTTATATTTTTATCCCAACCTTTATTTTTCATAGTTTGGCATAATCCCATCAAAGCAAACTTTGAAGAAGAATAAGCGGCTAAATCACCTTTGGATCTTTTCCCACTCATTGAAACTAAAACAATAATTCTTCCTCTTCCAGAGGTACATAAATGATCCCAAGAAAGCCTACATAACTGCCAAATTGCCAAAAAATTTATATTTAATGTATTTAAAATATCTTCTTCATCACCATCTTTGTATAAGAAAGGAACTTTCGATAATACTCCAGAACAATTTATTACTGAATCAAATCCTCCAAATTCATCTACGGTATTCTTTATCCAATTTTCGGCTGTAATTTTTTGTAAAGCATCATAGTGGTTGATTATAATTTTCCCTTCCGGCCATTTTATTGGATCAATAGCGCTTCCTTTTAATGATTCTAAATCTCTTATGCCAACACTAATTCTATTGCCTTCTTTTAATTCTTTATGTGCAATATTTTGTCCAATACCTCTACTGGCTCCACTTATTAATATGGTTCTCATTTTTTAACTATATGTTTGGAAATATTATCCTAAGTAACATTTTAAATTCTCTTCCATGCATTATCATAAGACCTTTCTTTACACTCCATGGAGCCTTTATAAACATTACGCACATAGCATATACAATCTCTTTTAAAGAAAGAGTATCAGTTAGAAACCCATACCATTGATTTTTAGGTAGTTGGAAAAAACTGCCAAAAAATTCTCTCAATAGTTTCTCATCAAATCTCATGAGTTTTTCTAATCCAAATTGGTAAAGTGATTTCTTCCTAATTAATTCTTTTGACCATAAAGTTTCCCAACCTTTTCTAGCAATATGATAGGTACTTAGATTTTTGTTTTTAATTGCTTCTGAGACTGCCTTCGCGACAAGTGGAGCTCTTCTTAAAACATTACCAATTAAATATCCAGATGCAGGATGTACCATTGAAGCAGCACCACCATATCCAAGTATTTGTTGTTTGAAATCTGGGATTGGCATATTCATAGGAAGAAATAAGCCAAGCTCTTCGTGCTGCATGCTTGTGATTGATATATTTCGATAAGAAAGCCTCTTCTCTAGTCTCTCTTTTAAATTTTCCATTGTTAGAGGATTTACCAAACCAAGAGATGTCTCTTCAAGAAAATATTTCCCATCCCCCATATCCATGGCATAAAGAAAAGTTGGAGGTTCTTTTTTTTGCTCATCGTTAAGATGATCATTTCTATAGTCCATTAATACAAACTGCCCTTTCTTAAGTGGAGGTTTACTAAAATTACCTACTATCCCATAACAAGTTTGGACTGCCAAAGGACCACAGGATTTTAATTTAAGAAAAACAGGATCATACCCTGTTGCATCTACTACTAATCTTGCAGAGTAAGTTTTGCCATCTTTTGTAGTTACTGTACTTTTGTATTTTTCAAAATGTATTTTGTTTGCAAAGCCTTGATGCCATTTAATAAAAGACTTATTGCATTCTTTAAACCAATAATTGTGGAGTTTCTTCTTATCAAATAGTCCATAATCTAGTGAATGTTCAGTAGCTTTATTCTCGTCGTCCTGTTCTTCTAAAGCGCCATGCCCAAAAAAACTTACAGTATTTTTCCATCTATATTCAAGTAAATCCTGAAGCCCGAGTTGATCAACTTCTTTCCCCCAAATGCCATATGTATTTGGCCAAGGTTCATCTGGTCCATTTGGAGAAAGCACTTCAACATCTAATTTTTCCTTCCCTAAAGCTGAGGCAATAGCCATACCCGCAGGCCCTGCACCCAAAACAAGAACATCTGGCATATTTTCTTTTGACATTAAATATAAATCTTATGATTAAAGAAATTTATGGAACAAATTATTACTTCTGAACCCAGAATTATATTTTTCATCCAATACTTATAATGAGAGTAGATTAATAATAATCAAATTACTCAAATACTAGCGACTAAGTTTTCAGTGTTTTAACAATAATTTATAAGATTACAAAATAAAAAAAACTTTATTTATTTTTTTATCATAAAAAAAATATAGGAATTTAAATGATTAAAAATAAAAATATTTTAATAACTGGAGGTAATTCAGGAATAGGGTTTTTTGCCATTATTAATTTACTGAAGATGAAAAATATTTTATATGTTGTAATAAAAAACGAATTTAGAGAGAATGAATTTCTCAGAAAAATCGAGAAACATTTTGATAAAAATTACCTTAGTAAATTTTTAATTATTATTGAAAATTGTGATCTTTCAGATCTAGAGAATATTAAAAAAATTAAAGATTACTTTATTAGTAAAAAGATTTTTTTAGATGTTCTTGTTTTAAATGCAGGATTGCAATATACAGGCTCTTTTTACCCTAAAGTATCAAAACAAGGCATAGAACTAACTTTTGCAGTCAATCATCTTGCACATTTTTACTTGGTAAATGTCCTAAAAGATTTTATTAGAGATAAAGAAGAATCTAGAATCATTATTACATCATCAGATGTACACGACCCCAAAAGTTCAGGTGGCAATATAGGAAAGAAAGCGGGACTTAATAACCTAGTTAATTTGAGAAAAAAAGTAACTGGGCAATTTATAAATTTTAATGCTGATGAAGCTTATAAAAATAGTAAGTTGTGTAATATTTTGTTTGCTAAAGAACTTGAAAAAAAATTAAAAACTTCCTCGAGTAAAATTTCTGTAATTACTTGGGCTCCTGGTCTAGTAATACCAAATGATGATCTTGGTTTTTTTAGATACAGTAAGCGTTTTAATCTCTTTGGATATTTAATTTTTTCTAAAGCTGCAAAAAATATTTTAGGAATTTCTGAAAGTATAGAAAATGCTGGCAGGATACTTTCTGAAATTGTTTTTGATTCAAATTTAAATAATATTGGTTACGTTCATTTAAGTAATAAACTTATCTCTTTTAAAAAACATAAATTAGTTGAAAGTAATGTTAGTGATGAGGCAAATAATTCTGAGTTGGCTTCAAAACTCTGGATTTTAAGTGAAGAGATTTGTAGATCATTTGGCTTTGTTACTTTCAATATTTAAGGTTTGTGTTGGGAATGCAAACTCTATATTATTAACCGCAAATTCCTCAATAATTCTTAAATTTATAGATTGTTGAGCTTCCATTGCTGCGAGATAATTATTCGTTGGGATGTAATAAACAAGTTCGAAATTAAGACTGAAGTCGCCGAAATCTGTGAAATGACATCTATCAAAAGACGCATCTTTTGTCTCTTCAACTATTTTTTTTATTATTATTGGAATCAATTTCATAAGTTTTGGAGAGGTTTCATAAACAACTCCCAATTTATGCACTAACCTTCTTTTTTTCATTTGTGCGTAATTTGAAATTATTCCATTTGTTAGGGCGCTATTGCTCATTACTATTACTTCTCCATTAATACTTCTTATCCTTGAAGATCGTACTCCTACTCTCTCAACCATTCCGAGAACTCCATCAGATTTTATAAACTCACCTTTTTGAAAAGGTTTATCAAGCAAAATTGTTATATATTCAAAGAACTCCTGAACTGGATCTTTCAAAGCTAATCCTGCACCAATACCTCCTGCACTTAGTAAAGCCCAAATAGCAGTCATTTGAACACCTATATTTTGTAAGAAAAAAATTGAGCCAATAGTCCAAGTTAATGCTTTTATCAATGGAGTTAGTGAAGATACCATCGAACTAATTGAGGAATCATTAATTTTCGAGGTCGATTCTGTTAAAGATCTTATTAAAACTTTGTTAAGTGCTTTTATTATGATTATTAATATAAATAATTTCAAAATATTCAATAAGACAGAGATGAAAGTTATTTCATCAGCAAAAAAATAGTCAATTGAAAAATAAAATGAAAGGAGGAAACCTATAGGTTTTATAATTCCAGAGATCACTTCAAAAATAAAATCATCGAAATTTGTTTTTGTTCTTTTGGAAATCTTTTTAAAAAATATTTTTGAAACTTTTGAAATTATTATCGACAATAAAGTTCCAATAAAAAAAATAGATATTGCCAGAAGGAAGTTTTCAGTAACTAATTTCATATTCAAATAAACCCTTAAAATTAATCTTTAATAAGATTTTAATTTATCTCTAAATAACAAACCAGTCTTTATTTTTCTTTAACTCATTATTATGTTTCTAATTTCTTTAAATTCTTCTCTATCCGCAGTTTTGCATAATTCAAAAATTATTGATTCAGTTGTTGTTAAGAACGCCCCACTCTGAGTCATTCTCTGTAATGCTGTTTCATGATCTACCCTATTTCGACTCCCCATTGAATCTGATATGAGAATAACTTCAAATCCTTTTTGTAAACAATCTAAGACTGTTTGTTGAATACAAATATGTGTTTCGATCCCACAAACTATCAAATTAGTAATTTTCTTATCTTTAAGTTCTTTCAAAAAATCTTCTAATTTAGCTAGGCTGAATTCCATTTTTTCAAATTTTCTAAATTCTGCTATGGGGGATAATTCAGGTATCGTTACTCCCAATTTGAGTGGGTTTTGTTCAGATATAAATATGTTTTCTTCTAAAATTTGGTAAGCATTTATTAGCTTTTTAATGTTTTTGATTATTGAATCCTTATTAAAAATTGGTCTTATTATTTTTTCCTGAATATCAATAATTATCAAGGCGTTTACTTTCGATGATAATTTATCGGAAGAGATTTCTTGATCATTCATCATTTACATATAAAGGTACATTTAACATAATATTTTGAAGAACTTTAGTAAACATTTGAAATAAATAAGTTGTTTTACTCTCATCTAGAGTTATTATTGAGAATAGCCAAGGGTTAATTTTGTCATTATCCTCTCAATACAAAGTAATCACATCTCCTCTTGGTGATGGATTACATAAAGATGGGAAGAGATTAACTCCTCAGAGGTTAAAGGTACTTAATTTATTTGAAAATATTGGCTCTGGAAAGCATCTTAGTGCTGAAGAGGTTCATGAAAACTTAGTTAAAACGAGCTCAAAAGTTTCACTAGCAACAATTTATAGAACTTTAAGACTTCTAGTACAAATGGGTTTGCTTCATGAATTAGAACTCAGTGAGGGTGGACACAGATATGAATTGCTTAGTAACGACACACCGGATCATCATCATTTGATTTGCATTAGATGTGGAAGAACAGAAGAATTCGAAAATGATGAGGTTTTAGAAGCAGGCAAAGTTGCAGCAAAAGTTAATGGTTTTAAACTAATTGAATCCTCTTTAAATGTAAGAGCAATTTGTCCTAATTGCATGTAGCAAGTTTTAACTTAAAGTCCCTCCACAACTTGACCCTGCACCTGCAGTGCAAGCAAAACAATGTTCTTTTACAGCTACCCTGTAGTCAAAAGTAAATGATTCATCCAACAGATCATAAAGCGTCTTTGGTCCTTTATTCTCTCGGAAATTTATCTGTTGGTTAAAGTCACAATCATAAATTTCTCCTAGCCAATTTACGCTAATTGTCTTTTTACACATTAGATTTTCTAAATTTTTTTCATTAAAATTTTCTTTTAGTAATTTGTAATAAGTATTTAGTTTCCCTTCTCTTCTAAGAGATTCTTCATATCTATTAATTGGCATATTAGTTATTGTGTATAAATTATTAAAAACGATATTGTATTTTTCGAATAGAATTCTTTTATAATCCTTCTCCAATATTTCCTGAGAAGGAGGAAGAATTGGGTTTACAGGATTGTAAACAAGGTTTAATTGTAATCCATTTTCTTTCTTCCCATAGCCTAAATCATTAAGAATTTTTATGGCATTAATACTTTTTTCAAAAACGCCAAAACCCCTTTGAAAATCAACATTAATTTTTTCATAACACGGTAGCGAAGCAGTAACTATCACTTTATTTTTTGCAAGAAATTGAGGAAGATCTTCATAACCTTCTTCAAAAAAAATTGTCAAATTGCATCTATCAATAATATCAACTTGTTTTGTGTTCAAGCTGGTTATTAGGTTTTTAAATTTTGGGTGAAGTTCTGGCGCACCACCTGTTATATCTAAAGTCTTGATTTTGTATTTTTCAATTATCTTTGGAATAAGAGATATCATTTCATTGGACATCTTTTCAGTCCTTAGGGGACTTGAATTGACATGACAATGCTTACAAGCCTGATTGCATTTATAACCTATGTTAATTTGCAATGTTTCTATAGGTTTTTTATATATTGAGGGGAATTTTTCTTTCATGAATCTATTATTTATAAATTGTCATTCGAAAATAAAAAAGTCAACTATTTTTTTTAAAGTTTGATCTCTCCTTAGCAAGTTCAATAAACCAACTTATGTATTCTTTGGGACCATTTTTAAAAACTATGTCAAATTTTAAATTGTCATGAACATCACTGATCCCTATTAAACCTGTTTTTTTTGTAGAGGGTCTTTCAACTTCACCAGAACTACTATCTACAAAAATTATTTTATTCTTAATCCCAAATTCATTACCTAATACTTGTATTAATTCTAGAAAAGACCTGTCACTCCCTCCTCTTGAATAACTTTTTTCATCATTATTTTTTTTTGATGTGACTGTGTCACCAACTCCTACAATCAAAGGCATATCTTCTTCTTGAATAGTTCTTTTGCACAAATCAATTTTTTCCTTAACAGAATTTGGAGAGTTTCTAAAATTAAAATTTCTTCCAAAAGGAGCTTTACCAGTTTTATCCGCAATAAATTTATTTAAAAGAAATAAAACTCCAGAATCTTTAAGTGCTCCTTTAATAAGTAATTGTATGTCTGTTGATCCGATATCATCTTGAGAAGAAAGTTTAATTGTTTCTCTACCATTTTTATTACCTAAATTTGGTGAAATATGAAGGAAAAATGAGTTTTTGAGGCCTTCGGATTCAGCTTTTAAAATGATTTCATTCATCATTTTTTCAAAACTAATTTGAATAAGCTTTCTTTTATCAGAATCTTCATGAACTAAATCAAATAGACTATTGAAATTAATCGTTGGGGAGAAGCGTGTTTCACATATTGATTTTAATGCGTGAAAATTGATATCCTCTTGGCTAAGTTCAGGAAAAATATTCTTAACTATATAATTAAATTTTGGTCTTATTAAACTGGGTACTTTAGATAAAAAACTTAGTTCTTTTTTTGAGACTCCTTCAAAACTTATTTCACCATTACTGTCTTGATACTCTACTCCACAGGCAGCTAAACCTCTTAAATATAGTTCTTTGTTTCTAGGCTCAGTAGTGCTCCTTAAACTCCTCTCTATTATTCTGTTAACTCCTCTTGGGCCTTCATGTTCTCCGCAAGTTAATACAAAGAATTCATCGGCAAATTCTTTTACTGCATAAATATATTTTGATTCTAATTCTCTAGTCATTGGATCTTTAACTAAAGGGATACAAACTCCGTCAATGTCTTGAATAAATAAGATATTTTTAGAAGAAATTAATTGTTTTTGTTCATTTAAATTACTTGCTATATATTCCATATTTATAATTATTTTTCTTTTAATTTCCACTTTCTCAGAAATTATAAATTAAAAAACTCAATATTTTCAATAAATAATTTGCTATGGTCAAAAATTGCTTTAATGTAGAAAAATGTTGGTATGGGTAAGAAATTAAAAAAATTATCAAGAGTTTCCAAAAATGAAGAATAATTTCGTAGAAAACATCAAAGATGAAAAATATTTTTATTCATTGATTGAAGATATAGAGAATAGCAAAGTTGGATTTTACAGTGTTGGTTTATATCCTGCATCACTAGCATACAACTGTGCTATGCATGGAAAATCAAATAATATTCTTTTGGCTCCTAGGGAAGATAGAGATTTGTTAGGTGCTTTCTCGAATGATGTAATTTCTGATATGGATAATGAGATTATTGAAAAGATTAAGAGAATGGGTAATTATTCTTCAGAGGGAAAAATAAAATCTTTTGATCTTAAAGATCTTCTCTTGAAATGTGAGATAGTTATTCTTGCTTCAAATAGTAATCACATACAAGATGACGTTAAAAATGCTTTAGAACTCAGAAAAAATTTAAAAAGAGAAAATGTGGTTATTGGCTGTCTAGTCGGGTCTTTTTGTATTGATAAAAAAAATAAAAACCCTTTTATTCTTTGTAATAAATATCCAAATTTAGCTTTTTTTACAGGATTTCATCGTCACGGTGCTTTACGAAATCCTAATGATAGTTTTACTGCAAATTTCTGCCATCCTGATGCGCTAACAGCATTAATAGGAGCACGCATTTTGAATCAATTATCACCGAAAATTCAAGTTTCTCCTGGAGTTCACAATATTGAATGTCAATATATAAAGTCAATAAAAAATATTTCATCAATATTTGCAGGTTTTGTAAATAACTTTCATTCCGATAAGCCAGGAATGCTGCCTACCATTAATACAATTTTGTTAACTCAATGTTTAGATCAGGCCGCATCAGTATCAATAAAAGTTAGAAAAGAAAATAAATTAGAGAATAAATATCTTTCATTAAAGGAACTTGGTTATGGTGAAGAAATAATTAGTGCAAGGGAAATAATTAATGATAATTTGTGTGAAAAGGGAGATTATACTTTTTCTCAATTAAATGCTGTTAAGGCTGATGTCTTAGGGAGTATGACTCTACCAACTGAAGGAAAACCAACACGGAATTTTCAAGCAGGACAAGTTTTATCAGATATGCTTTTGAAACTCAAGAGATGTCCAAAAGATATCTCAGAATTTGTAAATTGGTGTAATAAATACTCTCTCAGTCAAGGAGGTTTAGAAGGTCTAAAATCTTTAAATTTTTGGCCAGACATTTATAAAGAATTCAAAATCAAAAATAATAATTGTTCAATGATTAATCTGATTTATTTATGCTTTAATGCTAATTCAGAAGAAAAAAAAGAAATTTATAAGGTTTTAATTAGTTCAGAAGAAATCACTAATTTTTGCCAAGAATCTGTGAAATCTGAATTGTCTTTCGAACTAAATGAAAAATTAAAAGGAGATTATCTTTTTAATGATATTGAAAACTTTTACAAGAAATTATTTATTGACGAAGACCAAAACGCTTTTAAAAAAAATAAATATAGTAATCAAATTTCTAAAAAAAATCCTTGCTATATCAATGTATTGAAAATTATTAATAAATATTTTAATAATTGATTATTTTTCTAATTTTCTAGAAAGCGAAGTTCTTAATTTATTTACGAATCTTGATTGCAGGGTTAGAATTATTATGGTTTAAAAGGTTTTTTTTGAAAAAGGAATTAACACATCGTTCACATGAACTTAAAGCTCTTGGTTGGAATCAAGAAGACTTAACAAGATACGAAGATTTATGGGACTACAGTCAAAGATGGGGATTAATAAATTTAGAAAGAGAAGACAGACAGTTTTTAAAGAATGCAGAAAAGTTACTTCCAAAGATTCAAAATAAAAAGATATCCGTTAAAAAAACTATTGAAGAAAAATCTTATTATCTATGGTTAAATTTTTACCTCGATGAAATTAATATTTTTAGTAATTCTAATCTTCCAAAAAATAAATATGGTGTTTGGACACTCTTAATTGAAGAGGAAATAAAACTTCTTAAGGAATTACAACCAGTTATGGGTCTTCCAGATACTATAAAAGCTAAGAATCTATTCGAAAATAGAAAAGAGCTTATAAATAAAGCTTTTAGCGAATTTGATGCTAAGAACAATGATAAGGGTTTCAACTTTGATGAAGTTTTAAACAACTCTGAAAAAGATGTTGGTAAGAATTGGAAATCAATTACTGAAAAAGATCCTGAGGCTAATAAAACTTTTCCAATAATTGAATCTGCAAATATTGATAAATTCAGATCTGCGATAAAAGAGGATTTGGGTACATATATGAAAGATAATTACCCCTCATTAAAAAAGGATTTATAAATATTTATCTTTTTTTTGTTTTTTTTTTAAACTTTTGTAAGTTAAATAGATAATAGGATTATTTAAAAAATTTTGAGCAACCAAAAGTTCGAGACACTTCAGTTACATGCAGGCCAAGTTCCTGATCCAACTACAAATTCTAGAGCAGTACCCATTTATCAAACTAGTTCCTATGTCTTTGATAATGCAGAGCATGGAGCTAATCTTTTTGGATTAAAAGAGTTTGGAAATATTTATACTCGACTTATGAATCCCACCACAGATGTCTTCGAAAAAAGAATGGCAGCCTTGGAGGGAGGAATGGCAGCACTTGCAACATCCTCAGGACAAGCTGCTCAATTTTTGGCAATCGTGAACTGCATGACAGCAGGGGATAATTTTGTCTCTACATCTTTTCTTTATGGTGGGACCTATAATCAATTTAAAGTACAATTTCCAAGATTAGGAATTGAAGTTAAATTCGCAGATGGTGATAGTATCGATAGTTTTAGAAATAAGATTGATGACAAAACCAAAGCAATATATGTCGAATCAATGGGAAATCCTCGGTTCAACATTCCAGATTTTGATGGACTTTCTGCTTTGGCGAGGGAAAATGGAATTCCTTTAATAGTTGATAATACCCTTGGTGCTGGTGGAGCTTTAATAAGACCAATTGATTTTGGAGCTGATGTTGTTGTAGAAAGTGCAACGAAATGGATCGGTGGACATGGAACAAGTATCGGAGGTGTTATTGTTGATGCTGGAACCTTTGATTGGGGAAATGGTAAATTCCCACTAATGAGTGAGCCAAGCGCTGCTTATCATGGGCTCGTTCATTGGGACGCCTTTGGTTTCGGTAGTGATATCTGCAAATCTTTGGGAGTACCTGATAATAGAAATATAGCTTTTGCATTAAGAGCAAGACTTGAATGCCTAAGAGACTGGGGATCAGCCCAAAGTCCTTTTAATTCGTTTTTGTTATTGCAGGGTCTTGAAACTCTAAGTTTAAGAATAGAGAGACAAACTTCTAATGCTCTTGAATTAGCAAAATGGCTAGATTCTAATTCTAATGTAAGTAGTGTTAATTACCCAGGCCTAGAATCTGATCCATATTACTCAATTGCCCAAAAATATACTACTGGAAGGGGAATGGGTTGCATGCTTATGTTCTCTCTTAATGGAGGTTATGAAAATGCAGTAAAATTTATTGATTCCTTAAAATTAGCGAGCCACCTTGCTAATGTGGGGGATTCAAAAACATTAGTAATTCATCCGGCTTCAACAACTCATCAGCAATTATCTGAAGAAGAACAATTATCTGCAGGCGTAACTCCCACTATGGTGAGAGTTTCAGTAGGAATCGAACATATTGATGATATAAAAGCAGATTTCGAACAAGCACTTTCACAAATCACATAGGAAAGGAGATTTATTGGCTTTAATAATTCCTAGTAACTATCACAAGATTAGTGATGTTGAGAAAAATCATATATCTTGGATCGAACCAGAATTGGCAAAAAGACAGGATATACGTCCTCTCAGAATTGGTATTTTAAATATCATGCCTCTTGGAAAGCAGTATGAATTTAACTTACTACATCCACTTGGTTTATCTCCTCTTCAAATTGAGCCAGTTTGGATAAAACTTGAAACTCACTCTTATAAAACATGGGATCTTAATCATCTAAATAATCTATATATAACTTGGGAAGAAGCAAATAATCCAGAACCGTTAGATGGAATCATTATTACTGGAGCACCTATTGAGCACCTAGCCTTTGAGGAGGTTAAGTATTGGGATGAATTTGTGAAAATTGTAAATGAAGCCAGAAATTCTTGTGCGAGTACTCTTGGATTATGTTGGGCGGGATTTGCGTTGGCTTATTTGGCAGGGGTTGATAAGCAAGTTTTTGATAGGAAATTATTCGGGGTATTCCCTTTAAAAAGTCTTGTTCCAGGGCACCCTTTGATGGGTACACAAGATGATGAATTTATATGTCCTCAAAGTAGATTTGCGGGATTACCAGATTTGGAAATGGAGAAGGCCCAAAAAGAAGGGAAATTGAATTTGTTGGCTTATGGAGAAAACGTCGGATATACAATATTTGAATCTAATGATCAAAAACAACTTATGCATTTAGGTCATCCTGAATATACGGTGCATAGAATTGTTAGTGAAATTGAAAGAGACAAAGAAAAGGGAGATGTTCCTCCTCCAAAAAATTTTGATCTAAATAGTTCAAAAACCTCTTGGAGATCTCATAGGAATTTGCTTTTTCAGCAATGGCTTTGGTTTTGTTATCAACAAGTTAGTCTTAATTAACTTGTTTAATGAGCGCTTTCTACACCACCTAGTCTTTCAAATAAGTTAAGACTTTCTTTATTTAATCCCACAATTTCAACTTTAGAACCACCATTCTGGAACTTTCTAATAATTTGCTCAAGAGCAACAACCCCACTTTGATCCCAAATATGAGCTAAAGACATATCAATTACAATATTTTCTGGATGTTCATGAATATCAAATCCTTGCAAGAAATAAATTTTACTTACAAAAAATAATTGTCCTTTTACTTTGTAGGTAGTCAAATTATTTTCTTTAGCTCTTGAGACAGTTATAACTTTTGCGACTTTTCTGCTGAAAAGAATTGCAGCTAATGCAACACCAGCAATAACTCCAAGTGCAAGATTATGAGGTTTTGTAAGCATAGTAACTGCAAAAGTCATAAGCATTACTGCAGTATCACTTTTAGGAATCTTTCTAATATTTTTTAATCCATTTATATCTGCTGTACTTATTGCGATCGTTATCATGATTGCTACTAAAGCAGCCATTGGTATTGCTCCAATCCAAGACTTCAAGAGGATGATCATAATTAGTAGAGATATACCTGAGGAGAGTGTTGATAATCTAGATTTACCACCATTTTCAGTATTCATAACAGATTGCCCAACTAAGGCACATCCTGCCATTCCACCAAATAAGGATGCCACAATATTTGCGATTCCCTGTCCTCTTGCTTCTTTATTTTTATTAGAACTTGTATCGGTTACATCATCTAAAATGTCTTGAGTTAAAAAGGTTTCCATTAAACCTACGAGAGATATTGCAAGTGAAGTCGGTAAAATAATTCCTAATGTTTCAAGACTAAAAGGCACTTTCCCATTCTCTATTGATCCAAAAGGAAGAGAAATACTTGGTAATCCATCAGGTAATTTACCCAAATCGCTAACTGTTGGGACATCTAGATTCAAGAAAATGCTTATGAGAGTAATTACTACTATCGCGATAAGTTGAGATGGGACTACTTTTGTGATTTTTGGAAGCCCATAGATAATTATTAATCCTAGGATTACAAGAATCCAAACTAATGGGATCTGAGAGTTAACAGGATACTGACTCAAAGTTTGCTCAATTAATCCTTTTGATTCTTTAATACCTATTCCTAACTGAGGTAGTTGTGCCTGAAATATTAAAAGCGCCAGCGCATTTACAAATCCACTTAATACTCCCGTTGGCACGAATCGCATTTGGTAGGCAAGTCTTAAATATCCCCAAAGAATTTGGAAAATTCCAGTTAATATTCCAGCTGCAATAAGATATGGGACTCCTAATCCAGGAGCTTGTGATTCTCCATAAGCAACAAGGCCAGTCATCAAAAGAGCTGTTGAACCTGTAGCTGAAGTGATCATCCCCCTTCTCCCTCCAACAATCGCAATTGTTATAGATAAACAAAATGCACCAAAAAGGCCAACTTTAGGATCTACACCAGCTATACCAGAAAAAGCAATTGCTTCTGGGATCATTGCAAAAGCAACTACTAAGCCAGAGAGAATATTCGACTTTGGATCATCTAACCAATTTTTAGATAAATATCTTGAGAAATTTGACATTTTAAGTTTCTTCATAATTATGAAGTTACCTCATAAAGGAGGCAAAATACCTTGTGGGTCAAAAATATTCTTTAAAGTTTTTAATTCAGTAATTCTGTCTCCAAAGGCTAATTTAATTTCTTCCTCATGAGAATCCAAATGATTATGCAATTGGGCTAAGTGAATATTTGGATAAAACCTTTTTAGCTTGCTCCAAGATTTATAAATCCATTCCAAAGCGACTTCTTTTTCTTGAAGATCATTTTTTTTCCATGATGCATATATCCATGGTTTCCAAGTACTTTTTCTATGAACAAAAAAGCTTGAGCCATGATTTAACTTTTTAGTGTTGCAACCTAATTGTTGAGAAGCAACATAACAGGAATCATTAGGTTTATTATCCATAATTTCGTCCAAACATTTTATGAAAATTGGGATATCATTTTTTAAATCTTCTCCAAGAAGACTAATTACCTCAGAATAGTTATTTGCATTCATCTCATACAAATTCAATTCCTTTGGGAAGAAATTTATTTTGTTAAAGTTCTCATAAAATTGTTTTTCTAGAGCAGGAAATTTGTCTAGAAGCATTAGGTATTCCTCTGTTCTTTTATCCTCTAAATTATTTTTAAGTTCAGCCAAAATATATATGTAAATTTTTTGGGCATAAATCCATTGAAGACTAATATTTTCTGGAAATTTCTCTGATAGTTTCAATATTTCTGAAAGTTCATTTACACTTACAAATCCCTCAATAACTTTAATTGGGTTAGATTGGAAAGTCTTAAGTTCTATTTCTGTAATAATTGAGAAGAAGGGTGCTGCGCCTTTAATTGCTTCCCAAATCAATTGTTCTTCTGAATTTATTTGATTTTTTTTTAAGGAGATAAATTTGCCATTACCCAAGAAACCTTTTATTGATTCAATATTATCAATTGCTAATCCGTAGGTTCTACTGAGCGGGCTTACGCCACCAGTAAGTATGTAGCCTGCTCCAGGAAGTTTAGAAAGTCCGATTGGGAAACTTCGATTATGTTTTTGTAAATGATTTACTAGATCCCCCATTATTACTCCCCCTCCAATTGTTACTAAATTGGTTTTTCTATCCAGGTGAATTTTGCTATGATTTTTTCTTAGATCAAGAGTTGTAAAACCATTTTTTGCACAGCTAGAGGTTGTACCTCCACTACATACGCAAAGATGCTCGAATTTTTCCCTAGAATAGTTATCCTCATTAAATAAGGAATTATCCACGTCATAAATTAATTTCTTTGATTTTGCATCCTTTGAGTTATTATTGGGAACTTCAAGCAAGTTATTATTTTTCACTACATGAGATTGATCTTTACTATTATGTTATAAGTAATAGTTTGAATTTGGATAATTTAAATTCGAAGTTAAATAATCAAGTCGCAATACTTATCTGTGGACACGGGAGTAGAAATAAACTTGCCATTACTGAATTTCAAGAATTAACTAAGTTCATCCAAAAAAGATATCCAAACTTTTTAGTTGAATATGGTTTCTTGGAATTTGCTAAACCTTCAATTGTTGATGCTTTAGACAAGTTAAAAGATCTTTCTATCAAAAAAGTAATTGCAATACCTGCAATGCTTTTCGCTGCTGGCCATGTAAAAAATGATATACCTACCCTGCTTATGAATTATTCAAGTAAAACAGGAATTGAAATAATTTATGGAAGAGAATTAGGTATTAATAATTTAATGATTAGTGCAGCTTGTGAAAGAGTAAAAGATGTATTTAAACAAAATAATAATCTAAAACCTCAAGAATCATTATTAGTTGTTGTGGGTAGAGGCTCCTCTGACCCAGATGCGAATTCTAATGTTTCAAAAATTACGAGAATGATCGTAGAGGGTATTGGTTTAGGGTGGGGGGAAACAGTTTTTTCAGGAGTAACTTTCCCTCTTGTTGAACCTGGCTTGAAAAATGTTGTGAGACTTGGTTATAAAAATATAATTGTTTTCCCTTATTTCCTTTTTTCAGGTGTCCTTGTTACGAGAATAAAAAGGCAAAGTGATTTAGTTGCGATTAATAATCCAACTATTTCATTTATACATGCAAAATATCTTTCTTCACAGTCTTATGTGGTCGACACTTTTGTAGAAAGGATTGAAGAGATTCTTAATAACGAAGGTAATAATTTTATGAATTGCTCAACTTGTAAATATAGATCAAATTTATTTGGCTTTGAAAAAGAAGTTGGCATGGTACAAGAAAGTCATCATGACCATGTAGAGGGATTGGGTATCAGCTGTGATTTATGTGATCCTGAATGTAATGGTGCTTGTGAAATACAAAATCAAATCACAACTCATAATCAAGAAAAATCATACTTAGGAGGAGGTGATTACTTAGAACATGAACATGTAGAGGCTCATCAACATGAACATAATCACCATCACCATAGTATTTATCCAAATTCAAAACACCCTTTAGGACCTGTCACACTTCGCTTGCCTAATAAAGACTAAATCTTAAGAAAATCCGTTGAAAATTAATGAATCACCTGTCTCTTTCTCGGCTTAGTCTTAATAGACTCATTATATATAAGTATTCTTAATATAAAATCGTGAAAGTATTTTGAGCTAGATTTTCCACAATTTGCGGGTTGTTTTCCACGTCCAAATCCACACTGGATTAGAAATGGCAGTATTTTTAAAAAAAAACAGGACTTCAACATTATTGTTGACTTTTTTTAAAGATCTATTCAATTTCCTTATTTGAAATAGAAACTTTTTAAAAACTTGCTTATAACATGAGTCTCATTTGGTAATTTGAAAAGTTATCTAACAGATATTTTTTGATTTTTTTAGAAAAAAATATCATTATGATTATGCATAGAATATATATTTATGGATCAAATCAGCCAATCAAATTTAACTGATAAAAAATTTGTCGAGTGCTCTTCAAATAAAGTCTCTTTAGAAACAGAGCTTTCAGAAACTCTTTATAACACTATGAAAGATTTCGTATTAAGTAATCCAACTTGGGATCAATATAAGCTTATAAATTCAGCATTAGCTACTTTTCTCGTTCAAAACGGATGTACAGATAATTCTGTTTCAGAAATTTATTTAAATCAATTATTTACACCCTCTAAGTCTTTTTAATATTTAAACAGGCTCTTCTACTTAAGGCCATCATTGTAAGTGTGGGGCTTTGCCAAGATGATGTGGGCCAGCATGCTCCATCTAATACAAGTACATTCTTGCATCTCCATAACCTATTAAATTTATCAACTACGCTATTTTCTTCATTTATCCCCATTGGTGCTCCCCCTACTTCATGAATGTAATATCCAGGAGGTGGAGGGCTATCTGAAAATGCGATCAGATTTTTTGTAAATAAACTCCCTAATGGGATATTGATTAGTTCATTAATATTTTTTATTTCTCCATTTGCAGCTGTGATTGATTTTCGTATTGTTTTTTCCATATGTTTAGCCATGTTTAACTCATTTTCGCTCCATTCGAATTCGATGCTGGGAATTGGGATACCCCATTCATCTGTTTTTCTTGAGAGAGAAACTGAGTTTTTTTCTCTAGGAAGGACTTCGCCATGGGCGATGAGAAAGCCAATGGATGTATTTGCGTCTTTTTGCAAAAATTTAGGTATCCCTAATCGATCAATTGCCCCCCAGATTCCATAACCTCTATGGAAATTTATGTTGTCAATTTTTGGTAAATTTGAACCGAATGGAATAAAGAAGCTGCCTGCTCCAGAAAGATCGGGAGGATTATCTAATAGTTTTCCTGAGTTTTTTGTTTTTGGGACTGAAAAAAATTTACAGATAGATATATGGTCCATAAGGTATTTACCTAATTTCCCAGAATTATCTTTAAAACCTGAGGAATTTGTTTTATATTCTGAGTTCAGTAGTATTCTGAGTGTAGAAATTGTTGATGCGCAAAGAAGGATTAAATCACAATTTAATTCTTTTTTGCTTCCATTTTCTAAGTTTACGATCGTTAGTTTTGATGCAAGCTCAGTGATCTTGTTAATCTCAAAAGATTCCACTAGGTGATTGGAAATTATTTGAACATTCCCAGTATCTAAAGCTTTTTTAAAGGTGCTGCCTATACTAGAAGATCTAGGCCACTTTTTATCTTTTACTGATGAATTACGGTCAAATCCTCTTGATTGTATAAATGGATAGTTTAATTTTGATTTAACTTTGCTGCTAAAAATTTTTTCGTTTTCTGTAAGAGGTATTTCCCCAATATATTTACCGTTTGGGACTTCTTTAATGTCATCTTTTCGTCCATAGATGCCACAGAAATTTTCAATGAAATCATAATGAGGCGATAGTTCATCGTATGAAATAGGCCAGTTTGGTCCGAATCCGTCTTTTTTAGCCGGATGAAAATCTTCTGAGGAAAGTCTTAATGTTATACCTCCCCACGTTAATGATCTCCCCCCATATTGTTTACCTTGGGTCCAAAAAAATGGCTTTTTTGGGGGGAAGTCATAAGGATGCTTCACTTCATTCGAATATAAGTCAGGATTATTTTTCCAATAACCAGGATGTTGGCATTGATTGGCATGTTCTTTTGTTAAAACTGCTGATAATCTTTTTAATGTACTTTTAGGCTCATGATTACTAGCTTCATTCCTTTTAAATTGAGGCCCTGCTTCTATAACTAGAACTTTTACCCCCTGTTCTGCCAATGTAAGTGCTGCTATTCCTCCTGTAGCTCCAGAACCAACAACAATTGCATCATAAGGACTTATATCCAAAACCTAGTTCGTGATTTGCTATTTCAATAAATATAGCATTCAGTAAATAATTAATTTTTACATTTTAGCTTAAGAAGTTAGAATTTATTGAAATAATACTCAAACAAATGAGATTTATAATTTTCACTTTTTTAATAGTTGTTTTAACCTTCCCCTCTAGAAGCTTCGCTGCGTTGGACTATGGTAAACAATCTTTGGTAGGAGCTGATTTTTCTGGATCTGATTTAAAAGGAGCAACTTTCTATTTGACTGATTTACAAGACGCAAATTTATCAGGTTGTGAGCTCCAAAACGCGACTCTTTATGGAGCAAAATTGAAAGATACAAATTTAAGTAACTCCAACTTAAGAGAAGTAACTTTAGACTCAGCTGTTCTAGATGGAACAGATTTATCAAATACTAATTTGGAGGATTCTTTTGCTTATAGTACCCAGTTTGAAAATGTAAAAATACAAGGTGCAGATTTCACAAATGTTTTTTTGCCAAAAGATATTATTAGGAAATTTTGTGAAAGTGCCACTGGAACTAATCCAATCACAAATAGAGATACTAGAGAAACTTTAGAGTGCGATTACATTTAAATTTATGCACATAAAAGTTCTTTTTTTATCTTTCTATGTTTATAAAGTGATCTCCCAACAGGCCAACCTAAAATAGATAAATGTCTCATTAAAGAGCTTGAGTATTTGAAATAAAAATTGTCTGAGTATTTGATACCAAGTTCTTTAAGAGTGGTTATTAATAAAAATAGATCTTTTTTGTTGCCTTTTTCCCTCTCCAATAATATCAATGGTTCACTTGATAATTTTTTTTCTAGAACCTTATCATTTTCAGCAAAACCAACTTTAAGTGAATCAAATTTATCGGAATAAAGAGTATAAATTATTCCATCTTTGAATTTATCTATGGAAGTATCTACATTAAACCTGGATGATATTAATGTTTTGTATCCTTTTATGATTTTTCTGTTATTCATAATTAGTTGATTTTATTCTGAGCTATTTCGTATTTCTCTAATAGATTGTTTACTTCTGCTAGTGCAATCCTCTTTTGACAGGCCGAGTCATATCTATTTACTGCTACTGAAGGTATTGAACCTTTGCTTTTCATTTCCCTTATACCAGTTTCTAAACATTGAAAAGCAACACTTGATAGATCTCTTCCTTCTGCTGCTGCCCAAACTTTCAAAAGATAAGTAAGATTTGATGGTACTGAGATTTGTACTTTGTTTGAATTTGAAGTATTTAATGCAATATCATCGAGACTAATTTCTTTAGAGGAAATAGTTTCTTTAACCTTTTTCTTTAAAAATTTTACTTGGCTTATAGCGTCTTCTTTATTCTTTATTTTTTGTTCTATTTCAAATAACTCTTCTTCAGAATTGATTAAAGCTTCTAATGCCCATTTAGCATCATCTTTGGCAACGGCGGTTCTATCAAGCCATTCATCCCTTATCTTTGACCAATTACTAGGCATAAGTTTTATGCGATAATTTTATAATATATAATTCTAAATAGATTGTCTATATATTCTATTTAGATTTAATATAGATTACACAAATTTAAATTTTATTTTAAGAATCTCTCGCCTTGGAAATAATTTTTTACAGATATTGAAACTGCAGAATTTATTCAATATGGTTTATTTGGTATTTTTTCCAATTAATTAAAAACGATATTTTAGATGATTCAATTTTTTAAAATTTATTTATTTGTTTATTTAATTTAAATTCCGAACTTTTAATCTCTTTCAATAAGTTCAATTTTATAACCATCAGGATCCTCAACAAAGGCCAAGACAGTAGAGTCTAATACACCCCTTTTGTTATAAGTAAAAACCTGTGCCATACTAGCTTTAAGTTGAAATCTAGTAATGGCTAAAAGCACTGCAAAACCTTCTGTTTCAAAGAGTAAACCAATAAAATTTTCCTTGTCTTATGTTCGTGTAAGTACTAAAGATCAGTTAGAGGGTAGTGGCATAAAAAGACAAGAAAAAGCATATCAAGAATGGCTTAGAAGAAATACAGATTATGAGAATTTAGATGAATTTAAAGATTTAGGAATAAGTGGTAGAGGTAAAAACAGTACAGCAGGGGCATTAAACAAAATCATTGAAAAAGCAGAAAAAGGTCAAATACCTCATAGCACTTGTTTAGTTGTTGAATCTATGTCGAGGTTATCAAGAGAGATTCCTAAAAATTCTTTAGAACTATTACTTAGAATTTTTAAATCTGGTTTAACTATTGCTTTTACTGAATACGGAGGAAATGTAATTGATGGGAAAGGAAATGACCCTGCATGGTTTCAACTTTTAGGAGGTATGTTTCAAGCCTCTATTGAATGGCAAACGAAACAAGAAAGAATAGTAGGTTCTTTTGATGATGTTCAAGAAAATCTAGAAAATGGCAAGCTAGATCATTTTAAAGGTAGAGAAAAAGGTACAAAACATGGCTTCTATTCCTTTTGGCTTAATTTTGATGAGAAAAGAAAACAATTTATTGTTTTAGAAGAAGAAGCAGAAATAGTAAGAAAAATATTTACTATGGCTGAAACTATGGAGGTAAAAAAGATTGAACGAGCATTAAAAGATCAAGGCATTAAGAATCCAATTGGATTTAAAGCTGAATGGTTTACTAGAAATGTTATTAGAAAATGCATTTTAGAAAATAGAGTTGTTTTAGGAGAAAAAGTATTTAGAGGTAAAACTTATTTTGGTATTTATCCAGCAATTATTACTCCAGAGCAATACAACCTAGTACAAGAAGCCAAGCAAAAAAGGATTACTAATAAGGTTCCTCAATCTCCACATCATAAAGTAGTAAATTTATTTCAAGGTGCAATATTTTGCTCAGAATGTGGCGGTCGTATAGAAGCTGTTGGTGTTAAAAGATTAGTCTGCAAAGAATTTAATGTTAAAAATAGCCCAAAGATAGAAGCTGAATATTTTAGCTTGCATTGTTCTGTCGGAAGAAATCAAACTTCTAATATTTGTTCAGTTACTAATGCTGCTGCTTATAAACAATTACACAATGGAATAGATAATGAACTAGCAATTCTCGAACAAATCCAGAATTTTAGATGGGCTGAGTTTTTTACAGATGAAAGGCATGAAAATGACCTACAAGTTGAAAAGGATAAAAGAACTAGATATTTAAATGAAAGGAATAAAGTATCTAATCAGATTGAAAAATATAAAACAGCCGAAGAACAATATTTTGAGCAAGGAGAAATATTACCTCAAAATCTTAGAGATAAAAAAAATCAAGCTAAAGAAAAATATGATGAATTAAATGAAAAATATAATAGGGCTAATTTAGATATTCAAAATTTAAAAAGAAAAAAAACTGGTAAAAGTTTAGAAGAAGATATTAATAAAAGAGTTAAAAACTTTATTAATAAAGGTAGGTTTGATAATCAAGAAAGATTTAAATTTAATATGTGGCTTAAAGAAATGGGGATAGCAATTCAAGTAGATATATATAAACAAAAGCAAACCAGAAAAACACCTCATAAAAATTATGCGTTCCATGTTGGAATTGGTATGTTTGATTTTATAACTGGCAAATATAGAGGATTAAATCAAAGTATTGATGATTTAGTTGCTTTAGGTCTTGATGAAAAACAAGTAAAAGAATCAGAAGCGAAAATTTATGAAAACTATAAAAAACAAAGTTTAGAAGTTGGACATGACATTAGATTTCCTCAACCAAAAAAAGAAGTAAAACCAATTACTAAAGAAGAATTTTGGAAACGACTTGAGGCAAGCTAATGAGCACTTATTTAGAAGAGAGAATAAATTGGTATGACGAAAATTATCGTTTAGGAAATGCCCTGATTACAGATAAACATTTTGACCAACTAGAGAAAAATCTTTTAAGGGTAGACCCTAATTGTGATTATTTCACTAATAAAAAAGCTCTTCCACTTCCTTCACTTCCTAAAGATCAGATAGGGGAATTTATAGAAGGTTTATTGCCTGATACTCGATTATTAATAGAACCAAAAATTGATGGCTGTGCGATTGCGCTTCAATATAGAGATGGCCTTTTAGAAAAGGCTATTAGTAGAAAAGGAACAGATTGCACTACTAAGATTGGAGCAATTCCAGATGTTCCATTTAATATAAAAATCAAAGGTTTATTCCAAGTTAGAGGAGAACTTTTTAACCCTTCAGAATATGAAAGACCAACTTATTCTCAAAGACAGGTGGGCGGATATCTTAGGGCTGCTGCTAGTAAAAGCGATCACCTTAGCTTTTGTAGTTTTCAGATAATTAATGGAAGATTAAACCAACATGATTCGCTTAAATATTTAAAAAAATTAGGTTTTACGATTCCAGAATATGAGAGTCTAAATTTCACTTCTCAAGTTGAGATGTATAGAAAGCAATGGTCAGATAAAAAGCTATTTAATGACTATCCGACAGATGGAATTGTAGTGAAAATAAATTCTAGAAAATTACAGTTAATTAGAGAAAAATCTTATGGAGTTTATCCCCATTGGGCAATGGCAATTAAGTATTAGTTAGTAATTGACATTCGATCTAAAATAAGGGGCAATTAACAATATTTATTTTCAGGAATTATTTTTTTTGCTAGTAATAGAAAGCCAATAAAAATTAAAAAATAAAATGCTTTACGTTCAGCATTGGTCATTTAAGGCCGGATATCATCAAAAAGGTGCAGAAAAATTTCTTGGTGGAGGGGGAGATTATCCTGGAGTTGAGATGATTGGAAGATATCACGCGCCGGGATCTTTAGAGGGTTGGATAGTTTTAAAGACTGATGATCCAAAAGCAATGTATCAACATGCCGCTGAATGGGGTGAATTTCTAAATTGGGAAACCACACCAGTATTTACTGATGAAGAAGCTGGTCCAATAGTTGCCAAAGTCTACTCATAGATTGAGATTGACAGTAGATCTAAAATAAGAAGCAATTAGCTCCTTTTTTTATGAACACTCTCATCATTTCTACTTTTAGCTGTACATTTGAAGAATTTAAAAATGATGTAACGACATTATTTCTTGAAGAAATGTGCAAGGAGTTTGTAACTGATTATGAGTTTGTAAAAGTCAACGAACACAAATCTCATTTATTAATGAACTGTACTGACTTAGAAAAATTAGGTGCAGAGATGGAATCTCCTTTCGCAAAGGAATGGGATAAAAAAAATAACTGTAAGGATACCGTATATTCGATCAAACTCGTTGAGTAAATGAAACGCTTACTAATTTTCTATAACACTCGCTACTTTTCCTTCTGCTAGTCGTTTTTTTAGAATTGCATAATTTTGTGAAGCCCATTTTCGAGAAATATCAAATTCAGCATCTAACTTCTCTCTTAGTAATTTGCCAATTTTAAATACTTCTAAGAATCCTAGATAAACAATTACCAGCGCCTTAGTTATGTTTACTGCAACAGCTGCTATCTTTTCAATTTTTTGGTCTTGCATTCGAATTTATTGAATCCCATTAAAATTACCAGCTGTAAGAAATTATGCAAATTAATTAAAGAAAAATCTTACGGAACTTATGTGTTTTGGCAAATGGCAATAAAATTTTAGATAATGAATTTAGGTTCATAATTTAGTATGCGTATTCTTCACACAATGTTGAGGGTAGGAGATTTAGATAAATCTATAGATTTCTATGTAAATAGATTAGGAATGAATTTAATTAGAAAAAAAGATTATCCGCATGGAGAATTTACTTTAGCTTTTGTTGGCTATGGTTCTGAAAAAGAAAATGCAGTAATTGAGCTAACTCATAATTGGGGCAAAAAATCAGAAGATTATGAGCTTGGAGATAAATACGGACATATTGCTATTGGTGTAAAAGATATTCATGGTATTTGTCAGGGGCTTGAAGATAACGGCTGCAAAATTACGACAAAGCCAAAAACCATGAAGAACAGTACGACAGTTTTAGCGTTTGTTGAAGATCCTGACGGATATAAAATCGAGCTAATAGAAAGAGACTAGGTTCTTCTTTAAGTATTTAAATTAAATTTAAGAAAATTTCAATTAATTAGAGAAAAATCTTATGAAAGTTATCCGCATCATCAGATGGCAGTTAAGTATTAGTTAGTAATTGACAGTCGATCTAAAATAAGGGGCAATTAGCTTCTTTTTTAATGAAGAGATTTTTTACAAAGAAATTTAAAGTTAACAAAACTAATATATTTTTATTTTCTTTCTTATTAACCCAAATAGCAGTACCTACATTTGAGTTGTTCAAACCAAGTAGTGCAAATGGTACTGAAATTGGAAGTGGTGCAAGTTCTACGGGAAGTGCTTCTACTGCGATTGGACCTGTATCAAGTGCTTCGGGAAGTGCTTCTACTGCGATTGGACTTGGTACAAATGCTTCTGGTGAATTTTCTACTGCACTTGGAGGAGGAGAAAAACTTTATTTCAATAATGAAGGTGCAAGTGCTTCTGGAGACTATTCTACTGCGATTGGAAGTGAAACAACTGCTTCACATAATCGATCTACTGCGATTGGAACTGGTGCAACAACTGATAAGGATAATCAAATTGTTATTGGGACATCTGAAGATACGGTCACTGTTAAAGGAGAATTAGTAGTTGGGGTTGATGGTGAATATACGTTGATAACAAGAGAGGGTATTACTGTTGATGGTATTCCACTAATCACAGAGAACGCTAATGGGGAAATTCATATTGGTAAAAATTCCTTGATAACAACTAATGAAGAAAAAACACTTCCTAATGGAAAAAAAGTGCAACCACTTTACGCCAAAGATCTATCGGGAAATCTTATCCCTATCGATGTTCGTTCTAAATTACTTATAAACGGAAGAGATATAGAACAATCAATTAATAATGTTGGAGCGATGAGTGCTGCATTAACAGGATTGCCTACAGTTCCCACAGATACAACCCTTGCTTGCGGATTAGGAACTGGAACTCATGGTGGGGATTTTGCTTTTTCTGGAGGATGCGCTTCTAAGGTAAATGAAAATTTATCTGTTAATTATGCGGCATCAATGATTATGCCTAGTCAAGATTTTGCAGGTGATTTTGAAGACCAGTTTTCTGCTAGGGCAGGATTTGTTTGGAAGTTAGGTAAATCAAATGAGCCAACTAAAATTAGTCTTAATGAATCAAAAGAGTTAAAAAAAGAAGTACAAGATTTAAAAGCTAAAAATGCAACCCTTCTTGCGAGATTAGAAAAGCTAGAGAATATTGCCTTTAAATTACAAAAGAATGAAGGACTTAAATTATCAAAAGGGCTTTAAAAAAGATAATTTAATGAAACGCTTACTACTCCCACTACTAGCTGCAATCTCTTTACCTACTGCTGTTAATGCTTTTCCTTTTGGTGGGGATATCGTACATAAAACGAATGTTGGAGAAAAATATATAGTAAAAAAATCTACTGTTGAAAAAATTTCAGAAAATATTTGGATTAGTTACCTTCGGATATCTGATGAAATTAGTTATCTTGAAAAATTAATAAAAGAACGTGAAGAAGTTTGGGAAAAGAGATTAAAAAAAATCTAGATATTATTGAATATAATAAAAAACTGATGGCAAAAAAAGGAAAACCTTTTGTGTATACCGATGTTTATCTTTGGATCTTAGATAATAATAAAAGTTATGAACTCAAATTAAAAAAAGAGACTGATCCATTAAAAGAAGAATTGAAAACTAATAAAAAGTTGCTTCAAGAACTTGAGGTTTATATCCAAGACAATAAAAAAAATCTAGTTATGCTTGCTTATACTCCTATCTATGTTGATCTTAATGGAACAAAAACAATACAAGATGAAAAAATAGTTGCATGTGTTAAACCAAATTTAAATAGTCAAAAAAGGACTGAAATTTCTAAAAAATCTGAAGAATTTCTAGTTGAATCAGATGACAAATCATTGAAAGGAAAAATTTGTAAACAGCATGCAAAGTTTTAAATGAAACGCTTACTACTTTGAACGCCTAATAATATTATTTCTTCTAACTTGAATATTTGCTTTTATCTTTTCTGCAAGAGTTGGAAGATTTGGTGGTTCTTGCATTAAATAAACTTTTTTCTTTCCAAACTTATTTGGATATTCATGCCAGATGTAATCGTTTAATACTCCTCTATCTAATAATCTGTATATCGTTTTGGTGGATTTGTAACCTAGAAGTTTTGCTGTTTCTGTGATCGTATAGGCTTCGATCTCAAGTAACTTTGCTTTCATCTTACAAAATTTACAGTAATTTTTGATTGCATGAGACTGACTGCGGTGGTATAATTCTCAGCCATTTTGGTGGGGTAATCTATCCTCTATGAGATGTAAAACGTGTCCATATTTAGTGCCTTATACCAAGTCACATTTTGCGGCCCGAAATTACCCACCTATTTAGTCTGGAAAGGACCCAAATTATTATGGAACAGGCCGAGGTCCCCAATGTGGGTCACTATCATCTTCAAACTCAGAAGTATTATAAGTAGCTAGATTTAATGTCTCTTGGTGTTGAGTGTGGTGGGTATGGCGAGTTAGCTCCAACCATTTATATATACAGTTTTTATTTTTGCTTTTTTCTTGATTTAAAGAAAGAGGTAAACCCTTCATACCCTTCACCTTTGTTTGAGAATCATATCTATTAGATGGATTTACTGGTGGTGAGTTTGGGTGGAGGGTAAGTTCTGGTGGTGAGTTCAACCCTTCATCTATGCATTCAAATCCAAAGTGATCCGTCAAATTGAAATTATTCATGGGCTTGATTTGATAGTTGACACCATATTTTGTTTTGCTACTCATCACCCAACCCACCACCTTCTTTGCCTCTAGTCCGAACTTGGTTTCTTTAACAGGTTGGATGCCAGTATCTTCTGCCCAGCCTCGATATTCGTGATATAAATCTCTGCCTGCAATAGAAACAATTCCATCTTGATAATTCTCGATCAAGAATCTTAAAACTGGTCGTGATTCCAATAGGTTTTCAATCGTTGCTTCTTGAATCGATCGAATTCTTCCTCTATTTTTAAATGCCTCTGCCATCTCTTCTTCGCGCATCGTCCAGCACCATTGAAATATTCCTGCGATTTCTTTTACTAATTTCTGCTTTAAAGAAGGATCACGTATCTTTGGACTATTTGAAATACGAAAAGTAACTAGCCGCCTACCCATCCCTTCTATCCCTCCACCGTGAGCAACAGGAGGATCATTATAGAATCGCCAAATGACTACACCTAAACGAATAGCAAATCGATTTTTAAAAAGAACATGAACTTCAACTGGTTCGTTGCTGACAATAGAATTAAAAATCCCTGGATCTTTGATATGACCAGACGAATCAGGATCAATGGCAATTTGCCTATCAATTATTAGCTGTATATGGATTAAGACCAGAAGAACTTAGGTGGCTAAGAATTATTGATGGAATTAATGGAAAAGAATTACACAGTATTTATCAAAAATCTATGGGTGGACTTAGAGGAGATAAAACGAAACCACGAAAATTGCAACCATTATTTGTTAAAGATGCAGATGGTAATCCTATTGATTGGAAGTTACAGCAAAGAATAGAAATATCAGAAGAATTGCCTCCTCTTGGTTCTGATGGTCAAGGAGGCTTGGCATTGTATACGCATATAAAAAGAAGAAAGTTATATCAACTAATAAAAGAAGAAGCATCAAAGATAGGACAAGAAGCTGTTCCTTATAGCTTTAGACATAGATATGCAAAGGCTTCTAATGCTAGTGGTTTTCCTATCGCAAATATTGCCCAGGCAATGGGTCACACTCCAGAAGTTCATTTGCAAAACTATTCAAGATTTACTCTAGATAAAACAACGGATCTATATGCAGAGGCAAATAAGCAAATAGCATAATGGTATTGATTGACAGTCGATCTAAAATAAGGGGCAATTAGCTACTTTTTTTATAAAAAAAGATTTTTATTTCCTTTATTTGCCGCTCTTGGTTTACCTACCTACTGCTGTTAATGTTTTTCCTTTTAGTATAAATAATAATTGTATAAAAAATAATATAAATCTTCACAACTTTTTAAAAATAAAGTGAATTCAGTAGTAGTATTTCCTTCATCAGAGAGTCAAGGAAGTAGATTCGTTATAAAGAAAGAGAAAAAAAATATTTTTTATACTTACAAGTGCTCAATAATTGTGGGATATTTTCAAGAATTTCTAAATAATCAAATCTTCCCTAGTGATTTTCAGTAACTCATTTGCAATCTCAAAAGTTAGAAAAGCTTATAAATGTAGAAACCCTTAAGTAATTTTAAGTAACTAATATTACTTTCGTCTTTTAAATAGAATCTAATTTTTAAATATATAAAGGAATCAAAATATATAAATGATATTTTGTAGTTAGATATACAATTTTAAATGAGAAATTGAATTACTAAACTTCTAAAAATATTGAAGCTTCTAGTCATTATGCATTAAAGCTTAATTTATAGTCTTAGAAGTTCAGATTAGTTTTAAAATGATTTATAAATTTTCCTATTTTGCTTGGGGGGAAATATTTACTTTTTATCCGAATACTAATAATTATCACCTTCCTTTAATTTTTGGCAATTATATTATTGGAATTCGTAATTCATTTGGACATGCTACTTATAGAATGTTTAGCAAAACACAAAATGTTTTTGATCTAAATATGGGAGAAAAGATTTCTATTCTTGATCTTAGTAATTCAATTCTGCAGAAAGAAACAGAAGGATTCAGTAACTTTTCCAGTAGCAACGGAAGTAATTTATTCATATATCAGGGTGATTTGAACTACGAAGGTAGGTGTCGATGAATGATGCCATGTCTAAATGCCAGTGCTGCAAGAGCTAAAATTTGTGGTGCCGTTGGAGGTGATGTTGACTACAACTTTTATGAGAGTATTGATCTATTGGATTTTGCGGTTATAGATAATGATTTTGGTTATATTATCTATAATGAAACTTATGGCTAAATAACATTAAATGATGATGAAATGTTGGAAACTGACTTAGAGGACATTTTTTAGTTATGGAGATAATTGATGATTTTAATATTGAGATTATTGATCATTACCAAAATCCTTATGGTGAAATATATTTAAATAATATTGATAATTCCTCTGGAGAAATTAATTTAGACCATGATTTCAATTTAAGTCATATTTCTATTGATGATTTTAATACCTCTAATCAATCAACCATAATTAATTATCTTAATAGAGAAATAATAAACTTAGAATTAGAATATGCTAATAACTTTATTTTAGGTGATAAAAACGACAATAAATTTATTTCTAATCTTAATTCACCCTACAAGAATTTTTATTACGCATCTGATAATAACGATACATATATTGGATTAAAAAATAAACTTGAGGTTTTAAATTATGATACGAATAATATTGATTTAGTCTCTGGGCTAATTGTTACAAATTCTAGTGATGATGTTTTTCTACAAGAAGATAATAATCTTTTTAAAGAATTATTAGATAATGATGATAATTTCTTGATTTTTAAGGACAATTTTAATTTAGATGATTTTGATAATTTAAAAGATTTTGATATTATCAGGCTAACCGAAAAAGAAGATCAAGCGATATTAAAGGGCAATAATGAGAAATTAATTATAGATTTCAATAAGGGAGATGACACTTTAGTTTTACACTCTTACACCCCTGAATTGACTGCGGAAAATTATATAAACTTAGAAAAATTGGTATGGCATCCTTTAAATACTTCAGAAAATAGGGAAGATTTAAGTATTGAATTTGATGTCTTTGAAGTTTATGAAGGACAAGAAAAAGTAATCCCTATTGGAGATTATATAACTAATGCCCAAACTGAAAAAGAAAAAAATTGGGAAATTAATTACTTTCAGAATGAAGAATTGGGTAAAAAGGAAATTCCAAATTGGATAACTATTGATTCTGTTGAACCAAGCGTATCTTTAATTGGAGCAGGTAATATTGTTATTTCATTCGAATTAGAAAAAGATGAAGAGAATGATCAATTAACTTGGATTAAAATATACGCCAATGATTTAAGAGATAATGCTCCTGGACTTCTAGGTCTTGAATTAGATTTAAATATGAATAATTCAATTTTCTCTATAGATGAAGATTTATATACTTTAACAAATATTTTTGATTCTAATAAATTGCCATTATTTAGGAATAAAGGATCAATAAAAAAAAGTCCAGTTGAAGATAATAAGCTATATATATATGGTCTTGGAGCTGCTTCACTTCCAAAAGCTAATCAAGGTGAAATCCTTGGTCTAAGTGATTACTCTAATGACAATACTCTATTTGCAAAAATTCCTTTGAGGAATTTTGACGATGAAATTCATTCAAAAAAAGATTTGGATTTGAATATTGAAATAAAATTAATGCCCCAGGTGGGAGGCGAAATTATTGATTTAGATAAGGTATTAATTCTCGATAATAAGGCATCATTTGTAGATGTACTAAGGTTAAATCCTGATGATAAAGATATTAAATCCTATGCTTTTTCTTTGGAGGAAAAAAATCATAATGAGGTGAAGAATATTATATTTTCTTTAAGAGAAATAAATGATAATCCAAAATTTGTTAATAGAGACAATGAGATTATCTTAAATGCTACACAAGACTCCCCCTTCTTATACAATTTATCTGATAAGTTTTTTGATGTAGATGATATAGATCTAGATTATGAAATTATAAATGCGCCAAATTGGATAGTCTTGGATGAATTAACTAATTCTCTAATCGGTACTCCTAAAAATATTAATGTTGGCAATAATAATTTAATACTTAAAGTTTCAGATGGAAGGGGAGGAGAAATTGAAAAAGAAATAAAAATATTAGTTCAAAATATTAATGATTCCCCTTTCCTAAATAAAGAAATACTTTTGCCAGAAATATTTCAAGATCAGAATTTTGATTTTCTTATACCCCAAAATTCTTTTGATGATCCAGATTTTTTAATCTCTAGTGAAGAGAAATTAGATTATTCAATACTAGATAATAATGGTACTTTTTTAGAAAGTGATTTTATTACATTTAACGAGGAAGAGAATATACTGAAATTTAGTCCAACCCAAATTAATATAGGGTCTCATGAATTTAGGTTGAGAGCTACAGATAAAGATGGAAAGTATGCAGAGCAACTTATTACACTTAATATTAAAAACAAAAATGACGCGCCCGTTTTTACAAAATCGTTTGAAACTTTTAAATCTTTTCAAACTAATTCATTAGATCTTAATTTAGTTTCTGAAGAAGAAAGAAAAAATTTAATTTTTATTGATTCAAAAACTTCATTAGATCTTAACTCTTGGGTTAACGATGTTGACAAAGTTTTTGATATTAATGAATCTTTAACTTTTCATTTAGAAATCATGGATAATGAAGGTCAAGTTTTTGAGATTAATAATAACAATGATGAAAAATATAATTGGATAAGTTTTAGTAAGAATATATTAGAAATTAATGCCACAGAAAATAATATTGGTAGTCACTTTATAAGATTTAGTGCTTCTGACTCTTCAAATGAAACTATCACAAGTTTATTTAACATAAATGTTAGACATAAAAACAGGGCACCAATAATCAATGAAAACTTTTTATTAGATGATATTTTTAATATAAAAGGTAAGGGATTACTCAATTCTACAGTTTCTAATAACTTTATACAGGATGATTCATCCTATTCAAAAGTTCTATTGGTTTCGTTAGAAGAAGAATCTGAAATAAACTTTAAATTGCCTAAATCCTTGTTCCTTGATCCTGATCTTTTATTAGATGAGAATGAAAAATTATCAATCGAACTTATAGGATCTGAAGAGTTATTTAATAATGATTCAAAAGAATTAAATGTTTTTACTTTTGATGAAGATAATTTAAGTATATCTGGTTCAACTGTAGGTCTTGCAATTGATAAATCTAATGGTGCAGCAATATGGAAAAATAAGTTAATAGCTGAAGATAATTATGGTAAATCTACAAGTATAGATTTGATTTTTTCTCTTCAACGAACTGCATTGAAACCATCTGTAGAAATCTTAAATGAGATTAATGATTTTGAAGAAGGGACCATCAAAACATTAAATGAATTTATCAATATAAATAATGTTCCACGGACTGGCGATCGGTTATTTATAGAAATTTCACAAGTTGATACCAACCCATATAAATTAGATCTTTTTTCAGATAATATTTTTATAGAGGAAGCTTATGTTAATAATAAACCAGTCTGGAAAATTAATGGTAATTGGAATAATATAGAGAATTTGCTCAATAATCTTAAATTAAAAACTTCTAATAATTTTGGTTTTGGGGATTTTAAATTAGAAGTCAAAGCTTATAGTGAACTTGGATTGACATCACTTAGGTCCGAGGTTTCAAATGCAATATTTGATATTTATATCAATCCAAAGGTAGATGCACCAGTATGGATTGATAATACAAATGATGATTTTCTTTTAGAAGATTTTAATTTTTCTTCATTAGGAGATGTTTTTAAAGCAGAATTAATTGATTATAATGAAAAACTTAGCTATAGAATTTCTTTTGATAATGATTTAGACCTTGAATTTTCTAATATATTCGGAGAAGAATTAGGACTTAAGATTGAAAATAGTTTTATATTTAATGAAAATGAATGGCAAGATCTAATTATAAGAAATAAATCTGAAACAATAAATTTAATAGATTTAAAAATAGAAGCATTATCTTATTCAAATGTCCTTAGGAAATTTAAAGCTAGCGACTATAGATTAATAAAATGGAAGCCTATTCCTTTAATTGAAATAGATCCAAATATTAATGTAATTACGGAAATTACAAAATCTAAGTCAGGAGAAATTATTAATCTTGATCTTGATTTAAATATTCCTCCAATCGCTAAAAGTTCGTTACTAGCTTTGAAATTAAAAGAGGGTAGTGAGTTGATATTAAATAATGAAGTTATAAAGCCAGAAAATAAAATTGATTCAGATGAATATTATTATTTAAATTTTAATCAAAATAGCCAAATTGTTAGACTTCAAATAAGGAATCCAGATATTTTTAATGGTCTTTATGAAGGGGAAATAAGCATATATTCTTCGGTTAAAGATGATTTAAATAAATCTTATTTAGAACATTCTATTTTTGAGGACGTAAAAAATAAATTAACTACTAAAAATGAAAAAAATATATTTAGTTGGGAAGTTTCTCAAGTGGCATTTAGTCCAGAATTTAATTCAGATAATTTAGAAAAATTTGGATATGATCCAATTACTGGAAAGTTAAATTTAGAAATCAGAAGAGGAAGTAGTCTTTCAGGGCAAAGGAATCCTAGAGAGGGTTTGATACTAGGAATACAAAATATACCTAATGGGTATCAATTAGTTAATAAAGTTGATGATAAATATATTGTATTTGGAGCTACTGATGAATTTGGTACTTTTACTATCATAAATATTCCACCCCTACCTTTTGATACTGAACAAAACCAAATAGCAAATTTTAATTTAATAAATGAAGGTAATTTGTTTCTTATACCCAATGATAAAAAAGTAAGTCCTCTAAATAATCATAAATTAAAATTCTTATTATCTTCAAGAATTATAGATAATTCTATTGGTGATACTTCATCTGAAGTGGTATCTGAAGAATTATATTTGAATTCATCAAATACTTTACCAGTATTAAATGAAGATAGATTTGTTGATCCTCTTATTATTGATTTCAATAATGATGGTATTCAATTCTTAGATATAAACGATTTAGAAAATAATATAAGATTCAACATGATACCAACAAAAGGTAACTATAAAACTTCTTGGATAACTAACACTGATGCTAATCCATTTGATAACGCTTTTTTAGCACTTAATGATACTAAAAATGATGATGGCGATATAAAGATTCTTTCTATAAATGAATTATTTTCTGAATATTTTAAATCAGAAAATATAACAAGGAATTATCTATCTGGTACAGATGCATTGTTAAGTTTAGATGTTAATAATGACAAAATCATAGATCATCTTGATGATTCATGGAGTGAAATTTTGTTATGGTTCGATAATGGTGATGGTATCTCTCAAAAGGAAGAGTTATTAAATGTAGAAAACTTTCTTTCAAAAATTGATCTTAATACTAAAGAAAATTTATCTGTACAACCTTCATGGTCTTCTTCAAATATTTTGTTAAGTCAATCAAATGCTTATTCAAAATCTCCAAATGAAAATGTTTATAAAATATATGATGTTGGATTAGAAAATTATAGTGGAGATTTCTTGAATGAAAAAATTGACATTGAATTATTATCAAAAAATGAAGGACAAAATGAATTTTCTCAAAATAATAACTTAATTACTAATGAGAATAATGATCAGGCCTTTCTTAAGATCATTTCTCCATTAAGTTCCTCTTGGATTGAAGAGGGAATTGATTCTTTAACTCTAATTAGATTATCAGGATTGCCAAATGAGATTACTCTCCCATTAGGATTAAAAGATTCTATTGGCGATTGGGTATTTACCTGGGAAGACTATAAAAATAATGATTATCAACTTAATTTAATAGCTAACGATTATTGGAGTGGAAATTTTCCTTTGAATGTTCTAGTAAGCCAAATTCAGGCCGATGGAAGCTTAAGAAGTTCTATTTCTAAAACAATAAATGTTGAGATAACTCCTGTAGCTAATAAACCTTATTTAAATTCAAAAAATATAATAGCAAAAGAAGATGAATTATTTTCTATTCAAGATTTGATTTCATCTTACGGTTTAAGAGATAATGATGGGTCAGAAAAATTAGTTTTTGAATTAACTGATTTACCCCAAGGTACAAAAATATTTTATAAGGAAGGATTAGAAGAAATTAAATCAAATGAAAATGGCGTTTTTGTATTTGATAGTGATGAGATAAATAATATTGGTATTCAACCTGCCGAAAACTTTTCGGGAATTCTTCAATTTGCTATAAAATTAATTGCTATTGAAAATGGAAATTTATCTGAAGCAGAAATAACTAAAAATGTTCAAGTAAATATAGATGCCATTCCAGATAAACCCAAAGATATTATTTTTGTAGATCAAACAAATAAAAATGGATTAATTCAAAATCAAAGTATTAGACTTCTCGAAATAATTAATCCTATATCTTCTAATAATTTTGAAGATAACGACGGCTCTGAAGAGAAATTAATAGAAATTGCTATAGATGATAGTTTGATTTTGGGAAACAGTATTAATGATTCATGGAACCCAATCTTAAATAATAATTCTGATGGTATATCTAAATATTTATTTAAATTTGAAGATCTAGAAAATCTAATTTTGATTGATAATGGTATTGATGCAATTAATAAAATTGATTTTGAAGCAAGTTTAATTTCAAAAGAGAAATCTAATGGAAAATCTAATAGAGGAAATATTTCTAAAATTTCAATAAATTTTCATAGAAATGCAAAAGATCCTTTTTTTAAAAATATCGAATTAATAAATTTAAATGAGGATTTTGATTTTTATAATCTTAGTAATTTTGTAGATATTGAACCTTATCTAGACGATTCAATCGAATTTGTTATAGATAATTTAAATTCAAACTTGAATATTTTTGATTTAGATAAAAACATAATTGAAAGAAATGAAAATAATGAGATTATTTTAAATGATAGTTTAGATAATTTCTTTATAAAATCTATTCCAAATATTTCAGGAAACTTCAGCTTTAACATTAGGTCTATTGCTATACCTCCTGGTTTGGGATTATCTAAAGAGTCTTCAAGAAAAAAACTTGATTTATCAATAAATCCGATAGCAGATATCCCAATTATTAATTTTGAAAAAAAAGATGATTTTCATAACATAGAATCAAATGGCTGGTTTGATTTGGGAAAATTAAATCTAAATATAAATTCAAATGATAATGATAATTCTGAAAATTATTTTTTGAAAATTGGCTACTTTAATGAAAAAGGTCAAGTAAATAATCTTCCTGATTCTTTTAGGCTAAATGTTGACTTAACAAAAAATAATGAAGGTTATTATGAAATACCTGAAGAGCTTTTAAATGATTTAAATTTATATTTAGGAATCATTCCTGAAAATATAGAATTAGCCTTAATTCCAATCTCTACTGATGATAATAGTAGCGTAGAAGGAGAAAGAGTTTTACTGAAAATTTCAAGTAATGAAGTTTTAAAATTTCCTTTATTAAATATTGCTTTTAATCCTAATTTTGATGAAGATACAAGAGTGCCATTATTAAAAGAAAATGGAGGCCCTATAGAAGCAAATCTAGTTTCATCAGCTGGCAGTCAAACCTTAGAAATAGAGTTCAGCGAGATCCCTGCTAATGCAAAAATTCAAAAAAGAGTTTTGGATGGAGATGAAACAAACTGGATCACACTTTCTGATCAATTATCTTCATTAATTATTCCTTATGAGGAAGCTAAGGATCTATTTTTCCAACCTCCCAAGGATCATACGGGAAATATTGAAATTACTGTTAGAGCATTAAGTTTTGATTCTGCCAGAAATAGTAAGTCATCTAATCCAAAAAAAGTTAATTTTAATTTTAATCCTATAAATGATGCACCTTTCGTTATTGATGCATCTGATTTAGATAAAGTTCTAGAAAACTATTACAAAGAATGGGATCTCCTTAAAATATTTGAAGATGTCGATAATAATAACTCGGAAATTGAGATAAAATCTATAAACCAAATAATTGAAAATGAAAATCGTGAATTACCACAATGGTTAAAAATAAGTAATGAGGGTTTTTTATCTGGGATCCCCTTAAATCAAGATGTTGGATTTTATGAATTTTATATAACAGCTAATGATCCTTCAGGACTAGAATCTTCAGTAAATATAAATTTAGAAGTAGGCAATACTAATTCATCTCCATTTTTAACGAACTATATCCCAAAATCTTGGACGCTTAATAGTGATGATAATGGAGAATTTATTTTTAAAACGGTTGACTTAAATGATGAATTAATACTTAATCCAGTATTGTTTTTTGATGATGATGATTTTCTTCATAATGAAGAAAAACATATTTATTCAATAAGCACTAATTTGGTTGATTGGGATGAAAATATTTCTGACCTTGCCAAATTAAGAGATGGGCAATTAATAATTAAACCAACTACTAAATCAAAAATAGGCGATCAAATTTTTTATTTAAAGGCTTCTGATATTAATGGAACTTCAGTGTTGCAAAAAATTGCCTTATTTGTAAATGATATAAATGAACCACCTGTTGTTATAAAAGAAGGCGCAAATCTTGTTTCACAGAATAGATGGCAAGAAGAGATCTTTATTAAAGAAGACGAAGATTTTAATTTTGATTTAAATAATCTTTTTGTTGATAATGATCAAAGTGATGTTCTCGCTTTAATAAATCCAAGCAATTTTCCTTCTTGGCTTAAATTTAATCTGGCAAAGAATAATTATGGAGGAACCTTGGAAGGCGTTCCAAAAAATAATGATATTGGAGCTTATAAATTAATTTGGCAAGCTATTGATCTTAGGGGACAAAAATCTATATATGAACTCATTATTAATGTTGAAAATACTAATGATTCGCCTTCATTAAAAATCAATCCTGATTATTCTAATTTTGGTGAAATTATTAATGGCATCCCTTCTTTATTAGAAGGAGAATATACATCACTAGATCTTAGTAAGATTTTTAGTGACGATGATTTAATTCATGGAGATAATTTGAATTATGAAATAATTGAGATATCTAAAGATGATAATGTAATTGATAACCAACAAGAATGGCTTGAAATCGTTTATAGATCAACTACCCCTAAATCTCCTGAGGGAAAACTCTATATTGAACCAGTTTTCTATAAATATGATGATTCTTTAAATTTAATAAGGATAGAAAATAACGAATTAGCATCACTTCAGAATGGAACTGAATTAGTAGTTTCCATTCAATTAATTGATAATAGAAATATTTTAGAAAATGGAGTTTTAGGAATTGATTTAGATATCATTATTGGGGAATCCCTAGAACTAATTAAGGAATCGGCTTCCTTAACAAATAAATTACCACTATTTAATAGTATTCTTGAATCAAATAACTCTATTAGAATAGAGGCTGGAGCACTTCCTGAAATTGGCCAAGGAGATTATTTAGGAATTGATGAATTTGATGAAATTATAAGTTTTAAAACTAGACTTAAAAATTCTCAGGAAAATATATTTTTAGGAATTAGCCAAGGTAAAGGTATAAATAGAGATGGAATTACTGGAAGAAATCAGGAAATATTTACTGATGAAAATAGTGTATTTTATTCTTATTCCAGTAGAGATGGTGCTGACTTACATATTATGGCACCTAAAAATAATGATGTTGGTAAATATAATTTTAAAATCAATGCTATAGATAGTTCAGGATCAGCAGAAATAGCATTTATACCCTTTGAGATTTTAAATAAAAATGATAAGCCTTTTGTAAATAAGAATACTGAAAAATTCTTAAAGGATTTATTTGACGAAGAATATTTTGAAAATTTTAATTTCAATACTGGACCATTATCTTTATTTTCTGATGATGACTTAATTCATAATAGTGATAATCTTACATTTCAAATTATTCAAGGAGATATAAATAATAAGATAAATAATGATTTGTATGCTGAAAATATATTAAATATTGAGAAAACTGATAATAAAATTTCAAATTTATCTTTTAAAGTACCCTTAGGTTTAACTAATGATGTAAGTCAAGAGTTTAAATTAAAGGCAATAGATTCAGAGGGAGAGGAGGTAGAGACTGATTGGTTTAATCTTTTTTTCAAGCCAAAAGCTGATTTAACTAATATTACTGGAGTTAATGATAATGAAATCATTGATCTCTTATCTCTAGGTATCCTTCTAAATAAAAATATGTCTATAGATTTGAGTAGAAATCTTGGCATTAACTCTCTTGATCCAAATGATATTTTAGGAGATAAAATATTCTTAAATATTCAAGTAGGAGATCAAGAAGCATATCTTAAAAACAATGTTGGTGATAATCCAATAATAGATAATGGAAAAATAAATGAAATTGGGGAAAAGCAATTTAGAATTGATCTTAATAATCTCTCCGAAATCTCAGGTAATCCCTTAGGAAATATTTCCGGTCTTGAGTTAATAGTGTCCCCTAATAAATTTGAAGAAAAACCTTCACAACTTGAAAATGTATATTCTATAAATAATGAGAATGAGCCTGTTAAAACTGGAATAGCTATTGATATTTGGACTGAAACAGAAGTTAATTCTATAGAAACTAAATATCCAAGTGTCTCATCAAATGTTTCAACAATATGGATCCCTATAGATAATAATCAGGCAGAATTCTTACCATCAAGGCCTATCAATATTGATGAAACTTTTTTTGAAATTGATAGCAATTATATTTTGGATATGAATGAATATTTTTATGATCCGGACCAAGATGAGACTATAGGTTGGAAACTTAATCTACCAAGAAAAATCAGAGATTTGATTTTTATAGAGAATGAAAGTGGTAAAGTTTTATTTACTGAAAAAGTTAAATCATTTGAGGATTTGCCATTAGGAATTCATAAAATTATTTGCGAGCGGAAAGATAGTTCTCATTCTTTTGGTCAAAAATCAGGAATGTCTCGCGGAGTTATAAGACTGGCATTTAGATCAAATAAAAGTGAAAAAATAATAAAGGGTATAGACCTCTTAAGGGAAGCTGATACTTCTTCTCTCGAAGCGATTGTGAAAAATCAAAAAGAAAGTTTGAGTGAAGCCGAATCAAATGTTCTGGAAATTTTAGATAAATTGAAATTAAAAAATGAAAATGAAAAACTTTCTTTTATCGAGAAAATTAGTATTGGAAAGGTAGCTTTGCTAGAAACTACTGAAGATCAAAAAGTAATTAAGCTTGATTCTACAAACTCTTCAGGTGCTTTATTTTTAGAATCTTCCACCAGTAATACTTCAGAGGAAATGGATTTAAAAATAAATAATATTTATAAATCCCCAAATATTAATATGCCTCTGGGCGAGATTGATTTTTCATTAGATACAAATTCCGCAGAATCTTCAATTGTCTTTATTGATGTACTTGATTTGGAAACCAATATTAATTCCATTGTTAAAACTAATGTATTTGACGAGCCTTCATTATTTCAATCAACCCAATTAACATATGAGGAATCAGTTGATGGGTCATTGCAAGAATGGTTGGATTCTTTGGATTTTAATTTAAATTATTATGCATTACCAAATTCTGGAATGAATATTGAATTAGAGAGTTTGAAAATTAATATGAATGATACCCTCTCAGAAAAACTTTCATCTATAGGTTTTTCCGAGGATCATCTGCCCTATATTGATGGTTCATCATATTTATTAGATACAGATAATGATGGTTTGGTTGATAAAATTGGACTTCTATTAATAGATCAGGGTTATTTTGATTTGAATAGAGATATAGGTTTTATTAGAGATCCAATAATTCCAATCCTTTTTGAAGTAATTGAAACACCTGAAACTAGTCAAAATATTGGTAACGAAACTATAGAAGCAAGTAGTTCTATAATCCCTCAAGATTTAAGTCTTTATAATAATTACAATATCAATAATTTATATCAAAATTCTTCAGTGATAGAAGATATATCTGGAGAAATATTAAACAAAAATAATTTTAGCTATATCAGTAATTCCCAAATTAATAAAGAAGCAGAAAATATTAAGTTAAAAGTCGATGAAACTAATTTTATTTTCGATAATAGTTCTGTTTTTAAAAAACTGAAAAAATTAAGTAAGCTTTTATCTAATAGTTTTGATTTAGCTAAAGATTTTGCATCAAGACTTGTTGATTCACCTTTAGAAAGTTTCTTGTTGATAATGTTGGGTGGTATATCTTCCGAGAGAATTTTAACTAAATCTATAGATACATTAACTAAAGATAGAAATCTAAAAATAAAAAGGCGAAATGAACTTTTCCAAGGTAGATGGATTTACCCCACAAGAGATAGTAGATTCTTAGCAATTGAAATGTTTAATTCAAAAATAAAAATTTTGAATATCAACGATATGGATGAATTTGTAGATAAATATTCTGTTATTCCTGGAATAGATCATGAAGGGAAATCCTTGCTTAGTGAAATTCTTCATGAAGTTATTAATCCAGGTATTTTTATAAAGGAAATATCAATATTGTTGAAAAAATTATCTCACGGTGAACAAATTGATATAAATTGGAATCAATGGATTAATAAATATTTTTTAGATGATAAGTTAAAGGGAAATTTAGGATCTAAATCCAAAGAAAAAATAAGAGATTTAAAATCAATCTTATCTAAAGCTGACAAAGTAAATGTTTCAATGACAGATGTTTTGATGTATGCGCAATTTATTGACGTTGCAAGAGAATTGAAAATAGATTTAAATATATAAATGTTTATGTGTTGTTCTAATTAGATGAGTCAAGAAAATAAATATCTTGATTTAATGAATAAATTGGCAAATTATGGATTACTGCAATCCTTAGTTAAACAGGATGCTGAAATGATGTTTGTAGAAGAATTTAAAATTAAGAATTATCCCGAATCAATGAATAGTGAAACCATTATAAATTTCTTGAAAGAGGAACTTAATATAGAGGAAACTGAACAACTTGATCAATGGAGAAAACAAGCTTTACTTACAGATAATTCTCAATTCCTTGATTTTGCAAGATTAAGATATAAAAGATCACTAGTCATAAAGGATTTAATGAGTACAAGTGGCGAGTCTATTTTTCTAAAATACAAAGACCGTTTAGATCGAGTACTTTATAGCCTAATAAGAGTAAAAGATGAAGATCAAGCTAATGATCTCTATTTTTCAATAGAATCTAAAGAAGCTGAGTTTGGTGATATTGCAGAAAAATTTAGCTGTGGTCCAGAATCAAAAACTCGCGGAATTGTTGGACCAGTTGATTTCACAACACCACATCCTGAAGTGGCTGCAAGATTAAGAACTTGTAATCCAGGAGACTTAATAAGTCCTTTTAGAGCTAGTGAATGGTTTGCAATTATAAGGCTCGAGTATAGGTATGAAAGTGAATACGATGATAAGACAAAATCTTTTCTTGGGTCTTTAATACTTGGTTCAAAATCAAAAAACAAGTCTCAGGAAATTTTACAACAATTTATAGAGCCACCTATTGTTAAATAATTATGAGATTAAGTCATAATCAATATAAATTTTTAAGCAACCTTATCCCAGCCTCAAATGTATTGCTTGAGGAAAATCCTGGCGCTCTTATCTTCTCAAATAATGAGTTGAAAAATAAACTTTTATTTGTCAAAAAAGGAGAAGTGAGGCTAATTGATGAAGAATCAACTTTTGGATCAAAAACTATCATAAAACTTGATGGCCCTCTTTTATTTGGTGCAGCTGGGTTATTGAATATAAAGTCAAATGAAATTGTCAGATGTTCTAAGAAAGTTCAGTTCCATTTGGTAGATTTTGAAGAGTTAAATGAAGGAGATTTAGAAAAAATAAAATTAATTTTTAGATCTTGTTGTTCGGACTTTGAACTAATTGAAATCTATAAAGTAATTTCTAAATTAAGGAATAATTATCTACAAATTGAAGATGTTAATCAAATAAAAACAAAGATTGGTTTTGTTAAAGACAAAAACAGCATAAAGCCTAGTGACATTATCTTATATTTGGATAAGGATTTTCAGGGATTTAGTTATGGCCAGGTACTAAATTTAGAAATAGTAAGATCTTTTTTTAGGAGTAAAAATTTACCAAGAATTATTAAGATAAGTCCAGAAAGTTTAAAAATAGAGGGTTCTGATTCTGAAATAAATTTTGATAATTATTTTGAAAATAAACCAGAATTAGAACCTCAGACTATTTCCTCAGGGAAATTTATAACAAAAGATAAAAATATTTATAGCAGTAAAGATAAGAGAAAAAATGGAATAACTTTTTTAGGTGGTAAAAATCGTTTTGATTCTTATATTTCGACACTTTCAATGATAGTGGAAATTTTTAATCTTCCCACAAGAAAAGACACTTTAAGAAAGGTAGCAAAGATAATGGATCAGGATAAAATACTTTGGCCCGAAAGACTATTGTCCATTCTTGATAATTTAGGATTATCTGTTCGATTGATAAAGGTTAATGATAAAAATCCTCAAAGACTCCCTACGCCATCTGTATGGATAAACGAAGTTGGCAATAGTTCCCTATTGGTAGATATAAATAATAAATCTTTATTAGTTTTTGATCCAATTAATGGCCCAGTAGATGTTTTGATAAAAGATCTTCCAAAATTTTTTGGTAAATCAAATCAATTAATTACTCTTTCAGAAGGTCTTCATACTCCCAAAAATAGATTTAAATTATCTTGGCTACTCCCATTTGTAAGGAAATACAAAACTGAGTTATTAGAAGTTTTTGCAGCAAGTTTTTTAACTCAAATTTTTGCTTTAGCGACTCCTTTACTTTTTCAACAGATTATTGACAGAGTTATTAGTAAAGGAGCTACGCAAGCATTAAATCCAATGATATTACTAATGTTAGTATTTGTAATTCTTGAGATTATTTTTAGTAGTTTAAGAACTTTCCAATTTGTTGAAGTAAGTAATAGGATAGATATAAGTGTTGGCTCGGCGATAATATCAAGGTTACTGAAGTTAAATGCTCGCTTTTTCGATAGAAGACCAGTTGGAGAAGTATCAAGTCGTTTAGGAGAATTGGAAAATATTAGAAGATTTCTTACAGGGACAGCTCTAACAGTGGTTTTAGATGCTTTTTTTGCAATAATTTATTTCTTGGTAATGTTTTACTACAATGTCTCTCTGACTTTGGTTGTCTTTTTTACGTTACCTTTTTTGTTTTTAGTAACTGTTGGACTTACACCTGTCACTCAGAGGCTTATAAGGGGAAGAGCAGAGGCTGCCTCTAAAACCCAGTCTTATTTGGTGGAAATATTAGGCGGAATACAAACGGTTAAACTACAAAATGCTGAATTGGTTTCCAAAAAACAATGGGAAGATAGGCATCTAGCTGCAATTAACAAAGGATTTAATGCCATTATGGCTAATACGTTAAGTTCTAATCTTTTACAGTTAATAAGTAAAATAAGCAATATTCTAATAATAGGAGTAGGAGCATCTTTAGTTATAGCTAATAAGATGACACTGGGAGAATTAATTGCTTTCAGGATTATAAGTGGATATGTTACTCAGCCGATGTTAAGGCTTGCTTCAACTTGGCAAAATTTTCAGGAAATGTCACTTTCACTTGAACGTTTAGGAGATGTTGTTAATCAACCTTTGGAAGTCGCTGAAGGAGAGGAGGAAAATATTGTTATGCCATCAATTAAAGGAAATATACAATTAGATTCAGTTAGCTATTCTTATTCTTCTACTTCCGAACTAGTTTTGTCATCCGTGAGTGCAATAATTAAAAAAGGATCCTTTACGGGTATTGTTGGACAAAGTGGATGTGGTAAAAGTTCTTTATTAAAAATTATCCCTAGATTGTATAAACCAAAATCTGGAAGGGTTTTAATAGATGGATATGATATTTCTAAAGTGGACCTATATTCTTTGAGAGAACAAATAGGTTTCGTTCCCCAAGATTGTATGCTTTTTGAGGGTTCTATTTTTTCAAATATAGCCTTAGGAGATCCTTTAGCCGAAAGTGAAGATGTTGTAAGAGTTGCAAAAATAGCCTGCGCACATGAATTTATTATGACCTTGCCATATGGATATAGTACACCCATCGGTGAAAAAGGATCTGGATTATCAGGTGGGCAAAGACAACGAATAGCCTTAGCTAGGATGATCTTAGAAAAACAAGTGGTTAGTAATTTGAGAGAACATTTTAAGAAACAAACTTTATTAATGATTACTCATAGATTAACTACGTTAAAAGAATCGGATAACATCATTGTTATGCATAATGGTAAGATTGACTCTTTAGGTAGTCATGATTTCTTAATGAGA
>QCEG01000006.1 GCA_003278535.1 Prochlorococcus sp. AG-355-N18
TAACTATTAGTGAGAGGGCGCTTAGAGAGGGTTTAGTTGTTGATTGGATGCTTCGTAAAGGGATAATAAAAAACGAGTTAAATATTCAAAGCAATATTAGAAAAACAACCATAGTTCATCAGGCCAGAAAGTTTGGGGTAGATAGTATAAGAGCTGAGAAAGTTATCGATATTGCCTTTCAAATCTACGATCAGACTAAAAATATCTTTCATAGTGATAATGACCCTAAAGCTAAAGAACTTCTTTGGGCAGCTTCTAACCTTTATAATTGTGGGAAATACGTGAATGTTGTTTCATATCACAAACACTCTTGGTACTTAATAAAAAATTGTGAGTTGTTGGGATATTCTGAATCAGAAACAAATATTATTGCTTCAATTGCTCGGTACCATAGGAAGACTCTACCCAAGAAAAGACATGAGTCTTGGCAAAATTTAATATCCAAAGAAGATAAAACATTAGTTCTTGAAATGTCATTAATCCTGAGACTAGCGGCAGCTCTTGATCAAAGACCTGGCAAGGTGATCTCCTCAGTTCAAATAAAATTGCAGGAAAATAGTCTTACATTTCAACTTTTACCTTTAAATAGAAACCATAATCTTCTTCTTGAAAAATGGAACTTAGGATTATGCCGAAATGTAATAAAAGAACTAAAGAATTTGGATTTAAAAGTTATTTAGTTTTTTTAATAAGTTCTTGTTTTGGAGTTTGATTCTGAGAAGAATCTGAAAATAAATTGAAAATTAAGGACGAGGCGATTAGTCCGAGAAAGCCTGAAATTAAGATAAATATTAGGAATCCTATTGGATTAAAATTCTTAGATTGCCTAGATTTATAATTTTTTTTGGAAACTTCTTCAACTATTTCTTCAATTTTCACTTCTTTCCTCTCTGTCTTGAATTCATCCATTAAAAATTCTGTATCAAGTTTTAGCTTCTGTGAAATGCGTCTAATCATTGCTTTGATAAATACTTTTTCAGGTAGTTTTTCTTCATTACCTTCCTCTATGGCTTCAAGTTGATGAGCTCCAATTTTTAAATCGGAAGCCAATTCTTCAATTGATTGATTTTTACTTAACCTAGCCTCTTTAATGAAATTTCCGATTCTCTTAAAAGAGGAATCTCCTCCTTTATTGTTGATTCCCGAAACAGATTTTATTTCTTTCAAAGCAGATAAATTTTTACTAATTATAGTAATTAATATTTTTCTATCAACTTTAAAATTATTTATTCCTAAAGAGATGCTTATAAGATGGATTATAAAGATTAGATCTTTTTTGAGAATTACTAATTGCTGGGCTAATTATGTAAATGGTTGTTCTAATTAGTTTTTTCTGAATAGAAAATTTTTCCATATCTTTTAATTCTATTAATGATGTCCAACCATCATCCCAAGATACTCTAAATCCAACTATCACTTTAGTCTCTGGAGGGTAAAACTCTAGTAAAGTTTCTTGAGACCTTTTCACATGCCTAGCACTTAGATATAGACATATAGAGGAATTGTGTTTCGCAAGATCTTTAAGAGATTCTTTTTCGGGCATCCCTGTTCGACCTCCTGCTCTAGTTAAAATTATTGTTTGAGTTACGTCAGGGATGGTTAACTCAGCTTCATGATATGCTGCAGCAACTTGAAAAGCACTTACTCCAGGAACGACCTCGATTTCAATTTTTTCATTTTTTAAAATTTCGATTTGCTCTCTAATTGCTCCAAAAAGGCAAGGGTCTCCATCATGCAACCTTATAACAGTTTTCCCTGCTTGAAATTTTTCTATCATAATTGAGGTGATTTGCTCTAAGTTAAGTGAACTCGTTTTTATTTTTTCAGAACCTTCTTTAGCAGAATCTAAAATCTTTTCAGGAATTAGAGAATCAGTCCAAATAATGACATCTGCAATTTTTATCTTTTTTAATGCTTTTAAAGTTAATAATTCTGGATCGCCTGGACCAACACCAATAAAGGATATTTTGTTATCCATTCTTTCTATTTTTCCCAGTATATGTTCTCAATCTTAAAAAAAATATTCCAATTAATCCAGAAGAAAATAGAAAAATACTTATAAATTGAGCCATTCTTATACCGCCATCACAGAAAGGTGGAAGTCCACCAATGCATAGTGGGTCAGTTCTTAAACCTTCAATCCAGAATCGTCCAAAGCTATAACTTATTAAATAAAGACAGCTAATAAAGCCAGGCCTGAAAAAATCTGTTTTATTTTGTTTATTAAAGGTAATAATAAGGACGATGAAAATCAAAAGATTCCACAATGACTCATAGAGAAATGTAGGATGAAAAAATTCATAATTAATAAATTCTAAAGGTCTATTTTGGATAGGTATAAATAATTTCCAAGGCAAATTTGTAGGAACTCCAAAGGCTTCATTATTGAAAAAATTTCCCCACCTTCCTATTGATTGTCCAAGAATAATCGAGGGTATTAATATATCAATAAAAGTTTTTAAATTAATTTTTTTCGACTTACAGAAATAGATAATAGATATTAATCCTCCAATTAGACCTCCATGGATTGCTATGCCTCCTTCCCAAACTGCAAGAAAAGAAGGTATTTGAATGATGTTATTGAAAAGTTCAAAAGAAGTAAAAAAGTACTCTCCGCTATATTGCCTCCACTCAAAAATTACGTAATAAGCTCTAGCTCCAATTATTGAAGAGATTATTAATGATGGAAGTATTTCACTAATGTACTCTGGGTTAATATTTCTTGCCTTTGCTAGTTTTTTAGATACAAATAGGCCTATTAAAACTGAAACCGAAATAAGAAGTCCGTACCATCTAATAGTTATAAATCCTAAATTTAAAAAAGTTTCTCCTGGAGATTGTATAAAAGCTTGAAGTATAAGCATTTAGAGAAAATTAGATACCCTCTGCTGCTTGCACTTTTTCTACTTGTTTTTTCTTTAATACTAAAAGTATTTGTGTTAAGCCTACACCAATGAAGAATGCAATCAATCCAATAACTCTATAAGGGCTCTGAAGTACAACCTCAGCATCTAATTGCCCAAAGCCACCAACATTGGGATCATTAGTAAGAGGGTCACCTACATTAATTTTGTCTTGCGCTTTTACGATAAGTTGAGGACCAACAGGGACTGCTTCAGTAGTTATTTCACCATTATCGTTTTCTATATTGACTTGATAGCTTCCATCTTCAATTGTTTCTATTGAATTTATAGTTCCTGCGGTGGAAGAGGTGAATACTACATTATTGCTCTTTTCTCCAGTTGGATATACCTGACCTCTACCTCTATTGCCTCCAATATGTAAAGAGTATTTTCCATAGTGATATTCTTTATTAGTGAATGGGTCAGGGGAAAGTACAGGGAAAACGATTTCTTTGTTGGTATCGCCAGGTAAAGGTCCGACAATAATAATATTATCTTTCTCTTCACTGTAATTAGTGAAATAAACCCCTTCTGTCTCCTCTTTTATTTCTTCGGTCCATCTTTCTTCTGGAGCAAGTTTAAAGCCATCAGGCAGCATTACAACAGCACCAACTTGTAATGGGACTTCCGAACCATCAGCCCCTATCTCTTTTAAATCATTTTTGTAGGGTATTTTGACCACAGCTTTGAAAACACTATCTGCTCCAACAGATTGTGGAACCTCTGCAATTGTAGGCATCTGAGCTAGATGACAATTTGCACAGACTATCTTACCTGTGGCTTCTCTTGGGGATTCGTAGTTTTGCTGAGCCCAAAATGGATAAGCAAAACTGATCTTTGGATAAAATACAATGCTTGAAATGAAAAGCAGAGTACAAATAAGTAAACTTGTTTTTTTCATGATTTGATTTTTAAGACCTTTCATTTTTTTTATGCCCACCATGGGTTTTCATTAGTTCTAAAGTCAGTTTCTGACCATTGTTTGACGAGTACAGCATCATCTTCAATATCGACATGAGCTAGAGCTAAAGATAAAGGCGCAGGCCCTCTTACTACCTTCCCGTTAGTATCGTACTGACTGCCATGACAAGGACATATGAATTTATTAGCACCACTATCCCATGGGACAACACAACCTAAATGAGTACAAATTGCATTTAAACCAAATTCTCCTATTTCCCCACCCTCATTAACTATTAAATAAGTTGGATCTCCCTTTAGACCCTGAACTAAACTTCTATCTCCTGCTTGATGTGTAGCTAGCCAACCTGTCTTAGTTATTGGATTCCCTAATTCATCTTTAGCAGAAGTCCCACCTCCACCACCGCCTGCTCTTAAAGGCATGAAATAATTCGCTACAGGGTAAAGGGCTCCTAAAGCTACACCAGTTGCAGTACCAAATGTAAGAAGATTCATAAATTGCCTTCGACCCATTGAAGGGACATCATTGGAACTTAATTGAGTCATTCGCTACTTGGTTCTGTTATTTATTAGTTATTATGGAGCAAATTGTTCAATTTCTGTTGCAAATAGATAGGACTTTTAATAATTTAAAGTAAAAGTTTAGGAAGTTTTAATTAATTGATTTAAATGAACCCATTGCTAGTAGATGAAGTTATACATTATTTGATACATCGCTGGGGGAAAAAATATGATTTTAGACTCTTTAGAAGAGGAAAATCCGTGTATTTTCAAATGATGTGGGGATTTCTTGGACAGGAATCATTCCCTTTAAGTGAAGATGAATATAAAAAATCTATAGCTGATAAAATCGAGATTTTAAATAGATGTGGATATTCAGAAGAAGTAAGGGAATGGCTAAAGAAAGTCAATGCTAAGCCAAGGTTAGGTCGAGCTGTCAGCTTGCAACTAGATCTTAATGAGAAGATGAAAGAGTTTTTGACTTAAGATTTTCTGATAAGTAAGTTAATCCAGTACCCACAAAAAATAAAAACACAATAGATATAGATAGCAATGACATGGTCAATGGGTCAGTTGAAGGGGTAATCACTGCAGATAATATTGCAGAGGAAATTACAACTATCTTCCAATTTGAAATCATTTTTTCTGTTGTGATTATTCCAAGAGAACCAAGAATAAATTGTAATACTGGCAATTGAAAAGCTATTGCAGTGCTAGACATTAATAAGAGAACAAAATCAAAATATCTTTCTATAGACCAAGTTGGTTCAACAATATCAGCACCGAAACTAATGAAGAAATTTATTGCTGCAGGGACTAATATCCACCATGAAAAAATTAATCCTAAAAAAAATAGAAGACCTGAACCAAAAACTGCAGGCAAGATAAGGCTTTTTTCTTGTTTTGTTAAACCAGGAGAAATGAATAATATTATTTGATAAAAAATATAAGGCATAGAAACTATCAATCCGCTGTAACCTGCAACTTTAATAGCGACAAATAAAAACTCTCCTGGAGCAAGTTGTAGTAAATGAATATCACCAGCTGGAATTTCTAAAAAAGATATTAATGGCTTTATGATGAGAAAACTAAAGAATATTGAAATAAGTATTGAGTAAATTGAGTTTAGTATCCTTTGACGAAGCTCCTCTAGATGATCACTAAAAGTCATCGAATCTGATAATTTTTTTTCTCTTTGACCTGTACCTCTCATTATTATTTTATAAAAATTGTGTAATAAAAAGGTTTAAAACTACTATTGTCAAAGTCCAATTTATTTTTCGATAAACTTAATTATTTACTTAATTTAGGATTTGTTGGATCTGGTAATAAGAAAGGAGGAGCATCATTTAAAGATGATTCACCATAAGTTTCATATTCTCTATAACCACCCATTTTCCCATTTGTTTTCATTAAAGCGCTTACGAAGGCAAGTAGTAAGAAAACAGTAGGAGCTCCTATTATTAATGCAGCACCAAATAGATATCCAACAATAAATTCTGGAAAGCTATGATTTCCTAAAAATTCATGAGTGCCTAAAAGAAAATCAAACATTTAGATTTAAAAATTTTTTTTTATTATAATCTAAATTACTGTTTTAAGATTTTTTTTAATATAATCTTCTCCTCTTGTAGGATTTCCCCAAATAATTTCTCCATTTTTAAAGGAAACGCAACCCGGCCCTCCGTTTTTGATTTTTTGCAAATCTTTAATCTTTACTAAATTAATTGGAACTTTAATGTTTCTTTTTGCCTTACTAAATAAAGCAGCTAAATCTGCAGCTATTTGAAGATCTTGTTCAGATGCTACTTTAGATGAAGACTTCAAAACTACATGACTGCCTGGTGATTCCTGTGCATGAAACCATAAATCCCCTTTTTTTGAGAACTTAAAGCTTATTAAATCATTTTGCCTCATATTTCGCCCTACCTGAAGCTTTAATCCTGTGGGAGTATCAACTTGAATTGGTAAAGACTCTATCTCGTATGTACTTTTCTGATCTTCTCTTTGCTTCTTGATATTGATATTAAACTCGTTACAAATTTCTTCCATAATTTCTTCTAGTAGTTTGATTCTCATAGAAAGTTTTTCATGATTTAAAGAATTTAAATTTTCTAGAAGCGTAGTGAATTCGTCTAATCTCTCTATGTTGGTTTTGTAAATACTTAATCTTTCTTTTATTAATTCTCTAGATCTCTTTAGTTTTTTTGATTTTTTATATAATTTTTGTCCCTTTATAATGTCTTGTTTTTTAATTTCATGTGAAGCGAATATATTATCAGCTTTTTTTTTATATATCTCGTAGTTTTCTGATTTTGTCAAAAGATCATATTGAATATTTAAATTCTTTTTCTCAGTATTGGTCTGTTTAAAAATTATCCCTTCAATTTTCTTTTCCAATAATTCAAGTTTTTTTTGTTTCAGATGATAATCATAATAATTCTCTAAGCTTGTGCATAAATCTATTTTATTTTCGCAATTAATTTCCTTATCAAAAAACCAAACGCAATAAAAATCTTGATTGAATGTGGAAAAATTAAAGTTTTTGTTTTTAAACCTGTTTACCCAAATCTTCCAATTTTTAAATATCTCCTTTAAGTCTGAGTTGCTAATGAAATCAATATTTTTTTCCATTATTTCTGAATTAACAGTGGCGCTAACAACCTCTAATTGTTTTGTGAGGATAGGGCTTACTCCTTGATAGGTATTTATTAAACAGTATTTCAAAGACTCAGGCACTATTGAAATTGAGTCTTTCCATGATTGAAAAGACTCATCTTCTCTAGGTTGTTTTTTGAGATTGACTGGAGGGCCAGAATAAATTGATCCTGTTGAAATTGTTCTAAAACTAGATTGACTTGATTTAATTTGTTTACCAACGGCAATTATTTTATGTTTATTATCAAGATAAAAAATATTACTATGTTTTCCCATTAATTCAAAAATTAAATACTTATTAATTTCATCTCCAGGTTTTTTTGCAAAACTAAATTTTATAACTCTCTCGAAATCATCTTGATCAATCGAAATTAAAGCCATATACTTTAATCCGTATCTTATTTGTTTAGAAAGTGTGCTTTCTCTCCCAATCTTTTCTGGCTTATTTATCTTTAGTATTCTTGGAGAGTCTCCATTCCATGAAACTTCTAACCATGTTTGAGAATCAACTCCTCTGAAACATAATTGAATTGTATTAGGCTCTGGTTGTTGGGCAGTCTCAAACTTTGTAGGTAAGATGTTCTTTGTCAAATAATGCAAGACAGATCTAATAGATGTAATATCCATTATCTGTGGAACACCTTTTTGCATTATTCCTTTTTTAATTCACAAGATGTTTATTTTACTGTAAAAAAATTAATATGAAAAATCAAAAAAAACTTATTATCCTTACTGGACCCAGCGGGGTAGGTAAAGGAACAGTTGTTAAAGAAATATTAAGTAAAGAAAAAAATTTTTGGCTTTCAATATCTGCAACAACTAGAGAACCTAGAGAGGGAGAAAAGGACGGAGAAAATTATTATTTCTTAAACCAAGAAAAGTTTAAAGAAATGATTGAACAAAATCTTTTTCTTGAATGGGCTCAATTTGCTGGAAACTACTATGGAACCCCTTTGTCTTCTGTTAATGAGAAAATAAAAAAGGGATTTACCGTACTACTTGAAATTGAAGTAGAGGGTGCAAGGCAAATAAAAAATAAGTTTCCTAATTCACAGTCCATATTTTTACTTCCTCCGGATAAAGAAGAGTTAGAGAGAAGAATAAGAAATAGAGGTACAGAAAAAGAAGAGGCAATTAAAAAAAGACTCTCAAGGGCTAATTATGAGATTTCAGTGTCAAATCAATTTGATTTTGCAGTAACAAATCACGATGTTGATGAAACAGCAAAAAAAATAATCAAGTTAATAAAAACTTGATTATTTTCTCTTTATCAGCTCATTGGATGGAATAATAAATCTGGGAAAAACCTATTAAATTCAATAATTATTCCGGCTGTAAGGCTTAGCCAAATTGCTGCTACCACTGGGGCAGATCTGACAAATTTTGTGTTTAGAATTTTGAACATTTGTTTTATGAAAGTTTTTAAAAATGTCTAGCGAGGACCATTAAGTGTAATGTTGTTATCTTTCTCTCTTAAATCTCCATTTCTACCTTGTTTGTTAGCAAGAAGTGGCCATTGTGCTCCTTTTACAAGACATTTTCTGGCTAATTCTAGGTCAATAATGATTTCAAGATCTGCAGGATTCTTAGTCTTTTTTGATTCAATCAAATACTCTCTTCCTGACCAACCTATAATTCCAGCAATGTAAATGAACAATACTCCTGGAATAAGTAAATCTCCTTCATGACCTCTGTTTAAAAGGGCTCCCCATGGCTCAAGAGGAGGTCCAATTATTAAATGTGGAAGACCATCATCTCCGCATGATGCTTTTCCGTATCTTTCAAATCTTGCGATGTCTTTTTGAGTAGTTGCAGAATTTGCTCTCTCAATGAATTTAGGATTTTCAGAGCATTTTGTGAGGGCAGAAGCAGTATATTCTGTGCTAGCCCTATCTGCGTTTAAGGCAGGCCCATTTGCTGCTAGAGCGATTGGAGTAATTCCGAGGAACAGAAAAACTGAGGTTACGATTGAAAAAAAGAATTTCATAAGTTGCAATCTTTAATTCCTTATAGTGTGTTAAGTAAGAAATTAATATTAAAATAGAACAAGTTGAATCAAAAATGCACAAAGTTTTAGCTATTGAAACAAGTTGTGATGAGACATCTGTCTCAATAGTTTCTAATATTGGCGATACCTTCAGAATACATTCAAATATAATTGCTTCTCAAATTGAAGATCATTCACAATGGGGAGGAGTTGTGCCTGAACTTGCAGCTAGAAAGCATTTAGAATCATTACCATTTGTTTTAGATAAGGCTCTAGAAGAATCAAAAATAAAAATTGAGGAAGTAGATTATATTGCATCAACTGTAGCTCCTGGATTAGTTGGTTGTTTACGAGTTGGCTCTATCACTGCAAGATCACTTTGTATGTTACATTCAAAACCATTTTTGGGAATTCATCACTTGGAGGGGCATTTATCTTCAATTCTATTTTCAGAAAACTATCCAAAGAAATCTTTTCTTACATTACTTGTTAGCGGCGGACATACTGAATTGATAAAGGTTGATGAGAGAAGGGGAATGCAAAGACTTGGGAAAAGTTTTGATGATGCTGCTGGAGAAGCCTTTGATAAAGTTGGCAGACTATTAGGTCTTAGTTATCCGGGAGGACCTGCAATTGAAAAGGTGGCTAAAAATGGGGACCCAATGAAATTTAATTTACCAAAATGTAGGATTTCTGATAAAAAAGGTGGATTTCTTAAATATGATTTCTCTTTTAGTGGCCTAAAAACTGCCGTATTAAGATTAGTTGAGAGAATAAATTTGGATGGGAAGACCGTCCCAATTCCTGATATTGCTGCAAGTTTTGAGAGAGTAGTGGCGGAGGTCTTGGTAGAGAGAACAATAAAATGTGCAAAAGATCATAGCCTGGATAATGTTGTTGTTGTTGGTGGAGTGGCTGCTAACAATACATTAAGAAAAATGATGATTAGTGAAGCTAGTAAAAAATCAATTAATGTTCATTTAGCTCCCCTTAATCTTTGTACAGATAATGCGGCAATGATTGGAGCGGCAGCCTTGTTCAGGATCAAATTTAAGGATCATTTAAGCTCCCTTAAATTAGGTGTAGCAGGAAGACTATCAATTGAACAAGCAAATACCCTATATGAAGAAAACCCTCCTTTCTAACTTCAATGAACAAACAATCTAAAATCGAGATTAAAGAGACAAAAAACTTTGTTGATAAAAAGGAACTGAATTTGTGGAAAAGAGGTTTTACCCCTCAAGCTGAAATATGGAACGGAAGGATGGCAACTGTTGGAATAGGAATTATTTTTATAATTATTGCTTTAATAAGCCAGTTTTCTTAATAGAAATAAAATTAATTTTTTTAAAAGTAGTTTTAATGATTTAATAAAAATTGTTCTTCTTAAGCGGATTAATTAAATTAAAAAGTATTGTATTTATTGGACTTCAGATAATATTATTGATTTAATCAAAATAATAAATATTTATATTATTTATAATTTTTTATGACGCCTGAAAGGCTTGGATTACTTTGGGGAATAACTGTATTTGCAGGTGCTTTTGCTCGATTATTTTCTTTTTTTACAGGATTCCCAAGTGTTGTTATTTTACTGCTTTCTGGATTATTCATAGGCAGATCAGGTTTAGGACTGGTTGAGCCTTTAGATCTCGGGCAAGGGCTTGAAACTATTGTTGGTCTTTTAGTCTGTTTGGTTTTATTTGAAGGGGGACTAAATTTAAAACTGCCTGAGGGGAATATAAGAAATACTGTTTTGAAAATTTCATTGGTAAGACTTTTTATTTCATTGTCAGCTGGAATTTTTATTGCTCATTGGCTGGCAGGCCTCTCTTGGCAAGTTGCGGGAATATATAGTGCCATCGTTCTAGCTACTGGACCAACAGTTGTATCTCCATTAGTAGAACAAATAAAATTAGCTTCACCTCTTTCGGAAGTTTTGAAAGCTGAAGGGTTGTTGCTTGAACCAATTGGTGCAGTACTAGCATTACTGCTTTTAGAACTGACTTTAGGGGACCTACGTGGGATTAACGATGTATTTATAGCATTAATGCAAAGATTAGGGGGAGGAGTCTTAATCGGATTAAGTGCAGGATGGTTACTATCAGAAATTTTAAAAAAAATAAAAAATGAAGCCTCATTTGGTATAGAGCTTCAAGTGACCCTGGGATTTATTTTCCTTGTGTATGGAATTTGCGAATATTTTTTACCAGAATCAGGTTTGCCTGCTTCTGTCGCGGCAGGTTTTATTGTAGGGAAAAGAGAAGTTATAGATAAGGAGAGATTGGATAATCTAATAGGTGAATTAGCTCAATTAGCAATAACTGTTCTTTTCCCTCTTTTAGCCGCTGACGTTTCTTGGGGTGAATTAAGTCCACTTGGCTGGGGAGGGGTTGTTTGCGTATTTATGTTGATGGTAATTGTTCGCCCTATCTCTATCTGGATAGCAACAACGGGAAGAGAACTGAACTTAAAAGAAAAAATATTTTTAGCCTGGTTAGCCCCAAGAGGTATTGTTACTGCAGCGGTAGCTTCTCTTTTTTCTATAAGATTAGAGCAGGCTGGAATCCTTGGGGCTGGCCGTCTTCAAGGTTTAGTTTTTCTCACTATATTGATGACAGTAGGAATCCAAGGGCTTTCAGCTAAACCTTTGGCAAATAGACTTGAATTAGGCCAAAAAAATAATTTAGATTGATTTGAGACATCTTTCAATACGAGATCTGTCTGTTTTACTCTCTGAGAAAAGCTCCCAACTTTGAATTAAATCTGGTCCACTTAGAGATCCAAAAAAGGCTACTCTTAATGATTTCATTAATATCCCTTTTTTAATATTATGCATTTTTGAGATTTCGTTGATTATTTCTTTAGCTTTCTCTTTATTTATTTTTATAGTATTTTGTTCAATTAAATAATTAAATATTAGTTTTAGAGATAATTTGCTATCCTTTTTTTCCAGAAAATCTTGACCTTCTTTTTGAATAGTAGGTATTGAGAAAAATGGTTTTGATTGTTCTATTGAATCTTTTAAAAGAGACATAGAGTCTCTTAGCAAAATTGCTAATTTGCTTGCCCATTCTTGAGATGGCGGCACCCAACCATTATTATCCCAATATTTCATCATGATCTCACTTAACTTTTTTAATTCCATATTTTTTATATATTGAGAATTAATCCAGTTAAGTTTTTCCCAACTGAATTTGGCCCCAGCTTTATTTATATCTGATATCTCAAAAATTTCGGATATCTCTTCAAGTGTAAGTATTTCTCTGTCGGCAGATTTTGGAGACCAACCTAAAAAAGCCATATAGTTCGATAAAGCCTCAGGTAAATATCCCATATCTCTAAATTCGTCTATTGAAGTGACGCAATCTCTTTTAGATAATTTTTTCCCTTTACTATTTAGTATTAAGGGTGTATGCGAGAAAGTTGGCAAATTAAAATTTAATGCTTTATAAATTAATATTTGTTTTGCAGTGTTCGAGATATGGTCTTCACCCCTTACAACATGAGTAATATTCATGAAATTATCATCAACTACAACTGCAAGATTATACAAAGGATTTCCAATCTCATATCCCTTTGCCCTTCTTGACAAAACTAAATCACCACCCAAATCCTTCCCTTGCCATTTGATTTCACCTCTTATCTGATCTAACCATTTAATTTCAATTTTTTCATCAATCTTAAACCTTATTACTGAAGTCCTCCCTTGGGATATGAATTTTTCTATTTCTTCTTTTGAAAGACTTCTGTGTCTATTATCATGCTTTGGGGGTAATCCTTTCTTTTTTTGTTTTTCTCTTAATTCAGAAATTTCATCTTCTGTTGTAAAGCACCTATATGCAGCTCCACATTCCAATAGCTTTTTGATGTAACTTTTATGAATAGAAATTCGATCACTTTGCTTTATAGGTTCCTCATCCCATTTAAGTCCAAGCCATTTCAATCCCTCTAATATATTTTTTGTATATTCAGATTTAGATCGAAGAAAATCTGTATCTTCTATTCTGATAAGAAATTTTCCGCCAATTTTTTGTGCATACAACCAGTTGAATAATGCTGTTCGCGCCGTCCCAATATGAAACAAACCCGTTGGACTCGGCGCTAGTCTTAAACGTTTTTCCAAATTTTTTTTAGAAAAAAACGGGACCGACGGGATTCGAACCCGCAACTTCCGCCGTGACAGGGCGGTGCTCTAACCAGTTGAACTACGGTCCCAAGGTTTTGTTCTAAATTTACTTAGAACTTCATTCTTAAAATTATCAGATCATAATACTTAATTAATGGTGTTGTAATAAAAAAAATTTATTATTTTGAGGATTTAAAGAAATAGTTAGTTTTACAGCTGGTTTAGTGTAAAAAACTATTTATTTTTGAGGTCTAAAACCAGCAGGTTCTATCAATCTAACTTGATTGCCTCTAGCAGTAAATTCTCTACCTTGGTCACTTTGTACTACAACTCTCCCACCAGACTTAACTCTGATGACTCTTGCACGAACCCATCCTAAAGCTGCTGATTCTAGGACTTTGACTACGTCCCCAGGTTGAAGATCTAACTCCATCTAATGAAAAAATAATTTACATAATGTTGATCAAACGCGTCGTGGAGGACTTGAACCCCCGACATCAGGTTTTGGAGACCTGCGTTCTACCAACTGAACTAACGACGCATTTAAATAATTATAAGCGCCTTTGTGACCAATAAGTTGATTACTTTACAACTTTATCGATCAAAGCGTTGTTTTACGCGAGTAGCTTTTCCTACTCTATCCCTCAGATAGAATAACTTAGCTCTTCTTACTTTACCTCTACGTTCAACCTTTAGGGAGGCAACCTGTGGACTATGTAGCATAAATACTCTTTCAACACCTATACCCTGAAAAATTCTTCTAACTGTAATAGTCTGGTTAATACCTCCATGCCTTTTCGCTATGACTACACCTTCATAAGGTTGGACTCTTTCTTTATTGCCTTCTGTAATTTTTACTCCAACTTTAACAGTGTCCCCGACGTAAATTTCAGGTAATTCTTTTTTTAGTTGTTCACTCTCAAATTCCTTAATAAGATTAGATGCGTTTAAAGTCTGAGTAGTTTCAGAAACCATGTTTTTTTCTTTTTGTTCAACTGCCACATCAACTGATGCGTCAGCTTTAGTATCGGTTTCTAAATTCTTCTCTTGTTTTTCATTGGCCATTTTAGTCTTTTTTGTCCTACAAGTTTTATATCTTAACCTTTTGACTCGCCTTTAGTAACCTTTTTGGTAAATGAAATTGTTTTTGAAAACATTTGGAATCCCGTTATGAGCATCCATAAAACTCCAAGGGAATTCAATATTACGTATATGAGCTCTCCATTATCACCAAGCCATTCCCCCTCATGGAGAGACATTAACCAATGAACTTGTTCTCTAGAATAACCTAATAAATCTTTTGAAACCCTATAAAGAAGACCGGTAATTGAAGATATAAATAATGGAAGAAAAACCCAAGGTGCCAAAGCCTTATGAAATTGCCTAGAATTAAATAAAATTTTCATTTTTGCTTCTTACCCATTGTTATTGATAGATTTGAAATAGCCAATACCATAATGGCTATTTTGAAGATATTTACTTAATACTATTATTTATTCTAATGAGACATTTTGCAGATCTTTTGTTAAATAAAAATAATTCCAAGGCTAATGATCAAGTTCCTTTTATTCAGAGGAGAAGAGGAATTGAAATAAAGTCTTCACGTGAAATAAATTTGATGAAAAAATCTAGCAGGATTGTAGCAACTGTTTTGAGGGAAATTAATGACTTGATTAAACCTGGTATGAGTACAAAAGATTTAGATGATTACGCAGAAAAGAGGATAAAAAGTTTTGGAGCAGTTCCAAGTTTTAAGGGCTACCATGGATTTCCTTCTAGTATTTGTTCCAGCATCAATAATGAGGTTGTTCATGGAATACCAAATAAAAATAAAATAATTAAAAATGGTGACTTAGTTAAAATTGATACAGGAGCATATTTAGACGGTTTTCATGGGGATAGTTGTATATCAATTTGTGTTGGAGAAGTTAGTCCTAAGGCTCAAATTCTTAGCGATGTAGCTCATAAGGCATTGTATGCGGGCCTTTCGAAAATCAAAGCAGGGAACACACTTCTTGATGTGGCTGGGGAAATCGAAGATATTGTTTTAAAAAATGGCTTCAGTGTTGTGGAAGACTATACAGGGCATGGAGTTGGAAGAAATCTTCATGAAGAACCATCGGTATTTAATTTTCGTACTAAAGAGTTACCCAACGTCGTCCTTCGTGAGGGAATGACATTAGCTGTGGAACCTATTGTTAATGAAGGGACTAAATTTTGTAAAACATTAAATGATAGATGGACCGTAATTACAAAAGATGGAAAATTATCGGCCCAATGGGAGCATACAATAGTTGTTTTGAAAGATGGGATTGAAATATTGACAGATAGAGATTTCTAGATTCTAAGATTTGTACTTATAGATAACCCTGCAATACAAAAAATTAAAAAATTCTTTCAATGGGAAAAGTAGGTAACTTAAGGGGTTTGGACTAATTATTATTAAATAATTTTTTGAATTGGCTAAGTCATAAATTTTTTTTGAAACAAATTTAGGACTCATTATTCCAATAGGATTTAGTTTTGATTTAAAAGGTCCCAAGATGATTTTTTTAATTATGAATTTTTTCTTTGTATTGCTGTCCAAAAGATTTTTTTTGAAAGAAACTAATTGACCAATGAGGGATTTGCTAATCTCATATGACGGATTTAGGGCTGGTAATATTTCTGCTTCAGATGTGTTTATCCAAATCTCTTTTTTTATTGGTGAATCATTGGTTAGAGCAACATCTTCAAATAAATTTAAAAATTTGAATTTGCTTAATGCATTTATTTCTATCGATTTTTCATAATTGGAGTTTTCTCTACTCAAATCATAGATGCCATGGTTCAAAATTAAAATATCTATCTTTTCTAATTGTTTTTTTAATGACGACTCCTTCCCACATTCCCATTTAATCCATTGATTCGGAGATTCAAGATTTATTTCATAATTATTTTTACTATGAGTAAATCCAATCACTTTATATCCTTTTTTACGAAACAACTTTGTTAACTCTTTCCCTAGAGCACCTGAGGCTCCAGTAATTCCTACAGTTTTTTCGTAATTGATTGAATTTATCATTTTGCTTGATTTTGATGAGATACCAAAGAATAAAAATAAATTTACCAAAAAACAATTATTTATTTTTTATTTGATTAAAACTCATCAATAAATATTTGTTTAGTGCTGAAAAAAATATTATCTTGAACCTATGAATAAAAAAATTTTCTAATTATGAGCGATATATTATTAATTGGTTCATGTGAGCCATTTAGTGGTAAGTCTGCAATGGTTCTTGGGATAGCAAAAAGACTTTTACAGGAGAAAAAGAAAGTACGCATAGGGAAACCGCTAGCAACATGTATTGAACTTACTAATCTTCCTTCAATGTCTTATGAAGGATTAATAGATGATGATGTTAAGTTTATTGGATCTACATTAAATATCGAAGAGGAGAATTTAATTTCTTCAGTAGGATTACTGGATAATATATCAGCTGAAAAAAGGATCTTTAATAAAGACTTACTCCCAGGAAAAGGGTTTGATCAAATTGAAGGTTTAATTAATGATGATTTTGAGGGTCTAAATATTTTAGAGGCAGCTGGAAGTCTTCATGAAGGTATGATTTATGGCTTAAGTCTCCCACAACTAGCTAAGGATTTAGATGCTGAAGTTTTAATTGTTAATTTATGGGAAGATTGTAAAAGCGTGGATGCATTACTTGATGCGAAAAAACAATTAGGTGAGAGATTGACTGGAGTTGTATTGAACGGAGTTTTGCCGCAAGAAGTCGAAAAAGTTAAAAATGAAATAATACCTTCTCTTAAAGATCTTGATATTGAAGTGTTTGGTGTGATGCCTAAATCACCTCTTCTCAGAAGTGTCTCCGTCGGCGAGCTTGTAAGAAGACTAGATGCTAAGGTTATTTGTTGTCCTGAAAAAGATCAATTACTTGTTGAAACATTAAGTATTGGTGCAATGGGAGTAAATTCTGCAATGGAATTTTTCAGAAGAAGACGAAATATGGCTGTAGTTACTGGTGCTGATAGAACTGATATCCAACTTGCTGCTTTGGAGGCTTCGACTCAATGTCTAATTTTAACTGGTTTAGGAGATCCTTTGTCACAATTGATTCATAGAGCGGAGGAATTAGAGGTGCCAATTTTAAAAGTGGAATTAGATACTCTTAACTCCGTGGAAATTATCGAACAAGCTTTTGGTCATGTCAGAATACATGAATCAATTAAAGCTTCTTATGCTATTCAATTAGTTCAAGAGCATGTAAATCTAAAAAGAATTCTCGAAAAGATAGATTTTCCCTGCAATTTTTCAGATAAATGCTAATTTCAAATATAGGAACTTTATTATTTTGAGTCGCTCTTTAGACCTGCCAGCAACTGAAGGTGTTGATGCCTTAGCTCAAGAACTTGCAAAACTCCAAGATAATGGGAAAAGGAGAATTGCTTTTTTGGGTAGTAGACATGTACCAGTTGTCGATATCCACTTAATTGAGTTGATAGCAAGATCTTTAGCAGAGGAAGGACATAATATCCTTACTTCCGGATCTCAAGGTGTCAATGCAGCTGTTATTCGAGCTGTTTTAGATATTAATCCATCATTATTAACTGTCTTGTTACCTCAAAGTCTTGATAGACAAATACCCGAAATAAAGGATCAACTAGAAAGGGTTATGCATTTGGTTGAAAAAAGTGAAAATGATGAATTACCTTTGCCACTTGCAAGCAGTCTTTGTAATCAAGAAATTATTACTAGGTGCGATCAATTAATATGCTTTGCTTTTCACGATAGTGAAACTTTGCTAAATAGTTGTAGGTGCGCTGAAGAAATGGGGAAAGTGGTTAGTTTGTTATTTTTCGATTAAATTAGAAAAATGCCTATTTTTTAATGATTTATGCTAATAATATTTAGCGCTTAATATTTTACTATGGCAGGAAGTTTTTCATTCGATGTGATTTCTGATTTTGATAGACAAGAATTAATCAATACTTTGGATCAAGTTAGAAGGGAAATTGCTCAGCGTTACGATCTGAAGGGCACAGACACCTCAGTTGAATTAGATAAAGAAAATATTTTTATAATCACCAATAGCGAACTAACCTTAAATGCTGTAAATGACATAATTAGACAAAAGGCAATAAAAAGAAACTTATCTCTAAAAATATTTGACTACGGTGAAATTGAAATGTTTAGCGGTAATAGAATTAAACAGATAATTTTATTAAAACAAGGAATTAAACAAGAAATTGCAAAAAAAATCGGTAAAAATATCAGAGATCAAATAAAAAAAATTAATGTCAGTATCAATGGAGAAACACTCAGAGTAGCTAGTAAGAGCAAAAATGATCTTCAATTAGCAATTAAGCTTGTTAGTGAGCTAGAAGAGTCTTTGAACATTCCTCTAAAAGCAAATAACTTTAGATAAGATTTTAGTAAGATTATTTCAAATATGTCAGATCATTCAGAATCCCTCCTCAATACACTGATCAAGAAAGTAAGAGAATATCCTCGTTTTTCAAAAGATGAAATAGAGAAATTTTGTTGGATGGCGGTACATGAGCATAAGCATGGTGTTTTACCCTCTGAATATGACATCAGGGAGATAGATGAGGACCTTTATTTAAAACTTTTGCAAGAATTTAAATAAAATATCTACTGATAAATATTTATATTAAAGTTGACAATTATTAAAAAAATATTTTAATTAAATGTCTTATTCATGCACTAATTAATCTATTTAAATATGATGATCTATAAAGATAAAATTTAATGTCAACATCCTTTAAAAATGTCACACCATCAGGTCCTGGTGGGACAGCAACATTATTGATTGTATTGTCTTTTACTGGCTTTCTTTTGCTAACACAATCTCTATTTGTTGTGCCTTCTGGACAAGTCGCGGTCGTTACAACACTAGGGAAAGTAAGTGGCCCTTCTAGGAGGGCTGGTTTAAACTTTAAACTACCATTTATTCAGTCTGTATTTCCTTTTGATATAAAAACTCAAGTTCAACCTGAAAAATTTGAAACTTTAACTAAAGATCTTCAAGTTATTAGGGCTACAGCTACTGTTAAGTATTCAGTAAAACCTAACGAAGCAGGAAGGATTTTCGCAACAATTGCAAGCAGAAATAGCGATGTTTATCAGAAAATTGTTCAGCCGTCTTTGCTAAAAGCTTTAAAATCAGTTTTTTCTCAATACGAGCTAGAAACAATTGCAACTGAATTCGCAGTAATCTCTGAGAAAGTAGGCGATACGGTAGCAAAAGAACTTAATTCATTTGATTATGTAGATGTTAAAAGTTTAGATCTTACTGGATTAGAGATTGCAGAAGAATATAGAGCTGCGATTGAACAAAAACAAATAGCTGGTCAGCAATTGCTAAGAGCAAAGACAGAAGTTGAGATTGCTGAACAAGAAGCACTTAGATATGAGACATTAAATAGAAGTCTGGACGATCAGGTACTTTTCAAATTGTTCCTCGACAAATGGGATGGTAGTACACAAGTTGTTCCCGGCTTGCCAGGTTCAGAAGGAGGTACTCCCCCAGTAATAGTTGGTGGTAGAAGATAATTATTTAGAAATAATCTTTCTAAAAGTTTTAATCATTTACTTATTTACCTTTAATTAAAGACAAGTAAATGATTATTTCTTTATTGCATTGAAAGATTCGTCAAAAGCTTCGATAGTTTTATCAATTTCTTCTTCGCTGTGAGCTAGTGATGTGAAACCAGCTTCGAATGGACTTGGCGCTAGGTAAATTCCCCGTCGAATCATTTCTCTGTGCAACTTACCAAAAAGTTCGGCATCATTTGTTTTGGCTTCATTAAAGTTCCTAACTGGCCCATCGCATAAGAAAAATCCAAACATAGCACTTACACTTCCGCCATTGATAGCGATACCGTTATTTTCTGCAGACTGAATTATCCCTTCAATTAATCTAGAAGTGGTTAAATCAAGTTTATCGTACGTACCATCTTGTTTGAGCAGTTCAAGAGTTTTTATTCCAGCAGTCATTGCAAGAGGATTGCCGCTCAAAGTACCTGCTTGGTATACCGGTCCTGAGGGAGCTACCATTGACATTATTTCTTTCTTACCTCCGTAAGCTCCGACAGGCAGTCCTCCACCAATTACTTTCCCAAGGGTGGTTAAATCAGGAGTAACACCAAACTTTTCTTGAGCGCCTCCATAACTTATTCTGAATCCAGTCATTACTTCGTCAAAAACTAATAAGGATCCATTCTCAGTGGTTAATTCCCTTAATCCTTCCAAGAATCCAGGTTCTGGAGTAATAAATCCAGCATTACCAACGATAGGCTCGAGTATAACCCCGGAAATGGCATCAGGATTTTCAGAAAATAATTTCTTTACTGCTTCAAGGTCATTGTAAGGTGCAGTAAGTGTGTTGGCGGTTGTAGTACGTGGAACACCTGGAGAATCTGGTAAACCTAGAGTGGCCACACCAGATCCTGCTTTTACTAAAAACATATCCGCATGACCGTGATAGCAACCATCAAATTTAATAACTTTATCTCTTCCAGTAAATGCTCGCATAAGTCTCAAAACAGCCATGCATGCTTCAGTTCCACTATTAACAAATCTAACCATTTCTACAGATGGGACTGCATCTATAACCATTTCAGCAAGTTTGTTCTCTAGAACGCATGGAGCTCCGAAGCTTGTGCCTTTCTCAATTGCTTCCTGTAATGCAGTTGTAACTTCAGGGTGGGCATGTCCACATATTGCCGGCCCCCAACTTCCTATATAGTCAATATACCTGTTTCCATCAATATCCCAGGCAAAAGGACCTTTTACTCTATCAAAAACAATTGGCTTGCCACCTACAGACTTAAAAGCTCTTACTGGAGAACTAACTCCTCCTGGCATTAGTTGTTGGGCTGCAGAGAAAATTTCTTCAGATCTTGTGTAATTTAATATGTCAGTCACAATTTAGCTAAATGATGTTTTGAGAAAAATCTTGTCATGTTCTAAATTAGAAATAAGTAAAAATTTTGTCAATCAGTTTGAAATTCTACATTATGATATTTTTATTGCGATAGTTTGGATTGTAAATTATTAATTTTAAAGAAATCATGATAAAAAATAATTTTACTTTAGATAACTCTTTATTAATAAGCGTTTTCAGGCATTAAAGAAATTCAATTTATTTTTTTTATATTTCGAAGAAATTATCCTCATCCTCAAAGAAATCTACATTTGTGTCGTTTAAGTTAAGATCTATCATTACTGGGGCATGATCACTTGGACGCAAATTACCCCTAAGTGAGCTGTCTATGACACAACTTTTTAGTTTTGATGACAATTCTTTGCTGATATATATATGGTCTATTCTCCAACCTTTATTTAATTCAAATGAGTTATTACGGTAATCCCACCAACTCCAATGGCCAGAATTTTGTTCAAAAATCCTGAAAGAATCTATTAATCTTTTTTTCAGAACATTATTTAGGGTAATTCTCTCTATCTCAGATGCCATTATTCCTCCTTCATATTTCTTTGGATCATGAATATCCAAGTTAGATGGAGCAACATTAAAATCACCCACAAGACAAATTAATGCCCCGTTTTTTTCTTGGTCATCCAAAAATGAGGCTAAACAATTTAACCAATTAATTTTGTATTCGAACTTACTAGATTCTAGAGAAGATCCGTTTGGCACGTAAACATTTAAGATTTTGATACCATTAATATCAGCAGAAATCAATCTTTTTTGATCTTGGAAAATTTCAATATTTTGATTAAAGTCGGTACAACCATAAAATCCTTTTTTTACATTTTCTGGCTTTATTTTAGAAATAATAGCTACACCATTGTATGATTTTTGCCCGTAAACCTCAACTGAGTATCCTAATTTTTCAAAAGGTTCAATAGGGAATTCATCATCAATCACTTTTGTTTCCTGCAAACAAATAATATCTGGATTGGCTTTATTAATCCAATCAATTATTTGTGAAAGTCTGGTTCTTATAGAGTTAACATTCCAAGTTGCTATTAACAAATTTCTACCAAATTATGTAAAATTAAATTAGCAAAGATTTTTGGTGTTAGAGAATTTTGAAATTAAATAAAATGAAAAATTATTATTTGAAAGGGCTGCCTAAACCAATAACTTTTGTGATTTTTTTTACTTTTTTAATTTCCTTAAAAAGTGATTACCTAAATGCTGAATATTTATTTGAAAAATTAGAAATTGATAGTTCAACTAAAAGAGAAGACGATAGATCAGTTCTTCCAACTAATCCTTTTGAAATTGTTGAAATGATTCGGAGACAAAATATTATGAATGATGCGACTGATCCTACTGATGCAATTGACGATGCGCTAAAGTCTTTTAATAATTTGGAGGAAAAATAAGAAATTTAATACGATAAATTGTTATTTTTCAAATTTTTAATATGTTAAAAAACCCTATCCCAAAAGTTACTAACAAATTACAGCATAGAGCAATCGGTATTATTAATGGTAAATTCACTCCCCTTAGTAGTGAGCAATTAAATAGAGGCTTTTTAATTGACAATAAAGACGAAAAAATTGAAACAGTAGTACTAGGTAAAGCATTATCACTTTTAAAAAAGCATATTGATTTGAAGAAAAGTTACTATTGGATTGTTTATCCAAAAAATAAAAATACTCAAAACTTGCATCTACAGGTTGCAGGCATCTGGGATCCATATCAACTGAATGATTTCCCTACTGATTCTCCAAAAACTAACTTCTCAAAATTATTAGAAGAATTAGATCTAAAAGACAATTATTTTTCTGTTAGAGGAGAATTAGTTTTTGTCAACACTCAGAAAAAAGAAGTTGTCATTAAAATCTGCCATGCTATAAAGTCAAAAAATTTAAAAAATAAAGATTTTAAATTAGTTATAAAAGGAGAGCTTTCTATTGAACTTCTGCATAGCTTTGTAAGTTTAGATATCAACAGAGATGGAAATTCTTTGAAATTAATAAAGTACGAAGTGATTGAAAAAAATCTTTCTAGAAATAACTAGAATGAAAGGTTGAATCTCACCTGTCATGAAATCTTTGATTTATGGATGATATTTTAATTGAGTGTTCTCCTGGTATCTCTGGAGATATGTTGTTAGGAGCTTTTTATGATTTAGGAGTGCCTAAAAAAGTTATTGAACAGCCCCTTATTGACCTTGGATTAAAGGATCTATATCAACTAGAATTTGAGGATTCAAAAAGTTGTTCAATCCGAGGCATTAAGGCAAAGGTTGAGAATATTGAATGTAGTCCTATCAAAAGAACTTGGAGAAGTATTAAGGAACTTATTTTAAATGGTCACTTAGAAGATAACTTAAAAAAAATAATTTATGAAGTATTTGAATCTTTAGCAACTGCGGAAGGAAAAGTTCATGGGATTAAATCTGATGATGTTCACTTTCATGAAATTGGAGCTATAGATTCATTGGTGGATATCATTGGGGTATGTGCTTCATTAAATTACTTAAATCCAAAGAGGGTTTATTGTAATGAACCAATGTTGGGAAAAGGTTTTGTTCAAACTGAACATGGAAAATTATCTGTACCACCTCCTGCTGTAATAGAGCTAATAAGACAAAAAAATATCAAGGTTTTATCAAACCGTGACTCAATAGAGGGTGAACTCTCTACACCAACTGGCATTGCTTTACTTGCTAATTTAGTCAACTATCTAGAACCTCCTTTAAAATTTTCTATTAACTCTTATGGAGTAGGCATTGGTAACCTAAAATTTCCGTTCCCTAATTTGGTAAGAGTTTATAAAATTACTTCATTTTGGGATTCTTCCTTAAACGATAATGAACAAATTAGTCCAAAGTGTGAAGAAATATCTATTCAAGAAGCATGGATTGATGATCAAACACCCGAAGATATATTTAATTTTGTGGAGAAATTGAGAATTGAGGGAGCTTACGACGTTTCCTATCAAGCTATCAATATGAAAAAAAATAGAATTGGATTTTCTATTCAAGCAATCTTGCCTATTGAGAAAAAAGAATTTTTTAGGCGATTATGGTTTGATTATTCCAGTACTATTGGGGTTCGTGAAAGGACCCAATCTAGGTGGATATTACTTAGACGTAGAGGAGAATGTTCAACGACTTATGGAAATATAAAAGTTAAACAAACTTTGAAACCCGATGGATCAATAAATATGAAACCAGAAAATGATGAGGTTTTGAGATTATCTTTAACACATAAAATATCAACGCACGAAATAAGAAAAATAATAAAAGAGTCAAGTAAGAAATTTAAAGCATTTGAAAACTGGAAATGAGAATTAATACAAATAATCAAACATATTTCAAATTCCTTAAAAAAATTAATTTTGGTGGTTTAAAGAGTATTTTCTTTATTTCAAGCTTGTCATATTTTTGCATTTATTTTTTTGATAATATTGATCAAATTTCTTTTGATATTAATTTAGAAAGAGATGGAATTAATCTATCTTTTTCATTTTTATTTTGTATTTTAAGTACTTTCCTGAACGCTTTTGCATGGAAATATATTGTTAAATGGTTTGGGAAAGAATTTAAGAGTAATAATATAGTCTCTTTTTATGTTTTAACCAATATTCTTAAATACGTTCCAGGTGGTTTTTGGCATTTTGTAGAAAGATTTAATTTTATCAAAAAAATAAGTAATCCTCAGATTGCTTTGTATTCGACTCTTGTGGAACCTTATTTTATGTTGAGCGGATCTTTTCTTATAGCATCTATGGGATTGATTTTTTCACCAATTTATTTTTTTTTAATTTTCCCTTTAGTATTTTTAAACAGAAAATTAATTTATCTTGTTTTAAAAAGAATAGGGTCTCTTAAAGGAAAAGTATTTAAGGTTTTGAGGCTTCCAAATTCAAAAGAACAATTTGAAAAGAGAATAAATATAATTTCTTTTTTCCCTACTAGAGCTTTAATACTTGAAATTGGATTTGTTTTATCTAAATTTATTGGTTTTTATATTTGCTTAAATACTTTTTATATAAGTAATACTCTGAATAGCATATTTTTATTAGTGATCTTTTCGTTGTCATGGTCTTTAGGATTGGTCGTCCCTACAGCTCCTGGAGGAGTAGGTGTTTTTGAGGCCTGCTTCCTTTTTTTTGTTGGCAATAGTATTCCACAAAATATAATTCTCATTTGCTTAATTTATTTTAGGGTTATATCAATCTCGGCAGATTTGTTCTTAAGCTTACCTTTTTTAATGCGAAAACTATCTAAAAGAATTTAGTTTTTTTTCTCTAAACTTGGTATTAATGTCATTGATGCGATAAGGCCTAAAGTCATAATAAGAATGGCTGGTAATATTGCTTCTACCATTCTTTCATCTCCAGCATATTGATATATTCTCACAGATAATGTATCAAAATCGAATGGTCTTAAAATAAAGGTTATGGGTAATTCTTTTATCGTGTCCACAAAAACTAAAAGTGAGCCTACGAATATTGGTCCCTGGAGAAGAGGTAGATGAATTTTTTTGATGATACCCAGCCAATCCTCTCCTAGCCCAAGTGCTGCTTCATCAAGACTAGGAGAGATTCTCTCAAGACTTGAATCAATAGAACCCTTTGAAATAGTTAAAAATCTGACAAGATAACCCCAAATAAGTAAGCAGATAGCAATAAAATTAAATCTTGAAGAAGAAATGCTTATTAAAGATAAAGCTAATACAGTGCCTGGAATGGCGTAACCTATTCCCGCAAGGTTTGTTATTATTCCTAGTAATAAGCTTTTATTTGGGCGTCTGGCTAAGGAAATTATTAGAGAGAATAGCATCGTTATTAATGCAGTAAAAAATCCTAGACTGATAGTTCTAAATGATAGGGTAAGTAATTCTATAGATAACCCTTTTTGAATTTGATCGATATTGAGCAGAACCCAAATACATGGAATTCCAAAAGAGAAAATTGGAGGAAATAAAGATATGGTTATAGCTAAAAGAGCTCGGTTTTTTTTTAATTCCCAACCTTGAGAATCTTTTGATGCAGGATTTTCACTCCACCTCTTTGATTTTCTTCTCGAGAATTTTTCAAAAATAATTAAAGTGAAAATTATTAATAAGGCTACCAAAGATAATCCAATAGCACTTTTTGGATTACCCTCAATTATCCAATTTTCGGCTATACCTGTAGAAATACTTGGAATATTTAATAATGCAAATGTACCTAACTCATTCATTACTTCCATACACATTAAACTTATACCTGTAATTAGTGCTGGTAACGCCATTGGAAAAGCTATTTTAAAGAAGCTCCTCCATGGTCCAACTCCTAATCCTCTACTAGCATTGATTTGATTGACTCCAAATTTATTAAAACTTTCGTTAGCAAGAATGAATACATATGGATAAGTAGAAATTGAAAGTATTAATACCCCCCACCATAAACCTGTTACTTGATACCCAAAAATACTTCCCAAATCCTGCAAAACAGCTGTAATAAGATATGCTGGGGCAGCTAGTGGAACTAGCTGACTAATTCGGAGAACTCTTCTAAACTTAAAATCACAATTTGAAAGTAACCATCCATTCAAAGTGCCTAATCCTCCTCCAAAAAAACTTGTCAGTACTAAAACTTTTAAAGTCTCTAATACCTCTTCTCCTCCAGCAATACCTAATGAAAAATTCCCACTTACAACATATTGAACTCCTTCAAGAAGAAAATTGGAAATTGGAATGATAACTAGGAGTGCAACAATAAACGAAGTGAAATAAAGAAAATTTAATTCTGTTAATGTTTTTTTAAACCCTTTAATGCGTATTTTCAAAAATTAATTAAATCCTAATATGAACTCTAATCTGAATTAAATCTACATGATGACAGTTGATTTTTAATAGTTTGGTGATCTAAGTTTTTCCCAATTAATACTATCTTGTTAGATTTTTCTTTTGTCCATTCCTCATCATCAAGAGAAAACCGCTTTCCAGATAGGTGAAAAATGTGTTTTCTTTCACTTTCCATAAACCATAATATTCCTTTTGCTCTAAATACATTTTGTGAGATTTGATTATCTAAGAAATATTGAAACTTTCTTAAAGAAAATGGTTCAAATGTCTCATATGAAACTGAGGTAAAACCCTCAATATTATTGGTCAAATCGTGGGAATGAGAAGAGTGATCGTGGGAATGAGAAGAGTGATCGTGGGAATGAGAAGAGTGATCTTTTGAATTTTGTTCTGCATTTTTCTCGAATTCAAAAGTATCCGTCTCAAATAGACCCACGCTCATTATTGTATGTAATGGAACTTCACTGTTGGTTGATCTCAAGATCCTTGGTTCTTTTTTTATTTTATTTATAAACTCCTCTATTTTCTTTAATTGTTTGTCATTTACTAAATCAGATTTATTTAGAAGAAGGATATCTCCGTATAAAATTTGAGAAAAGGCGACACTTGTATTATTAATTTCAAAATCAAAATTTTCTCCATCAATGACAGTGATTATCGAATCTAATCTTACTTTTTCCCTAAGGTCACCTGCCGCAAAAGTCATGGCTACTGGTAATGGATCTGCTAATCCAGTTGTTTCAACAATCAAATAGTCTAATTTTTCAGCTCTTTCTAAAACTTTGGATACGGTATTTAATAATTCGCCATTGATAGAGCAACATATACATCCATTATTTAATTCGATCATATCTTCTGAGCCTTCTATTATTAAGTCATTATCTATTCCGATCTCTCCAAATTCGTTGACTAAAACAGCTGTTTTAATACCAACTTGATTTTTTAAAATATGATTTAGAAGTGTAGTTTTGCCAGAACCTAAAAATCCACTAATAATAGTAACTGGCAATAAATTTTTAGACATTTTGAATAGTTGAAAACAAGTTTATATTTTTATTGATCGAAAATTTTGTTGATTTCCGAAGCTAATGTTTGATCCAGATTCGTAATACCTCCAAGATCATGTGTATTTAATTTAATTATTACTTTTGCATAAACATTCTCCCAGTTAGGATGATGATTATATTTTTCACAGATTAAAGCAACCTTAGTCATAAAAGCAAAGGCTTCAATAAAATTAGCGAAGTTAAATTCTCTTTGGATTTGTTTAGATTTAATTTCCCAGCCAGGTATTTTGACAACTAATTCATTCAATTCTTCATCTTGCAAAATGTAGGGTTCCATTAAATAAGAAATCTGACTTATTACATTATAAATAGCTTACTTTTTCTCACCAATTATATGTATATTTATGATTCTTTCCTTTTGATCAAATCTATGTTCCCATAAATAAACTGCTTGCCATGTGCCGAGCATAATTTTCCCGTTTTGAAAACTCAAAGATAAACAAGTGTTTGTTAGTGATGTTTTAATATGAGCTGGCATATCGTCAGCCCCTTCTTGATAATGTTTATAGGATATTTCTTTTCTATTTTTTGATAAGGTTAAGTAGGAATCATAGGGAACTATCGATTGCATATACTTTGTTAGGTCCCTCAGTACATTTGGATCTGCGTTTTCATTAATAGTTAAACTGCAACTTGTATGAAGTGAAGTTAAATTTAAAATTCCGGAATGAAAATTATTTTTTTCAACACATAAATTTAAATCATATGTGATATCAATAAGACCCTCGCCATGGGTTATGAATTTTAATTTTGAAAATATTTGTTCCATATAATTTAAAACTTAATTAATATCCTATTATGGATAAAAAATGCATGTTTTACTGCAGACATTAAAATTTTTATCTTAAGATAAATTTAATTTCCATTTAAATCTTTTGGCTGAAACTCATTGGAATAATCTGGGTGCTTATCTTAAAGAAACACAAATATTAGGTTCAATCCAAAATACACTTTATTGGGATCAGAATACTGGAATGCCAAAGAAAGGTGCTTCTTACAGGTCTGAACAACTTACTTATATTGCAAAAGTATTGCATGAAAGAAATTCTTCCGAGGAATTTTCTAATTTAATACAATCTGCTAAAAATGAATTAGTAGATATTGAACGAAATTCCGATAATCAACTTTTCATAAAAGATAAAGAAAGAAATATTAGTCTTTTATTGAAGCAATTTAATAGAGAAAGAAATTTAGATCCTAAATTAGTTGAGTCTCTAGCAAAGGCAAAATCTAAAGGGTATGAAAGCTGGCAAGAAGCTAAGGAAAAATCAGATTTTAAAATTTTTCTTCCTTTCTTTGAAGAATTAGTTAAATTGCGGATTGAAGAGGCAAAACAAATATCTATTCAATGTTCACCTTGGGAGACATTAGCCCAACCCTTTGAGCCTGAATTAAATTTGAAATGGTTGAATAAAATTTTTCAACCTTTGAAAGAAACCATCCCAGGCTTAATTAGAGGAATGAACAAGTCCCAAAAAAATCATTGGGATTTAAGTCCAGAATCTCAAAAAAATTTATGTTCTAAATTACTTGACGAATTTGGAAGAGATAGAGATCTCGTTGTTGTTGGACAATCTCCCCATCCGTTCTCGATTACATTAGGGCCGAATGATTTTAGGATCACTACAAGAATTGTTGAAGGTGAACCATTATCAAGTTTTTTAGCAACTGCGCATGAGTGGGGGCATTCTATTTATGAGCAGGGTTTACCATCTCAAAGTCATCAATGGTTTGCTTGGCCTTTAGGTCAAGCAACCTCTATGGGTATACATGAAAGTCAATCTTTATTTTGGGAAAATAGAATAGTAAAATCCAAATCTTTTTCAAAAAGATTTTTTAAAAAATTTGTTTCGGCTGGATGTTCTCTTAAAAATTATTTAGAACTATGGAAATCTATTAATCATTTGGAAGCAGGATTAAATAGGGTTGAAGCGGATGAATTGACTTATGGCTTACACATATTAATAAGAACCGAACTTGAAATAGATTTAATTGAAAGAGGGTTGCCTGCTGAAGATATTCCAACAGAATGGAATAAAAGATATGATGAACTCCTAGGAATTAAACCATCTAATGATTCAGAAGGTTGTCTTCAGGATGTTCATTGGAGTGAAGGGGCGTTTGGATATTTCCCCTCATATTTGTTAGGACATGTTATAAGTGCGCAAATATCTTCTCAAATGGAAAGAGACGTAGGTTTGATTGACAACTTAATTGAAAATGGTGAATATAAAAAGATAATCTTTTGGTTAAAAAATAATGTACATAAATATGGCAGATCAGTTAATTGTATTGAGTTGGTAAGAGCTGTAACTAATGAAGAACTATCGCCAAACTATTTTATTAATCATTTAAGGTCTAAAATAAATGATTTTTGCTGAAACATTACTTTTAAAGAATTTGGTTAGGTGTGAGGATGTAAGATAAACAAAAATAATTTCTTGATGGCAAATCTAAATCAGCCCCCAAGCAGGGTTACCCCAAATTTATTGCATATACTAAATGCTTTCACTGATAGCTCAAATTCAATAATAAACACTATCGTTGAATTGAACTCCAATACCATAAATAAATATGAATTAATTACAGAAACGGGTCATCTTAAACTTGATAGGGTAGGTTATTCATCACTTGCGTATCCTTTTGCTTATGGATGTATTCCAAGGACATGGGATGAAGATGGAGATCCACTTGATGTAGAAATTGTTGGGGTAACTGAGCCATTGATACCCGGATCTATTGTGGAAGCAAGGATTATTGGGGTGATGAAATTTGATGATGGCGGAGAGGTCGATGATAAGGTAATAGCGGTTCTCGCAGATGATAAAAGAATGGATCATATCTCAAGTTATGAAGACCTTGGAGATCATTGGTTAAAAGAAACAAAGTATTATTGGGAGCACTACAAAGATCTAAAAAAACCAGGAACATGCACTGTCAATGGTTTTTTTGGGATTGAAGAAGCTATTAAAGTGATTAAAGATTGTGAAGAGAGATACAAAAAAGAAATTGATCCTAAATTAGTAAATTAACTAATTTTATTTTTCTCTAAATTTTTCAAATATCTTGCTTAGTATTTCTTCGGCACCTTGCTGCTTTAATTTTTTAGCTAGTTCTTTGCCTACTTCTTCGGGATCATTAATATTGCCAATATATTGATCTTTAATAAGCCTTTCTCCATCAAGAGATGCAACCATACCAGTAAGGCAAAGTTGTTCATCCTGAATTTTACTATTCACACCTATTGGGACTTGGCATCCACCTTCAAGCTCTCTTAAAAAAGCCCTTTCTGCCAGACATCTTTGACTGGTGGGTTTATCTTCTAAGATATTTATAATTTCTAAAACTTTTTTATCATCAGATTTACATTCAATACCTAGTGCTCCTTGGCCAACGGCATGAAGGGAAACTTCACTTGGGATGATCTGGTGAATTCTTGATTCAAAGCCTAATCTCTTTAACCCAGCGGCCGCAAGAATTATACAATCAAATTCTCCTGCATCTAATTTTTCAATTCTTGTAATAACATTTCCCCTAATATCTTTGAAAACAAGATGTGGGTACTTATTTCTTAATTGTGCAAGTCTTCTTAGGGAGCTTGTTCCAACAATCGAACCCTCAGGTAAGTTTTCTAATTTATAACAGTCATTTTTTTTGTTTACTACTAAAGCATCTGCAGGATCCTCCCTTTTTGTGATGCATCCTAATTTAAGGCCATTAGGCAAATTGGTTGGTAAATCTTTTAGAGAATGTACTGCTATATCTGCATGGCCTACAAGCATTTGTGCTTCAAGTTCTTTTGTAAATAAGCCTTTGTCGCCTATTTTTGCTAAGGCTACATCAAGGATTTTGTCACCTTGAGTTGCCATAGCTTCTATAGATACCTCTAAATTGGGATTATTCCTTTCTAGTTGATCTTTAACCCATAAAGTTTGAACCATTGCTAGCTTACTTCTTCTACTAGCTATTTTTAGCTTAAAATTAGTCATTAAATATTATTTTGAGTTTGAATTAAAAATTAAGTCGAATCTATTTTAGGCTATTATTTTGCCAGTTTTTAAAGCTAAATATTATACTTAACTTTTTTTATTTTATATATTCTTTTAAAACCCCATTTCGATTTGGATGTCTAAGTTTTCTTAGGGCTTTTGCCTCTATTTGTCTAATTCTTTCTCTCGTCACATCAAAAATCTGGCCAATTTCTTCAAGAGTTTTCATTCTTCCATCATCAATTCCATATCTCAATCTGAGAACATCTCTTTCTCTTGGACTAAGAGTGGCTAATACTCCTTCCAAATCTTCTCTTAGTAAAGTTTTAGAAACATCTTGCTCTGGATTTTCTATATCAGCCTCTATAAAGTCTCCTAGTCTTGAGTCTTCTTCTTTCCCTATTGGAGTTTCTAAAGAAATAGGAAGTTGCGCACTTTTAGCTATAAATCTTAATTTTTCAATTGTCATTTCCATACTCTCGGCGATTTCTTCTTCACTAGGTTTCCTGCCAAATTCTTGGCTAAGAACTTTTGTGGTTTTTTTAATCCTGGATATTGTCTCGTATAAGTGAACTGGCAATCTAATAGTTCTACTTTGATCCGCAATTGCTCTTGTAATGGCTTGGCGAATCCACCAAGTTGCATATGTAGAGAACTTATAACCTTTTTCATGGTCGAATTTTTCCGCTGCCCTAATTAGACCCAAACTTCCTTCTTGGATTAAATCTTGAAATGATAAACCTCTGTTCATATATTTTTTAGCAATGGAAACAACTAATCTTAAATTTGATTGAACCATTTTTTCTTTAGCTCTCCTTCCTAAAAGAAGTCTTCTTCTAAATTTGGGAAGAGGCATATCTGTTAACTCGGCCCATTCTCTTACAGATGGGAAATGTCCTTTTTCAGACTCATATTGAGTTGCTAGCTCTTCTAATTGAAGTAAGTCAGCAATTTTTCTTGCAAGCTCAATTTCTTCATCTGGTCTTAAAAGTCTAATTCTTCCAATTTCTTGGAGATAAACTCTTATTGAATCTTCGGTGTAGATGCCTTTTGGCCCAAGTTTTATATTCCCGAGCCCTTTATCTTCTTCAGAATCACTAAATTCATTATTGTTATTTTTAATACTGCTTTCGTTTGACTCAGAAGATGTTTGTAAAGTTTGACTATTTTTATTACTATCATCTTCAACTACTGTTTCTAAATTTGTATTAATTTTTTTATTGATCTTTTTTTTTGAACTGGGCTTGGAATTTTTTGATTCTGCTGCGACTGGACACATAATAGACTCCTTTCTACGGTGAATTTAACTAGATAAAATTTTATTTAGGGCTAATTTGAACATTTAGTAGTAAAGTTCCCCTTTATTTTTAAAAAACATTTTCACAAAATGAGAATAAGAAAAGTTTTCTAAATTGTTGAAAAATTTAAATAGTGCTATAGATTACCTAAAGTAAAAAGTCTTGGGATTTCTCAGACAGGCAGATCATTTTTTGAAATTTCAATCAATGATCAAAGCTTCATGTCTCCCTTAAGAGCAGGATACTTACAATGTGCAAAAAACACTTTGTGGAATGTTCAACAATCCAATACTAAGAAAAAGTTTTGAAGCCGGCAAGTAATCAGTTGTTAAATATCTCCTACAAATTGGAAATTTTGCTTGATATAGGTAGTAATGAAAGCTTTTACTATTTAGATGGAAATAATCTTGGTGCAGAAGTTGGAGACATTGTAAGTGTAAGACTAAGAGGGAGATTATTGAATGGGTTGGTGATCTCCAAAACAAACTTTTCGATAATCAATAATAATGAAACAAATATTACTGGAGTAAAAAACATAAGATATTTGTTTGTTGAAAGTATTATGCAGAAAAAAATAATTGATGACTCTTGGAGAGAATTTATAGAGTCTCTAGCCTCTTTTTATATGGTTAGTAATTTAAAAATGTTTAAAACTGCATTTCCTCCTGGCTGGATTGGTAAATATAAGAATTTTTCTAAAGGTTTTAAAGATCAAATATGGATTGAAACTAAAAAAGAATTTGATACTAAGAAAAATGGATTAACCAAAAAAGAATTTTTTTTAATAAATACTTTGCCTGAAAAAGGTAATTGGCAAAGTGAATTAATAAAGTCTGGTTTTAATTACAAACTAATTAACTCAATGGTCAGTAAAAATTACCTTGTTAAATATAAAAGAAAAAAAAATATAAATACTAAATTAAATTCCTTTTTAAATGATCCTATTGCAACGAAAAAACCAAATCTTACAAATGAGCAAAAAATTGTATTTCAAGAATTTCAAACAATGAAACCAGGAGATGTTTTACTTCTATGGGGCGAAACAGGTTCAGGTAAAACAGAAGTTTATTTGAGAATTACTGAAGATCAATTTCTTAAGAAAAAAAGTTGTTTGATACTAGCCCCAGAAATTGGACTAATTCCTCAACTTATTGATAGGTTTAGTCGGCGATTTAATAATGTCGTTTACGAATATCATAGTAACTGTTCTCCCAATCATAGAACTTTAGTTTGGAAGAAAATTATTAATGCTAATGAACCTTTAATAGTAATAGGAACAAGGTCCGCAGTTTTTCTTCCAATTAGGAATCTAGGATTAATAATAATGGATGAAGAGCATGATACTTCTTATAAGCAAGATAATCCTATGCCTTGTTATGACGCAAGAGAGATTGCTATTGAAATAGTAAAAAGGAATTCTGCAAAGTTAATTTTTGGGAGTGCAACTCCATCAATGAAGACTTGGAAAAAGTGTATTTTTGAAAACAATTTTAAATTGGTAAGAATGATTCAAAGGATATCCAGTAATGAGATTCCTGAAATAAGAATTATTGATATGCGGGATGAGTTCAAGAAGGGAAATATGAAAATTTTTTCCAATGAATTATTACAATTGATTCCTCAACTAAGCTTAAAAAAAGAGCAGGCAATAATTTTGATCCCCAGGAGGGGGCATAGTGGGTTTTTAAGTTGTAGAAATTGCGGATATTTAATAAATTGCCCTAACTGTGACGTCCCTTTATCGGTGCATATTGGTTCGCATGGGAAAAAATGGTTGAGCTGTCATTGGTGTGATCATAAATCGAGATTAATCAATAGTTGTCCAGATTGTCATTCAACTGCCTTCAAACCTTTTGGAATAGGTACACAAAGGGTAATAGAGTTTTTAAATGAAGAATTTCCTAACTTAAGAGTACTTCGTTTTGATAGAGATACAACCTCTGGAAAGGATGGTCATAGAGATATTCTTTCAAAGTTTTCTAAAGGTGAGGCTGATATTCTTGTGGGAACTCAAATGTTGGCAAAAGGGATTGATATCCCTAATATTACTCTTTCAGTAGTTATTGCAGCCGATGGGTTACTTCATCGCCCAGATATTTCGGCAGAAGAAAAATCATTACAATTATTTTTGCAATTAGCTGGCAGGGCAGGCAGGGCTCAAAAAAAAGGAAAAGTAATTTTTCAAACATATAAACCTAACCACCCGGTAATTTCGTATCTTAAGAAAAGGGATTATGAAAGATTCTTAAGTGAAAACTCGAAATTGAGAAAGGATGCTAATTTATTTCCATTTTGCACGATTTGCCTTCTTAAATTAGCAGGTGAAAATTATGAATTAACTGAGTCAATTGCAATAAAATTAGCAAAATATCTACTCAATTTTTGTGAGAAAAATAACTGGAAATTAATTGGTCCTGCTCCTAGTTTAATTGCTAAAGTCGGCAAAAAATTTAGATGGCAAATATTAATACATGGTCCTGAAGGAACAAAGATACCTTTACCTGAAAGATCAATTTTGTGGAAACTTATTCCAAAAAATGTTTTTCTAACAATTGATGTTAATCCAGCAGAGTTATAATTATTTTGATGGAAGTTGAGGCAAATCTGTACCTAATTTAAATCTATAGAATCTTAATAAATAAGCCAAAATTATAATTACTAAAATAGTAGTTATCCCGATCAAAAGTTTGTTGAGGCTCCAGAAAGAAAATTCAAGACTATTTATCTGTCCTTGATCTAAATTCCAAATTATTAGATTTTTTGTGATTTCTATATTTGAATTATTTTTATCAGTAAGAGTAGCTTTATTAGGGTGAATAATTTTGAAAATTAGTTCTAAATTATCAATACCTTGAATAGACTTTAGATCCATATCTAATCTGTATAAGTATTTTTTAAAAAAAATGAAGTTTTTTTGAGTAGTATTAATTTCTATATTCGTAGATCCTCCCGCCAAATCTCCAGCTGTATTTTGGATAATTTTAAGAACTTGCTTTGCATCTTCTAAATTGAGATTTTTATGTTTTAAAGAAAAGGTTGATTCGTCTTGTTCAATTTCTTGGTCAGGAAAAATATCTTTCATTTTCTCCTCAAATTTTAATTGCCAAGGGAATTTATTTATATATTTACTTTCAATCACTAGATTATTCGTTATTGAATCAAGTTCACTAAGATCAAGGGTATCTTCAATTTTAACGCAGCCACTTAAGAGTGGGATTAATAATAATAGTATTAAAAAAATGATCAGTGAAAAGCCTTTTTGAAAGGGCTTTGTTTCACCAGTTGGGGTCTCAGTTACATTTATAAATTTCTTTTTCTCCAATACTTCTCTTTTTTTGCGAAGTGAGTTAAGAGATTTTTTATTTTGTGAGGGGTCGCTTTCAATCTGTACATTCCAATTTTCTGGCTTTTTAATTTCAGGAGAGTCTATAACTTCCATTAAATATTTTGCATTTTCTCTAGTCTTATTATCGTAAGATTTTAGGAGTTCTTTACAAAACTTTTTAGCCTCCTCCTTTTTATTGATACCGCAAAGAGCAGTTATTAATATTGTTCTTAAATTCACTCCTTCTTTACTTGACAAAGGAAATGATTCGATTAAAGGCAAAAGAAATTCAATACAAAAATGATACTCACCCCTAGCTAAAGCAAGTTCTACTGTTTCTAAAACTTGCTCATAAGTTTTCATATGTTAGGCGACTATCATTGTACCTATTCCGGAATTTGTAAAAATCTCAAGAAGTAATGAATGTTCTATTCTTCCATCAATTATGTGAGCTGCTTTGACTCCTTGAGCTAAAGCTCTTATACAGCATTCTGTCTTTGGAATCATACCTTCAGTCACAATTTTTTTATCAATCAAATCTCTTGCCTCTTTGAGATTAGTTCTTTCAACAAGACTATTTTTGTTATCTTTTTCTTTTAAAATCCCTTGAGTATCAGTAAGAAGAATAAGTTTTTCTGCATTTATGGCAGCAGCAATTTCTCCAGCAACAAAATCTGCATTGATATTATGGGAAATACCCTCCAAGGTTGATCCAATACTAGAAATAATTGGGATATATCCTTTAGAAATAAGAGGATCTAATATTTCAGGATTGATTTTTGTAACCTCTCCCACTAACCCATGGCTCCCATCTCCTAGTTCTCTAGATTGAATTAAGTTGCCATCAAGACCTGATATCCCCACAGCTAAGGATCCAGTTTTATTAATGCCTTTTACAATTTGTTTGTTAACTCTACCCATTAGAACCATCTCGACAATTTCCATTGTTTTTTGATCAGTAATTCTTAATCCATTTTCGAATTTAGGAGATATTTCTAATTTCTTTAACCAATTATTAATCTCAGGTCCACCTCCATGAATTACTATCGGACAAACCCCAACGGTTGATAAAAGTGCTATGTCTCTAAAAAAAGCATTTTTTAAATTATCATTTTCCATAACAGAACCGCCATACTTGATAACAATTTTTCTACCTGAGAAACTTTGTATATATGGAAGTGCTTCGCTTAATATTGATACTCTCTGAGAATCATTCATTATTAAAATTCATTAAAAATTGATTGAATTGAGAAATTAGGTTTTTACAAATATATCCCTATATTCAATAAAAGAGAATAAAATCAAATTCTTTTTTATTATCGTCGATAATAAATTCTGATTCAAGACCTTTGACGAAAAACCTGTTTAATCTTTCTTGTTTTTCAATCCATTTTTCTAGAGGAACAGCGTTTAGTTCGAAACGCATTCTGAGACCATTTTTTTCTTCTTTTGTAATTTCTTCTATTTCTTTTAATTGAGGGGGGTTATCCTCGTCCCACAAATTTAAAGATTCTAATGACGATTCAAGATGAGCTTTTATACCATACCTCCATCTTGTAACATCTTTAACTAGTGCTGTTAATTCTTTTGGTCTATTAAATTTATTTGTCGCAAAATTTGTCTTGTCAAAAAATTTTACAGGAGGTATTTCGGAAGTCTTTAAGCCTAATCCAATTAGAAAAATAGGTACTCCATAAAAAAAAGTAGGTACACTTAAATTTACTGAGTCTGTAAAATAAGCAGTCATTCCAACAAAAGCTAATATACCCCCAGCGGTTACGATTAAGTTTCCAGGCGATAAGTATTTCTTCATTTTGATTATGTAGAATGAGTTTTAAATGTGCTAACAAGTATTATGCAAGATCCTAATACTGCAAATCAAGGAGATTTAATTTTTAAACTTGATCAAGATAGAGCATGGCTACTAGAAAATCTTGATAAGGGTAAATGGCCAGAAATCAGAAGCGAACTTGCCGCGCTTGAAAGAAAAATAAGCAAATTTATTATAAGTGTTCAAGAAAATAATGTTGATATTTAATTTAAAAAGGTATTTCGTCAACTTCGGGTACTAAAGGTGAACTATCCCAACTAGATTTTGTGGAGGTTTCTTTATTTTTAAAAGAATCATTATTTTCTTTTTGATCAGACTTAATGACATCAACTGGCGAAATCTGATGAATCTTTGAAGCTGTTAGTTCTGGTTGCTTTTCTTTTGTTCCGTCTTTTCTCGTGACAGAATTCATTTTTAGACGTCCCTCAATAACAATATTTTGCCCTTCCTTTAGCTCATCTACCATTTCTTGGGCAATATTTCCCCACCCTATGATCTTGAGATCTCTGGTTGGATCTTCACTACGTAATCCTTTAAAATTAACAATCATTTCTGCAATTGGAGTTTGGTTCTCTTTGGTATACCTCATTTGGGGAGCGCTATTGATTACCGCCTGAATTAAACAATGATTCATTACTTACTATTTAATTAAAGATATACTGATGCAGAATCAAGAAAATTGCTATAAAAATGTTTGGATCCTATCAGGAACTTCGGATGGTCCTGTAATAGCTAATAGGCTTCTTGAACTTAATTATTCAGTCTTTGCAAGTGTTTTAACTTATAAAGCAGGGCAAGCTTATAATGAAAATCCAAAGTTACATATCATTACGGGTAAATTAAATAATAAAGATCAAATAATTAATTTCATACATAAAAATAAAATCACATGCGTTGTCGATGCTACTCATCCTTTTGCCTTAATAATTTCTAAAAATCTTAATAATGCATGTAACGAGATTAATATACCTCTTTTACTATTTGAGAGGAATTCTGTAATAAATAACACTAATAATTTTTTTTATATTGATGATTTAAAAGATATAAATAGCGCTGATATAGAAAATAAGAATATTCTTCTGGCAATAGGATCAAGATTCCTGAAAGATACAGCTAATTATTATATGAATTGCAAAGCAAATGTATTTACAAGGGTGCTTCCAACTTATGAGAGTATAACTAAAGCTTTTGGATCATCAATTAAAAATTCAAACATAGCGATACTTGAACCTAGTAAAAATAACAAAAGCATTTTAGAAAAAAAACTTTGTGATTTTTGGGAGATAGATTATGTTCTATGCAGAGAATCTGGAAGTTATTCTCAGAAAAACTGGGAGATTATAGTTTCTGGAAGTAAAATGAAGTTATTTTTGGTTAAAAGGCCGAAAGTTAAAAATGATTATTCTCACTCTTTCAATCAATACCAGGATTTGATTAATCACATAATTAAAAAATATTGATGTTTAATCCTTTATGGAAATATTAGTTATTATCACAACTGAATCAAGTAACGCAAATGCTTTGCGAATGGCTAAATTACTTATACAAAATAAACTTGCAGCTTGTGTTTCGATAAAGCAAATTTTTTCAATTTATAAGTGGAATAATGATATTGAAGAAACTAAAGAGTTTGAAATCACAATAAAAAGTAAACAAGAATTTAAAGATTATTTAATTGAATTCTTAAATAAAAATTCCACATATGATGTCCCTCAAATTATTTATAAAAAATACCATGCTGAGATGAAATATTATGATTGGATCAATAAAACTATTTGATTAAATTTCTCTTATTAACTCTTTAAGATCAATATCTGATCTAGATCCTAATTGCGTAATTATTTGTCCAGCACAAATTGAAGCTATCTCTCCACATTTCTTAAGGGAACAATTGTTTACTAATCCATGGATAAATGCTCCCGCATAGATATCTCCCGCTCCTGTAGTATCAATAATCTTGCCTTTCATTACTGACTCAATTATTTCAACATTATTTTTGTTAATTATGAGAGAACCATTACTTCCAAGAGTTACTATTACTAATTCACATAAAGAAAATAGGTCTTCTTGGCAGCTTGCTAATTTATCATTTTTAAATAAACTTAAAACCTCGGATTCATTACAAAAAACAATATCTACATATTCATCAATTAATTCTAAGAAACTCTCACGATGTCTATCTACACAAAATGAATCAGACAATGAAAGGATTATTTTTGTATTAGATTGTTTTGCAATTTGGGCGGCTTTAGTAAAAGCTTTTTTTGCTAATTCGCTGTCCCATAAATACCCTTCTAAATATAAGTATTTACTTTCCTTAATCACTGTAAAGTCAATGTCTTCTGGTTCAAACTCTATAGATGCTCCTAGGTAAGTGCACATAGTTCTTTGTGCATCAGGTGTAATCAAAATAATTGAATGTGCTGTTGAAGCACCTTCAATAGTTGGTGGAGTATTAAAAATAGTTTTACTTTGTTTAATATTTTCAGAAAAGAAATTTCCAAATTGATCATTTTTCACCCTTCCAATAAACTGAACCTTATTACCTAATTCTGCTAAACAAACAACGGTATTTGCTGAGGATCCCCCTGATATTTGTTTGATGACTTTGCAATTTCCTAACAATCTCTGAGATTCATCAGAATTAATTAGATTCATTGATCCTTTATCCAGATTATTTATCTCAAGAAACTCATCTTCAATATTCACAATAATATCAACTATTGCGTTGCCCAGACCAATGAGATCAACCGTTTTATTCTGTTCAAAATGTCTAAAGGATTCCTTCATTTATTAGGAACTAAATTATCTTAGAAGTGCTCTTTTAGGTCCATGAATTGGGTCTTCAATTACTATAGTTTGGTCTCTATTCGCGCCCAATGAGACAATAGCAATTGGAACCTCCATTAATTCAGCTAAAAATCTGAGATAATTCATGGCATTTTCAGGGAGATCGGATAGTTTTCTGCAATTTGCAGTTGAACATTGCCAACCTTTTAATTTTTTGAAGATTGGTTTACATTTTTTTAAATCATCTGAATTTGTTGGAAAGTAGTCTATTCGCTCACCATCAAGATCATATGCAATACAAACTTGAATCTCATCTAATTCATCTAATACATCTAGTTTCGTAACTGCTAAACAATCAAGACCATTTACAGATACTGCATATTTCCCAATAACTCCATCAAACCACCCGCATCTCCTCCTTCTTCCAGTAGTAGTCCCAAATTCACTACCTCTATCACAGAGTTGATCATTAATACTCCCTTGCAATTCTGTTGGGAATGGCCCTTCACCTACTCTTGTGGTATAGGCTTTCGCGACACCTATGACTCTATCAATTAAAGTGGGACCCACTCCAGCCCCAATACATGCACCTCCTGATATGGGGTTTGATGAGGTAACAAAAGGATAAGTCCCATGATCTAAGTCAAGTAGAGTCCCTTGAGCACCCTCGAAAAGAATATTCTTTTTGTTTTTTGAAGCTGCATGGATAGTCCTCGTACATTCAACGACATGCTTTGATAATCTTTCCCCATAGTCAAGATATTCTTCAACAATATCTTCTAATTTAAGTGGTTTAATGCCATAGATTTTTTCTAGTAGTCCGTTTTTTTCTCTTAATGGAATTTCGATCACATCCTTTAACCTTTCCTTACTGAGCATGTCTCTTATCCTAATGCCATTTCTTTGTGACTTATCCGCATAAGTTGGGCCAATCCCACGACCTGTTGTCCCTATTTTGTTTGAACCTCTATCAGCCTCCATCGCTTCATCTAATATTCGGTGGTAGGGCATTGTTACATGTGATGTTGATGAAATTTTTAATCCTGAGATATCAATTCCATTATCAATTAACATGTCAATTTCTTTAAGCAAGATTTTTGGATCTACAACAGTTCCCGACCCAATTAGACAAGAAGTATTTTTATAAAGTATCCCTGAGGGAATTAAATGTAATTTTAAGACTTTATCATCTACGACTATGGTATGACCTGCATTTACTCCCCCTTGGTAGCGAACGACAACATCTGCCGAACGACTAAGTAAATCTGTTATTTTACCTTTTCCTTCGTCACCCCATTGGGCTCCGATTACAACAACATTGGCCAATTTTAGAAGAGCATTATTTTTGTGCGAATATTTAATATATTCAAAAATCTTGGTTTACTTTTAAAAAGTAAATGAATTGTATCAACTTTCTCTTAGAACCATTTTTTCAGCAAGAGAAAATTCTTTGGTTAAACGCTCCTTAAGTTTATCTGGTAAAGGTCTACTTGCAAAGTTTTTGTAATGACCTGCCATAGCATTTAATGCTGTTTGCATTGTGGTAAATGATTGCGTTTTATTAACCATCCCTCTATTTCTATATCTGGAAATATAGTCAGTTATGAGTGTAAGAGCCTCACTTCTTACTTCATCTTTATTAGGAGAATCTTTTGGTGTATCAACAGCTGTTTGTAATGTTTTAACAACTGATATTGTATCTTTTGTATAGTCACCTGTCATAGAGGTTTTTGCAGCCATGGAAGGGGAACTAAATAGTGTAAAAACAACAATTAAAGATATTGCAAAAGATATAGCTTTGGTAAGATTCTTAAAAAATAATTTTGATGTCCATTTCAATAACATAACTTAGCTCCCAAAAAAAAATAAGCCTTAAGATTTTTTATTGTACATTATTTCAGTTTCGGAAATAAATGTTTCCAACAATTTATCAATACTAATTTTAAGCTTAGTATTATTTGTTCTGCATAAAAGTTCTACTTCTTTATTAATAGAATCTCTGCCAATAATTATCTGAAAAGGAATACCAATTAATTCTGCATCTTTAAATTTCACTCCAGCTCTATCATTTCTATCGTCAAGAAGAACATCAATTTTATTAATTAAAAAGTTGTTATAGATTTGCTCAGAAAGATCACTTTGAATAGGATCTTTTAGGTTCGTTGGAATAATAATAACTTCAAAAGGAGAAACTTGGATAGGCCAACAAATTCCTTTTTGATCATGATTCTGTTCGATAGCAGCTTGAGCTATTCTTGTTACTCCTATTCCATAACAACCCATCCATAAATTTTTTAACTTACCATCCTTATCAGAGAACTTTGCATTTAATTTTTCACTATATTTCTGACCTAGTTGGAAAATATGTCCAATCTCGATACCTTTTTTTTCTTTTAGTTCTTCATCACTATCAATACTTATTTTATCTCCTTTTTTGGCATTCCTTATATCCCCAATTAGATATTCTTTCGAAGCAAAAGAAAATTCTTGAAAAACTTTATGGAAATTAACTTTATTCCCACCACTTATAAACTTTGAAAGGTCACTTGCAGAATGATCAATTATTCTTGTCCATTTTTTATCCCAATTAGAATTAGCTTTAATAGTTTTATTATCTAAATCTGGCCCTATAAAACCTAAGGGAAAATCAACTAGATTTTTTTCGATAGTATTTTTGTCTTCAATCTTTTTAAGATTAAGGAGATTGAAATTATGAAGTTTATTGATTAAGTTAAAAAGCTTTACTTCATTAATATGTTGATCCCCTCTTATGCAAGCAAGAATTGGGACCTCAAATTCGCCTTCAAATTGTGCAAGGAATATTACTACCTTAATAATCTGACTAGGGTCTAAATTATTATTTTCGCAAACTTCTAGGATTGTTTTTTGTTGAGGTGTCTCCAACCACTCTGCAAAATTATCTTCTAGTGGAATAGGTTGAGAGGGTAGAGAAATAGCTTTTTCAATATTTGCGGCATAAGAACCACTTTGAGTAAACAAAATGGAATCTTCCCCAGCATCAGCAGTTACCATAAATTCTTTAGATGAGGCACCGCCAATTGCTCCACTATCAGCTTCGACCCCTACAGTCTGCAGTCCACAAGATTTAAAAATATTTTCATAAGCATTGCCCACCTTTTCATAGAAAGAAGCCAGATCTTTTTCTGAAGAATGAAAAGAATAACCATCTTTCATTATAAATTCCCTACTTCTCATCAATCCAAACCTTGGCCTTATTTCATCTCTAAATTTTGTCTGAATTTGATAAAAACATTGAGGTAATTGCTTATAGGAGTTGATGGTCTCTGATGCAATACTCGTGATCACCTCTTCGTGAGTTGGAGCTAAACCAAATTCTTTACCTTGTCTATCTTTGAGATTAAACATTATTCCTTCCCCTGCAGTATATCCTTCCCACCTTTCACTTCTTCTCCATAAATCTGCAGGATGAAGTTGGGGTAATAGTAGTTTTGTACAACCAATACTATTAAGTTCTCTCTCTATTATTGCGGATATTTTTTCAATAACTCTAAGCATTAATGGCATGTATGCATAAATACCGCTGTTAACTCTGCGAATATATCCAGCTTTTAAAAGTAATTGATGTGAAATAATCTCAGCTTCAGAAGGTGTGTCACGAAGTGTCCCCAGAGGAAATGAGATTGTCACGCGCATACAAAAAATCCTTAATAATATTTAATTTTATCAATTAAGATGAAAAAACAATTTAAAGTGTCTTGAGTCCCTCAACGCGGCTAGTCTAAAAATATTGTTTCTGCTAACTTTTTCAGTAATGAAGTTCAAACTCTTTTAAAAGTTCATTATTACTAAAACATTTTCTTAAGTTTATGGAAAATATAGATTCCAATATTTCTAGCGAAGAGGAATTAGTAGGTATTGATGAAGTTCAAAAATTCCTAAACAGATCAAGAGCTTCTGTCTATAGGTATACAAATACAGATTTAAGAAATCTAAACCCTAACTTTAATCCAAGAAAATTAAATCCCGAATTTAGAACTGATCAAAAAGATCCTTTAAAATTTCATCCCAATGAAGTAGCAAGATTTGCAAAAGATATTTTAAGAATTAAGGAAGTTACTGTAGAGGTCTTTAATACACCTTCCTCCGCTGCTCAAAATATACTGGTGCAAATATTAGATGAACTGAAATCTATTAGGTCTTTGCTGGAAAAAGAGTAATTAAAAGTCACTAGTCAATGTTTTGATTTATTGACATTTTGAATGTAGGATAATGATGTTAAATTATCTCCTTAATCTTTACCAATTAAGAGTTCTTGAGTTACACGAAATCAAAGCAGTTTATTCGAAGTAAATCAAGGGAAGAATCTTCTTATGGTTCTGCCATAAGTGATTTTGAAAGAGATGATGATGACCCTTTAAGTATAAGGAGTTTATCAATAACATCTCTAGGTATTATTTTTGCAATTTTGACAATTTTTTTACCTTCAATAAGCATTTTAATTGGAAGACCCTTATCTCAAGGAAACGAGATAATTCAAAATCACGATTTTAAAAAAGATGGACCTTAGTTCAATACCTCCATCTCCAATGAAGGGAATAGTAAATATCGTTGTTGAAATACCTGCAGGGAGTAGGAATAAATATGAATATTGCTCTGATGCAGGAATAATGGCCTTAGACAGAGTATTGCATTCTTCAGTGAGGTACCCTTTTGATTATGGTTTTATCCCAAATACCCTCGCTGATGATGGGGCTCCTCTTGATGCGATGGTGATAATGGATGAGCCTACTTTTGCTGGTTGTTTAATAAAAGCTAGACCTATTGGAGTTTTGGATATGCATGATTGTGGTGCATATGATGGAAAACTTTTATGTGTGCCTGTGGCTAATCCTAGACAGGCTAATATCGTGAGTATTAATCAAATTGCTCCTAATCAGCTTGAGGATGTTGCTGAATTCTTTAGGACAAGTAAAGGACTTGATGGAAGAACAGTTCAAATTGATGGTTGGAGGGATTTTGATGTGGTGGAAAATTTATTGAAAAGCTGTATACCCCTAAAAAAGAAAAACTTTAAAGTACTTAAGAAATCAAAGATTAGTAAATCAAATTGAAAAAAATAATTCTTTATAGTTATTTTAAATGCTCTACTTGCCGAAAAGCCGCAAAGTGGCTTGAAAGCAGAGATTTCGAATTTAAATTAATTGATATTGTAAAAGAACCACCACTTGTTAATTATTTAAATATCGCCTTAGAACAATACTCTGATGACAAGAAAAGGATTTTTAATAAAAGAGGTCAAGCCTTTAAAGCGCTCAATCTTGATATTTTTGGTTTATCAAGGGAAGAAACTATTCAACTTCTTTTAAGTGATGGCAAATTAATAAAAAGACCATTTTTGATTTGCGAAGAGGAAAAAGTAATATTAGGTTTTAACGAAATTGAATATGCTAAACATTTTATATAAAGTTAAAAAATTCAACCTTTATTAATTTCATGCCTGTCTATATTAAAAGTTTCTTGAAAGAATGGGGTCTACTAATTCTATTAACTTTTTTTGTTTCTTCTTGTAGATCTTTTTTAGCAGAACCACGTTATATCCCCTCTGGGTCAATGCTTCCAGAATTACAAATAAACGATAGGTTAATTATTGAAAAATTTTCACTAAGAAACTCTTTGCCAAAAAGAGGAGATATTGTCGTTTTTAACTCACCTTACTCCTTTGACGAAAAATTAATTTCATTAAGATCTAATCCTCTGCCAAAAAAAAGATACTGTTTTTTGATGAGTTTTCCTCCAATGTCGTTTATCCCTGGCTTGAGGGATCAAGCTTGCGATGCTTATATTAAAAGAGTGGTGGCACTGCCAGGAGAAATTGTCAGTGTAAACAAGAAGGGTGAATTAATAATAAATAATAAACTAATTAGTGAACCTTACGTCTCTTATAAGTGCTCATTGTCCCTCTTTAATAAATGTGGTGAATTTGAAAATGTAAAAGTTCCTAAAGATCATTTTTTAGTTTTAGGTGATAACAGGTCAAATAGCTGGGATGGTAGATATTGGCCTGGAAGTAAATTTCTTCATAAAAAAGAAATAATTGGTAAAGCATATTTCAGATTTTGGCCTCTTAGTCAAGTTGGCATTTTCAATAAATAAACTCTTTTTTCTTCCTTTGACTTCATCGAATAAAATTTTAAAAATGGTTTAATTTAAAGTGCTCCTGAAGCAGTTGAATCTATTATTCCTCCTAAGTGGGTTGTAATGTTTAGAGCGCTAATAACAGGAGGCTTGTTGGGATCATTAAAAAGGTCAATTATAGTTATGCCACCATTACCTTGTTTTATCATCCAAATATTTGAATAATTAATCCCAAGGATATTACAAATTAGAGTTTTATTGACTGCATCATGAGCAACCAGAAGGCTTAGATCTTTATCCTTTTGAGATAAGCAAATTTTATTAAAAGCTTCCACAGACCTTTCTGATACATCTTTAATAGATTCACCTTCGGGCATTATTACTTCTTCAGGTTTATCATGCCAATTTTTTAGTAAAACAGGCCACTTTTCTTTGATTTCTACCTCCAGTTTGCCTTCCCATAATCCGTGACTAATTTCTATAAGTGAATCTATTCTTTCTATTTTTAATTCTTTGCTATTTTGAAGGATTATTTGTGCAGTCTCATAAGGCCTATTCATGGAACTTGAAAATGCCTTGTTGAAAGAAATATTTCTCAAATATTCAAAAGTCTTTCTAGCTTGATCTTTTCCGTTTTCATTTAAAGGGATATCAATTTGCCCTTGAAATCTTCCTTCTTTATTCCAGTTAGTTTCACCATGCCTTATAAGAAATATTCTGGAATCTCCAATTTGATTTGGAATATTTTTATTAAGATGGGAGGTTTGATTTAAGCATTCAATTTGGGTCTTAAAAGAGTTATCTTTTTTTGAAATATTGAGTATAGAGAAAGAAGCATTTTCTAATCTTATTTTCCTAAAACCTTGCTTAGGCTTTCTTAATAATAAGAGGATTAAACATCTTAGAATCGCATTATGTCCTACAATTAGGATATTTACATCATCTTTGTCTAGATAAATTTTTAAAATGTCTTCTACAAAATTTGTTGCTTGAAAAAATAACTCTTGAATTGGTTTATAAGTTTTTTTGTCATTTCTTTTTAAGATTAAATTTTCCGGATCATTTTTCCATATAGGGTAAATTTCTGGATATTTCTTTTTTATTTCATCAATTTTTAGACCAGACCATTCACTAAGATCGACCTCTAGCAAATTATCATCAAATACAATGTTTTGTTTTTTATTGAAGGTCTTTTTAATTGTTTTTGCAGTCTCTGCCGCTCTAACAAGTGGGGAGGAATAGATTTTATCGAAGTTTATTTTTGATAATGCTTTTCCTGCTTTTTGGGCTTGTTCGTATCCTTCATCAGTTAGTATTGAATCATCTGTTCTTCCTTGAATCAATCCTTTTGCATTGTAACTGCTTAGACCATGCCTAACTAACACTAATCGTATAGCCATTATATAAATTTGAAAATTAAGATAATTTAATCATCTCATGGCGTGATTAAAATGGATACATAAACATAAGGAACTTCAATGATAACAAAGTATAGTTTTCAAAACATAATGAGTTATGCCCTTTAAAAATGTTTCTAAGTCAAAACTCACTTTAGCTTTTATTTCTATAGTCATAACTTTTTTTGTATGGCAGCAAGGCTTAAGAGATAGTTTAAATAGACCGTCTATTTCATTTGATATAAGTCAAAAAGAACAAGAAATTGCTGAATTATCGGAACAATCAATACCTGTAGATCTTAAAAAGTTTTTTATCATAAATGATCCTGTTGATCAAATAAATAAATCACTGTCTGAGGTCCCATTTGAAGAGCTAACAGAAAGAAATAAATTAATTCGAGTAATTTCTTCAGAATCAAATGATCATATATTCTATAAAAATATATCCAAAGATTTTAAAAATAAAAACTATAAATTTCTGATTGATGAGATAGAAAAAAAATCCAATAGTAATTCATATAAACCAAACTCTAATAAATTTGATTTATTTAAAGATGATAGATTTTTATATCACCTTTTAAGCAGGAAATTTGATTTCGATGATAGTTCATTAATAACAAAATCATTTTCAAGCAAAATGTTTTTAAAAATATTAGCCATTAGATTTATACCACTTTTGTCAATACTTATTGGCTCTATACTGGCTCTAAAAATATTATGGACCACCATATCTTTGAAAAAGTTTGGTTGGCAAGAAATTAAATCTTTAGATTTAGAATTAATAGATATGGTTTTACTCATAGCAGGTGGATTTGTTGTTTTAGGAGAAATAGTATCCCCTTTGTTTTCTATAAGCTTGGTTGAACTTTTTTCTAAAAATATTTCTAATGAATTGTCGCAATCATTAAAAATATTCTTTGGATATCTTTTTATGGCTATTCCACCATTAGGGATAGTTTATTATCAAATTAAATCTTTGAATGGTGAATTCATTTTTAAAAAGGATTATTTACAGTTCAATTTCTTGCCAATAAAATATGCAATTATTCAGGGAATTAAAGGTTGGTTAACAATTGTTCCTTTCGTTTTATTGATTTCTCTAATTATGAATAGTCTGATAGATAATCAGAATGGTAGTAACCCTTTACTAGAAATTGTTCTTAATAATAATAATTACCTATCATTTTTTTTATTATTCGTGACAACAACTTTATTAGCCCCTCTATTTGAGGAAATTATATTTCGCGGTATTTTACTACCAACTCTTTCAAGAGATTTTGGAGTAATTTCGGGCATCATAGTTTCAGCTTTTATCTTTGCATTAGCCCATTTAAGTTTGGGAGAAATGCCGCCATTATTTGTTCTAGGGATTGGATTAGCAATTACAAGAATTGCTTCAGGAAGTTTGTTATCTTCAGTGATCATGCATTCTTTATGGAATGGATTGACTTTCTTAAATTTGTTCTTATTGAGGACATAAAGAATTTAATTTTTACTTGCGAATCAAACAAAAAGATGTTTATTTAATTAATAACACTTCTTTTATTTAAAAAAAAATCTTAGATGAAACCTTATGGGAATCAACTTAATTTAAAAAAAAAAGTTTCTTATGAAAATAAAAAAGATTCTGAAAAAATATCCATAATAAATAACAAATTAATACATCAAATTTTCGACACCATTAATATCTCTCTTTTGGTATTAATTTTCACTTTATTTTCCTTATCTTTTAATAGTCAAAGAAAATGGTCTAATACATATAAAAACTTATCTAAAACAACTGCTATCAATAATAACCTCATTGATTATATTTCTAAAATTGAGGAATTTTATATTAGTGAACTTGAGTCTCTCAATATTTATAGAAAAACTAAACCTGAAGATTTAATCTATATAGATAAACTTCCAGAAAAAAAAGAAAGTTTGCTTAAGAAAAATTTAAGTAGTTTCATTGAAGGTTTTAGTGATAGCAGATATCAAAGGGGCTATTGATGAAAAAATACAAAAAAATTGTTAGTCTAATACCGCTTGATCAAAGAAGATTTAAATTTCTCTATATTTTTAGCTTACTATTAATATTTTGTTTGTTTGGTAGGTTAGTTAAATTGCAAGTCTTTAACGCCTCTGATTTGCAAAGGAAAGCTAGATTAATCCAGTCTTCTAAAACTAATGCCTTAAAAAAAAGGAGAGCAATTGTTGATAGAAATAATAGATTAGTCGCTTACGATAAACCGCTCTATAAATTATGGGCCCATCCAAAATATTTTAAATTTCCTGGTGATTCAATTAACAGAGTTCGCAGTATTGAAGAAGTTACAGAAAAATTGTCACCTATCTTGGATATAAATGGTGAAATATTATTGAATAAATTTAATAATAAAATAAGTGGTATCAAGCTTTTGGATAAAATTTCTGAAGAAAATGCTGAAAAGATTAAGAACCTTCAAATTAGTGGAATTGATTTATTTAAATATTCGCAGAGATACTATCCACAAGGGAAGCTTTACTCTAATCTTGTCGGTTTTGTTAATGATGAGAATATAGCTTCAGCAGGTTTAGAGCTTCATTTAGATAATCAAATAAAAGTTTTTAATAAAAGTAATTTAATAAAAAGAGGAGGAGACGGAACTCCTTTACCAGATAATTCAGCCCCAGGTGATTTTGTTTCTGATTACAAAAGTTTAGGCCTAACTATAGATTCAAAATTACAGAAAGCTTCATTCAATGCATTATCAAAGCAAGTAAGCAAATGGAAAGCAAAGAAGGGATTTGCCATAGTTATGGATGTTAATAATGGTCGGATTCTCTCCTTGGTTACAGTCCCGTCGTACGATCCAAATAAATTTTGGCAGTATGATTCTGGACTTTTTAGGGGTTGGTATTCTCAAGATTTATTTGAGCCTGGTTCAACTTTTAAACCTATTAATCTTGCCTTAGCCTTAGAAGAAAAAGTAATACAGAAAGATGGAGTAGTTGAAGATATTGGAAAAATTAATGTTGGAGGATGGACACTTGCTAATTGGGATAAAAAAGGTAATGGATACATTGACTATCCAAAAGTTTTGCAGGTTTCAAGTAATGTTGGAATGGTAAAAATAATGCAAAATTTAGATCCTTCAATTTATTGGGATTGGCTAAAAAATTTAGGTATAAATAAAAATTTAGAGACTGACTTATTTGAATCAACTGCTGGCCAACTAAAGAGAAAAGATTTATTTGTAAATCAATCAATTGAGCCTGCTGTAACTTCTTTTGGCAAAGGTTTCTCAATCTCGCCACTTAAATTGCTTCAACTTCATGCGGCTCTAGCAAATGGTGGTTTTGAAGTAACTCCACATGCAACCTCAACTTTCAAAGAAAGAGTTAAGAAAAACCCAAAAAAACAATTTTTTTCACACGAAGTCTCTAAAACTGTTCTTGAATGGATGGAGAGCGTAGTTGATAAAGGTAGTGGATCTGGAGTGAAAATCGAGGGTTATAGGATAGCGGGGAAAACGGGAACTTCCCAAAAAGCCTTAAATGGTTCCTATACAAGTAAAAAAGTTTGCAGTTTTGTGGCGACCTTACCAGTTAATGATCCGAAATATACTGTCCTCGTAGTCGTTGATGAGCCATCTAAATCTTATGCATATGGTTCAACTGTCGCTGTACCAGTTGCTAAAGAAATTATCGAGAGTTTGATAGTAATTGAAAAAATACCTCCCATGATTAAAGATCATGAAGTGATTGTTAAAAAACTCTAAAATTTTCCAAATTTATAAATATTTAGTTCATTATCTGATGATTTCATCAAGAATAAAAGCTAGTTTATGTATAAATGATCATCTAGATATGAAATCAATTTTAGAACAATTGTCCTCAATGACCATTGTTGTTGCGGATACTGGAGATTTAGATTCGATAAAAAAATTTCAACCAAGGGACGCCACCACCAATCCATCACTAATACTTGCTGCTGCTAAGAACCCTGATTATGTCAAATTAATTGATAAAGCTTTAGAAAGTTCAGAAGATGCATTGCCCCAAGGATTCTCCGAAATTGAATTAATCAAAGAAACTGTTGACCAAGTTTCAGTATTTTTTGGAAAAGAAATATTGAAAATTATTTCAGGGCGCGTATCTACAGAAGTTGATGCAAGACTGAGCTTTGACACCGAAGCTACGGTAGAAAAAGCGAGAAAATTGATCTATCTTTACAAAAATTTTGGAATTGAAAAGGAAAGAATTTTGATTAAGATTGCTGCAACTTGGGAGGGAATTAAGGCAGCTGAAATTTTGGAAAAAGAGGGTATAAAGTGCAACTTAACTTTACTTTTTAACTTCTGCCAAGCGGTAACTTGTGCCAAGGCAAATATAACTCTAATTTCTCCGTTCGTTGGCCGTATATTAGATTGGCATAAATCAAAAACTGGTAAAACTAGTTTTGTTGGTGCTGAAGACCCTGGTGTTATTTCTGTTACGCAAATATACAAGTATTTTAAAGAAAAAGGATTCAAGACAGAAGTAATGGGAGCGAGTTTTAGAAATCTTGATGAAATAAAAGAATTAGCAGGTTGCGATCTTTTAACAATCGCACCAAAATTTCTTGAGGAACTGAAAAAAGAAAAAGGAAAGTTAGTTAGAAAATTAGATGTCAATACCCAAATAAATAATTCTATTGACTACGAATTTGAAGAAAAAGATTTCAGATTAAGTATGTTAGAAGATCAAATGGCAAGTGAAAAGCTTAGTGAAGGTATTACTGGATTCAGTAAGGCTATTGAAGAATTGGAAGAGCTGCTTCTAAAGAGATATTCAGAGATTAAAAATCATAAATTGATTTCTGCTAACTAAATTTAAGTTTGAATTGAAAAGAATTAAGACCCACTTTTTGTTAAAAGCCTTCTGATAACTCTTTTTGCAATGTCTTCGTAACTCATTTCTCCTGATAATATTTGAGCAATACGTTTAGGTGCTGTTTTTCTTTTGACACCTAATTGATATCCAGTTCTGGGAAATCTATAAAATACTTGGGCTATTCTCCTCCCCCACGCCATTGATTTCCCCCAAATGTTGTTAATTTTTTTTGTATAAAGATTTAAATTATCTACTTTTCCTGATAAGGACTGATCTATGTATTCTGCAGCATAAAAACTGCTAATTAAAGATGGTCTAATTCCTTCAGCTAAAAATGGATCACATAGTGATGCTGCATCTCCAACAGCTAAAACTTTGTCACCATTAATTGAGTGGAAGCCATTCCATATTCTCAGTTTCTTTCTAATTGTTTTATGAGGGAAATCATCAAAACCGAAGCTTCTTATTACTTGGTTATTTATAGCTTGATTTTCTAAAAGACCATTATTTATAAAAGTACCTAAACCAATATTTAAGCTTTCTCTTAGGGGGAATGCCCATGCAAAACCATATTTTATAAATCCAAACTCAAATCTAACTACATCTCTAGGTATTTCACCTAACCCTTTCAATCTTAATGAGAGTGTGTTTGCAAATTTCGGTTTTCTTGGCCCTAAATTGAAATAACTTGCCCATTTCGATTGGGACCCATCTGCAATTACAAGAAATTCTGTAATATATTTTATTTTGTTATTGCAAGTAATTTCCCATTTATCATTTTTTTTTATGATTTTTTCTATCAATAATGGCCTCATTATCTGAGCTCCATTATTCAAGGATTCATCAAGTAATAATTGATCTAGTTTTTCTCTTTTAACAATCCAAAATGGGGATTCACCAGTCAGATCAGCAGTTACATTATCTGCAGCCTTCCATCTGAATTCAACATTCTTAATTTTTGATTCTATGCAATCTTCAATACTTAAAGGAAGAAATCTTTGCATTGAAGATGCCATCCCCCCTGCACATGGTTTGTAATCTTGGGATTTTTCTTTTTCAATAATTAAAACTGAATATCCTTTCTTTGATAGGTTGAGAGCGGTGGAAGATCCTGATAAACCTCCACCAATTATTGCAACGTCAAATCCTATCAAACTTTTAGAATTTCCTTCTCTTTTTCTGACAATTTAGTTTCTATTAAAGCAATATATTTATCAGTAATTTTCTGAATTTCAGATTGATTATCTCTAGATTCGTCAATAGAAATATGGCCATCTTTTTCGTCTTTTTTTTCTTTATCAACAGCATCTCTTCTGATATTTCTTAATGCTACTTTTCCTTCCTCTGCATATTTAGAGGCTAATTTACAAAATTCTTTTCTTCTTTCTTCTGTTAAAGGAGGAACATTTATTCTTATTACTTTCCCATCATTATTTGGAGTAATACCTAAATCACTCATAGAAATGGATTTTTCTATAGCTTGTAAACATGAAATATCGAAAGGTTGTATTGAAATTGTTTGAGAATCAATAGTGCTTATAGTGGCGAGCGATTTGATTGGAGTTTCTGCTCCATAGTACTCAACACTTACTCTGTCTAACAAGGAAGCATTAGCTCTGCCTGTCCTGATTGTATTAAAGTTTCTTTGTATGGCTTCAATACTTTTATTCATATTTTCTTGAATTTCTTTTTTTTCCATAATTAAAAAAATTAAATGACCTTTAACTAATTAAAGAGCCTATTGGCTCACCAGCAACAGCTTTGGAAATATTTCCTTTTTTGAATATATCAAAAACCATAATTGGGATATTATTATCTTTGCAAAGTGCAATCGCAGTACTGTCCATGACTGCAATTTCATCACTAAGGACTTGTTGATAACTGAGAGAGGAATATTTTTTTGCATCTTTAAATTGAATAGGATCACGATCGTATACTCCATCAACTTTAGTAGCCTTCATAACAACTTCAGCGTTTATCTCTGCTGCCCTCAAAGCTGCAGTAGTGTCAGTTGTAAAAAATGGATTTCCGCATCCACCTCCGAAAACTACAACTCTACCTTTTTCTAAGTGCCTCATGGCTCTTCTTCTTATGTAGGGTTCGGCAATTTCCTGCATTTCGATTGCTGTTTGCACTCTAGTTGCAACCCCTACTCTCTCAAGACCATCTTGAAGTGAAATTGCGTTCATTACTGTTGCTAGCATCCCTACATAATCAGCGGTCGCGCGATCCATGCCATCTGCAGACCCTTTAAGCCCCCTAAAAATATTTCCACCACCAACAACTATTGCAAGCTGTACATTATTTTCGACTACTTTTGAAACATCCTCTGAAATTGACTGAACTATAGCAGGATCAATACCATAAGGTTTTTCACCCATTAGTGCTTCCCCACTAAGTTTTAAGAGAACTCTTTTGTAAGTCATTCAATAATTGTACTTTTAAGACCTTAGCAAGTAAATGTGCCAAATTTATTTTTTGTTCTGATATTGCTTGCGTCTTTAAACATTTCTAAACCTGCCTAATTGAAATTTAAAAAAAAAAATTTAGTTAAACTAAAATTCAACACACTTTTGTGCTTTTATTCCTTGCTCTTTAAAAGGATGTCTTATTAGTTTCATTTCTGTAACTAGATCAGCGTAATTGATGATTAAATCAGATGCCCCCCTTCCAGTTAAAACAATATGATTTTTTCTATTATTTAAGCCTTTTAAAAAAGTGATTATTTCTTCTGAATCAAGATAACCAAGTTTTGTCGCAATATTAATTTCATCAAGAATGATAAGTTTATAAGATTCGTTCTTTATGTATTTTTTGGCTAGTTTCCATGCTTCTTGAACTAATTTTTCATCTCTTTTTCTGTCTTGTGTTTCCCAAGTAAATCCTTCTCCTAATGAATGCCAAGATATGCTTGAAGAAAAATTTTTAAGTGCTTTTTCTTCTCCAGTGGTCCAGCCTCCTTTTATAAATTGAATTATCGCCACTTTATAACCATGTCCTATTGCCCTTAAAGCCATCCCTAAAGATGCGGTGGTCTTGCCTTTACCATTACCTGTAAAAACAATCAATAATCCTTTTTTTGTTTTTCTAATTTGTAGTCTTTTAGCTTGAATATCTTTTCTTTGCTGCATTCTTTTTTTATATAAGCTCTCATCGCTATCCGGAGATAATTTTCCTCCCATTCCAAGTTTACTTGCTTGATAATCGAGGTTAAATATTTTCTTGGAAGATGAGGCTTTTTCTTGCATATGACTTAAATTCTTATTTAATGATTATAAAACTTTAAATATTTTAAGCTCTTTTAACTCTTAAAAGTGCATTATTTACTGCCTGTTGTTGATCTCTTTTAGTAATCCAGTGGTGATAAGTTTGAGTATGTAAACTAACCGAGTGTCCCATCATTCTAGCGGCCACAGTATCAGGTAAATCATAAAAAATTGTTCTTACTGCCCAAGCATGTCTTAGATCATAAGGTTTTATTTGTAAAGAGTAACGCTTAAACTGATCTGTGATTTTTTTTCCAATATTTTGTAAGGTTGTAATTTTAAGGTTTCTATTAATATTTGGTAATAGTTCTGGATTATCACCAAGTTTTGATAATTCGAACTTTTCAACCCATTCAGGATGAAATGGCCAAACTTGATGTTCCCCAGTTTTAGTCGTAGGTAAAACTCTAATAATTTTGTCCCCAAAATTAGTTAGAGAACTTAAATCACAAAAAAATACTTCATGATTCCTTAGACCATATGTAGCCATCAAACCAAATACAAATTTCCAAGATTTGTTTGGTATCGTCTCCCAAAGTTTCTCTATTAACTCGTCTTTAGGGAGATCCCTAAATCCTGCTTTGCTAAGACCATATCCTCTAGAATTTAATTTCCAATCTTCTGGTAGTTTAATGTCCAAAAACTTAGCCAAAACACTTAGAGAAGTAGCGCATTGTTTTCTACTTCTGCTACCTTCCTTGTAACTTTCAAGTGTTTTTTGAAATATTCCTTCTAAAGCTTCATTCTCATAGTCATTATAAATATTTAGGATTCTTTTCATATATGGTTTGTAAGAACTTCTCCAAGTAGTTTTTCTAGTGCTGGTTCGAAAATCATTTTTGTTTTCTTTAAAAAAAAATTCCTCAAATTGATTTAATCTATTTGGGAATTCAAGACCATCTTTTATTTGCTTTTTATAAGGGTTTCCTATCCAATTAATCCAATCAAATTGATTCAATTCCAATTGCAAATTGATTAATTGTAATTTTTTCTTGGCCTCCTCTAATCCAGAAATATCAGCCTTTAAACCAAGAGATATTCTTTGAATTTTAAAGTTATTTTTATCTTCTTTGGAGGGTAGTGAACCACGAATATTTAATTTCTCTCCCCTTTTCTCAATTTTAAGTTTGCTGCCTTGAGTAGCAAATTTATCATTGACATTATTAATTTCCTGAATTACGTTCATTTACTTATATAATTGTCCATATAATGACGTTTTTAATGTTGATTTTCAATCTCCATAAATTTTAAATGGATAAAATAGGCGTCTTACTAATGAATTTAGGAGGGCCTGAACGCATTACTGATGTTGGCCCATTCTTATACAATCTTTTTTCTGATCCAGAAATAATCAGGACACCTTTTCCTGTTGTTCAAAAGCCCTTAGCATGGTTAATTAGTACACTTAGGAGTACTACTTCACAACAGGCCTACCTTTCTATAGGTGGAGGTTCACCTATCAGAAGGATAACTGAACAACAAGCAAGAGAATTACAGTCTAAATTAAGGGAAAAGGGGTTTAATGCTACTACCTATATCGCTATGAGGTATTGGCATCCTTTTACAGAATCAGCTATTGCTGATATGAAAGCAGATGGCATAGATCAAGTTGTTGTAATACCCTTGTATCCACATTTTTCAATAAGTACTAGTGGTTCGAGCTTTAGGGAATTAAAAAAATTGCGAGATTCTGATAATGAATTTAAGAGTATTCCAATGAGATGTGTAAGGAGTTGGTTCAGTCAATCAGGTTATTTAAAGTCTATGGTTGAATTAATTTCAGAACAAATTTCACTTTGTGAATCTCCTTCAAAAGCCCATATATTTTTCACTGCTCATGGAGTTCCTAAAAGTTACGTAGAGGAAGCTGGAGACCCTTATAAACAACAAATTGAAGATTGTTCTTTGTTAATAATAAATGAGCTAGAAAAATGTTTAGGCCATAGTAATCCTCATACTCTTTCTTATCAAAGTAGAGTTGGCCCTGTTGAATGGTTGAAGCCTTATACAGAAGAAGTGTTAGCTGATCTTGGAAGGTCAAATGTTAATGATCTGGTTGTTGTTCCTATAAGTTTCGTAGGAGAGCATATCGAAACATTGCAAGAAATTGACATTGAATATAAAGAAATTGCTGAAAAGGCTGGTATTAAAAACTTTCGGAGAGTTAAGGCTCTAAATACTCATCCCACTTTTATTGAAGGTCTTAGTGATCTAGTGATTTCCTGCTTGGAAGGACCTCTTGTTAATATAGAAGAGGCTTCACAGTTGCCTGAAAAAGTTAAACTTTATCCCCAAGAGAAGTGGCAATGGGGTTGGAATAATAGTTCAGAAGTGTGGAACGGAAGGGTTGCAATGATTATTTTTCTTGTGCTTTTTATTGAACTTATTTCAGGCTCTGGACCTCTACATAAATTAGGCATTTTATAAAGAAGCATTGAAATTTAATTGATAATTATTAATTTATTAAAAGATTATTTTGAATACATTTCTGACATTACATTTCTAAATGAGGCAAAAGTAATTAATTAAGTTTAATATTTATAGTAAATATTGAATTTCTTTAGTGACTCTTACTTCGAGATCCTTTACAAAGGGTAGTTCAAAACATGAAAATCCAGTTTGGATAACTGGTGCAGATGCACTAATGGATTCTTTAAAAATTCATGGAGTAAAAGTTATATTTGGATATCCCGGGGGAGCCATACTTCCAATATATGACTCTGTTCATAAGGCAGAACAAGAAGGTTGGTTAAAGCATTATATGGTTAGGCATGAACAAGGTGGTTCACATGCGGCTGATGGATATGCAAGATCTACTGGTGAAGTAGGAGTATGTTTTGGGACCTCAGGCCCAGGTGCAACTAATTTGGTAACTGGAATTGCCACTGCGCAAATGGATTCAGTCCCCCTAGTTGTAGTTACAGGTCAAGTCCCAAGACCTGCTATAGGGACAGACGCTTTTCAAGAAACTGATATTTTTGGTATAACACTTCCAATAGTAAAACATTCATGGGTAATAAGAGATCCTTCAGATATCGCGAAAGTAGTTTCTGAAGCTTTTTTTATAGCCTCATCTGGAAGGCCAGGCCCTGTTTTAATTGATATACCCAAAGATGTAGGTCAGGAGTTCTTTAATTACCAAAGAGTTTTGCCTGGTGAGATTATTCCCAAAGGATTTAAAAGGAATGGAGAAATTAATGATTCCGATATCAATAAAGCAATTAAATTAATAGAAGATTCTGAAAGACCTCTTCTATACGTGGGAGGTGGGGCAATATCTTCAGGGGCTCATGATGAAATAAAAACTTTGGCAAAGAATTATCAAATACCAGTTACCACAACCTTAATGGGGAAGGGCGCTTTTGATGAAAAAGATAATTTATCAGTAGGGATGTTAGGAATGCATGGAACTGCTTACGCAAATTTTGCTGTTACAGAATGCGATCTTTTGATTGCTATTGGAGCTAGATTCGATGATAGGGTGACAGGAAAATTAGATACTTTTGCACCTAATGCAAAGGTAATTCATATAGATATCGACCCAGCAGAAGTTAATAAAAATAGACGTGTAGATGTTGCGATTGTTTCTGATGTTTCAAAAGCTGTTCTCAAAATTAATGAAAAATCTCTAAAAAACAAACTTACTTCTCAGACAAAGAACTGGTTAGAAAAAATTGATTCTTGGAAAAATAAACACCCTTTATATGACCCTCCTAAAGAAGGAGAAATTTATCCTCAAGAGGTTCTTTTAAAAGTTAGAGAATTTTCACCAGAAGCTTATGTAACTACAGATGTAGGACAACATCAGATGTGGGCTGCTCAATACCTTAGGAATTCTCCAAGAAAATGGATTAGTAGTGCAGGCTTAGGTACTATGGGTTTTGGATTGCCAGCGGCAATTGGAGTAAAAGCAGCGTTACCTAATTCAGATGTAATTTGTATTGCAGGAGATGCAAGTGTCTTAATGAATATTCAAGAATTAGGAACTTTATCTCAATATGGTCTAAAGGTGAAATTGATTATTATCAATAATCGCTGGCAAGGGATGGTAAGACAATGGCAGGAGAGTTTTTATGATGAAAGATATTCTTCATCTGATATGAGTTGTGGTGAACCTGATTTTGTAAAACTTTCTGAGTCTTTTGGAGTTAAAGGATACTTAATTTCTGATAGAAAACAATTACATAATGAATTAAAAAATGCGCTTGATCATGACGGCCCTGCCTTGATTAATATCCTTGTCAGAAGAGGTGAAAATTGTTATCCAATGGTTCCTCCTGGTAAAAGTAATGCTCAAATGGTTGGATATGTTAATTGTGAAGACTAAGTTTTTTGAAATTCGTCATTTTAAAAAATTAATCTTAAAATAATTTTAAAACCTAGATTTTTCTGAATTGAAAAAATTATCAATAATTTTAATTATAGTCTGCTTGATTATTCTTAATCCTAAAATAGTTAACTCTGCCGAAATCCTCCAAATTAAAAGTTCAAATTCTATTTTGGTTGGAGATCAAAATAGGAATTTAATGATTGGACTATTTTGTGTAGATGTAAATGCAAATGATGAGCTTGAAGCAACTAATATACTTAAGAGTGAATTCCCAAGGGGAAGCAAAGTGAAAATAAAACCTTTTGGTTTCAAAGAGAACGTTTTGTTAGCAAAAGTTTTTGATATTAAAGGTACTAAGGAGATGACCGAATTATTAGTCGCTAAAGACTTAACTAGTAAAATTTGTCCAAGTTAACTATCTCTATGAGCAGATAAAATTCCATTGTCTCGATAATGTTTTGCTCCTTCTCCAGGAATTAAATTCATTTTTTAACTTGTATGTACATAAATTTGATATGTCTATATTTGTATTGGGAATGTTCTCATTTAAAAGTTGTCTATATGCAGATCTTTTAAGATCAAGTTGAGTTAAGTTTTTCTCTTTGAAGTGATTTGAATCACTGAAACAAAGATCTTTTTCAGATTTAGTCAAATTGACGGTAATGTTTTTGTTCTCGGCCTTTCTATAAAATTCTTTGAGTGTCATTTTATCAACTAGATAATGTTCCTTCGAAATCGCTGGTCCTATTGCAACAAGTAAGTTATCTTTAGATGTTCCTAAATTATCGAAAATTTTAACTAGATTTTTTATTATTTTTTTTTCTAAACCTTTCCTTCCACAATGCAAGGTTGCTACATTTCTTGTTCTTTTATCTGCAAAAAATATTGGCATACAATCGGCTGTGTAAACCCATAAGTTTTGATTACATTTATTACCAACAAGACCATCTGCATCAGTCTTAAACCCTTCTCCCGAATATGATCCAAACACTATTACATTGCTGTGAATTTGATTGGAAACACAATTTGTGTAATTTTTATTAAAGTGATTACCTAATAATTGAAGAAATTTCTCAGAGCTTGACTTCGTAAAATATGCATGTTTGAAATTATTTTGATTAAGGATAGGTGATGAATAATACTCAAATTTTTTGTTTTGAATAAAAATTTCAGCTCTTGAGAAATATATTTCTTTGTATGGAATAGTTCCTGCTCCTAAGCTGAATTTATGAAATTAATTCAATATCTCGCAAGATCCAGAATCCTGCAAATTTTTCGATGTATGGCGTTGACTGTATGGAAATAAATTGATAATCAAAAGAATTTTTTTTATTCTCTAAAAACTTTGCACTCAAAATCTTTGCATCTTTTTCTGGTAAATCTGTAACCAGCCACTTATCGTCTTCTGAAGCTTCAAGTATGAGTTGGTTCTTATTGATGACTAATTTAATAGGTTCTAAACAACTGAACCATGCAGAAAGTGCTAAAGATCTATCTTTGCTAAAAAGCCTTAATCCTGGAACTAAGTAATTATCATCTAAATCTTGCTTAATTGGGAAAATTTCTCCAAATTCAATAGGCCAATTTTCTGCTGATTTCAATTCTCCAATTGATATTTCAGAGATAGTTAAAGCATCACCCCTTACTTCTTCTGGTAAAGGTGTAGGAGGGTTTTCCATTTTGGAGGTAAAAGTAGGAGCTAATACACCTCTTACATAACCTTTTTCCTTTGGATAAATCTCTTTCTCAAGAAATTCGATTCTATCTAACAAATCGTAAGTTCTTCTACTTACAAGAGCCTCAATACTTAAGGCCTCCAGTGATTTTTTAATGATTGATTTCATTGACGATCGCCAGAATCGAACTATTGAAGGTTTCTCCCACCCTTGTTTTTTTGCTTCACTTATTGCTTCATTTAGTGCCTTTGTAAGCCATACTGAATTGACTTCATTGGCAGGGCATTTTTTATTCCAACGAAAAATATCTTCTGTCTTATAACTTCTTGTAGAGCAAATAATTAACTCCCACCTTTTTTTCCCATTTGATTCAATAATTGGTCTCGAGTAGAAGTCTAATTCCCAATCTGAAATTTTTAATTTAAAGCTTGACTCCAATGTTTTATTAATGTTCATTTATCTTGTTCTTTTTATCGAAGAGTGATTTAGTTTTTAGTGCTCTCTCTGTAGCTTCTTGCATAACTTTTTGCTTATCAATAATTAATTCTCCTGCAGAGTTTTCTAGGAGTGCCGTATTGAGACCAATGCGCCCTTTTTCGAGGTCAATTTCAGATATTAAAGCTTTTATCATTTCCCCTTCTCTAAAAACTTCTCTTAAAGAACGAATCGATCCATTCGTTAGTGAGGATTGATGAAGAAGTCCACTAGCTCCGCCTAAATCTATAAAGAAGCCATATGGTTTTACTGCTAAAACTTCTCCTTCAATTAATTGACCTAATTCTAAACTTGTAAGTTTAGAGACTAATGATGCTTTCTTTTCAGAGAGAACTAATTTTCTGGATTCTGGATTCACTTCAAGAAAAGCTACTTTTAGAGTTTTGCCAACAAAAGATTGATAGTCTTGACCATCTTCAAGTTGAGATCTTGGGATGAATCCTCTCAATCCATCTACATCACACGTAAGCCCCCCTCTGTTAAATCCATTAATTGAAACGTTAATTAATTCTCCATTTTTTGCGGAACTTGATACTTTTTCCCAACTTTGTCTAAGAATTAATGCCCGGGCGCTCACTGTCACCATCCCATCAGCATTTTGTTCTTTGATAACCAAAACTTCCATTTCAAGGCCTAAAGAAAATTTTTCTTTAAAGTTAGTTATGACACCTAAACCACATTCTTTTTTGGGCATATAACCAGGTGCTTTTCCACCAATGTCAACATATAGTCCATCACTTTCTATTGCTATAACCTTACCTGAAATTGTTTCTCCTGTAGCTCCAATTGGCTCATTTGCATTTAAAGCCTCCAAAAAAGCACTTTCATCAAAATCGAACTCATCAACAGTTCTTTCTAATTGAAAATCTGTGTTTTGCTCAGAAAAATTAAGGGGTCTATTTAAGCCTTGTTGAGTTAAATCTTGTTGAGAAATATCAAAATCTTTAGTGCTTTCAGTACTGTCATCAAATTCTTTTAATGAATCATCTTTAATGATTTGAGGTTTGCTTGCGATATTTTCTTTTTTAATTTTTTCTTGCGAATTGGTTTGCTCATTATCTATGTCTTGAGATTTTTTTTGACTATCTTTCTTGCTTATGTGAAGTACCTGAAGAGGTTTTTTATTGCCCTTTAGTTGGATATTATCTTGGGCATTTTTATTATTGACTCCCATCGTAGGTAAAATAAGAATAATTAATTATTAACATACTTTAAATGTTAGTACTCAAAATTAAAATTAATGAACTTTAAACCAATACCTTATAAATTTGAATATTTAAATTGGCAAGAAATTGAGAGTGTTGCAAAAAACAAAAGATCTACAGTGATTTGGCCATTCGGAGCTGTTGAGCAACATGGGCCGCATTTGCCTCTTGCAACAGATAGTATTTTCGTTGATGAAATTATTAGCGAAGTTTTTAAATTATTCTCTGCCGATATTCCATTAAAAAAACTTCCAACTCAATATATTGGTTTTTCTCCAGAGCATAAGGGTTTTGCCGGGACAATTTCACTTTCCTCAACTTTAATAACCTCAATTATTAAGGAAGTCGGAAGTCAATTATCTGAAATGGGTTTTAAAAGATTGATATTGATTAATGGACATGGAGGTCAAATCTCACTATTAAATACAGCTGCAAGAGAGTTAAGAAGTTGCTCCCCGGGGATGGCAGTTTTTCCTTGTTTCCTATGGAGTGGTGTTAATGGATTAAGTGAATTGTTAACAAAAACTGAGATCGAGAATGGGCTTCATGCTTCTTTAGCTGAAACAAGTTTGATGCTGGCTTTAAAACCAGAATTAGTAGGTGATGAACGCCCAAATGAGGGTAATAAAGGAGAGATCCCTGAAGGTTGGAGTCTAGAGGGCAATGCGCCTACTGCTTGGCTTACTGACGACTTTAGTAAATCAGGTGTTATAGGAGATAGTAGAGGAGCAAATGAATCTTTAGGGAAAAATTTAAAGGAATTATTGATTAATCATTGGTTTAAATTAATAATGAATCTGATGCAATCAGATTGGCCAAACAATTTTTAAATAAGTTTAAGTTAAAAATGTGACTTTACAATTGAAACTATTTTCATGATATTTAAATAAACTCTCTATAATCGTGTAATAATCATGCATAATGAGCTAAAGATTACTGACATGCAAACTCTAGAATCAAATAAAAAAACTATTGAAGAATCGACTAATCCGATTTCTTTAGATTTGCCCGACTTCACTACCGATTCTTATAAGGATGCATACAGTAGAATAAATGCAATTGTTATAGAGGGAGAGCAAGAGGCTCATGATAATTACATTTCAATAGCAACCCTAATTCCAAATGAATTAGAAGAGTTAACTAAATTGGCAAGAATGGAAATGAAGCATAAAAAAGGCTTTACTGCATGTGGAAGAAATTTAGGTGTAGTAGCTGATATGGATTTTGCTAAAAAATTCTTTTCTAAATTACATGGAAATTTTCAAGTTGCTCTTGAAAAAGGAAATTTAACAACATGTCTTTTAATACAAGCTATCTTAATTGAAGCATTTGCAATCTCTGCTTATAACGTCTACATAAGAGTCGCGGATCCTTTTGCAAAAAAAATAACAGAGGGAGTGGTTAAAGATGAATATCTTCATTTAAATTATGGTCAAGAGTGGCTTAAAGAGAACCTATCTACTTGTAAAGAGCAATTAATGGAAGCTAATAAGGTTAATCTTCCGTTAATTAAAAAGATGTTAGATGAAGTAGCGGTTGACGCATCAGTTTTAGCTATGGACAGAGAAGAATTAATGGAAGAATTTATGATTGCTTATCAAGATACATTGATGGAAATAGGTCTAGATAATAGAGAAATTGCGAGAATGGCTATGGCAGCTATCGTCTAATTACATTTATAATTAATTAAGGATTTTAATAATTAATCAATCCTATTTAAGTAGTTACCTCTGTGCTATTGTTCATAACATCGTATAGAAACCATTTATAAATTTTAAATGTTTGGGTTAATAGGCCACTCAACCAGTTTTGAAGATGCAAAAAGAAAAGCTTCGATGCTAGGCTTTGATCATATTGCAGATGGCGACTTGGATGTTTGGTGTACTGCTCCTCCTCAGCTTGTTGAAAATGTAGAAGTTAAAAGTGCTACTGGAATATCTATTGAAGGCTCTTATATAGATTCGTGCTTTGTTCCTGAAATGCTTTCTAGGTTCAAAACGGCTAGAAGAAAAGTACTAAACGCTATGGAACTAGCTCAGAAAAAAGGGATTAACATTACGGCTTTAGGAGGATTTACTTCTATTATTTTTGAGAATTTTAATCTTCTACAGCATAAACAAATTAGAAATACTTCATTAGAGTGGGAAAAGTTTACTACTGGCAATACTCACACTGCTTGGGTTATTTGTAAGCAACTAGAAATAAATGCGCCTCGCATTGGGATAGACCTTAAAAAAGCAACTGTTGCTGTAATTGGTGCTACAGGTGATATTGGCAGTGCTGTTTGTAGATGGCTTATCAATAAAACTGGGATTTCAGAACTTCTTATGGTAGCAAGACAACAAGAACCACTTGCGCGGTTACAAAAAGAATTAGATGGTGGCACCGTAACAAGCTTAAATGAGGCATTGCCTCAGGCGGATATTGTTGTTTGGGTTGCAAGTATGCCCAAAACCATTGAAATTGATACAGATAATTTAAAAAAACCATGTTTAATGATTGATGGCGGATACCCCAAAAATCTTGATGAGAAATTTCAAGGTGAAAATATTCATGTTTTAAAAGGAGGTATAGTTGAGTTTTTCAATGATATTGGTTGGAATATGATGGAACTTGCGGAAATGCAAAACCCTCAGCGAGAGATGTTTGCTTGCTTTGCAGAAGCTATGATTTTAGAATTTGAAAAGTGTCATACAAACTTTAGTTGGGGAAGAAATAACATTTCCCTTGAAAAAATGGAGTTTATTGGAGCAGCTTCTTTAAAACACGGTTTTTCTGCGATTGGACTTGATAAGCAGCCTAAAGTATTAACTGTATAAATATGGCTAAACGTTACCTCCTTGATTTTGAAAAGCCTCTTGCTGAACTTGAGAAGCAGATAGAGCAAATTAAAGAATTAGCTCGAGATTCAGAAGTAGATGTAAGTCAACAGCTTCTGCAGCTTGAAACCTTAGCTGCAAGGCGAAGAGAAGAAATATTTAAATCTCTCACCCCAGCTCAAAAGATTCAGGTAGCTAGACATCCTCAAAGACCAAGTACGTTGGATTTTGTTCAAATGTTTTGTGATGACTGGATTGAATTACATGGAGACAGAAATGGTGGCGATGATATGGCACTAATTGGGGGGATAGGTTCGATAAACAATAGACCAGTGTTGATGTTAGGGCATCAGAAAGGTAGGGACACAAAAGAAAATGTAGTAAGAAACTTTGGGATGGCAAAACCAGGAGGTTATAGAAAAGCTCTTAGATTAATGCAGCATGCAAATAGATTTTCTTTGCCAATTCTTACATTTATTGATACCCCTGGAGCATATGCTGGTTTAAAAGCTGAAGAACAAGGTCAAGGTGAAGCGATTGCGAGAAACCTTCGAGAGATGTTTGGATTGAAAGTTCCAATTGTGGCCACTGTCATTGGAGAAGGAGGTTCCGGAGGAGCACTTGGAATAGGTGTTGCAGATAGGTTACTAATGTTTGAACACAGTGTTTACACAGTTGCTAGTCCGGAAGCATGTGCATCAATTTTGTGGAGAGATGCTGCGAAGGCACCAGAAGCTGCATCAGCGCTTAAAATTACAGGTAAAGATTTACTTAAATTAGGTATAATAGATGAGGTCTTACCAGAACCTTCTGGTGGGAATAATTGGGCTCCTTTAGATGCTGGCAACACACTAAAAGAGGCTATTGAGAAACACCTTAATGCTTTACTACAAATGCCTGAAGACGAATTGATTGAGGAAAGATACAAAAAGTTTAGGGTTTTAGGTAAATTTATCGAAGCAAATAATATTGAAGAGATTTATAGTGAAATCCCCCAAAAAACTGAATAAATTGAAACTAGCTTTTATAACTGGTGCTACGAAAGGTATTGGTAGATCTACTGCAATTACTTTTGCCAATGCTGGCTGGGATTTAATTTTACTCTCCAGGAATATGGATTCAATGGAGAAACTAAAGAGCAAACTGTTGACCACTAAATCAAAAATTAACCTAGTAAAGTGTGATTTATCTAACCCTCTAGAAATAGAGCATTGTGTTAAAGAGACAATTGAGAAGTATGGGTGCCCTTCAGTATTGATAAATAATGCCGGTTGCGCATTTAATGGCCCTTTAGTTGAAATGGAATTAGGTCAATGGGAACAAACTATTCAAATAAACCTCACAAGTGTTTTTCAAATTTGTAGTTCAATCATTCCTCAAATGAGAAAAAATGGTGGTTTAGTTATCAATGTTAGTAGTCATGCCTCTTATAATGCATTCTCCCAATGGGGAGCTTATTGTGTTTCAAAATCTGCTTTAGCTATGTTTACTAAATGCTTGAGGGAGGAGGAGAGATCTAATTCAATAAGAGCGTGCACAATAACTCTGGGTGCAGTAAATACTCCTCTTTGGGACTCCGAATCAATCAATTCTGATTTTGATAGAACTTCTATGCTCTCCTCAAAAGAGGTATCAGAAACTATTCTCTACATGGCTCAAAAACCTAAATCACAATTGATCGAAGACTTGACTTTGATGCCTTCTGGAGGAGCCTTTTAAACATTCTGTTTATCTGATTAATCTTAAAACAGTGATTTTTTTTAGTGCTATTTGAACCCGATTAAACAAGAGAATGTGATATAGTATATAAGCAA
>QCEG01000007.1 GCA_003278535.1 Prochlorococcus sp. AG-355-N18
ACTTTATATGGGTGGTGGTCCATATGCGAAAAGTGGAAATCCAACTCTTATGAATGAAAATGGAGTAAAAGAAAAATTAGGTGTTGCGCCAGAAAGAGTAGTTGATCTTAAAGCCCTAACTGGTGATAGTTCTGATAATATTCCAGGTATTAAAGGGGTAGGTCCAAAAACTGCAATTAATCTACTAAAAGAGAACGACACGCTTGATGGAATCTATCAGGCTTTGGACAAGATTCTACAAAATAACGATAAAAAATATAAAGGATTCATCAAAGGTTCAGTTATAGAAAAGCTAAGAAACGATAAACATAATGCTTTTCTTTCAAGGGATTTAGCAAAAATAAATACTGAGGTGCCTTTAATTTTAAGTAACGGTTATGAATTAAAAAATATAAATCAAGAACTACTTTCAGAGTCACTGAAAAAATTAGAATTATCGACACTACTTAGACAAATTAATATTTTCAATTCAACTTTTAGTAAAGGTGGTTTTGACAAAAATAATGTAGCTAAAGAGGAGGAGAAAGATCCAAAAGTCTCCAGTGAAAATGAATTAGAAAATAGTGAAAATAAAATACCTAAAATCAACGTAACTGTTGTAAATGATTTCGAATTACTTGATAAATTAATCCAAAGACTAGATAAGACCAATCAAATAGTTTCTTTAGATACAGAGACCAATAGTTTAAATCCAATCGATGCGGAACTTGTTGGGATAGGACTATGTCTTGGAGAAGAAACTGATGATTTATTTTATATACCTCTTGGTCATAAAACAAAAAAAGAGACCCCCAGTCAATTATCGATTGAGGATGTTTTCTCAAAACTAATGACTTGGATAGAAGATCCAAAAAAAGAAAAGGCACTTCAAAATTCTAAATTTGACAGACAAATATTTTTTAATCACGGACTTGATCTTAAAGGCGTAACCTTTGACACCTTGTTAGCAGACTATATTCTAAATAATCAGGAGAAGCATGGTTTAAGTGAAATTAGTTATAGATTATTTGGATTTAAGCCCCCTTCATTTAAAGAAACAGTTGGGAAAAATAAAGACTTTTCATTTGTTGAAATTAATGAAGCAAGTATTTACTGCGGTTATGATGTATTTCTAACTTTTAAGATTGTCAAAATTTTTAAAGAAAGATTTTCAAAGGGAAAAGATGAATTAATCAAATTGTTCGAAGAAATCGAGCTCCCTTTAGAGCCGGTATTGTCTCAAATGGAAATGAATGGTATAACCATCGATATTCCTTATTTAGATAAACTCTCAAAAGAACTTAAAAGTACCTTAGAAGATATTGAAAGTAAAGTTTATGAATTAGCAGAAGAAAATTTTAATCTATCTTCACCAAAACAACTTGGTGAGATCTTATTTGAAAAATTAAATTTGGATAAAAAGAAATCACGCAAAACAAAAACAGGATGGAGTACAGATGCAGTGGTTCTTGAGAGATTAGTCGACGAGCATGAAATAATCCAACATTTAATAAAACATAGAACTCTCAGCAAATTACTTAGTACTTATATTGATGCTCTTCCAAATCTTATTAACGAAAAGACAGGAAGAGTTCATACAAACTTTAATCAAGCTGCTACAGCGACTGGAAGACTAAGTAGTAGCAATCCAAATCTTCAAAATATTCCGGTTAGGACTGAATTTAGTAGGAGAATCAGAAAAGCATTCTTGCCTGAAAAAAATTGGAAACTTTTATCAGCTGATTATTCTCAGATCGAATTAAGAATACTTGCTCACTTAGCGGATGAAGAAATACTAATAAATGCATTTCATAAAAATGATGACATTCATTCTTTGACTGCAAGATTAATTTTTGAGAAAGAAGAAATTTCCTCTGATGAGAGGAGAGTCGGGAAAACAATAAATTTCGGAGTTATCTATGGTATGGGAATAAAAAAGTTTGCCCGTTCTACAGGAGTAAGTACTCCAGAGGCAAAAGAATTCCTAATAAAATACAAAGAAAGATATTCAAAAATTTTCAAATTTCTTGAACTTCAAGAAAGGCTTGCCTTGTCAAAAGGTTATGTAAAAACAATTTTTGGTAGAAAGAGAGAATTTAAGTTTGATAAAAATGGTCTAGGAAGACTAATAGGGAAAGATCCTTATGAAATTGACCTGCAATCAGCAAGAAGAGCTGGCATGGAAGCACAGTCACTAAGAGCCGCAGCCAATGCCCCAATTCAGGGTTCAAGTGCGGATATTATTAAAATTGCAATGGTTCAACTAAATAAAAAATTCATAGAAATGAATGTTCCAGCAAAAATGCTTTTACAAGTACATGATGAATTATTGTTTGAAGTTGAACCGGATTCTTTGGAAATTACGACGAAATTAGTAAAGAAGACTATGGAAGATTGTGTAAAATTAAATGTGCCTCTTTTAGTTGATATTGGAATTGGAGACAATTGGATGGAGACAAAATAAAACTTATGAAATACTTAGTTTAAGATGATCAAACTTTTTAATACTTTAAGCAAAAAAGTTGAGGTTTTTAAGCCTATTGATGATGTAGTAAAAATTTATTGTTGTGGGGTAACTGTTTATGATTTATGTCATCTTGGTCATGCCAGAAGTTATATAGCTTGGGATGTATTGAGAAGATTTTTAATTTATAGTGATTTCAAAGTGAAGTATGTTCAAAATTTTACAGATATTGATGACAAGATCTTAAAAAGAGCGAAAGAAGAAAGCAGTTCAATGAAGGAAGTATCTGAAAAAAATATTATTGAATTTCATAAAGATATGGATTCTTTAGGGATAATGCGACCGGATAGTATGCCAAGAGCAACTAATCATATATGCAATATCTGCTCCTTCATAACAATCCTCGAGGACAAAGGTTATGCATACTCTAGAGATGGGGATGTTTATTATTCTGTTTTTAAAAATAAAAATTATGGAAAGCTAAGTAATCAAAATATACAAGAACAAAATATCAATCAGCAAGGAAGAATGGCTAATGAGGAAAATAGTAAAAAACTTAATCCGCAAGATTTTGCACTATGGAAAAAAGCCAAAGATGATGAACCATTTTTTGATTCGCCATGGGGTAAAGGTAGACCAGGATGGCATATTGAATGTTCGGCGATGGTTAAAGATGAATTAGGAGATACTATTGATATCCATTTAGGTGGTTCTGATTTGATTTTTCCTCATCATGAGAATGAAATCGCCCAATCTGAAGCGGCCAATGGCAAAAAGCTTGCAAACTATTGGTTACACAATGGGATGGTCAATGTAAATGGACAAAAGATGAGTAAATCCCTTAAAAATTTTAAAACTATCAGAGAGCTAATTAAGTCAGGTATAAGCCCTATGACTTTGCGATATTTTGTTATGACTGTGAATTATAGAAAACCACTCGATTTTACTGAAGAAGCTTTAAGGAGTGCTTCAGAAGCTTGGAAAAACATTAATGCAGCCCTTTCTTTTATGGACCTTACAAAAGGTGCTTTTAGATCTATTGAAAAAAATGAATCTCTCGAAGAAGAATATAAAGAAAAAATAAATTTTGAAATATCTCAAAAAAAGCTAAAATTTTCTGAGGCTCTGGGAAATGACCTTAATACAGCTGGCGCTATTGCAATTATTTACGATTTGGCGAAACCATTAAAAAACTTTTTAAACCAATTTCAAAGGGTTGAAGGTTTTAAAATAGACCTAAATGAAAAATTCTTTCTACTTGAGAATTTTAAAACTCTTGAAAAATTGACCGAGGTACTTGGTCTTAAAAAAGAGGTTTTAGTAAAAGAAAGTAAAATAAAAGAAGATGAAATATCATCGCTTATTGATGAAAGATTGAAAGCAAAAATGGAAAAGAATTATGCGAAGGCTGATGAAATCAGGAATTTGTTAAAAGAAAAAGGTATTGAACTTATTGATCAATCAAAGGAAATAACAACATGGATAAGGGTCTAAATTTTAAGAAAAAAACCAATTTGAAATTTTTGTTTTTTAAATACACCTTTAAATGGGAAGATATTAGAAATTTCAGAGAAAATTGAAATACATTACTGTTCTTGGTTCTACTGGTTCAATAGGGACTCAAACTCTCGAAATAGCTAGTGAACAGCCTGATAAGTTTAAAGCCGTAGCTCTTTCTGCAGGAAGAAATATTAATTTATTAACTAAACAAGTTAAAACACATAAACCAGAAGTAGTTGCAATTGAGGATGAAAGTCTTGTAGAAGATTTAAAAGATAATATTAATAACTTAGATTTGGATGATGCTCCCTTGGTTTTAGGTGGAAGGCAGGGGATTAACGTAGTTGCAGCATGGGATAAGGCAGATACTGTTGTAACAGGGATAGTAGGCTGTGCAGGCTTAATTCCAACAATGTCAGCAATTAATGCGGGGAAAAATATTGCACTTGCTAACAAAGAAACTTTAATTGCGGCAGGCCCAATTGTTATTCCTGCATTAAAGAAAAATAATAGTAGGCTTTTACCTGCTGATTCAGAACACTCTGCTATCTTTCAATGTTTACAAGGATTACCTAATTATGAAAATGCAGATTTTTCAACAGGAGAGATGCCTAAAGGTTTAAAAGCCATACACTTAACAGCTTCTGGTGGTGCTTTCAGAGATTGGGCCGTTGAGGATTTAAAGCATGTCACAGTGGAAGATGCGACTTCACATCCTAATTGGGATATGGGTAAAAAAATAACTGTAGATTCTGCAACCCTTATGAATAAAGGATTAGAAGTTATAGAAGCTCATTATTTATTTGGGACCTCTTACGAAAATATCGAAATAGTTATCCACCCTCAAAGTATTATTCATTCAATGATTGAGATGGAAGATTCTTCAGTTTTAGCTCAATTAGGTTGGCCAGATATGAAACTACCCATTTTATATGCGATGAGTTGGCCCGAAAGATTTAAAACAAATTGGAAAAGATTAAACCTAAGTGAAATTGGAAAATTAACTTTTAAAGAGCCAGACGAGTTTAAATATCCATGCATGGGACTTGCCTATGCTGCAGGAAAATCTTCTGGGACTATGCCTGCAGTCTTAAATGCTTCTAATGAAATGGCTGTTGAACAATTCCTCAAAGAAAAAATTTCTTTTCAAGAAATTCCAACATTTATAAGTAAAGCTTGTGAATCACATATGGAGAATTTGAATTTGAGTCCCGAATTGGAGGATATTCTTGAAGTAGACAATTGGGCCAGACTTTTTGTTAAGCAAGAAATTAAAAAAGGGAAAAAATACGTAAGTATTGGATAAAAGTGAATATAAAAAAACATCTTCTACTATGCGCAACACCCACAAAACAGAAATGCTTTAAGAGCAATGAAGGTCAAAAAGCATGGGAATGCCTGAAAAAGACTTTAAAAAAATTTGAGAATGATCCCTCTACAAAAAACGTTCATATATTAAGATCAAAAGCTGACTGTTTAAAGATATGTAAGAACGGCCCAATTCTTCTTATTTGGCCTGATGGTATTTGGTATGAGAAAGTTTCTCCAGAAAAAATTTCTGAAATTTTTACCTCACATATTATTAACGGTAAGCCAATAGAAAAATGGATTTTCAAAAAAACACCATTTTTAAATAGTCCTAGATATTCATAAACCAGTTCTTTACGACTTCGTCTGACCAGCAGCCATTAATCGAATGAAAACCATTATGACCTCCTTTTTCAGTTATAAAAATAGTGAATTTATCAATAGATTCTTTTCTTAAATTCAAAGTATCCCTATATGGAACCCAGGGATCATCCTTGGCATGAATAAAAAGCATTGGAGGTAACTTTTTTATTGAGTTTTGGATTCTAAATATTGGAGAAGCTTTAATATAATAATCCTCTAAAGAATTAAATCCCCAACTAGGAGCTGTAAATTTCTGATCAAATTCTCTTATACTTTTTAAATTTCTAATTTTGATTCTTAATTTCGCGTTATCAAGGAGTTTGCCTTCATCATTAAATCCCTCCCATAACTGATTTTTTAAGCGGTGAAGTAACCATTTTTGGTAGATAGAATTTCTAGGTTTTTCAATACAGAGACTGCATGAAGATAAATCTAAAGGGGTACTCACGCAGGCAAGGCCATCTAAAAGTTTTTCTTCTTTGCTTTCATCGTAATCTAGGCAGGCATTTAAAAGAATTGTTCCGCCTAAAGATAATCCAACGCCGTAAATTGGAAGATTATTATTCCTTTTCATAAGATCTTTGAACTCTAAATTAATTAATTTTTTAAAATAATTAATTGCTGAAATAACATCGCTGGAGCATCTAGCACAATAATTTCCTTTAGCTAAATATCTCGCAGATCCAGATCCTCTTAGATTTAATTTAAGAACTCCAAAACCATTATTTGCTAATTTCCTAGAGATCCTTCTTAAACCAAACCGTTTAGTTGATCCCCCTAAACCATGTGTAACTATTACAAAACCCCTAAGTGAGTTTAAGTTTTCAGGTAATTCTAAAAACCCTAGAAGATAATCAAATTCAAATTTTTTAGAAAGAATTTTATTAATAGGAAAGAATATTTTTTTATTTTTTTTTGATTTGCCAAAATCAATAACAAAAGTATCTCTCAAAGTTTGTAAATCGCCACCTATCCAAGGTAAGACTTCTCTAAATGGCTTATTTTTTAAGTAATCTGAAAAACTAATAGATATACTATTATTTCTCCCCAACTCCAAGATCCTTTAATTCTCCAATCAAATCATTAAGTACCTTTTTTGCATCACCAAATACCATAGAGGTATTTGGCAGATCAAATAAGTCATTTTTTATTCCAGAGTAACCTGCACTCATACCACGTTTAATTACAAATACTGTTCTTGCTTCCTGCACATCAAGAACTGGCATGCCATATAAAGGAGAAGAGCTATCATTTTTAGCTTGAGGATTAACCACATCATTTGCTCCTAAAACTAAAACAACATCCGTTGCTGGAAAATCAGGATTTACAACATCCATCTCTTTAAGTTGTTCGTAAGGAACATCTGCTTCTGCTAAAAGTACATTCATATGTCCAGGCATCCTCCCTGCTACAGGATGAATTGCGTAAACAACTTCAATACCATTTTGCTCTAGTTTTTTTGTCACTTCCCTTAAGGTATGTTGAGCTTGAGCTACCGCTAGACCATAACCAGGAACAATAATTACCTTGTTGGCTGCCTCTAAAGTCAATGCACATTCTTCAACACTGCAAGAAGTTATATTTGTATATTCTCCTGAACCAGAAGAGGCAGTACTTTGTGCAGATAAAGATCCTCCAAAAAGAACTGAGACCAATGATCTATTCATACCCTTGCACATTACCTGAGTAAGTATTAGACCTGCTGCTCCAACCATTGCTCCTGCTACTATCAAAAGCTGACTATCTACAACGAAACCTGCTGCTGCTGCCGCAATCCCTGAATAGCTATTTAATAAAGATATAACGACTGGCATATCAGCTCCACCAATTGGCAAAGTAACTCCAATACCTAATAAAGAAGAAACTATAACTAAAAGCCAAATAGAACTTGTATTACCGTTTATCAAATCAAAAAAGGCTATCAAAGAAGCAACTGCAAAAACAATATTTACAAAATGTCTAACTTTACTCTGAGTCCATCCAGGAGTTGACAACCAACCCTGTAACTTTGCCATCGCCACAATTGAACCTGTAAAAGTTATGGCACCAACGAATATAGAAACAGATATTGAAACTTCGTTAATCAGTGACTTAAAAAAATCAAAATTTTCTTGGCCACCAGATATAGGGAAAATAGCTACTCCTAAGGCCACTAAAAGTGATGACATTCCTCCACAACCATTGAACAATGCCACTGTTTCAGGCATGGAGGTCATAGGTACTTTTTTTGCAAGAATTGCTCCGAATAAACTACCTATGATTGTTCCAATTATTATCCAAATCCAAGACTGAATAGCAATTTCAGAAGTGCCTAAATAATAAGAAAGTAATCCTACTGCTGATAGCGACATTGCAAATGCAGCTAATCTATTGGCATCCCTTGCTGATTTTACTTTTGACAATCCTTTTATTCCCAAAGCCAGTAAAAGTACTGCTAGAAGATCAATAACGAATTTTATGATTACAGGTAGATTCATGTTAAAAATTACTTCTTATTTGATGGTTTACGACTAAACATCGCGAGCATTCGATCGGTTACAAAGAAACCGCCTACAACGTTGAAAAGAGCAAATCCGAGAGAAACTGAACCAATGATTAAAAGTGGTACGTTACCTTCTGCTTTTACAATTAAAGTCAAGGCTGCAAGCATTGTTATTCCTGAAATTGCATTTGCTCCGCTCATTAGAGGTGTGTGAAGAGTGGGAGGAACTTTTCCAATTAACTCGAGGCCTAGTAAACTTCCTAGTAAAAGAACCCAAAGAAGACTTATAAAAGACATAATTTTAAAACCTCAATTTTCAAAAACTTTATTTTGAAGAACAACTCCTTCATCGCTTAATAAACATCCAGAAATGAGTTCATCCTCTTTATCTAATTTAATTACACCATCTTTTATAAATGGTGTAATCAAAGATGTTAAGTTCTTAGCATAAAGTGAACTTGCATCATAAGGAACTGAAGAGGGTAATTCGCCCGCACCTATAAGTTTTACCCCATCTTTGATAATAGTTTCATTAGATTTTGTTCCTTCGCAGTTCCCTCCCTGAGAAACTGCTAAATCAATAACTACTGCACCAGGCCTCATTTTTTCAATCATTGGAGAGTCTATTAAAACAGGGGCCTTTTTACCAAGAACTTGCGCAGTACAAATAGCAACATCAGCTTCAGATAAATATTTAGTTAAAGTTGCCTTCTGTTTTGAGAGGAATTGGGGTGTTACAGCTTTTGCATAACCTCCTGCCTCTCCCGGCTTTTCCTCAACTTCAGGAAGTTCTATAAATCTTGCTCCGAGGGACTCTACTTGTTCTTTAACAGCAGGTCTAATATCAGATACAAATACTATTGCTCCAAGTCTTTTCGCCGTAGCAACTGCCTGCAATCCTGCAACGCCTCCACCAAGAACCACCACTTTTGCAGGTTGGACTGTCCCTGCTGCAGTCATAAGCATTGGGAAATATCTATCTAACTCACTTGCAGCCAAAAGAACTGCTTTATATCCAGCAATATTGGCCTGTGAAGAAAGAACATCAGAAGATTGAGCTCTACTAATCCTCGGAAGCAACTCTAGTGATAAAGCCGAAATCTTTTTACTATTTATAATCCTAAGAAGCTCCTTATTACCATATGGGTTAAGAAGACCAAGAAGAACAGCACCTTTCTTTAACTTAGTTAAATTATCCTCAGATGGAGTTTGAACACAAAATATTAAATCAGCTTCACCCCAAATTTTTTGATCTAAGTTGTTTATTATTGTTCCGCCCGATTCTTCATATGATAAGTCACTAAATCCTGATAATTTTCCTGCTGAACTTTCAATATAAACATCACATCCAAGGCTTTTTAATTTCTTTACCGCTTCTGGTGTGGCTGAAACTCTCCTTTCACCAGAGCTTGTTTCAGAAGGAATAAGTATCTTTGTCAATTTATTTATTTTTTTAAACATACTAAATATAAATTGAAGAAAGTCAAAAGTCTTGGGTTTTTGTTAAAAATATATTTTATGTATTTTCTTTTCTATAAAAAATAGCTATCTAGAATATATAGGTACTAAATAATCCTAATGAGTATAAAAGCAATCGAATGTCCTGATGGAGTATGTCACAGTCATCATGGTGGTCATGCTGTTCCAAGGCAAGCTATGCAGAAAAACCTAGAAAAGCATGGTAAAGACTGGTGCGAGAAATTAGCAGAGAGAATTTATGAAATGTCAGTTGATACTTATTCACAGACAGTCATGCCCAGTCTACACTCGGCAGGTTGGCAAAGAAGACATTTAGATTGGGAATTTAAGCTGACAGAAAATGATTCTGAACCCGATGAAGCTCTTGTTGAAGGAATTATTAATGCCACAGAAAGCTTTCTAAGGAGTAGTGAGGTGCACCGATTATTTATTCAGGAATTAGTCCAGGGCACATTTGAAGAAGCAAATGACAAAAAAATAATTTCTAAAGCAATAAAATCTATCATTGAAGAAGAAATTGTTTGCTCACTAAGAGAAAAGAAAGAAACTCTTTTAAAGAAAATATCCGCAAAATTAATATCAGAAGAAAAAGTTAGCGAGGAACTTGCAATAAATTCAGCTAAAGAGGGTTTTGAGGAAGTTGAAAGGCTACTTGCAAATCATAGCGAGGCCGTTTAACCCTAATTCTTTATATTTTCTTTATATTGCTTTAAAAAATTGGCTCAAATATAAATTAAAGATTAAATTATTGTTTGGAAGTACAAAGTTGTAACTTATTAGACAATACATAAGTTCTCTGATGTGTTTATCTATATACAACTTAAAACTTTCAATGGACAATTTCATTAGAAAAAGAATCGACATAGCGACTTGTTGGGCAACCAATAGAATTTCTGCAATGGATACTTTAGAAAGGTATGAAGACAGTTATGCAATCGCAGAAGAATTTAGAGAGTGGATACTACATATTGGAGAAAAGAACGAAAATTTAAAAGATTCTGTTTTAAACTTCCCAAAGGAATTAAAAGAGTTATTAGACCAAAAAGTTAACGATTGAGTAATAAATCTATCGAGTGAAATCCGCCCTACATTATTTGGTTTAGTTTATTATTATTAATATTGAAATTAGCAAATAAATGGAAAATAAAGAGAAGATTACAAAAGTAGAAAATGTTGTAATTATAGGTTCGGGACCTGCAGGTTACACAGCTGCAATATATGCCGCACGAGCAAATCTTCAACCATTACTTGTAACAGGATTTAATTCTGGTGGAATTCCTGGTGGGCAATTAATGACTACAACATTTGTTGAAAATTATCCTGGTTTCCCAGATGGAGTACTGGGTCCTGAATTGATGGATCTAATGAAGGCTCAAGCAGAAAAATGGGGTACTAATTTATACGAAAGTGATGTTGTCTCAATAAATACTGATTCACACCCATTTGAATTAAAAACTTTAGAAGGGACTATAAAAACTAACTCAATTATTATTGCAACTGGAGCAAGTGCTAATAGATTAGACGTGATCAATGAAGATAAATTTTGGAGTAAAGGAATAAGTGCTTGTGCAATCTGTGATGGAGCAACTCCACAATTCAGAGATGAAGAACTAGCTGTTATAGGAGGAGGCGACTCTGCATGTGAAGAAGCCGCATACCTCACGAAGTATGGCAGCAAGGTGCATTTAATTGTTAGATCAGAAAAATTAAGGGCTAGCGCTGCAATGGTAGACAGAGTAAAAGCTAATCCAAAGATAGAAATTCATTGGAACACAAAAGTTGATAAAGCTGATGGTTCTGAATGGCTTGAGAGAATAGAAACTATTAACTCTCAAGAAGGTAAAGGGGAGATCAATATAAAAGGTCTTTTTTACGCGATAGGTCACACACCAAATACGAAGTTTTTGGGCAACAAAATTGACTTAGATAATAAGGGATATATTGCTTGTAAATCAGGAAGACCAGAAACATCTATCGAAGGCATCTTCGCAGCAGGTGATGTTGTTGATTCTGAGTGGAGACAAGGAGTTACCGCTGCAGGAACTGGTTGCATGGCTGCATTAGCTACCGAGAGGTGGCTAGCCGAGAAAAACTTAGCAAAAACTATAGTTAGAGAAACACCCGAACCAGAAAAAAAACTTAATTCATCAGATTTTAATGAAGAAGAAGTTAATGAAGATACTTTCGATACAAATTCTGAATGGCAAAAAGGCAGTTATGCATTAAGGAAACTTTATCACGAGAGTAAAAAACCTATCTTAGTAATTTTTAGTTCTCCAAGTTGCGGCCCATGTCATGTTTTGAAACCTCAGTTAAAAAGGGTAATTAAGGAACTTGATGGTGCAGTTCTTGGCGTTGAAATAGATATTGATAAAGATCAAGATATTGCAAAACAAGCTGGTATCAACGGCACACCAACAGTTCAACTTTTTAAAGAAAAATTATTAAAAAAACAATGGCAAGGGGTTAAGCAAAGAAGTGAGTTTAAAGAAGCGATAAAAAATATTATCTAAAGTATCTTTTTATTTATTATTTCTCTTGGGATTATTCTTATTAGAAGTAGGTCTTGCACCGCCTGCATTCCTCTCTCTATAAGTTATCCTCCCTCTAGAAAGATCATAAGGACTTATCTCAACTAACACTTTGTCTCCAGCTAATAATTTAATTCTAAATTTAGTCAATTTACCTGCAGCTCTACATAAACATTGATGTCCTTCAGGTTGTTCTAAGGTAACCAAATAAAATCCATTCCCCTGCTCTTTTTCTATTACACCTGAAGTTTCAATCATTAATTAATCTTTTACTAAGTACATATTATCAGAAAAAGATTGGCCAAAATTGATTTAAAAAAAATTACATATGAAAAAATATGCAATTCAATTCAAATTGAAAATTTAATTTCATTAATTATTTGAAGTTGTCCATAGTAAAAATTTGCTTTCGCAATTTTTTCAGAATCTTCTAATTGATCAAAAAAAACAAACCCAAGGCTTTCCCATAATGATGATCCGCAAACATTATTCAATTCATTTTTTGCTTCTTTTGCAAAATTATCTAGTTTTCGTTCAAGGTTTTTAGACTTAGAAACAGACATAGGTCAAAAATATTTTATATAGTACAAATATACTATTTGATTCTAAAATTGCAATATCAAAAAGGTAACCTCTTTTTTTCTTCAATATTAAGATCTGCTTCCATTTCCCTTAATCTTTTAAGTATTTGTTGGTAGTACTCCTTTATATAACTCTCTAGTGAGGTCATATCTTCTTTTTTAAGTTCCAATATTTCGTAAGTTTTGCTCATGTCAGCATCTAATGATTCACCACTACTTGTTACTTCAGCGAAAGCCAATCGCTCAGCAACATTAAGAGAATCTTGGAAAAAGGAAACTACTTTTTGAGTGACACTAATAAGGAAGGGCGAAACTCTAAAAATTTTCGCCTTTTTTTCACTAAATTTTTCACATAAAGATATGACTTCGTTTGAATCCCATGCTTTGGGACCTACTAATGGCAATGATATTCTGTGAGTTTTTGGATTATTTACTGCTGCTACAACAACTTTCGCCATATCTTGAGTATTCATATAAGAAATTTTAGTGGGAGTCCCACTCATCCATACTGCTTGACTATCCAAGATTGGGATAGCGAATTGACCAATAACCCCTTGCATGAAAGCTGCACATTTGAAAATTGTATAGTCTAAATCAGATTTTTCAAGAAGTTTTTCGGTACAAAATTTAACATCCATTAAAGGAACATTTCTAAACTTTTCTGTGAGAAGGATAGAGAGGAATATCACCCTTTTTACATTTAAAGATTCACAAGCATTAAATAAGTTAAGTTTTCCATCCCAATCTATTTCATAAATACTTTTAGGATCATCTGGCCTACTAGTCGCTGCATCAATAACTACTTCAATATCTTGCAATGCATATTCAATATCAGAAGAATTTAATAAATTACCTTTGGTTAGTTCGCACCCCCATTCTTGTAAAAAGGAGGCTTTTCGAGGGTTTCTTACAAAGCATCTTACTTCATGCCCGTCTTCTATAGCTTGCTTTGCTATTTGTCTACCAAGTGTCCCTGTTGCTCCTACTAAAAGAATCTTCATATTTAAGATTTACTTAACCTGTAGACCATAACTCAAATTGTAATGTATTCGTGAGAATCAATCTCCCTGAAACTTTAACAACAAAGCACCGCCAACCAATCCTATAGGTATTAGTATCCAAAAAACTGCTGCAATACTAAAAATTTCTTTAGCCATAGTAAAATTTAATGATTACTATAATCTACATTCAATATACATTTATTTGTTAAAAAAGTAGATAATGCAAATATCTTGAAAATTTTTTAAGTATATGAATAATAATTTCAAAGAAAATATAAACTTTCCTAATTACTGGATTTGGAATGGTTTTAAAATTTGTTGGAGTGTTGCAGGCGAAGATAATAAAGTTCCAATTATCTTTCTCCATGGATTTGGCGCTAGTCGAAAACATTGGAGAAATAATTTAGAATATTTTGCGGAAAGGAATTGCGCCTCATATTCTTTAGATTTAATAGGATTTGGGGACTCAGATCAACCTGGGATTAGACAAATTGGGAAACTAGATAATGAGATTTGGTCTAATCAAGTGAAAGACTTTATTGCTCAGGTTATAAGACCAAAGAATTCTGGGAAAGTAATTCTTATTGGCAATTCCCTTGGATCACTAGTTGCTTTAACATGTGCTGTTAATTTAGAAGATCAGATTGCAAAAGTCATTGCATCCCCTCTGCCAGATCAAATTCAAGAGAAAGAAAAATCGAAAACAAAAAAACCATCATTCAAGAAATTACAGGATAATTTCATAAGAATATTTTTTATATTTTTTCCTTTGGAGATTATTTTATTTTTAATAACCAAATTAGGTGTTATAAAACTGGGACTAAATTCTGCCTATTTCAAAAAAGATAATATTGATCGCGAATTAATAGATTTGGTAACAAAACCAGTTCTAAGGAGTACTTCAGCTAGATCATTAAGAGCTATGTGTATTGGAATGTCTTCAAGAGATGAAAAATTTCAAGCTCCTTATCTTTTAGGAAAACTGAGCGCCTCAAAAAAAGTTCCTTTTTTATTGATTTGGGGAGAAAAAGATAATTTCATACCTTTGTTTGTTGGTAAAAAGATTGCAAATTTCCATAGATGGGTAAAATTAAAAATAGTATCCAATTCAGGGCATTGTATCCATGATGAAGATCCTTCAGTATTCAATAGAATTTCTTATGAATGGATTAGAGATTTAAAAACCTTTTAAAATATGAAACATACATTATCAGTTCTTGTAGAAGATGAATCTGGAGCCTTGAGTAGAATCTCAGGTCTCTTCGCTAGAAGGGGATTCAACATAGACAGCCTTGCAGTAGGACCTGCAGAATCTAAAGGGATTTCAAGGTTAACAATGGTAGTAGAGGGTGATGATGAAACTCTTCAACAAATGACTAAGCAACTTAATAAGTTATTTAATGTACTGGGAGTTGTAGATTTTACTAATCTCGCAGCTGTTGAAAGGGAATTGATGTTACTAAAAGTTTCATCGAAAGAAGATACTAGGAGTAATATCCTTGATATAGTACAGATTTTCCGTGCAAAAGTTGTTGATGTATCAGATATGGCCTTAACCCTCGAGGTAGTTGGAGACCCTGGGAAGTTAGTTGCTCTAGAGAAATTACTCGAGCCATACGGCATCCTTGAAATAGCGAGGACTGGTAAGGTAGCTCTTAAACGCTCTTCAGGAGTTAATACAGAAATGTTGAAAATAAATAAATATTCTCTAGAAATTTAATTAGATATCTGGACTACTTTAATGTAGTCTTCTTTATTGATTTTTTCTAGTACGTCTAATCCTTTAAAAATCTTTCCAAAAATCGAATATCTTCCATCTAGTTCTGGGATCTTACTAGTCACAAAAAAAAATTCAGTTGATGAAGAATTATTCTTACCGCTCTTAACCATAGCGATTGATCCACTCTCAAAAGTATTAACTAAATTTTCTGTTTCACTAGGATTTTTTATTTGATAGTTATATCTTGGTTTTATTTCTTCTTTGAATTTTATTTCTAAAGGTATTAGTGGACTTGTCTTATTGAGGTTTTGTTTTCGTTCGACATAAGATTCATTTTCTGGATTAACACCACCATGTATAAAACTTATTTGGGGATAATTTATTATTTTATAAAATTTTTGATTTACATAAATATTATTTTCTATGTTTTCCAGAAAGTTTGATACTGTTACTGGACTATCTTTTCCAAATAATTTAACCTCAAAATCTCCTTTTGAAGTTTTAAATTTTACTATTTTATTAGACTGAATACAACTAAAATTAAGTTTTTGGCAGTAATAATTTGAATCAATCTTATTTTTATAACTACAAGCTTGAACCAAAAACAAAACCTGTATCAAAGATAATGTTTTTAAAAAATATTTTCTTTTTATTTTAGGCCCTCCAAATTAACATCTAAAAATTTAGCTAGACGAGCTCCTTCTTCTTCAACTTGAAGCAGTGGTTTAAGTTCACCTGCGCCGCTTAAAGGGAGAGGTTTTTTCCTACCTTTTAATACCAAAGCAATTCTTCTCCTAGGATTAAATCCCTCACTTATATCCAACTTAACAGATTTAATTTCATCGAATTTTAATTTAACTTCAACATCTTTAAATAATCCTTTTCTTTTTATTTCTATAGATTTTGATGATTTATCAAAATAATTACTTCCTGAACCAAAGTTTATGTAAACCAGATACCACAAGTAAAAATTTAATAAATTAGCTATTACTCCGTATGCTCCCATTATTATTCCTTGAGGGATAAATAACAAAGTTGAAGGATTACCTAAAGGTAATAAATCCATTCCTGTATAGCTAGATATAGAGGCCAAAAGAAAACCAATACCTCCTATAGTTAACATTCCTCCAATAATATAATTTGAAATTTTTCTTGATCCACCAATTTTTTGTTCGATTTTATCGAAAGATGTAAGGTCTGAATTCATTTTTATTTTTTTTAGGGCCTAATTCAGATAATTTAACAAACTAAGGTAGTATTCTTACCTAATTTTTAATAAAAAAGTCAGGAAAGCTTTACAAGGCATTTCAGATATACAAATATTTCCCCACATTACTCTCAATCTTTGTTACAGTCACTGCGTATCCCGAAGCTAAAAACGATTTCTCATGACGATCGCAGTTGGTAGCGCCCCACAAAGAGGATGGTTTGATATCCTCGATGATTGGTTGAAGCGCGACCGCTTTGTATTTATTGGTTGGTCCGGATTACTCCTACTTCCTTGTGCATATCTTGCTATAGGTGGTTGGTTCGTCGGAACAACATTTGTTACCTCTTGGTACACACATGGAGTTGCAAGCTCATACCTTGAAGGTTGTAACTTTTTAACAGCAGCTGTAAGCACCCCTGGTGATGCCATGGGACACAGTCTTCTATTTTTATGGGGTCCTGAAGCCCAAGGTAGCTTCGTAAGATGGCTACAACTTGGTGGACTTTGGAACTTCGTTGCATTACATGGAGTATTTGGCCTAATTGGTTTTATGCTTCGTCAGTTTGAAATTGCTGGCCTTGTTGGCATTAGACCATACAACGCTTTAGCATTCTCAGCAGTAATTGCAGTATTTACAAGTATTTTCCTTATTTACCCTTTAGGACAGCATAGTTGGTTCTTCGCACCTTCATTCGGTGTTGCAGCAATCTTCCGTTACATTCTGTTCATTCAAGGTTTTCACAATATTACTTTAAATCCATTCCACATGATGGGTGTTGCTGGAATTCTTGGTGGTGCTCTACTTTGCGCTATTCATGGAGCTACAGTACAAAACACATTGTATGAAGATACAAGTATCTATACAGATGGTAAGGTTCAAAGTTCAACATTTAGAGCTTTTGATCCAACTCAAGAAGAAGAAACTTATTCAATGATTACAGCAAATAGATTCTGGAGCCAAATCTTCGGTATTGCTTTCTCAAACAAGCGTTTCTTACATTTCTTGATGCTATTTGTACCTGTTATGGGTATGTGGACATCTTCAATTGGTATTGTAGGCTTAGCACTAAACTTAAGAGCTTATGATTTCGTAAGCCAAGAAATCCGTGCGGCAGAAGATCCAGAATTTGAAACTTTCTATACAAAAAATATACTTTTGAACGAAGGTATGCGAGCATGGATGTCTTCTGTGGATCAACCACACGAAAACTTTGTATTCCCTGAGGAGGTTCTTCCACGTGGAAACGCCCTTTAATAATCTATTAAGAGCTCCAAACCAAAGTATTGAGGAAACTGGTTATGCCTGGTATGTAGGCAACGCTAGATTAATCAATTTATCTGGACGTTTATTGGGAGCTCACATTGCTCACTCTGGACTAATAGTCTTTTGGGCGGGAGCAATGATGCTCTTTGAGGTTAATCATTTTACTTTTGATAAACCAATGTGGGAGCAAGGTTTAATCTGTATGCCACACGTTGCGATGTTTGGCTATGGAATAGGCCCAGGTGGTGAAGTTACTGATATCATGCCTTTCTTTCAAGCAGGCGTGGTTCACTTGATAGCTTCCGCTGTACTTGGTTTTGGTGGTATTTACCATTCATTAGCAGGTCCAGAAAAACTTGAAGAAGATTTTCCATTTTTCTCAACCGATTGGAGAGATAAAAATCAAATGACAAATATCCTCGGATATCATTTGATTGTTCTAGGTGTAGGTGCACTAGCATGGTCAGTAAACTGGTGTTTTATTGGCGGTGCATATGACACATGGGCACCAGGTGGTGGTGAAGTCAGACTTGTAAATCCAACCTTAGATCCAAGAGTTATTCTTGGTTATCTATTCAGATCTCCATGGGGAGGAGCTGGTTCAATAATCGGTGTAAACTCCATTGAAGATATTGTTGGTGGACATGTTTACGTGGGTATTACTGCAATTATTGGAGGAATATTCCATATCTTTACCAAACCTTTTGGATGGGCAAGAAGAGCTTTTATCTGGAATGGTGAAGGACTATTAAGTTATGCACTTGGTGGAATTTGTGTAGCAAGTTTTATTGCTTCAACTTTCATCTGGTTTAACAACACTGCTTACCCTTCAGAGTTTTATGGCCCAACAAATGCTGAAGCTTCACAAGCTCAAAGCTTTACTTTCCTAGTGAGAGACCAAAGAATTGGAGCTAATGTAGGTTCAACAATGGGACCAACAGGTCTAGGTAAGTATCTCATGAGATCTCCTACTGGTGAAATTATATTTGGTGGTGAAACAATGAGATTTTGGGATTTCAGAGGTCCATGGTTAGAGCCTTTAAGAGGTCCTAACGGATTGAGCCTTGAGAAAATCCAGAATGATATTCAGCCTTGGCAGGTAAGAAGAGCTGCTGAATATATGACTCATGCTCCTAACGCTTCTATCAACTCTGTTGGTGGAATCATCACAGAGCCTAATGCTGTTAACTTCGTTAACTTAAGACAATGGTTAGCTGCAGCTCAATTCTTCCTAGGATGGTTTACATTCATTGGTCACCTTTGGCATGCTGGACGTGCTAGAGCAGCCGCTGCTGGTTTCGAAAAAGGAATCGACAGAAAGAGTGAGCCAGCTCTAGAAATGCCTGATTTAGATTAATTTCTATCTAAATTTTAAAAAGCCCTATCTTTAGATAGGGTTTTTTTTTGCTCAATTTTATTATCTATATAAATTTTCTCTGAGCCATGGCAGGCTTAAACCCATCACATTACTGAAACAACCTTCTATTTTTTCTATATATTTACCGCCTATCCCCTCTAAGGCAAATCCTCCGGCGCAATATAAAGGTTCATTTGTATCTACATAACTCTTGATTTCCCAATCTTCCAAATTAGAAAAATAAACTCTTGAACTTACTGTTTTTTTTATTATTTCAGTTATTTTAAAATTTTTGGAATTTGAATCAAAATTCCCAATTATTAGAGTGTGACCAGTATGTAAAAATCCAAATTCTCCAGACATTTTTTTCCATCTAATAAATGCTTCCTCTTTGTTAAATGGTTTTCCATAAGCTTCCCCTTTAAATTCAAAAATTGAATCGCACCCTAGTATTTCCAAAGGACCATAATTAAATTCTTCGGGCAATGATATGTTTTGAAGATTTTCAGATAAACTATTAGCCTTTTGAAAAGATAATTCCAAAGCTAAATTAAATATATTCTTTTCTTGAATAGTAGTTTCATCAAATTCACTTGGTATTTGGATAAATTCGATTTGAAAATTTTCTAGTAATTTCTTTCTAGATTGAGAAGCAGAGGCTAGAATTAACACAAATTTTTTATCAAATTATAATTCAATTTAATAATTAATAAATTTTAAAATTAATATAAATTACTAATGGAGTTAGAAGCAAAATTACATGAAATAAGGAAACCAATAATGGTCCTAGGCACTTCCAGTGGAGCAGGGAAATCGTTAACGGTTACTGCTATTTGCAGGATTCTTAAAAATTTAGGAGAAGAACCAATACCTTTTAAAGGACAAAATATGAGTAACAACGCTTGGGTTGATTGGGAAGGGGGAGAGATGGCATATTCACAAGCACTGCAAGCTTTTGCTTGTGGTATTAATCCCTCTGCAGAGATGAATCCCATTTTATTGAAACCACAAGGAAACTCAATAAGCGAAGTGATTCACCTTGGCAGAAGCATAGGGACCACAACCGCACAAAATTACTATGAAGATTGGTTTATTCCAGGCTGGGAAGTAATTAAAAAAAGTTTAAAGTCTATTTACGAACGGAATCCAAATTGCCGTTTAATTATCGAAGGGGCTGGAAGTCCGGTAGAGATGAATTTGATTCATCGAGATCTGACTAATTTAAGAGTTGCTAAATATTTAAATGCAAATTGCATTTTGGTTACTGATATTGAAAGGGGAGGCGTATTTGCACAAATAATTGGGACTCTTGAATTAATGAAGCCAGAAGAAAAGAAGCTTATTAAGGGAATTATTATAAATAGATTCAGAGGAGACCTTTCATTATTTGAAGATGGGAAAAAATGGATAGAGAATAAGACTCAAATCCCAGTTATTGGAATCATTCCATGGTTAAATGATTCATTTCCCCCAGAGGATTCTTTAGATTTAATAGAAAAAAAATCACTTTCTAAAAATCCTGAAATCAAAGTTGGAATTATAAAATTACCATCTATTAGTAACTTCTCGGATTTTGATCCACTAGAAAATGAAGAAACAATTTTAATTGAATGGATTAGAAAATCACAAAACCTAAGTAAGTATGACTTTATTATTCTGCCGGGCAGTAAACAAACGATTAAAGATCAAATATTTCTTGAAAATTCTGGCTTATCTCAGGATATAAGGGATTATTCAAATAACAAAGGAAATATTATTGGAATATGTGGAGGTTTACAAATGTTAGGAAATACGCTTGAAGATCCTTATTTTAAAGAAGGTTCCAAAAATTATTCTGAACAAAAAATTAAAGGTATTGGATTATTACCATTAAAAACGACTTTCTTTAAAAAAAAATTAACACGTCAAATCAACTCTAAATCTATATGGCCATGCAAATCAGAAATTAATGGGTTTGAAATTCATAATGGTCAAACTGTATTAGATGACATTCAAAGTTCATTAAAAATTAATCCTATTTTTAATGATTTAGATCTTGGTTGGTACAAAGAAAATAATAAAGGCGGAACTATTGCAGGAACATACATTCATGGGATCTTTGAAAATGACTTTTGGAGAGTGCAATATATTAATTTAATAAGGAAAAGTAAAAATCTACCAATGTTAAATAAAAAATCAATATCTTATAAAGATAAAAGACAATCGATTATTGATAATCTTGCGAATGAATTCCGCAAACATCTAAATCTCAAATCATTTTTAAGTTGAAAGAAGCAAAAAATATAAAAGTAATATGGCCAAACAATAAAGAAACATTTGTTTCAGATGGTGATGACTGGTTTTCTTCTGCTGAGAAAGCAGGTTTAGAAATCCCTACTGGATGCCTCACAGGAAGTTGTGGAGCCTGTGAAATTGATGTAGATGGTGAAACGGTAAGGGCTTGTATAAGTGAAATTAAAAATAATAAAAAATGTACTTTGCAGGTTTCTTTAACTACAGACCCCTTTTGGGAAATATAAATTTTACTAAACATCATTAATTACTAGATAAAGGAAATAATTTTAATTAAATTAAGAATAAAAAACACCCTGCAATAAATCCACTTAAATGCCCTAATAAACTTACACCTGGCAAAAAAGAGAAAATCAAACCTATAAGGCATATTGTCTTTGACATTTTTTGAACTTTTTTATTGGACTTAAAACCAATTTCTTTACCTAAAAAATATTTCTTTCCATAAAAAGAAGTTAATAATATGAATCCAAATAAAGCATAAATTATTCCACTAAATCCTAAAGCGGCATAATTCAGATAGATATTAAAATACGATAAAATCTTTTCGTAAAACCAGATAATAAAAAAATTTAAAAAAGAACAACTTAAAATAAATTTCAAATAAAAAAATCTGTTTTTGTTTCCAAGTCTCATTAAAAAATATCTTGTAATGATTATTCCACCGAGATTGCTTAATAAATGATTTAAATCTGCATGAATTAGGATTGATGTAAAAATCCTATAAGGTTGATCACTAATTAATTTTGGTACAAAGTAAAAATATTCTTTATCAATAACTCCAATTAAATCTGTAAGTATAAAAACTGAAATTAAAAGAGATGCGCTTAGGATGTATTGCCAATCATATTTAGATATTGAATTATTAGTTGCCATATTTTCTTTAGTTTTATACTAAAAGAATATCTGCTTACTTATAGAAGTACATAACCTCAAAAGTTTTTTAATGTCTTGAATTTATATTACCTTTAGTAAACTTTGCAATGAGAACTTGTTGGGTGATCTATGCACTCTTTCTCCCAATAATCTTGTCTTGAATCTTTTGGCAGTTGATAATTAAAATCATGCATTCTCCAAATATCTGAAGTCGCATTTCTAAGGGCAGTGAATGGAGTGGTGAGTCTCATAAAACCTCCTATATCTCTACTCCTTAATTATCCTCTTATTCATATGAAATTAATAGAGTATTAATACCCGAGTATTAGTGCTTTGCGGTTGTCGCTACTATCTTTTCTAATTAAGTAGGAGTAGAAATAATTCAGGAGTCAAAAGCACTTCATCGACTTTGTGGACAGCGAGGTGCATAAGACTCGAAGAGGGCAAATAAATGCCCTCTTATTTTATTATTGGGACTTCCAGAAACGATAAATTAACGGAGAGGGTGAAATTCACTTTCAAAATACATAGGCAGATACTGGAATATATAGGACTTATGTTTGAGAGATATTGGACATATCCACCAACACATCCACCAACACCAAAAACTTGCAGATACTGGACGATTCTGTACTGAAAATTTAAACAATATCCTCTACCTGCTTTAACTTTGCCATTCGCGAATTTAGGTGGCAAACATATTTGTTATAAATTTGAATTAAGTTTTCTTAAAAGATTATGCATAAAAAATATGACATGTCATATTGAAATCCCAATCATTTTTTTATGAAACTGGATACTAAATTGAAAAAAATGATTAATTATTTAAATATTGCTTTGCAATGTAAGAGTGATGAAGAAAAAATTCAATTTTATGCTGATTATCAAGATGCTTTTTATTTAGGCGAAAGTGATGAAGGAGAACTATATCAAAATACATTTTCGGAATTTATCGGGAATCAAAATTTCAATAAAGAAGAATGTGATGAATTTTTTGACTATAAAGAATTAATGGATAGTGGTAATTATTATCCAGATGATGAAAAATATTTAAAATATCTAGAAAAAAAATATCTTGTATTAATGAATAATTTTAAAATTTATGCTTTTAATATATGTGTGCTTAATAGATTGCCAGATGATATTCAATATATTAAGGAATTGATTAATGAATATAAGCATCCAGAATATGAACAAAATCGTGATAAAAGATTAAAACCTTGGATGCCAATAAAACCAAAATTAAAAGATACAACAAAAGGTGGTGAAATTAAAATTTCAAAAATTTATTGATAAAACAATGGATAATTCAAAAGAAAAAGTAGTTCCTATACACAAGAACAAAGAACCAAAGATTGATTCTACAGGATTCTTTATCAAACAACTAGAAACTTTTCCTTCATTAGAAAGAGATGTTCTTCAATTAAGTTTAGGTTTAGGGGAACCTTTTGAGATTCTCCATACAACCGATGAAATAGCAGAAATATTAAATGAGTCAAAAGAAGTAATAGAGAAAAACTTAGCAACAGGTATGAAAAGAATGAGAGATATTTGTGCCCAAGAAAAGTTAAGGCAGGAAAATGAAGATGCTTATAACGAGATCAGATTACAGATGCACAATAGAGTAATTAAAAAACTTCGTTCACTCAAGGAAGAATGGAAACTAGATAATATCAGTCAGGTAACAGAAAGAATTATGCTTGCTTTTTTTAAAAATGATATTTGAGACAGAAATACCGTGTCTATCTAAACCTAATGAATAACAAAGACGATTTACTTAAAAACTATATTGAATCTCAAAAGAGACAAAAAGCGATTTTAGAAGAGACAAAAAAAAGACGTTTAAAAAATAAAAATAATGTAGAACAGACAAAAAAAATTTTTCAAGATACCAATGATGAAATCAAAACAGCATCTGAATTTTTCATTCTTGCAGAAAAAGATTATGGAAACAGCAATTTTAAAGGAGCAATTACTTTTTTAACTAAAGCAATAGAAATAGATCCTATAGTCGCTAATTATTATCTCAGACGTGGGTTAGCAAAAGTTGAACTCATAGATAATCAAGAGACAACTGATTATCTCGTGAATGAATTCGGCAAAGATCCTGAATTATCAAAATCTTTTAAAAAAGATCTTGAAAATTATAGATTTCTAACTTTGAAGAATCGAGAATTCATCTCTGATAAAAATTTAGATTATCAAAGTGCTATTAATGATTACAATAAAGCATTAGAAATTAATCCTAAATTTGAAAATGCATTTTTCCTTCGTGGATGTTTAAAAGAAAAACTAAAGGATTATCAAAGTGCTATTGATGATTACGATAAAGCGTTAGAAATTAATCCTAAATTTGGAAATGCATTCTGCCATCGTGGATGGTGCAAATGTTACTTAAGTGATTTCGATGGAGCAATAACTGATTACACCAAGGCGATAGAAAATCCCAAGGATGAATACCGTGCCAAGAATCAATTTATATATGTAGATCGTGGTAAAACAAAATTTATATTAAAAGATTATGAAGGTGCTATTGATGATTACAATAAAGCAATAGAAATGGAACCTGAATTTGCAGATGCATTGAATCTTCGTGGTAGAGCAAAATTCATATTAAAAAATTATCAAGGTGCTATTGATGATTACGATAAAGCAATAGAAATTAGACTGGATGATCTTGATGAGTCTGATGATTTTTATATCTGTAGAGCGATTGCAAAAGAAAAATTAGGAGATTATGAAGGTGCTATTGATGATTGCAATAAAGGGTTAGAAATTGATCCAAATAATGATCTTTATTCTTCCTTTCGGGCAGATGTAAAAAGAAAAACTATCAAATTAGAAAAAAATAAGGGAAAGGATCAAAATCTTGTAAAGCAAAATCAAGGGTTAAAGAATATTAAAAAAGTTAAAGGTAAATATTTAGCAGTAGTGAATGACAAACTAAGTAAAAAATATAGTCAAAATGAAATTGCAATTGCTTGTGGTTATTTTGAGATTAAAAATAAAATTAAAATTCCCTTAGTTCAGGAATATCTTGAAGAATCTTTTAATAATAAGGGAGAACTATTGCAACTTAAAAGTAATTATTCCACTGATGACTATTATCTCAAATACATAGAGTTAGATATTTTTAAAGGGCGTTTGTGTGAACATGATGAGGATCATGGAGGGATACTTTATGTTCCAAAAAGAATTGTTGAAAATGCTAGTGATTGGGATTATCAAAATGCAGATCTTGAAAATTTTGATATTGAATATGTAGAGAATGAAGAAGGTTTAGAAGATTTTGAATCCAATATTTCTGAAAAATATACAGAGGATCAAATAAAAGAATTAGATATGGAAAAGGAATTTTTAGAATTTCATGGTTTTTGTGAACCAATGATGTTTACTCATGTTTCTTTAATGCATTATGTTGACCATAATTTAAAAACTAATTACGAAGAGTATTTTGAACGTGAAGATATTGCTGAAGCGTATGGCATAAGATATCAAGATATCCATGAAAAATCATTTTTTGCTTAGTTACTATTCAAAGTTTATTTTTTAGATTTGATTTAAGATTATAAAAAAAGTTTCTGTGAAAAATTATCTGATTTCAGGTTTAGTGGATGAATATAGAATCAAAACAAATTTGTTTGCTATTTCTCCTAATCATGCAATAAAGGTCTTTCAACAAAAATATCCAAAAGCAGTAGATATATATGTGATACAAAATTAATTTAAAGGTAAATAATTTTTTCTGATAATAAATTTCTTCAAGAAACTTAATTTGCATTCTCTTCAGAGTTCGCTTATATAAGTTTCCATCGAAAATTTTATATGAGGAATTCCAAAGAAAAACAATTAAAACTTAAAGGCATTCGTTTAAGAAAAGATTCAGAGGATATGAAGAATTTAGCGAGCATAATGCCCACTACTTTTGAAAATATAGAAAAAAGTTCATTAGGAAAATATTCAACAGGTGTCCCTGTAAGTTTTTATGACTTAGATGCAATGACACAAGGTCTGCAAAGGGGTTCATTAGTTGTTGTTGCTGGTCGACCTTCAATGGGAAAAACATCTTTTGCAATGAATCTTGCACAAAATGTTGCCAAGACAAATAAATTACCAGTTTGTTATTTCAGTTTGGAACAAAGTAGAGAACAAATGAGTTACAGATTTCTCTCTATGCAACTTGGTATTGAAACAGGGAGATTGAGAACTGGAAGACTTCATCAAGATGAATGGGGTTTGATTGGTAGAGAGATGAAAGACCTTTCAGAGGTTCCCATATATATGTGTGATAAAGGTTCAATTAAAGTCAAAGAGATTTTTTCAAAATGTAGGAAAATTAAAGAAAAGCAAGGACTAGGAGAACTTGGATTAATAATTGTTGACTATATACAAATGATGGATGGTCCAAATAAAAAGTCTAGAGATAAAGAGTTATCTAAAATTGTCCTTGATCTTAAAGAAATGGCAAAAGCACTAGATGTACCTGTCGTGCTTATGTCACAACTTTCTAGAGATATTGAAAAGAGAAAAAATTTTCGTCCAATGTTATGCGACTTAAGGGAAACTCAAGGATTAGAAGCACATGCAGATGTCGTAATTATGCTTTATAGAGATGAGTTTTATCATCCAGACACTGAAGAAAGAGGTATAGCAGAATTAATAGTTACAAAACACCGAAATGGTCCTGTTGGGACAGTTAAGTTGCTTTTTGAACCGCAATTCACAAGATATAGAAATCTTGCTGCTTAACTGTTTTTTTTTATGAATTAATCCTTAATTAATAAGTTTTTGTAGACTTTCTTAAAAGCATATTTAAAATATTAAATACTTAATTAATTAGACAATACTTTTAGATTAGATGACAAATATTGATATATCTGAAGAGAACAAAGATAAGTTTTACCAATGCATTCTTGATGCTTGCCCTAAAAAAAGTGTCAAAAATTATAAGGGTGCGATTGAAGATTATACAAAAGCAATAGAAATTGATCCTAGTAATGCTTTAGGTTATCGCGAGCGTGGAGATGCAAAGTTTGAATTAAAAGATTATCAAGGTGCTATTGATGACTACACAAAGGCAATAGAAATAGATGGCAGTTTTTTTTATACTTCATTAAAGAAGAGGGACAATTATTATTCATTACGAGGAGGGGCAAAAGAAAAACTAGAAGATTATCAAGGTGCTATTGATGACTACTCAATTGCATTAAAAGAAGAGGAGGACTGTGAGATCTTTGCTATGGTTTTAGAGTGTCGTGGTAGGGCAAAAGAAAAACTAGAAGATTATCAAGGTGCTATTGATGATTATTCAAAGTTTATAGAAATAGATTTTTATTCGTCTTTAAAATCAAGTGGCGGGGCAAAAGAAAAACTAGAAGATTATCAAGGTGCTATTGATGATTATTCAAAGATAATAGAAATGGAACCTGATTGTGGACAAGCATTCTATCTGCGCGGCAAAGTAAAATTTAAATTAGAAGATTATCAAGGTGCTATTGATGACTACACAAAGGCAATAGAAATTCTTGATTTTGACTTTTTTTTTAAGAGTCGTGCAGATGCAAAACAAAAATTAAAAGATTATCAAGGTGCTATTGATGACTATACAAAGGCAATAGAGATTCGTGATGATGACTTTTATCATGAGACTTGTAGAGATACAAAACAAGTATTAGAAGAATATCACTACCAACTTTCTACAGTTAAGAAGCAATTAAAAGACAATAAAGGTGCGGATAAGGATAATAAAAATGCAGAAATACTGAAGAAAATACAAGAGGAAAAGCAATCGCAATGAAAGAAGAAATAGATTGGAAAAAGGAATTACTTGAGAGTGGAAGATTTAACGATCAATTTTCCAAAGGTCTTTTAGAAAATGGTGCAAAGAATTTCATGCAAGGAATCTATCTTGGATATATGTACTCCAGATGGAGAAAAATAAGAGGATTAGATAAAGATGATCCAGTAGAAAATACAGGTCAAATGCAAGCATCTTTTAAAGATTTTGAGAAGAAAATCAAATAAAGATGATACCTAATTCACTTCAGAAGAATCTGAACCAACTCATTATTAACAAGCGATCTTGAGGAATCCACCAACACATACTTCGTCCATCAAATATCCACCAACACATCAAAAAATATCCACCAACACATCCACCAACACATCCACCAACACATTCAGGCATATACTGGTAAATATTGGACTATATAGGACAAGAAACTTCTTTAAAATCCGATTTTGACTACATTATTGCCCACATAGCACTTTACAGGAAGATAATTAAACGGAGAGGGTGAAATTACATCTCATTCTATAACGGAAGATAGAGAACCATATAGGAAGCATTTTTAGGGCAATCCATATTTATCCCCCACTACACCCCCCACTACCATTTTGGTATCTGCAGGGAAGATATAGGACGATATAGGAAGTTCAAAAAAGTAGTGAGTTTGCGATCCAGTGAAAGTTAATGATGAAGAAATCCAAGGTTATCTTTTTTTAGAAATCATCTACTAATTTATTCTTCATCATCTTCAGGATGATGAGGATCTGGATGAGGAGGTATCGCAGCATTATATTCTGCAGAAGTCGCATCTCCTGTCATCATTTTTGTAATCCATCCTCTGTGCCAAACTTCTAGTTCATCCCTCTGCCAAGGTTCTAAGTCGGGATACATTTCTGCTAATTCTTCAGAAGTTTTTGGTGGTTGCATAATTTCTCTAAAAATCTACCTCAATTGGTATTTCTAAAATTGGATTCTTTATGCCATTTTTTTTAGCGGTTTTCTTCATGACTTCATAATCATGTTTGCATTCTTCGTAAAATTTCTTTTCTTCTTCTGTAGCATCTTTATTTAATTTTTTGCCTGTGGTCGCACGCATTAATAACTCTTGGGATCTTTTATTAGTAATCATGATTTATCTCTGTTAATTAGAAAAATAACAAATCTCATGTCATAAAGTCAGCATTGAATCAAACAAAATAAAAACTAGGTATAAAATAAGAGAAATTATTTTTTATTGGTCATTCCTAAAAAGAAAGAAGATACTCCAAAAGATTTCAAAGCAGTTCTATGGGCAAGTGCAGATAAACTACGTGCTCAAATGGATGCTGCTGAATATAAGCATTTAGTTCTAGGGATGATATTTCTGAAATATATTTCTGATACTTTTATCGAGCAACAGAAAAAAGTTTTAGAAATGGTAAGTAATCCTGATTCAGATTATTACCTTGGAGATGATCCAAAAGATCATCAAGAAGCATTAGAAGATAGAGATTATTACACACAAGCAAATGTATTCTGGGTACCTCAAGATGCTCGATGGGAATCACTTAGAGATAAAGCACCACAACCTGAAATCGGACAACTTATTGATAAAGCATTAGTAGCGATTGAGAATGAAAACCCAACTCTTCGAGGAAAGTTAGATAAACGATTTGGTGCTGCCCAATTGGAACCTGGACGAATGGGCGAATTAGTAAATTTGATTTCAACAATTGGTTTTGGTGAAGGCGAAAAAGCAGGTGACGTATTAGGTGAGGTATATGAATATTTCTTAGGTCAATTTGCAAGTGCTGAAGGCAAAAAAGGAGGACAGTTCTATACTCCTGCTCATGTAGTAAAAACTCTTGTTGCTGTTTTATCTCCAGATAAAGGTCGTGTTTATGATCCTTGTTGTGGATCAGGTGGAATGTTTGTGCAGAGTGAGAGATTTATTGAAAAACAAGGTGGAAGAAAAGATGATATTTCGATTTATGGACAAGAAAGTAATCCGACTACTTGGCGATTAGCAGCAATGAACTTAGCAATTCGAGGATTCGCTAGCGATCTAGGTAAAGAACCAGCAGATACTTTTGCAAGAGATCAACATCCTGATCAAAAATTTGATTACATACTTGCTAATCCACCTTTCAATATTTCTGACTGGGGTGGCGAAAAATATGATGGTGATGTTCGTTGGGCATACGGAAGACCACCTTCAGGAAATGCAAACTATGCATGGTTACAACATATGCTTTGGAAGTTAAGACCAGGGGGGCAAGCAGGGGTTGTTCTTGCAAATGGATCAATGAGTTCCAATACAAGTAACGAAGGAAATATTCGAGAAGAGATGATTAGAAAAGATGTAGTTGAAGTTATGGTTGCCTTGCCTGGACAATTATTTTTGAATACTCAGATTCCTGTTTGCTTATGGTTTTTGACTAACGATAAAACTCAAAGAGGAAGAGATCGAATAGGAGAAACTTTGTTCATTGATGCCAGTCAAATGGGGACAATGAAAAATCGTGTTGAGAGAGTTCTTACTAATGAAGATATTTCTAAAATTTCTGATACAGTTAAATCTTGGCGTAATGATCATGAGTATGAAGATATTGCAGGATTTTGCTATAAAGCAAAGTTTGAAGAGATTGAAAAAAATGGTTTCGTTCTAACTCCAGGAAGATATGTTGGTGCTCCTGTAGAAGAGGATGATGGTGAACCCTTTGATGAGAAGATGAAAAGACTTACTGCTTTACTCAAAGAGCAGCAAGAAGAAGGAGCAAAATTAGATCAAGAAATTGCTGAAAATTTGAAGAGGATTGGTTTTGAATTCAAATAAAAAACAAAAAAAATTATTAGGGGATTTTTGTTCATTCAAATATGGTAAAACAATTCGCAAATCAGAGATTGCTTTTGAAGGTTTATATCCTGTCTTTAGTGGTTACCAAATTGTTGGTTATCTAGATTCATTTATTTATAACGAACCTCAACTTTTAGTTGTGTGTAGGGGAGTTGGAGGAACTGGTGATATAAAAATTTCTCCATCCCAATGTTCTATCACTAACCTTAGTATTATTATCTCAGCAAATAAGGAAGTTGATAAAAAATATCTTTACTGGGTATTGAGGAATTCAGATACTCATTCAATGAGAACAGGTTCTGCTCAACCTCAAATTACAATAACTGATTTAGAGAGATTTCCAGTAGAAATACAAGAATCACTTGCCTATCAAAAAGCAATCGCTCACATTCTAGGCACACTTGATGAAAAGATTGAAGTCAATCGAAAAAACAATGAAACTCTTGAAGAAATTGCAAAAGCACTTTTCAAATCATGGTTTATTGATTTCGATCCTGTCAGAGCAAAAGCAGAAGGTTGCGCAACTGGATTACCTGATGAGATTAGTGATTTATTTCCAGATTCATTTGAGGACTCTGAACTGGGTAAGATCCCAAGTGGATGGAAAATACAATCATTAGGATCTATTTCTAAAATATTCGCGGGTAAACGACCAATATCTAGATCAGAAACAAAAACAAGTTTTGCAAAATATCCTCTTTATGGAGGAGCAGGACCAATGGGATTTACAAATGAAGTTCTCATAAATGAAACTAAAATTATTACTACTGGAAGAGTTGGAACACTTGGAAAGTTTTTTAGAATAAAAATTCCAACATGGATTTCAGATAATGCATTGATTCTTGAACCATCTGATCTTTTTTATAATTTTTGTTTTTATAGATTATTGAATTTTGATATTACTATTTTCAATAGAGGAAGTACTCAACCTTTGATTACACAAAGTGATTTGAAAACAATTGAAATGATTTCTGCTGATGAAAAAATTCATAAAGTATTTGAAAGATTATGTTCAGATTTATTTGAGAAATTTGAAATCAATCAAAATGAATCTAATACTCTTGAAAATATTAGAGATTGCCTTCTCCCAAAACTAATTTCAGGGGAACTAAAAATTCCTGATGCTGAGAAAATAATTGAGGAAGTAGGAATATGATATCGATTCTTTCGGAAGAAGATTTAGAAAATATTTCTGTTGAATGGTTCAAAGAAATTGGTTATGAATTTGCTCATGGACCAGATATTGCTCCAGATTCAACGTCTCCAGAAAGAGATGATTTTAGAAAAGTTATTTTTGAAAATCGCCTTCGATCTGCACTCATAAAAAATAATCCCAAAGTGCCAACTAGAACAATTGATTCTGCAGTTCTTCAATTATCAAATCCAAATATTCCTGGATTACTTGCTTCCAATCGTCAATTTCATAGGTGGATAACAACTGGTCTTCCAATCTCATACATGCAAGGTAATCAAGAAATTGGAATCCGATTAAAAGTTATTGACTTCGATAATGCTGATAATAATGATTGGTTAGTTGTAAATCAATTAGCAGTTCATGGATCAAAAAATAGAAGACCTGATCTAGTTGTTTACTTAAATGGTCTCCCTATTTCTGTCATTGAACTCAAAAATCCCGCTGATGAAAAAACTGATATTTGGGATGCCTTCAACCAATTACAAACTTACAAGAATAATATTCCAGATTTATTTACTCCTAATGTTCTCCTTGTAATAAGTGATGGAACCTATGCAAAGGTGGGATCTCTTTCTGCGAATGAAGAAAGATTTCAGCAATGGAGAGTTATTGAAAAAGAACAAGACTTAGATCCACTTGGAAAGTTCAAACAATTAGAAACTTTAGTTAGAGGTTTATTTGATAAAAAAAGATTATTAGATTTCATACGGTCATTCTGTGTATTTGAAGAGGAAGGAGAAATTATCAAAAAGATTGCTGCTTATCATCAATTCCATGCAGTAAATACAGCAGTTGAAAGAGTCATAGAGGCAAGTAAACCAGATGGAGATCGTAAAGGTGGAGTTGTTTGGCATACCCAAGGTGCAGGAAAAAGTATCGAAATGGCATGTCTTGCTGGGAAATTACTAACTGATAAAAGACTTCAAAATCCAACATTAGTTTTAGTGACTGATAGACAAGATTTAGATGGTCAATTGTTTGGCGTTTTTGCAGGATCTGGAGATTTATTAGGGGAACAACCTAAACAGGCAGAGTCGAGAAAAGATCTTAGGGAACTATTAGATAACAGACCAAGCGGTGGAATTATATTTACTACTATTCAAAAATTTGCAACTGAAAAGGATGAAGAATTTTTCCCAACTTTGACTGATAGAAAAAATATTGTAGTGATTTGCGACGAGGCACATCGTACTCAATATGGTTTCAAAGGAAGAATAGATTCAAAGACAGGAGAAGTGAAATATGGATTAGCAAAAGGTCTGAGGGATGCTCTTCCTAATGCAACCTTCTTAGCATTTACAGGGACTCCAATTTCTCAAAATGATCGAGATACACAAGCAGTATTTGGTCATTACGTATCTGTTTATGACATTCAGCAAGCAGTAGATGATGGGGCAACAGTTCCAATCTATTACGAATCAAGATTGGCAAAATTAGATATCAAAACAAGTGCTCTTCCAATAATTGATAGTAAAGTGGATGACATTTTTGAAGATGAAGATGACATCCCTTCTACAGAAAAAGAAAAAGGAAGATGGGCAGCATTAGAAGCACTTGTGGGGGCAGAACCTCGCCTAAAACAAATTGCCAAAGATTTAGTTGCTCATTATGAACAAAGATCAAAAACTCAACCTGGAAAAGCATTGATAGTTGGCATGAGTAGAGAAATTTGTGCTCGATTATATAACGAACTTATTGAACTAAAACCTGATTGGCATGATGAAGATCATATGAAAGGTTCTGTGAAAGTTGTAATGACAGCATCAGCATCTGAATCTCAACTTCTCCAACCTCATCAAACAAGTAAACAACAAAAAAAAGATTTAGAAAATAGATTCAAAGATCCATATGATCCTCTCAAAATTGTTCTTGTAAGAGATATGTGGTTAACAGGTTTTGATGCACCTTGCTTGGCAACTATGTACGTTGATAAACCTATGAAAGGAGCAAATCTTGCTCAGGCAATTGCAAGAGTGAATAGAGTTTTCAAAGATAAACCAGGCGGTTTGATTGTCGATTACATTGGCATTGCACCACAACTCAAAGAGGCACTTGCCACATATACTGCTTCAAAAGGAAAAGGAAAACCTACTCTGGATACAAGTGAAGCAGTTCGCATTCTTATTGAACAAATTCAAATAGCAAAAGATCTCTTGCATCCAGTTGAGTGGAATCACTTTAAAGAGAAAGGAAAAGCATTTGAAATTATTCCTAATTGCCTAGATCATATTCTTGAAATAGAAGATGGGAAGCAAAGATATTGCGATACAGTTCTAAAAATTACAAAGGCATTTGCACTCTGCGGAACAACAGACAAAGCAATTGAACTTAGTCCAGAAATTGCATTTCTTCAAGCAATGAGAGCAATGCTGGTAAAAGGAACTATTAGTGGTAAAACACCCAGAGAAGGTTATGGTTTTCAACTGCAACAATTATTATCTGAGTCATTAGTTTCCGAGGGCGTAACTGATGTATTCAAAGTCGCGGGTCTAAAGAATCCAGATATAAGTATCATGTCAGATGAATTTTTATCAGAAGTAAGTAAGATCCCTCAAAAAAATTTAGCAGTTGAGTTGCTTCAAAAACTATTGAACGATGAAGTGAAAAGTAAATTCAGAACAAATGTAGTCAAACAAAAAAACTTTAGTGAAATGCTTTCAGCATCATTGAATAAATATAAAAACAGAGCAATAGAAGCAGCACAAGTTATAGAGGAACTCATAGCAATGGCAAAAAAATTCCGAGAAGATTTAGAACGTGGAATTACATTAGGTTTATCTCCTGCAGAACAATCTTTCTATGATGCTCTAGCAGATAATCCCTCTGCACATGAACTAATGAAAGAAGAAGTTCTTGCAAATATGGCAAAAGAACTTGCAGAAATTATGAGAAAAGATGCAAATATTGATTGGCAGTATAAGGAAAATGTTCGAGCAAAACTGAGACTCAAAATCAAAACACTTTTGAAGAGACATAAGTATCCCCCTGATGAACAAATTACTGCAGTTGAGACTGTTTTACAGCAAGCAGAAACTCTTGGAGAAGAATTAGTAGCGAGTTAGTTTTTATTGACCAATGGAAAAGGAACCCAATTACGATAATGATGGATTAGACCCTTTAGAAGAATATTTCAGAAAGAAGAAAAAAGATAATGATGAGGATACCTATTTTCCTCCAGAAGAATCTGAACCACCTCATTATTAGCAATGGATCTCAAGAAATCCCACACTACAAAACTTTGACTACTTAATATCCCCCACTACACACAATTTACCCCACACTACACCCCACACTACGAATAGATCTACAATCAAAAGTAGGGGTCTATATGAAACTCTAAACACCAGTATGTGCCTATAAAATCCCGTAAAAAAGACCCATACGGGTCTACAAGGGAACTCTAAAAAACGGAGAGGGTGGGATTCGAACCCACGAATAGTTACCTATTAAACGATTTCGAGTCGTTCGCTTTCGACCACTCAGCCACCTCTCCCATATTTAAAATATAAATTAAAAAATTTATACTAAAAATATATTTAGATTTTTGTTAATTCCAACCAGTTTCTTTCATTATTTCTATTGCCTTACTATTGAATTTGCCAATTTCTTTTATAGTCACATTATCTGGAGTGAAATCTCCAAATTTACTAACAATTCTATTTTGACTTGATTCCTTTAAAGGGTGCTCATAAGTTTTATTAGCTAAACCTTGACTACCTTCACTAGAAGCTAAATATTCAAGAAGTTTAATAGCCTCAGTCTTGTTTTCTGCATATTTATATACGCCCCCAGCAGTTATATTTACATGCGCAGGATTGGGTATTATTAATTTTATTTTTTCTGCTAAAGAAGCATCTCTTGGGCCTTTAACTCCATCAAGCATCCTTGCGACATAATAATGATTAACGATTCCAATACCGCACGTTCCCTGCCCTACAGCTCTTATTAATGAAGAATCTCCAGAAAAATAGGGAGTGGAGACATTTGATATCAAACCCTTAAGCCAAATTTTTGTTTGGCCAACGCCTTTCTTTGCTATTTGATTAGAAACCAAAGATTGATTATAAGGACTTTTTCTATTTCTTAGACATACTTTTCCTTTAAAAGAAGGATTGGTTAGATCCTCAAAATTTTTGATTTTTGTAATATCCACAATATCCGGATTTGTGATGATTACTCTTAATCGCCTAGTAAGGCCAAACCATTTATTTCTAGGATCTCTTAAATTATTTGGAACACTATTTTCTAGAATATTTGAATTAATTTTTTGAAATAAATTTGCCTTTGATGCATTTTCAATTCTTGCTGCATCAACAAGAATTACTAAATCAGCCTGAGAATTTTTACCCTCTCTTTTTAAGCGCTCAATTATAGCTTTTCCATCTGTTTCTATATATCTAACTTTGATGCCAGTTTGTTCTTGAAATTTTTGATAAACCTCTTTATCTGTATTGTAATGTCTACCAGAAAATAACCTAACCTCTTTCTCTGCAGAATTTACAGGTTGATTATTTAGAAGTAGCGATAATGTCACTGAAGTAAAAAATAGCTTTTTTAAATAATTCTTTAATTTCATTTATTAAAATTGTTATTTTTGTTACCTTACAACAAAAATTTGGTATAAATAATCCAAAAATAAAAAATCACTTTGTCATGTATATTTCTTTACCTTAGGAAATAACATTCTGATACTTTCGAGATATAAATCTTACTTTACTAAGGGAAAGCCCATGCGTTCCCTCTCTAGTATCCATGAAGACGCGACTTCTCTAGCTAACTTTCTGATTTTTTCTATATACTGGGCACGATCAGTTACTGATATTACGCCTCTAGCATCAAGCAAATTAAAGCTATGACTACACTTTAAAACATAATCAAGCGCGGGGTAAGTTAGCTTCTTTTCAATTAATGAATTTGCTTCATCTTGATATATCTCAAATAATTTTCTGAGATTTTCAGGATTTGATTCAGAGAAATTATATGAACATTGACCTTTTTCAAATTGAAGCCAAATATCGCTGTATTTCAGATCTTTATTCCAATTTAAGTCCCAGATACTTTCTTTATCCTGCAAAAACATTGCAATTCTCTCTAAACCGTATGTAATTTCAATTGGTATTGGTTGACAATCAACTCCCCCGCATTGTTGAAAATAAGTGAATTGAGTAACTTCCATTCCGTCTAGCCATACTTCCCAACCTACGCCCCAAGCTCCAAGAGTTGGCGACTCCCAATTATCTTCTACAAATCTTATGTCATGATTTTTAGCCTCTATTCCAAGAGATTCCAGAGATTTCAAATATTTTTCTTGGATCCCATCTGGGGAAGGCTTAATTATTACTTGATATTGAAAATAATGTTGTGCACGATTAGGGTTATCACCAAATCTTCCGTCTGTGGGTCTTCTACATGGCTCAGCATATGCAACAGACCAAGGTTCGGGTCCAATTGCCCTCAAAAAAGTATGAGGACTCATTGTACCAGCACCCTTTTCAGTATCATATGGCTGCATAATTAAACAACCCTCTTTGGACCAAAAATTATTTAAATTTTGAATTATATCCTGAAAAAACATCAAATTTTAAGAAGTTTAGAATTTAGATCAATGCCATTAAACATAATAACAAAACTTAAAACAAAAAATATTTTTAACTCTAATTTCTGAGAAGCATTATCTGGTATTTGGATAGCATAAAACTTAATCCAATATAAACATAAATTAGAAATTAATCATGAAAAAAAATCTAATGGCAAAGGTCCAAAAGTATTAGATTCTTCTGCATCTTCATCATATTGGCAAGTTATTAAAATTCCTTCTCCCAGACCATTCTCAGATCTAACAAAAACATTACCAGTTTTTTGGTTGCCTTTTAAAAAAACATATCCATCAGCATGAAGCGAATCTAAATTACCAAATTTTATTGAGGAATATTTATTAGAAATTGATTTCAGTGCTTCAATAGCTTTGGTATCAGAAGCTGCCATTATTCCTATTGTTATCCAATCGGCATTATAAATATTAGTTTCTAATTCTATTAATAGTTTTTTTTCTTGACTACTGCTTAAATGAGGAGCAGTTCTAAGACTGTTTAAATCAGCTAATTTATTTATTTCCATTAAATTAGTACCTAAAATAATAAATTATTAACCAAAGGTTCTTCCATTCCAAGCCCATAATGAAGCGGGCACATCCTCGAAAGAAATATAAATTTTATCTATTGGAATTCCAATTTTTTCATAAACAAAATTAGATATTTGCTTTGCCATCTCTGAAGGATTTAAAGAGCCTATCGACTTAATTTCTAAAAAACAACAAGGTCTTTCATCATCAAAATACATTTCTAAATTATCATCTAACTTAGCCATAACAAATCTTTTTGATTTATTTGTTAAAGACGCGACTAATATTGAAATTTCTTCAAGTAATTTCTTCTTATTCTCTATTTTTGCTGAAGTAGAAACATTAATATAAGGCATATTTATGCAGCTAAATTATCTTTTTGAAAATCATTTTGTAGATTAAAAGTTTTATTTTTTAAAACTTTTTTTGATGAAAGATATGCCATATCGTATTGACTTATTCCGTTTTTATAGGGATTGAAAAGGGCATTTTTAGATCTACTTTTTTTGCTCCTTTTGAATTCAATCATTTTTACAAAATTATTAATTATTAATTTAACTTTTTTTTAATAGATGTCTAGCTTTTTTAAAAATCTTTAATTAATTAAATGCAAAATATATTTCTGAATCACAATATGAATAACTATTTATTAAATTTGAATTAGATCACTTAATAATCGTTTTGGAAGTTCTAAATAATTATCAAAGAAAAAAACTTGATGAGAGCAATGATGAAGAATTTTATTCTGACCCAAAATTTGTTTATCATTTAGATGCGAACTTCAGGCAATATCTATCAAATGTTTATAAAAAAGAAATTTCAGACAATTCAACTGTCCTAGATTTAATGTCCAGCTGGGATAGTTACTTACCTCAAGAGAAAAAATATAAAAAAGTTATTGGGCATGGATTAAACAAACAAGAACTTGAGAAAAATAAAATTTTTGATACTTATTGGATACAAAATTTCAATTTAAATCAAGAAATTCCTTTAGGTAATGAAAGTGTTGATTTCTGTTTAATGGTCGCAGCTTGGCAATATTTACAATACCCAGAAAATTTATCTAGAGAAATCGTAAGAATTTTGAGTAATGATGGCAAGTTTATAATATCTTTTTCAAATAGAGCATTTTGGCATAAGGCTCCCAACATTTGGACTTCATCCACTGAAGAAGAGAGAATTAAATATGTAAGAAAAGTCTTAATATCAAACGGATTTAATGAGCCAAGAATAATTAAAAAGTTTAATGAACCAGTCCAAAATATCTTCAATTTTTTTAGTAAAGACCCATTTTATTGCTTGATTGCAAGTAAAAAGTAAATAACACCTTTACTGCATTTCAGATAAAGCTTTGAACAAAGATCTATAGCCATACTTTTAAATTTTTACTAATATTGGATAGATAAAATTAAAAATATGGGCTCTAAAAGAGAAAAATATCCTGAAAAATGCCCTTGGGATCTAGGACCTAATCAACACTTAGCTAAAGAAGAAAACTGGACTTTAAGATTAGGTGAAGCAAACGTATGTTTTAGCAAAAACAAATTAGACAATAATTATTTTCATGTAATTAGTAATGAAAATGAAGAACAAATTTTAGCCTTCAGAGCAAGACTTCTTTATCAAAAACTACTTGATAAAGGATTTAGATTGGTTGAATAAAAACTTATTTCAATAAACTTAAATCCTCGAAAACAAACTTTTGTATTTCTTCTTCTTGATTTTGGTTTAAATATTTTATTGATCTCGAATTTAAAATCCAATAATCTTTTTTACCTATATTTATAAATTCATCTTTGTATTCAATTTTTTGAGAATTTGATTCTAGGGTTTTTGGATTAATTTGTTGACTAGTATATTTCTTACTAAGAAAACCAACTCCAGTATCAAAAAATTCCTCAACAAAAATCTCAATAATTGTTCCATGAATTTTTCTATAAACCATATTAATACAATCATCTTTAACCCTATACTTATCTCCTTCATTTCTCCCAGAAACATTCATTTCAATCCCATTTTCAGAACTTTTAAGTAAATTAAAATTATTTTCTGAATGAACTGAATTAAATTCTCTTTTTACCCTGTGAATACACACTTCAAACAATTGAGAAGCAATACTTTTCTTTATGTTTTCTTCATCTATATTTTTAATCTCAGGTTTAAAGTCTTCACCTAATAAGAACTCACCCTCATAAGAATTATCTTCAAATAAATAAGTACACTTGCCTTTATAGCCTTTGAAATCAGTATTCCATGTATATCTTTTTTCATAAGCATTTTTAAAAATATCTTTGCAACTCTGTTCTTTTAAATTTTTCATTATTTTTAAGATTTACAAGCAATCATACAAAAAGGCATCTCTAATTGGGATAGAAAGTTTTAATTTATTAAATTGACTATTTTTTTAGGTTTTTTGTCAAAAATTTAAGCCAAAGAGGGGATTTCACCTTTAAGCTGAGAAGCCCATGCCTCAAGACGCGAATCGGTCAAATCAGATTCACTATCCTCATCAAGAGGTAATCCACAAAAGCTTTCCCCTATAACACTTTTAGATTCATCAAATGTATAAGAAGATTTATCTACGTAACCGACCATTTCAGCGCCTGCTTTTGTGAAGTAGCTATGAAGTTCTTCCATTGCATCACAATAATTTTCAGTATAGGTAGAAGAATCTCCTAAACCAAAAATTGCTACTTTTTTTCCTGATAAATTTAGTTTGCCTATATCTTCTAATATTGAATCCCACGAAGTTCCAGATCTCTCCTCGTCCGCTCCAGTATTCCAAGTTGGCAGGCCACAAATAATACCTTCAAGATTTTCAAATTCTGAAAGATCATCAACATCTGATACATCTTTTGGTGATTCTGCTGAAGGAATAAAGTTGTGAAGACGATCTGCGACATCTTCAGTTTTTCCAGTTGTAGTTGCGTAATAAATTCCTACTGTCATAAATTTAAATTGTTTTCTTTAAAATAATAGAAACAAACAAACGAAAAATTTCTCCAAAAAAGACTTTTTCAAGTTAAATTTTATACTAATAAAGGTAAGAAAAAGCTTTTAAAAATAATCTACTCAAAAATCTTTAAGCATGAATAGTAAAACTTCTGATAACAATCTAAATAAAATCATTGATGAATACAAATTTAATGGGCAGAAAAAGTTCAAATTAATTATTTTATTTGGTTTATTAGGAGATTTTGATAGCTTTGAATATGCAATAAATTTGAAAAATTACATCAATAAGAATCAAGATAAAAATTTAGATATTTTTGCAATTGCTATTGGGAACCAAAGTGGGAAAGATAAATTCTGTAAATTTACTGGCTTTAACAAAGAAAATTTAATAGTAGTTTCTGATAATCAAATCCATAATAATCTAAAAGCCTCAAGAGGATTAGATATTGGTTTAGGCGGTTGGATCAATATGCTTTTGATGTTATCAGGGATAAATTCCTTTAAAACTATTAAAGAAGTTATTAGAGGTTATACTGGCGACCGAAAAGCAAAGCAAATTTATTCAGAAGTTGACAAAATTGATGTATTAAAATTTTTAAAATTTTCAGGTAATTCTTTTAAAAAGGTTTTCGGGGATGGTTATTTAAGACCATTTGAATTGGCAACATTTAGACTAAATAATATGAATGAAATAATTCAAAATTGGAGTGATTATATTCTTAATGAAGAATACCTTCCTCAAAGAGGGGCTTCTTTTCTTTTGAATAATAACAATCAAATTATTTATAAATTTTTTTCAAACGATGTGCTTGGATATTCATCAAATATGAGGGATCCATTAGGATTTTTGACTAACTTAATTAAAGAATAGTTTTTAAAATATTTTTATGAATGTAGATATATTTGGATATTTTGCAGCGATTTTAACAACAGCAGCATTTCTACCTCAATTGATAAAAACTTTAAAAACAAAAAAGGCAGATGATGTTTCTTTGACAACATTAATAATGTTTATTATCGGTGTTTTGTCTTGGATTATTTACGGTTATAAAATTTCGTCTACACCAATATTGATAGCAAATTTGATCACCCTGATCTTAAATTTATTGATATTAATCTCTAAAATATATTTTTCAAAAAACTAAATTGAGTAAATTTTTTTTTAAAAGTTATACCCTTTATATTTAATAATTAAATCTTGATTAAAATAGAACAAAAATTTACTGATCTTGAAAACTTCAAAATGCTGGGTTTGGTTTAAAGGAAGCCTTAACGATGGTGGTTATTGGAAAGAGGGGTTTACTTGTACTTTTGATGAGAAACCAGGAGTTTTAATAGAAAGTCCTGCTTACGTAACTTGTCGGGTCCCTTCATGGAGAGTTTTGACTAAAGAACCAGAAAATTTATATAAATCTCCTTTAATTCCTGAAAAAGCAATTTGGAAAATAATTTAATTTCTAAATGAATTAGAAAAAACTTTTTTACTGCACTATGGCGAGTTAATATTGCTTTAATAAATATTTAATTAATACCATCTACTCTCTTTTTATTAATATTATCCCTTTTTTATTCTTAGGTTTTCTTCTAGGAAAAAAGAATCCAAAGATTTCAAAATATATAGCAAGACCTCTTATAAGATTTGGCATTCCATTAAGTGTAATGGGTCTCTTATTAAAGGAAGGCATAGATATAAATCTAATTAAAAGTGCATTTTTAGCATTCTCTGTAATTGGAATTTTAATAACTTTTATAAATATAATCCCAATATTTAAGAAGAGGCTTCCAAATTACACATTGCAGCTAGCAGGCCTAATAGGTAACACATCATTTCTTGGAATACCAATTGCGCTAGCTCTTCTACCTTCAACAACTATAAATTTCACTATTGGATTTGATTTAGGAACAACACTTTTCGCTTGGATATTTGGACCTTTTTTTCTTCAAGAAAAGGCTAAAAGCAATAACATCCCAAACATCAAAGGACTATTAAATGCATTGATAAATAGTCCTGCTTCTAGAGGGATTATTGGAGTACTTCTTGCATATCTTTTTCAAATAGATGGAATTTTGGGCAATTATCTTTGGATTCCTGCAAGAATAGTGATTGCTTTGGCAATAATAATTGTGGGAACAAGACTTGGAATAATCACAAATCAAAATGAGAGGATTTTGGATCTAAATGAGGAAATTAAATTTTCAATTATATTAAAATTATTTATTCTTCCCTGTATTATTTTTTTAATATGCAAATTCTTAGATTTTAACTACTATCAATCATCTGCAGTAATTCTTCAGGCAGCAACCCCAACGGCAATATCCACAATATTAATGGCAGAGGCTTATGTTGTGAAACAAAAAATAGCTTCAAAAATTCTTTTTACTACAACCTTAATTTCAATAATTACAATTCCTCTATTAAAAATGTTTATGAATTTATTTAGTCAAAAAACTTAAATGAAAGCTTTTTTTAGCATGATTAATGAATATTGTAAAGATTATATCCTGATAACTAAATAATGTCTTAAGATTTAGGTTATGAAGTCAGCAAACCCTGAAAATGAATATATCCCTTTAGATCTAAGGATTTCTGTGAGGAGGGATACTCTAAGGCTTATCTCAGAGATGGCTCAAGATATGGGAATAAGCATTAATGAAGTTTTTAGTTTTTTAGCCGAAGATTCTGTAATCGATCTAGAATTGATGGAAGATTTAAATAAAATTGATATCCCTAGCAAGTGCAGCATTGATGATTTAAAAAATGCTCTTCTTAAAAAAAGACTTTTTTAAAATTTTTCAACTTTTCTATTTTCCCAGTCAGATTTGTAACCACTTTTAACTAAAAATCTCGAATACTCATTTAAATCACTTTTTTGAATTCGCCATAAATTATAAATTCCAAATTTGCCCAATTTTTGATGATTAATATTTGACCATTGTTGTCTTCGAGTAGAGTATTCATCTATCACGACCAAAAGAGATTTATATTCATAATCAGGTTGATCCTCAAAATTCTCTCTCCTATCTGTATTTAGCCTTTCTGACAGATTAATTAATCCCTCTTCAGTGTTTGGTTCATAAAAAACTATTTGTCTAGAATAATAATGTAATGAAGGTTTTCTTATCCCGATCATTGCTAAAGTTTCCCTTCCCTCGCGAATATCTAAAATTAATTTTGAGATATTCCTTAAAGGTAATTGCCTTGAAGTATCTGCTAATTTTCTAATTGGAGACATCAAATAAGATTGTCCAATTAAAAGTAAAATTTGGAGATAAAGAAGGATATTCCTTGATTTTAGAGAAAATAAGATTATTGCAAAAAGGGTAAATGAAAGGAAGAACAATTTAGCTTTGAAAATAATCCCAAAGCTTTTAAGTTGGGATGCAAGATTAGGCATTTCGGGATCGTTTATTAAACTTAACCAATTATTTGAGAAAAAGAATGCCATTGAAACGCCAAACAAAATTAAGATATTAAAAAACCAAAAATATAAATAACTTTTACTTGAATTTTTTAAGCTTATAAAGCTATTACTTATTAAGATCGCCGCTGCTGGAATTGCTGGCAACCAATAGCTTGGTAGTTTCGTAGCAGAAATGCTAAAGAAAATTAAAACTGATATTAACCAACATAGAGAATAGGTATAAAGGCTCTCAGTGATATTGCAACTTTGTTTTGAATTTTTAAAGAAATCCCTACAAGATTTGAATATCCCGTGAAACAAAAAAGGCGTGAATGGTAATGAAGCTAATATCATTATGTAAATAAAAAACCAGAATGGTTCGGCATGATTATTTACAACTGAGGTATATCTTTGAAAATTATGGTACCCAAAAAAATTATCCCAAAAAGGCTTTCCCTCTTTTATGAGTTCTAGTATGTACCACGGAACACTTATAAGTATTGTTACTAAAAAACCTTTCTTGGGGTTTATCTTACAGAGCAACGTTTTCCAATTCTTCTGACTAAACAAGAAAGATGTAATAGTCAATAATGCCAGAACAAATGCAACAGGTCCTTTAGTTAAAATTGCAAAACCTAAGAATACCCATGATGAAAAACATTGGTCATTATTTTCACTTGCCATTCTTCTCCAAAACAAAAGGAGACTAATCCCCAAGGTTCCAGTAAAAAGGGCATCACTCACCGCAGTTCTACTCCAGATAATTATTAGTGGAGACAACGCAAAGCCTAATGATGCAACTATTGGAGTAAGGAATTGCCTATCACCCTTCTGTGGCCAACAAAACAAAGTATCGCCAATCATCAACATTAAAAATAAGGATCCCAAAGCTGAAGGGAGCCTTGCGGAGAGAGTCCCGAAACTATCCCAAATCTCGTTTTTCGGTAATGAGTAAAAAAAACCCATTAGCCAATATATCAGTGGAGGCTTATCAAAACGGAATATTCCATTTACTTTTGGAGTTAACCAATCACCAGATTCACTCATTGCTCTTGCTGCAGCGGCAAATAAAGGAGGAGTTTCGTCTACCAATCCTGTAGTACCTAAACCTAAGATGAATATAATGATCCCGCAAACTAAAACTATCAATAAGGTTATAAGCCTTTTTTTTGAGTTAAGAAGAATCATTTAATATTATTTATATTCATGCATTACCTTATTAAGCCAGTTCACAACCTTGTTAGCAAATATATCTGCGGAGGCATTTTTTTCTACCCATTCTCTACATTTCTGACGCTTTATTTTTTCAATAATCTCCACATAAGAAAGCATATTTTTTTTGTCATCAGGATCAGCAAGATAACCTGTTTGGCCATGCTGAATAATTTCACTAGGACCTCCCCTTTTATAGGCTACAACAGGCACCCCACAGGCTAAAGCTTCAACAATAACGTTCCCATATGCCTCATTCCATTTCGGTGTATTTAGCAAACCTCTGCATTTACCAAGTTCTTTTTGTAATTCATCGGTTGATAAAAACCCCATCCAATCTATAGCTCCTTGAGGGAATGATTTTTCTATCTTTAAGGCATACGTCTCATCTTCTATAAATCCCCAAACTTTTAATTTTTCGCCAAGTTGATTTGCTACATAAACTGCATCCTCCAAACCTTTTTCAGGAGCCACTCTTCCAACCCATGCCAAGGGTCCCTTAACTGAATCTTGAAAAATATAATTATCTAAATTAAACCCATTCCCAATAATTATTGGTTTTTTTATGAATGGATAATCATTAGCTTGCATTTTCGAATGAAAAGCAAAATTATTTGGATATCTTGCATATACCTTAGAGATTAAATTACTAATTACTAAACTTTCAGAACCCATACTAATAATATGCGCAATGGGTATCTCTAAATTTAGAGTCATCCAGATAGGCAACCAATCATAAGACATGTTCAACAACACATCTGAATGTTTAGCGATATTCAATCCCTTTTCAAGCATTCCTGCTAAAAGAGAATTGTCTGGGATACTCACGGGAGAATTATAATTTTGATGCTGCCAACTAACTTGATCTTCCCCTTCAACTAAATGTAATTTTGCTTTTAAATTCCTTTCTTGTAACTTAGAATTTTTTGGAGCTACCACCTCTACAGAATGACCTAAAGAAATTAAACCTGAAACTAAAGAATTTAAAGTTAATTCAACTCCACCACCCTTACCACTCCCTAAGAACCCTATTGGAGTACTAATCAAAACTATTCGCATTATTAGACTTTATTACAAAAAGAAACTAATTAAATAGTAGTGTCAGAAAATTTATTTTCCCATAAACTCTTTCGCTGGCTAACAAAAAATACTGAGATAAGAACAAACACCACTCCTATCCACTGCACAATAGTGAGCCTTTCATCTAACCAAACACCTCCACTGAGGAGGGCAAATACAGGTGTTAAAAATGCAAGAGTGCTAAATCCAGTTATTTCTTTATTATTAGCAAAGTAGAAAAACAATCCATACGCTATTGCTCCTCCAAAAATACTTGAAAATGACATAAGTCCCCAATCAAATATTGACCAATCTGGAATTATTGTGAAATTTGATTTTAAGCAGTGTTTAATAATTAAGGGCACACTCCCTAAAACCATATGCCATCCTGTAACTGCCACTGGATCACTTTTTGTACAAGTGAATCTAATTAAAATTGTTCCTAATGCCATAGTGAGAGAAGCTGCAAGCATCCAAAGTTCCCCAAAGTTAAAAGCAACATCATTTATAGACTTATCAGACATTAACCACCAATTCCCTAAAAATTCTTGTGGAACTCCTAAAAATACTATTCCTCCCAAGCCAAAAAGTAGTCCTAACCATCCTATTGGATTAATTAAATTCCCAAAAATTGCCCTCGCTAAAATAGCTACCAAAAGCGGTTGAGAATCAATTAAGACAGAACCTAAACCTGCTCCAGTTTTTTCAATACCATAAGTTAAAAACAACTGAAAAAAAGTGGCATCTACAATCGTAAAAACCAAAAACCACTTCAAATCGCACTTATAAATTTTTAAATCTCTTTTGAACAAATATGTTGTTATTAGAACAAGAATCCCTGCAGGAAGTAATCTTAAAGAAGCTACAAACTCTGGACCAGCACTTGATACTAAAGGAGTCATGGCCGCCATTGAAGTACCCCAAAGTGCAAAAGGGAGTATCATTAAAAACCAATTTAGGATTGAATTCATTAGGTCTGCTGATAGTCTTTTTAAAGTAGTTTTATGAATTTACCTTAAAAGAATGATTTGGCCTTTTAGACGAAAGTCAAAAAAAAGATTAGCTCGTTTAGTAATTGATGAGCCTATTACAAGTTCAACAAGAGTTTCGGTCCTTAAAGCTCTTAAACAAATTGAGGATAGAGAATTTCCTGCTTTAATCGTGAGAATTGATTCTCCAGGGGGTACGGTTGGGGATAGCCAAGAAATATACTCTGCTATTAAAAGACTAAAAGATAAAGGATGTAAAGTCATTGCTAGTTTCGGAAACATCTCTGCATCAGGAGGTGTTTACATTGGTGTTGCATCTGATAAAATAGTTGCCAATCCAGGCACAATTACAGGATCTATTGGAGTAATTATAAGAGGAAATAATTTATCTGAATTATTAGATAAAATCGGCATTAAATTTGAGACTGTGAAAAGCGGTGTCTTTAAAGACATACTTTCTCCAGATAAACCTCTAAGTGAGGAAGGTAGAGGTCTACTCCAAGGGCTTATAGATGAAAGTTACAAACAATTTACTGAAGCTGTTGCTGAAGGAAGGAATTTACCTGTTGAAGAAGTTAGAAAATTTGCTGATGGAAGAATTTTCACTGGAACACAAGCACTCGAACTTGGTCTTGTTGACAAGGTTGGAGATGAATTTGTTGCAAGGGAACTAGCTGCAGAAATGGTTAATATTGATCCTAAAATTCAGCCTTTGACATTTGGGAAGAAGAAGAAAAAAATACTTGGACTAATTCCTGGAAGTAGAATGATTGAGAAAATTATCAATAATATCTTTTTTGAGATTGACTCATCTAATAAAGTACTTTGGTTATACAAGCCTTAAATCAACATATTTTATGAAAAAATGAAAGATAATTATAAAATTACATTTATTCGTGGAGCTACAACAGCATCTGGGAATTCTGTTAGCGAAATAGAAGTAGCTGTAGTGGAATTAATTGATGAATTAATTTCACGAAACAATCTAATTAAGACGAACATATTAGCCATTACATTCACAGCGACAAAAGATTTAAATGCATGTTTCCCAGCTTCAATTGCAAGGAAATTTAATGGACTTGATTCAGTAGCCTTTATAGACTGCCAACAGATGTGCGTATCTAATGATGTTGATTTTTGTATAAGAATAATGGCTCAAGTTTTATTGCCACCAAATTATGCAATAAAGCATCCTTATTTGAGAGGCGCTGCAAAATTAAGGATAGATAGATGTTAACCTTAGTGAAAATAATTTCCGCTTAAAATTTAATAGAACGAACCAACTTTTAAAATTCCATTCCCTCAATGTTTAAAATCACAAAGAAACTTACTTTAAACTTTAAAGTTTTAAGATTTTTTATTATCCCCACAATTTTAGTTTCAACTCCTTTTTTTAATAAAATCCAAGATGCTAAAGCGGGGTTGGAATTTCAGTGGGGGCAAGACTCTAATTTTAGACAATTAAAGTGGTTTCAAAAACAAGATAAAAGGAAATTTAGAAATACAATTTATTTTTTCTTGAGGCCATCTGATAGAAGAACTGATCTCTTAAAAATTAATCTAGCAATCCCTAAAACCTTCAAATCCACTCTAAATAATGAAAAAATTAGTTTTTGTAAAGTAAAAATAGGTGGCTTTGAGGGTAGAACTAAATGTTTAGAAGACATTCCAGCTGATTTCGAAATCAAAACTGATGAATCAGGCTTGCGATCACTAGATATTTACCCCTACAGCCCAATTCCCTCTAACAAAGATAGTTATGCAATTGTCTTTAAAATCTTTAATCCCAAAAAATCAGGTTTATATCAATTTCATTCATTTGGGCAACCTGAAGGGAAATCTTTTTCAAGTTATTTAGGAAGCTGGACTATAGTGATCGATTAAATGATAAATTAAATAAGGACTATTAAACAAATGACTAAAAGAACTTTTGGCGGAACATCAAGAAAAAGAAAGCGTGTATCTGGTTTTAGAGTAAGAATGCGTTCTCACACAGGTAGAAGAGTTATTAAAAGCAGAAGACAAAAAGGTAGAGAGAGAATAGCTGTATAAATTCTAAATTAAATGGCTTTACCCAAGGATATGCGTTTAAAAGGTCACAGGACCTTTAATTATATTCACAAAAATTCCATAACATATCATGGGAAATTAATGACATTTAAAGTTGCAAAATCTAATCCAGCAATACTCTTAAACCATAAAATCACTAATATCTCAAACAATTTTAGGGTTGCAATTGCTATCAGCAAAAAAGTTTCAAAAAAAGCTGTAGAAAGAAATAAATTAAGAAGAATCCTACAAGAGTGGTTATTAAAAAACATTCAAAAAATTAATAACCACAAACCTTATTGGTTACTTGTTAACCTTAAATTTGGGGATTTCTGCAATGATAAAAGTAGACTTTTGGAGGAATTTCAAATCTTAATGTTCAAATCTCATCTAATCAAATGATTAACATGAATGAAGAAACCTTTTATGAAGGTGGACCTGCTAAAAGTGATTTAATAATAAATCTACCAGCGGGAATAACTATACTTGGTTTGCCATTTACCTTTGCCGCATTAGTTAGAGCACTGTGGTTGAGATATAAAATTACAAACAAAAGGATTACAATTGATGGCGGCTGGTTTGGTAAAAACAAAACACAAGTCTCATTAAGTAACATTGAAGAAATCAGATCTATTCCAAGGGGATTCGGTTCATATGGTGACATGGTCCTTATCCTTAACGATGGATCAAAGGTTGAAATGAAATCATTACCTTTATTCAGAGAGAAGCAAAAATTTATTGAAGAAAATATAAATAAAAGATCACAAATACCAAATCTCAACGAGGTAGAAGGATTTGCAACTAAATCCTAAAAAAATTAATTACAAAAATCTTTTTTTCCTGTAAAATAAAATGTCTAGTAAAATTACACTCTCTTTAATATCGTGATAGGGTTCATTTCTGAAAAACTACTTATCCCGATTCTAGATTTTTTCTACGGTTTAGTCCCAAGTTATGGTTTAGCGATTGTTGCATTGACAGTCGTAATTAGAATTGCACTTTTTCCTCTAAGCGCTGGTTCCATTAGAAGCGCAAGAAGGATGAAGATTGCCCAACCAGTAATGCAAAAAAGGCAAGCGGAAATAAAATCTAAGTTTTCAGGTGATCCAAAGAAACAGCAAGAAGAACTTGGAAAATTAATGAATGAATTTGGCAGTCCCCTCGCAGGTTGCCTTCCTTTAATTGTACAAATGCCTGTGCTATTTGCATTGTTTGCAACCCTAAGAGGCTCTCCATTCGCTGATGTCCCCTACAACATAAATCTCAAGGTGGTCCCACAAGATCAAGTAGCAGCCATTGATCCAAAACCATATAAATCACCTCGACACTCTATATTTATTACAGAAAAATCACATTTTCCTGTAATAGCGACTATCCCCAGTGGAACAAAATTGGGAACGGAAGAATCCATAAAAGTAAATCTACAAACAACAAATGGGAATAGCTATTCGGATGTTTTATCTAAATACGAAAACGGATCTAAATTTCTCCCCACCTGGAAGGTTTCTAAAGGATCCGAAAATCTTAAAGTTTCCCAAGACGGTACGGTAACAGCAATCAAACCTGGTGATGCAACAATCGAGGCGAAAATCCCTGGTCTAGCTGCTAAAAGTGGTTTTTTATTTATTAAAGCTCTTGGTCAAGTTGGTTTTTATGTAGATGGGGCAATTAATTGGGATATTGCTGCACTAGTAGGTGCCTTTGGACTAACCTTACTTCTCTCTCAAGTTTTATCAAGTCAGGGGATGCCTGCGAATCCACAGCAATCAACAGCAAATAAGATTACACCAGTAATGATAACTGGAATGTTTCTGTTTTTCCCACTACCAGCTGGAGTCTTGCTCTACATGGTTGTTGCAAATATTTTCCAGGCACTTCAGACTTTTCTACTCAATAAAGAAGCTCTTCCCGAGAATCTACAGAAAATCTTGGATCAACAATTATTAGCAAAAAATGAAGTAATAACAACTTCAGCTTCAACTATCTCAGATAAAAGATTACCTTTCGAACCTAACAGTAAAAAATAGTCTTAATCTTAAATAATGAATTCTTGGTGTAGAAATTTAGAATTACTTATAAAATCAAGAACCTCATTAATTTGGATTAGGACTAAAGAAGAGGAAAGATTAGAAAAATTAGTTAATTTTTCTTGTGAAAGACTAAACATAAAAAGATTCGCTTCCTGGGATTGCGTTAGCGGTATAAAAGGATTAATAAATGAAGAAGGTAAATTTTCTAACAATCCATTAGGGGTGCTTAATTGGCTAAAAGGACTAAATTCTGAAGTTTCAACAGTTTTATTAGTTAAAGATTTTCATAAATTTTATGATGATCCATCTATTAATAGAACTATAAAAGAACTATCCTCAACACTTAAAAAAACTAGTCATAATTTAATTATTAGTTCTCATTTATTTCCATCATCGGAAGAGTTGGATGAATTAATGGCAATTGTAAATTTACCTTTACCTGATCAAAGAGAATTGAAAAATCTAATAAAACAAATTGCTATCAATACCAATTCAAATTTAGAGGAACAAGACTTAAACGAACTTTCTATAGCTTCAAGCGGACTTACCGAAATAAAAGTAAAGCAAGTCACCGCAAAGGCCCTTGCTCAAAGAGGGAAAATAAGTAAAGAAGATATTAAAGATATTCTTGAAGAGAAAAAACAAGTAATCGCCAGAAGTGAAATTTTAGAATTTTTCGATACCAAATCAAGTCAAGAGGATATTGGGGGTTTAAATGTTTTAAAAGTTTGGCTTAATCAAAGATATAAGGCCTTTTCTAAAGAAGCTAGAGACTATGGATTACCTATTCCAAAGGGAGTCTTACTCGTTGGAGCTCAAGGAACAGGGAAATCGCTAACCGCAAAATCAATTTCTAAGAGTTGGTCGATGCCTCTGCTTAGGTTAGATGTTGGAAGACTATTTTCTAGCCTTGTTGGTTCAAGCGAGGCAAGAACAAGAGAAGCAATATTAAGAGCTGAGGCCATGTCTCCTTGTATCCTTTGGATCGATGAGATTGACAAGGGATTTGGTGGCGATGCTAGAAGTGATGGAGGAACAAGTCAAAGGGTTTTGGCAAGTTTGTTAACTTGGATGGCTGAAAAAGAATCCGCCGTATTTGTCATAGCTACAGCTAATGCTATAGATAAGCTTCCTGCTGAATTATTAAGAAAAGGTAGATTTGATGAAATATTTTTCCTTGATTTACCGAATTCTGAAGAAAGATTAAGTATTCTGGATTTGCATTTAAAAAAAAGAAGACCTAATTACAGTTTTCCTCTTTCCACTATCCTCGATAGAACAGATGGATTCTCAGGAGCAGAACTTGAACAAGCAGTGATAGAGGGGATGCATATTTCATTCTCTGAAAATAGAGAACTCATGGAGAAAGATTTAATAAAAGCAGTTTCTGAATTAGTTCCCTTATCCAGAACAGCTAAGGAGCAAATTAATTTACTAAAAGAATGGTCGACTACTGGGCGTGCTCGATCCGCATCATAGCTAAAAAATATTATCTTTAAATACTCCGTAAGTTAGGAATCATGAATTTAGTTAATTTTTAGTCAAAAATCCCTAATATTGAATTTAGATTAACTATTTTAATTAAGGTATAAAAAAAAATAGTGTTAGATCAAAAATTAATAAGAGAAAATCCAACTTCAGTTGAAGAAAGTTTATCCCTGAGAGGAAAAGTTTTTAATATTTCCCAAATACAAGAATTAACTCTTCAAAAAAAAGAAATTGATATAGAAATATCCAGTCTCCAATCTGAGAGTAAAAAATTAAGTAAATTGATCGGTCAAGAAATCAGCAAATCTAAAAACAATGATTCTCCAGAATTAAATAATTTAAAAATAAAAGGAAATGAATACAGAACAAAAATTTCAGAATTAGAAGAGAAAAAAAGAACCTTAGATAAAAATATACATAATGAAATTTGTAATTTACCAAATTTACCTAGCAAAGATGCCCCTATTGGGAAAGATGAAAGTCATAATGTCCAAGTAAAAACTTGGGGAGATCCGTTAGTATCAGAAAATCTCAAATCTCACTGGGAAATAGGCGAAAGTCTTAATCTTTTTGACTCTGTCAAATCAACTAAAATATCAAAAAGTCGTTTTATTACACTTATTGGAAATGGGGCCAGATTAGAGAGAGCATTAATAAATTTTATGCTCGACATGCACACTAGTAATGGATATTTAGAGTTAATGCCTCCAGCTTTAGTGAATTCAGAAAGTCTTACCGGATCTGGTCAATTACCTAAATTTTCAAATGAAAGTTTTAAGTGTTCTAACGACGACCTATGGCTTTCTCCAACTGCTGAAGTTCCACTAACTGCTTTTCATAGAAATGATATTGTTGATTCAAAGCAATTACCCCTTAAGTATGTTGCATATAGCCCATGTTTTAGGAGAGAAGCTGGTAGTTATGGAAGGGATACAAAAGGTTTAATAAGACTTCATCAATTTAATAAAGTTGAACTATATTGGTTTTGTGATCCAAGTAAATCTATTGAAGCTCATAAAAAGATCACCTTAGATGCAGAAAGTATTTTAAAAAAACTCAGTCTACCTTACAGATTAGTTGATATTTGTACTGGAGACTTAGGTTTTTCTTCAAGCAGAACTTTTGATCTTGAAGTCTGGCTCCCAAGTAGTAAATGTTATAGAGAAATTTCAAGTTGTAGCAACTGTTTAGACTTTCAAGCTCGCAGATCATCAATAAGAGCAAAAATTGATAAAAAAAATACATATTTGCACACCTTAAATGGTAGTGGGCTTGCTATTGGAAGAACTATGGCTGCTATTCTTGAGAATGGCCAACAAACAGATGGGAGCGTGAAAATTCCAGATGCTCTAGTTCCATATTTTGGATCAAATATTTTAAAAACTGCCTAATATATTTAAATGAACGTTTTAACCTCAATTACAGTTCTGGGATTTCTCATTTTTTTTCATGAGATGGGACATTTTCTTGCGGCAATTTTGCAAGGTATCTATGTTGATGGATTTTCAATTGGTTTTGGACCATCAATAGTCCAGAAAAGATATAAAAACATAACCTATTCACTTAGAGCCTTTCCATTAGGGGGCTTTGTTTCCTTCCCTGATGAAGAAATTAATAATATTGACCCTAAAGATCCAAATCTTTTAAAAAATAGACCCGTTATTCAAAGAGTAATTGTAATTTCCGCTGGGGTATTTGCCAACTTAATTCTTGCCTATACTATTTTGATTGTAAATGTAACTACTATTGGAATTCCATTTGATCCCGAGCCTGGTATTTTAGTTTTAGCTACTCAGCCCGAGAAGGCTGCTTCTCTTGCTGGATTACAAGCTGGTGATAAAATCTTAAAAATTGAAAGCAAAACTTTAGGAGCTGGCGATCAAGCAGTTTCTGCTTTAGTAAAACAAATTCAAAATGCATCAGAGAGTCCAATTTCGATAACAATTGATAGAGATGGAGTTCTGAAAGATTTAACTTTGATCCCAAAAAACATAGATGGGAAAGGTACAATAGGAGCTCAATTACAACCTAATATAAAAAAAGAGACTCAAAAGACAAAAAATATATTTGAACTTTTTGAATACACCAATAATGAATTTTCATCACTTTTGGTAAAAACAATACAAGGTTATAAAGGATTAATTACAAATTTCTCCTCAACAGCTCAACAATTAAGTGGGCCCGTCAAAATCGTTGAAATTGGTGCTCAACTATCACAACAAGGAGGGACAGGGATATTATTATTTGCTGCGTTAATTTCCATTAATTTAGCAGTTCTCAATTCATTGCCTTTACCGCTATTGGATGGAGGGCAGCTTGTTTTCACTTTAATTGAGGGTTTTAGGGGGGAACCAGTCCCAGTTAAGATACAAATGGTTGTTACTCAATCTAGTTTTTTTCTTTTGGTTGGACTTAGTGTTCTCCTTATTATTAGGGATACTAGTCAGCTTCTAATAGTACAAAGATTATTAAACCAATAAATAAATTTTTAAAAGAGTTATTCAAGCTGTTAGTATAGTATGAAGTTTTTTAAATTTTGTTAAATGGCTAAAAAGTCAATGATTGCTAGAGAGGTCAAACGCAAAAAGCTAGTTAAGAAATATGCTGCAAAAAGAAAATCACTATTAGATGAGTTTAATGCAGCAAAAGATCCTATGGAAAGATTAGAAATTCATAGAAAGATCCAAGGTTTACCAAGGAACTCAGCTCCAACCAGAGTAAGAAATAGATGTTGGGCAACTGGCAAGCCAAGAGGAGTATATAGAGATTTTGGATTATGTAGAAACCAATTAAGACAAAGAGCTCATAATGGTGAATTGCCAGGTGTTGTAAAATCAAGTTGGTAATAAATTTTTTTTTTAAAATTGGATTACCTAATTATTCTAAAATGAAGCTCTGATAAGCACTTGCAGATAATTCTAGTGTTTTACTCCAAAAATAAATTAAATCATATTTAAATAAATACTCAATATGTCCCTATTAAATGTAAGAATAAATTATGTATACGAATTCATAATTTAAAAAGTGGAAGGACAAAATAAGTCGATCACGTTTGACGGACGAGAGATACGACTAACTACAGGACTATATGCTCCTCAGGCAAACGGATCAGTATTGATTGAATGTGGAGACACCTCCTTATTAGTTACTGCAACAAAAACTACAAAAAAAGAAGCTTCAGACTTTCTACCTCTAATTTGTGACTATGAGGAAAAACTATATGCTGCAGGCAGGATACCCGGTGGATTCATGAGAAGAGAGGGACGTCCACCAGAGAGAGCCACATTAATAGCAAGATTAATTGATAGGCCTATGAGACCACTTTTCCCTAGTTGGATGAGAGATGAGATTCAAATTGTAGCTTCTTGTCTTTCTCTTGATGAAAGGGTGCCTGCAGATGTTCTTGCTGTGACTGGAGCATCAATAGCAACACTATTGGGAGAAATACCTTTCTACGGGCCAATGGCTGCTGTAAGAGTTGGACTGTTAGGAGATGATTTCATCCTAAATCCAAGTTACCGAGAAATAGAAAAGGGAGATCTTGATATTGTTGTCGCAGGGTCAAATGAAGGAATTGTAATGATTGAAGCTGGTGCAAACCAACTTTCTGAACAAGACACTATTGAGGCTATAGATTTCGGTTATGAAGCTGTCACCGAGTTAATTAAATCTCAAGAAAACCTTCTCGAAGAACTTGGGATCAAGCAAGCAAAACCTGAAGATCCTGAGCAAGACAATGCACTAATAAATTATTTAGAGAAAAATTGCTCTAAGCCTATTGATTTAGTCTTAAAGAAATTTGATCAGTCAAAAGAAGAAAGAGATTTAGAACTTGAGAAAGTAAAAGCAGATGTTCAAAATAAAATAGATTCTCTCAAGGATGATAATCAAGTGAAAATAATCACTACAGAAAATGATAAATTAATACATTCTGATTTTAAAAAATTAACCAAGAAATTAATGAGATCGCAAATCATTAATGATGGGAAAAGAGTTGATGGTAGAGATCTAGACGAAGTCAGAAAAATATCAGCTGCCGCAGGAATACTACCAAAAAGAGTTCATGGTTCAGCTTTATTCCAAAGAGGTTTAACTCAAGTATTATCAACAACCACACTTGGAACCCCCAGTGATGCACAAGAGATGGATGATCTAAACCCAAGCACTGAAAAAACTTACCTACATCACTACAACTTTCCTCCTTTTTCAGTAGGAGAAACCCGTCCAATGAGAACTCCTGGAAGGAGAGAAATTGGCCATGGAGCTTTAGCAGAAAGAGCTATAATTCCTGTCTTACCAGGTAAAGAAACTTTTCCATACGTACTCAGAGTAGTAAGCGAAGTTTTAAGTTCTAATGGATCTACATCAATGGGATCTGTATGTGGTAGCACACTATCACTATTAGACGCTGGGGTTCCATTAAAAGCGCCCGTAAGCGGAACTGCAATGGGTTTAATTAAAGAAGGTAAAGAGATCAGAATCCTTACAGATATCCAAGGGATTGAAGATTTCCTTGGAGATATGGACTTCAAGGTTGCTGGCACAGAAAAAGGGATAACAGCATTGCAGATGGATATGAAAATTACAGGATTACCGGTTTCTGTAATTTCTGATGCAATAAAAAAAGCTCGCCCAGCCAGATTGCATATTTTGGAAAAAATGCAAGAGGCAATTGATAAACCTCAAGATACATTATCTCCGCATGCACCAAGACTATTAAGCTTCAGAATAGATCCAGAACTAATAGGTACTGTTATTGGTCCTGGTGGAAGGACAATAAAGGGCATAACAGAAAGAACAAATACTAAGATAGATATAGAGGATGGAGGAATCGTTACAATCGCATCCCATGATGGAGCAGCGGCAGAAGAAGCGCAGAAGATAATAGAGGGTTTAACTAGAAAGGTTCACGAGGGAGAAATTTTCTCAGGAGTAGTTACCAGAATTATACCCATAGGGGCTTTTGTTGAAATACTCCCAGGGAAAGAAGGAATGGTTCATATATCACAGTTATCAGAGGCTAGAGTTGAGAGGGTAGAGGACGTAGTTAGGCAAGGTGATGAGGTAACAGTGAGAGTTCGAGAAATTGATAGTAGAGGTAGGATTAATTTAACCCTTAGAGGTGTTGGCCAAAATAATGGGATGTCCTATCCAGAACCAACACCAACTCCAGTAGCACCTCTTAATTAATCAAAAGCGTATAAATCGAATTTTCTTATAATTTGCATTATTTCAGTGCATATACTTTTATGAGAAAATTTGTCACTTGTAGCAACTATTATTCCTCCTTGCTCAAAATTTGAGCCACCATAGGATAATTGATCATTATTTAAATTGGTCATAGAACCGCCAGCAGTATTTAAGATAGCTTCTGGCGCAGCAAAGTCCCAGTCTTTAGGTGAACTTTTACCTGGTAGGCTCAAGCAAATATAAATATGACTCTCTCCTCTTAAAATTGAAGCAATTTTACACCCAATACTACCCATAACAATTTGATCTTTAAAGTTTAATTTTTCAATTACATTTTTTAGAGTTTGATTCCTATGATTTTTACTTGTAATAATGGTCATCTCATGAATTCTCCTCTTATTTTGCGAAAGATTAGTTTTTAAGTAAGTTCCATCTCTAGATTCACACCAACTTTTTCTTCCATTAGAGATCCATAATTGATTCTTCTCAGGGATAAGGACAACTCCAATTAATGGTTTTTTTTTATAATTCAATGCTAAATGCATTGCATAATTACCCGTTCCTTGAATAAAATCCTTTGTACCATCTAAAGGATCCAAAACCCAACACCAGTCAGATTTTGCTTCAAAATAATTTGACTCATCCTTTGCATTTTCTTCGCTTAAGATATCCCAACCAATATTCTTATAATTTTTCTTTATTCTATTTATGATTACCTCATTTACTTTTAAATCAGCAAGAGTTACAGGATCTTCAGAGATTTTGTTTTGAATAATGTTAGCTTTTTCTTCTGGATTTCTAATGAGATTAGAATAATAAATTAATATATCTGCCACTTCCCAGCTTAAAATCCTCAAATCACAGATAAGATTATTAATATCTAAACCAAAAGGTAATTTAGTCACATAAATGAATATCGATTCTCTATTCTCTCATATAGACCAAAAACCTGAAAGCGGAATTTTATATATAGTAGGAACTCCTATTGGAAATTTATATGATATTTCTTTAAGAGCTTTGAATACTCTAAAAAATGTTTCACTAGTTGCTTGCGAAGATACTAGACAGACACAAAAAATAATGAATAAATACTCAATAAAAAATAATCTTATAAGTTTTAATATGCACAACTCAATTAAAAAAATCCCGATTATAATAAATCATCTCAAGAAAGGTAACTCGATTGCACTGGTAAGTGATGCTGGGATGCCAAGCATTTGCGATCCGGGAGAAAATCTTATTAGGGAAATAAAATCAAATAAATTAAAAGCTATTTGTATCCCAGGCCCTTGCGCAGCTATAACCGCTTTAGTTTCTAGTGGGCTAGGATCTTCAACATTTATCTTTGAAGGTTTTCTACCAAAGAAACAAACTGAAAGAAACAAAATACTTTTTGATATCAGCAAAAATACTAAAACAACTATAGTTTATGAAGCACCCCATAGAATTAAAAAGCTTTTAAAAGAACTAAAATGTTTTTGCGGAGGTGATAGAGAAATTCAACTATATCGAGAATTAACCAAAAAGTTTGAAGAGCATATAGGCAGTAATATTAATGAAGTTATAGAGAATATAAAAGATAAAGAAATTATGGGAGAAATAACAGTATTGATTGGAGGTTTAAACCATTCAAAAAATCAAGATATAAATCTAATAATTTTAAAGAATGAACTTAATGAATTAATTAAAGCAGGTTTAAATTTATCATCAGCGTCTAAATACCTAGCAAAAAAGAATGGTATTCCAAAAAACAAAATTTATAATTTATATTAAGGAATTATTGTGTAATTTGGATTATGTCTGAAGCTTTCAAAAAATTAATTTTTTCAATTACCTATAATTCTTGTTTGTTTTTATTATTGATTATTGGTATACAAAATAGCTCAAGCAAAAGGAAGATTTATCTGTTTAATAATGAAAGTATTCCTTTACCAATAAGCTTTATAGTTGGAGTAAGTTTCATAACAGGTTCGATAACAGGAAGCGTTGTACCTATTTTATTTTATAAATATAAGGATGATAGTTAAATAGAAATCAAATTTTGAGCAGTAACTATTCTAGATATTCCACGTGAAATTAATATCGGAGCAACAATTCTAAATACATTAGTATTAGTAACTTTAATTACTTTCTGATCTTTGTTACAAATACGCTTTGCGGTTTTTAAATCAAAATGAATTTCTATAGTTTTTCTTTTCAAATCATTTTGGGGTAAAAATTGCCATTCAGGATAATCTTTTAAATACTTAATTTCTAGTTCAATTTCTTTTTTGACAATTAAAAAAACCACATTAGGTAGCTTTATCTCTGAAAGAGGTATCGAAGAAATATCTTTCTGAGAAACATCTTCAAAGTCATGTTCCAAAGGGGTTATTTCTATAAACGATTCAAAAGGATTAATTTTATCTTCATTTGATCTGTCTATTAATATTGAAGTATCAGCAGATTTATTTATTTTATTTTTCTCATTACTTAGTTGATTATCAATTTCAAGCAATTTTTCATCTTTTGCATCAAATGTTGCATTAAATCTATTGAGAATTTCTTTATATTTTAATTCTCCAAGGCTTTTTTTTAAATGTCTTATTATGGTCGTTTTAGTGCATTTAAACTTTTCAGATAAAAAATCAACCGATTGATTATCTAAAAAATTAATTTTTATTTCTTCTTTTTGATTGTCAGTAAGTCTTTTAGCCAAAAAAGGTAGTAAAATTTTTTTTATATTAGGAAAAATTTGAACATAATTCAATAATCAAATACTTTTAATTTCATGAAGTAAATTAAATGGATTTTATTTTTTAAAGCATGATTTGGTTTAATTTTAATTGTAGAAAAAAATCTTTTATAAAATTATTTACAAAAGGGTTGTTATGTAAAAAAAATGTTAGGGATTAATTTTAAATTTTTCAAATATGAATAATTATTCATTAAAAAAGTTAGGAGGAATTTGTTTTTTCACAGGGGTTTTCTTTTTGCCAAGCACATTATTTGTCGGCGGATTACTTTTATTAATATCCGCCACAATAGGAACATTCATAAATAAAAGAGGATACTTTAATGATAATTGGAACAAATCTTTTTTTGTATGCAGTATATTAATTATCTTTAGCAGTTTAAAAAATTTCTTTTTTACAAATTCATTATTAACAAATGTATTTGATCCGAAATTAGCATTAATTGGCACACTTAATTGGCTGCCTTTTTTTTGGGTATTCTGGGGATTTCAACCTTTTCTTGATTCAACAGAAAAGAGAAAAAAGACTTCTATATTTTTAATTGCAGGAACATTCCCCTTAATAGTGAGCGGTTTTGGACAGTATTTTTTTAATTGGACAGGTCCATTAAAAATACTAAATGGATTAATTATTTGGTATCAACGCCCAATTGATACAAATGGTTTGACTGGACCATTTAATAATCAAAATTATGCCGGCAGTTGGTTTTCTCTTGTTTTCCCCTTTTGTGTAGCACTTTTATTAGAAAAAACAAAAAAACCACTAAATAAATTTATCTCACTCTTCTTTTTATTTACTATAGGCATAGCTGGTATCCTCACAAATTCCAGAAATGCATGGGCAAGTCTAATAAGTACGATCCCTTTAGTAGTAGGTATTAAAAGCTTATATTGGTATGTTCCATTGATTATTTCAATTACTATTATTATATTTATAACCGTTTTTCAAACATTATCAGGAGGTTTTCAAGATCTTTTAAGAGAATTAATTCCTGAAAAAATATGGCTTGAATTTGATGAAACAAGGATAAGTAATTTAGATATTACAAGAATAGAGATTTTATTAAGTGCATATAGAATGAGTATTCTTAATCCAATATTTGGTTTGGGAGCAGGTTCCTTTCCCATAATCTTTGAACTTCAAAAGGGCTTATGGAGGGGACATCCTCATAATATTTTTTTAGAATTAGCAATTAGCTTTGGATATCCAGCTACCATCTTATTTTTATCCACAATTTTGATTTTATTTATAAAATCTGCAAAAATTATATTTACCAAGAAACATCGCAATTTAAATTTTTTTGAGAGAGCTTGGTGGACATCTATCTTCCTCTTTTTTATGACTCAATTATTTGATGTTCAATATTTTGATGGAAGGATAAGTATTTTATGTTGGATAACATTATCTGGTTTAAAATTAATTTCAGAAGAAAATACAACCCAAACTAACTAACTTTTAAAAATGATAAAAATTTTATAAATTAAAATAACTATGTTTAAAAATCTTTATCCCAGATATAAAAATACATTTAGATATTTTTTTATTTTTTTATTCGAGATATTTGGTCCATATCAAATCTTTAAATATATGATAAATAGAGATTTTAATTTACTAAAAAATCTAAGTAACTTATCATTATTAACACTGATATCCGCATGGTTTTTTATTAGTTATTTGAAAGAAAGATATTCGAAAATCAATATCAACAATAATTTTAAAAATTATTTAATTAAACTTAATGATTTATTTTTAGTAACTATTATAGTTTCAATATTTTTATTCAGTCTAAAAACAATCGGAATAGATCTTAATTTATATTCAAAAAATCTTCCTTTAATATTTTTGATACTAATAATTATGTCTATGGCACAAGAAATAATTACAATAAACACTCTCCAATACATATCACCTCGAAAATGCAAAGAAGTATTTATTCTTGGTTCAGAGATGGATTTAATTGCAATTAAAAATATTCTTAAAAACTATAATTATTATGAAGAGATCATTTTCAAAGTTATTGATTCAAGCTTTTACCAAGATGTTCTTCCTGATCAACTAATAATTTCAAAAGAAAATCAATTAAATTTTAATGAATATAAGCTTCTAAAGAAATTTCTATTAAGCGGCGTTCAAATAACATCTAAATATAAATGGTTTGAATATGAACTTAATTGCCTTCCAGTAGAGTTGTTAGATAAAGAAAATTTTCTAGACTCAAAACTTTTCCTAAATAATAGGGGTTTAGAGTTTAAATTAAAAAGGTTATTTGACATATTAGTTAGTCTATTATTATTGTTTTTTTCTTTACCATTAATTTTATTTTTCGGATCTCTAATTTGGCTTTTCGATAGAGGTCCTGTTTTTTATAAACAAGAAAGAGAAGGCTTATTTAGAAGAAAGTTTTTTGTTTATAAACTGCGATCTATGGTGGTTAATGCAGAAACATCAGGTCCTCAATGGGCGGCTAAAAACGATAAAAGAATAACATTAATTGGAAATATTATAAGAAAAACAAGAATAGATGAATTACCTCAGCTGATTTCAGTTTTAAATGGAGATATGAGTCTAATTGGCCCTCGTCCTGAAAGACCGGAGTTTAATAAGATACTTGAGAAAGAAATTCCTTTTTACAATTTAAGGCATTTATTGAAACCAGGTTTAAGTGGTTGGGCTCAAGTAAATTATCCTTATAGCTCTTCATTAGAAGAAACACAACATAAACTTTCTTATGATTTGTACTACCTATTAAATTATTCTATTTTTTTAGATTTAATGATTTTTTTCAAGACTATGCGAATTATTTGTAATGGGAAGGGGACCTAAAGCTAAAAAAATAATAAGCTTTTAATCTAATCATGAAATTTATACTTTGGACAAGTTAAACAAAAACAATCTAACTTTATTAGATGAAATTTACTTTCCCTATATTTTTTTATTTGCTAGTTTAAATCTATAATTATTTTTCTTAAAAAGAAATACTTTAAATTAGATAAATTTCATAATTTAAAGAATATATAAAAAGGTGTATTAATTTATTATGCTTGATCAATCTAGATTGTTTACAAAAGATAATTTATTGCATAAGATTTCTTGGTATTCAATTAGAAAATTTTTCAAAAAAAAAAAAAAAGGAAGAAAGAAAGAAAAAAAAAATCTATTATGTTTTTGACTCAAGTATTTTCTTATCAAAAAGAGTTTCCAGATTTCTTCCTACAGCTAACTACAAATGTCTTTCATATAACAAACCTTTTGTAATTTTTAAAAATTTATTAGAAGCTATTTTGAAATCAAAATTTGGGCTTTGGGATTTAAAATTTATAGTTTGTGGATTTAGATTACCAGATATTTTTATTCTTAAGTTTGCATATTTATTATCTATAAAATCAATCTATATTCAACATGGAATATTTCTGACTCATTTAAAAAGATCAAGCATTATTAAAAATAAAAAATTTATTTCATATTTTATCTTCTTAATTGCACTTTTTACTTTAGGGGAGTCACCCCTTAAATTAATTAATTTATATAAATCTGGGGATAGAGGTCAATTTCCCCGCCCATCTTTTGCCTTGGTTTATAATGAATATTGGGAAAAATTTCATACAAACCTTTTAGGTTGGGAAAAAACTAATTATATACACTTAGGTGTATTTGATCTTTCAAGAAACTCTTTATCTATAAATGGAATTATCAAATGAATAATATTTTTTATATTTGCCAAACTTTAGTTGAAGATGGAAGAATGGATGAAAAAACTTTTCATAAGAGAGTAATTAAATCATTAAATAAAATCCTGAATGAAGTTTCTAAATTAAATTTGTGTTTTCATCCAAGATCAAACAAAACTATTTATTCAGACTTACTATGCAATTCGAATGTTATTGAAGATGAATTCTCTTTGAACTACTTAAATAATGACAATATTTTTTTAGGGCATTATTCAACAATAATTTTTAATCTAATATCTAAATCTGAGAAAGTTTTATTAATAAATCTCGATTGGGATCCTATACCAAATTTCATATATGAATCATCATCATTTAATTTAAGTTGGAGTGATTTAAGAGAAAGAAAAACAAAATTAGATCTAATGAGAATTTCAAATTCACAACCTAATGAAAAATTAAAATCTATGTTTAAAAATCCCAATATTGATAAATCTAAAAACAAAAAACTATTTGATTTAATGTTTTAATATCATAAAAACATGATAAGAATATGAATTATAAAGTTGCAATTACCAGAATAAAAAATTTATTTGACAGAACAAAACGTCTTTTAATTTCCGATTGCGCAAAATTAGATACTTTATATTTGGTCCTTAGAATATTTAAATTAATATTTTTACTTTTGTCTGAAAAAAAAATTATTTTTAATGTAAATGCAAAGAAGTCATCATTTAAGTTTATATTTAAGCCATATAAAGCTTTAGGCTTTGGCGGCAGAGGTCAATATCTCTATAGAGAATATTATGATAGATTTTTCAGAGTAGATTTGGATACTTTCAATAAAAATTTTCAAACCTTTATCGATGTAGGGTGCTCTAGAGGTTTTTTTTCAGTATATTTATCTAAAGCATATAATTGCAAAACTTTATCGGTGGATTTATACGATTATGCTATTAGAGACTGTAAAGAGAATTTTGAGTTAAATAAAATTTATGGAAACTTTTTAAAAAGAGCTGCGATTGGATCAAATGAAGATAATGGAAATATTATAATGTTAGAAAAAAATGAAGTTCCCTCTAGAACATCAGTACTTGAATCTATAAAAACAAATCATAAAAACAGTAATTCTATCTCAATGATATCAATTGACGAACTTATCAAGAGTTATGGTTTTAATTCTTTTGATTTATTAAAAATTGATGTTGAGGGATATGAGTATGAAGTATTAAAAGGTTCCATAAAATCTATTAAGAAATATAGACCAATTATATATTTAGAATTTAGTAGAAAAAAATATGAGATTTTAAAAATCTTTAATGATATTAATTATTTAGCATTTATGCCTTTAGCTAATGGAAAGCTTATCTCAATTAATAAAAATGATTTAGAAAGAAGACTTTATGAAAATATATTTTTAGTTCCTAAAGAATTAGGAAATCACAAATCCAAAATATATTTAATGAGTTAAAAAGTTATAAATTTTGAACTAACTTT
>QCEG01000008.1 GCA_003278535.1 Prochlorococcus sp. AG-355-N18
ATCCATGAAATTTATTTTTAATATTATATTTTTTGCTTGTTAATTTCTGAGGAAACGCTTCTTTATCATTAAATGGTCTTGCAAAAATTGCATTTTCATTTTGACCTTCACCAACAACATCAATCCAAAAAATGGTATCCCTAATAATAGTTAATTCCTTAAAAGATTTTTTTTTAGAATCAGTTTGCCTAACTTTTAGATTATCGTCATTACTCATAAAAAAATTATAAATAACGTAAATTAAAGTGCTAGTATTTTTATAGCTAAACTCTTAATTAAAAACTTTTTTAACGTGGCAAACCATTTTTCACAACTTGCAAAAAAGTCAAGAACAAATGGGAGCTCGGCAACAATTGCAAAAGAACAAACAGGTAAGCCATCTCTAGACATTTATAAACTTGGTGATGATGTATTAAGACAAAATTCCAAGAGAATAACTAAGGTTGATGAATCGATTAGAAAACTTGCTAGAGAAATGCTTCAAAGCATGTATGCAGCTAAAGGAATTGGACTTGCCGCACCTCAAATTGGTTTCAACAAAGAGCTTCTAGTGATAGATGTAAATTTTGAAGATTCAGCAGCAGAACCTCTAATATTAATCAATCCAGAAATTACAGACTTTGGAACAACCCTTAATTCATACGAAGAAGGATGCTTGAGTATACCTGGCGTCTATTTGAATGTAGTAAGACCATCCACTATCAAATTAAAATTTAGAGATGAAATGGGGAGACCACGTAAAATGAAAGCAGATGGACTTCTGGCGAGGTGTATTCAACACGAAATGGATCACTTAAACGGAATATTATTTGTTGATAGAGTTACATCAAAAGATGATTTGAAAAAAGAACTTATAAAGGAAGGGTTTAACGAAAAAGATGTGATTTCTATTAATTAATCTAATGACTGAAACTACAATATTTCAAAAAATAATTAATGAAGAAATACCCTGCGAGAAGCTTTATGAAGATGAGTTTTGTATTGCGTTTAATGATATCCAAGCGCAAGCACCAGTACATTTTTTAGTGATTCCAAAAAAGCCAATCATTAGTTTATTAAATTGTATTGAAGAAGATGCAAAATTATTAGGGCATTTACTTTTTATTGGTAGCAAAATAGCTAAATCAAAAAATTTAACTAATTGGAGAACAGTTATTAATACTGGAGAAGAATCGGGACAAACAGTTTTTCATTTACATATTCATTTTTTATCTGGAAGAAAAATGAATTGGCCCCCAGGGTAAAACTCTCGAAAGAAATTTTTATGAGTTATAAATAAGTAAAAACAAAATGAATACACCAGATTCCTTAGATACAGAATCCAAAAATTTATTCAACTTATTATCAAAAAATTGGGAAGAACTAGACGACTCACTCAAAACTAAGTTAATTAAAATTTGGAGAGTTTTAACTTATAAATGGCAATTACAAATTTTATTTAATCTACCTTTTCTTTTATGGTGGGTATTAGATAAATCTTTTCCAAAAGTTCATAAATTTGATACAACAATCTTGAATTACTTAAATTTACCTGACTGGGCACTTTCATTTATTGGATTTGGTCAATAGACTGCTAAAAGTTATAATTTACCCTATAAAACTTGTCGAGTGATGAATAAAGCAGTTAATAATAAATCCAAAATACTTTACCAATTACAAAAATTAAGGAAATTATCCCAACCGTTTTTTCTTCCCATAGATCAATGCAATGGATTTCAATTCATATGGCTTTTAATTTCTCTTTTATTCTGTGTCGGCGGACTAGTACTTGTTGGTCTTACAGGAATAATTAGTTTTTTTGAAAGCTTTCAACCAATTTTTCTTGAAAAATATTTTGGAGGTGTAGTAAGTACTGTCAATTCAATATGGGCTGGTAGCTGGGGATTGCTTTTCTCTGCCTTATTTTTAATTGGATCAGGTAGCTTTTTTAGCTTAAGACGTCAATTGAAAAACCGTAGATGGTTACATTGGTTATTCCTTGCGATAATTGTATTAATGCTTTTAGCTGTAAACGGAATAAACGCAGGTATCGGATTCATTGCAAGAGATTTAACAAATGCTTTGGTAGAAAAACAAGAAGATGGGTTTTATCGGATATTAGGAATTTACGCTTGTTGTTTTGCTGTGGCTCTACCAATACGTGTTTCCCAAATATTTTTTACATATAAGTTAGGAATAATTTGGAGAGAATGGCTTTCAAAAAGTTTAGTCAAAGATTATATGACTAATAAAGCTTATTACCAATTAAATCCTAATGATGAAGAACAAACAGATGTAGATAATCCTGATCAAAGAATCACAGATGATACCCGAGCTTTTACCGGGCAAAGTCTCTCTTTCACATTAGGTATTTTTGATGCCCTACTAACATTTTCACTTAATATTCTTATTTTATGGAGTATTAGTACAACACTTACTTTTTCTTTATTTGGTTACGCTGCATTTGCAACTTCTATCCTTTTAATTGCTGGAAAAAATCTTGTAAAGATTGACTTTGATCAACTCAGATATGAAGCAGATTTTCGATACGGCTTAGTACATATTCGAGATAATGCAGAATCAATAGCCTTTTACTCTGGGGAAAATCCTGAGAGAAGTGAAACCGAAAGACGCTTAGGAGAAGTGGTGAGAAACTTTAATTTACTGATTATATGGAGAGTAATAATAGACGTCATGAGAAGATCCATTAATTATGCTGGAAATTTCTTTCCATATTTAATAATGGCAATCCCTTACTTTAAAGGTGATATTGATTATGGACGCTTTATTCAGGCAAGCTTTGCATTTGGAATGGTTGAAGGTTCGTTATTTTTCATTGTTAATCAAATCGAAGAACTTGCAAAATTTACTGCTGGCATTGGCAGATTAGAAGGATTCCAATCAAAAGTTGAATCCATTAGTCAAAACAACCCAACAAGCAATCAAAACGTTATTTCAGATTACCCCTCAATTCTTATTAATAATGCTGACCTTTGCCCACCAGGATCAAATAAAACAATCATTAAAAATTTAAATTTAAGCATCGACAATAATCAATCACTTTTAGTTGTAGGACCATCTGGATGCGGGAAAACATCTTTACTCAGAATGATTAGTGGTTTATGGGAACCCGATCAGGGAGTAATTAAAAAACCAAAAATTGGGGATTTATTATTCATACCTCAAAAACCATACATGTTACTTGGTTCTTTAAGAGAACAATTATGTTATCCCACAGAAGTTAAGAAATTTAGTGATGAACATCTTACTTCTGTACTACATGAAGTAAATTTAAAAACCTTAGTGGATCGGTATCCTAATCTTGATATCAAACAAGATTGGCCACGAATTCTTTCCCTAGGCGAGCAACAAAGATTGGCTTTTGCAAGACTCTTACTAAATTCTCCAAGATTTGCAGTACTTGATGAAGCAACAAGTGCTTTAGATATTAACACCGAAAAAAAACTATATAGTTTACTAAAGGAACGAGAACTTTCTCTAATTAGTGTTGGACATAGACCTAGCTTAAAAGATTTCCACGAAAATATTTTAGAATTATATGGACAAGGAGACTGGAAATTATTGACTTCTGATAAGTATAATTTTAAGGATTAACAAAAAAAATGAATTCTAAAGAAGAACAAACTAACTCAGAAGTCACTAATTTAGAGAATGAGAGTTTTATAGAAGAGCAAAAAGATCCGAATAAGATCAATGAACAAATTGAAAACAATAAATTAGATGAAAAATCTATAGAAATTAAAGATGAATATAAATTTGGATGGAGTAGTTATTCTGAAATAACTAATGGAAGATTTGCGATGATTGGCTTCCTTGCAATAATATTGATTGAGGTATTTAGTAAACAATCGTTTTTAAAATGGGCAGGAATCTTATAATTAATCATCAAATCTAGAACTATTATCTCTTGGTTTCTTCTTATTTGTTCCGACGTTATATTTACTATTTTGATTTTTTAAACTTGATCTAGCTGAAGAGCTCACTCTACGAGTCTCACGTGGTTTTTTGACTTGATTAGCATCTTTAAATGAAGCATCTTCTACTTGAGCTGTTGAAGTTTGCGGTCTAATAGAGGATCTAGTAGGTTTCTTTCTTAATGGAGAAGAATCACTAGGAGCAGACATGTTATCTTGTCTAGAAACTGTACGATTCATTCTGGGTCTAGACCCTGTTTTAACTTCATCGCGAGATAAATTTCTTCTCTCACCAAAGTTATTTGTTTCTGGTTGTTTACTATTTCTATCTTCAGAAGTCTGTCTTCTCCTTCTTATAGGTTGGTCATTTTCAAACTGACTTATTTCCCTTGTAGATGGCCTACTTCTACTTGCTGCAGCTGAGGGTATAGCTCTTGAAACATTCCTCCTACGAGATCGCCCCTCCATATAGTCTTCTTCAAATTCATCTTCTTGAGGTTTAAATCTTCTGGATGGTCTTTCAGATTCTTCAAACCTATCATAATCGTCATTAAATCGGCTTCTAGAATTTCTGGGGCCATCAGAAATAGGATCATCATCAAAATAAGATGATCTTCTAGCTTGATCAGTAGCAACTCCCCTCAATCTCACACTTTCATATGCGAAAAAAACTGTGGTTCCTGCTAATAAAAATTGACCAAACTGAAGGATAGGATCTAACCTCCAGCCTTGAAAAAATAATATTCCTCCACACAAAAGTCCAATTGCTGCGAAGAAAACATCATAATCCCTTGCTAAGGCAGGCTTAAAGGACCTCAGAAAATAAAGCCCTCCTCCACATACCGCGAGAACTATACCAACAATACTGGCCCAATTGAGACTAGCATTGACCACATTCTTACTCCAAAAATTTATGTTTTAAAGGGTTACTTATATCCCTATATATATAGTGTACTTAAAACTTCTACAAAAACTAGCGTCTTCCAGTAGAAGTACGATCGAGGGAATCTTTCTGGCTGACAAAAATCAAAAATGCAGTGGCTGGAATAACGATAAGTAAGGCAGCGGCAATAAAACTACCTATCATTCCAACTGCGGAATTATTTGCAACTTGCGCAGAAAAATCTGCGGCTAGTAATAAATTTGAGATTTGAAACACTTTTTAGATATTAAATTCTCAATTTATAATACGAATTAAATACGTTTCAATGGGTTATTTATTAAGATGAATTAAATAATTGTGATTTCCTTGCTTGTAAACTCTCTTCAAATTTTAGATATTAGTTTAGGAATTTCTCTTTCATATCTAACTATAGTTTTTCTAATAAGATTAATACTTACTTGGTATCCAAAAATTGATTTAAGTAAAGGTTTATGGTTATTAATTTCAATACCATCAAGCTCTATTCTTAATTTAACAAGAAAACTAATTCCTCCTATTGGAGGTGTTGATGTTGGACCCGTAATTTGGATCGGAGTTATAAGCTTTTTAAGAGAAATTTTAGTAGGTCAGCAAGGGCTTATAAAACTTGCAATGCATACGCATATTTCATAGAAATCATTTAATTATTTCTCAGTAATTTGTCAATAATTCTTCTTCTACATATTTAGTATGTATTTTACCCTGCTTAAATTTAGATTTATTCAGTAAGGTTAGATGAAAGTTAATTGTAGTAGGAATACCAGTTACTGCACATTCATTTAAAGCCCTATTCATACGTTTAATTGCAGTATTACGATCTTTTCCCCAGACTATTAATTTACCAATTAATGAGTCATAGAAAGGAGGTATTTCATAGCCTGTATAAACATGACTATCCACCCTTACACCAGGGCCTCCAGGAGGAAGCCACCCAGTTATTTTTCCAGGTGATGGTCGGAAATTGTGAGAAGGATCTTCAGCATTGATTCTACATTCAATAGCATGACCATTTAAATGGATATCATCCTGATTAAATTCCAAATTTGCTCCGCTTGCAATTTTAATTTGCTCAGCTATTAAATCAACTCCCGTAACCATTTCAGTAACAGGATGTTCAACTTGAATCCTAGTATTCATTTCCATAAAATAAAAATTATCATCAGCATCAACTAAAAATTCAACTGTTCCCGCTCCTTCGTAGCCGATACTTTTTGCAGCAGCAATAGCTGCGTTCCCCATTTTTTTTCTTAGCTCAGTGTTAATTGCAGGACTAGGAGACTCCTCTAGCAACTTCTGATGTCTTCTTTGAACTGAACAATCTCGCTCTCCTAAATGAACAACATTACCAGACCTGTCGGCCAAAATTTGAATTTCTACATGTCTTGGCTTCTTTATAAATTTCTCCATATATAAACCATCATTACCAAAAGCTGCTTCTGCTTCGCCTTGAGCTGCTTTAAACATTTTTTCGAGATTATCAGAGTTTTCAACCAACCTCATACCTCTTCCACCTCCTCCAGCAGTCGCTTTAATAATTACCGGATAGCCAATATCATCTGCCAACTTATAAGCCTCATCAACATTTGATAACAAACCTTTACTACCAGGTACTGTTGGAACTCCAACTGCTTCCATAGTTTCTTTAGCTGTAGATTTATCTCCCATAGATCTAATAGCTTTAGGAGATGGGCCAATAAAAACTATGCCGTGATCGTTACACATCTCAGCAAATTTATCATTTTCCGCAAGAAATCCATAACCAGGATGAATAGCATCAACTCCTCTCGATGTAGCAGCAGCAAGTATATTTGGAATATTTAAATAACTCTTATTACTTAATGAATCTCCAACGCAAACCGCCTCATCAGCAAGCTGAACATGCAATGCTTTTTTATCTACAGTGCTAAAAACTGCAACGGTTGCAATACCTAGTTCTCTACAACTTCTGACAATTCGTAAAGCTATTTCTCCACGATTAGCAATTAAAACTTTTTCAACCATTATGAAAATAAAATTGAAGAAATGAAATGACTTAAAATAAAAAATTTTTTGCCAAAGTATTCAACAAAATTTTTTAGTGATTAGAGGACATTTTTTACAATACAACCTAAAACGTTATATATGTATAAATATTTGTTTTATGCAATAGAAAAATTATTCATCATATTCAAAAAAACTCTTTTCGAACTAAATGCTTATTTCAGCCAATAATGTATGATATTTTTAAGGTTTAGGCATCCCCCGGTTACTGAAAACCCTTTGCGGACGTGGCGGAATTGGTAGACGCGCACGTCTAAGGAGCGTGTGGCTTCGGCCTTGCGAGTTCAAGTCTCGCCGTCCGCATTTAATGTATTCTTGTTTAACTGCAATGAAAAAAAAATCAGTTGCAGTAGTTATAATTTCCAATGGTCCTGGTGAATTAGCTACATGGGTAAATCCTGTAGTAAGTGAACTTAACAAAATAAAGAAATCACTGTGTGATGACAATAAACACGATTTCACTCTTAGGCTAGTCCTTGTTCCTTGCCCAAATGCCACTGGTAAAGAATTTTTAGTTGCAAATTCGTGGAATAAATTCGAATTAATTACAAAATCCAAAAGTTTTTGGGAATTATTAATAAATCCACATTCTTTTGCTAATTGGCCCAAAAAAGGGGTGGTTGTTTTCCTTGGTGGGGATCAATTTTGGAGCATTTTATTAGCTAAAAGATTAGGTTATTTAAATATCACATATGCTGAATGGGTTTCGCGATGGCCTAAATGGACCGACAAAATTGCTGCCATGAATTTAAAAGTAAAAGAGTTAATACCTAAAAAATATAAATATAAATGTAAAGTCATTGGCGATTTGATGGCAGATATTAAACTTAATAGCGAAATATCATTAAGTAATAAAGCAAAACACTACATTGCGTTGTTGCCTGGTTCAAAGAAAGCAAAGCTTTCTGTTGGAATTCCTTTCTTTTTAGAAGTTGCAGATCATATCGCTGAAGAAAATCAAAATGTAAATTTTATAATTCCTATTGCACCAACTACTGATAAAAGTGAATATTTATTTTTTCAAAGCAACAAAAATCCAATTGCTAAATATTACTCATCAAAAATCAAAATAATTAAGAACTTCAAATCCTCTAATTTTGATTATGTAATTGAAACATCAAAAAATACAAAGATTTTTCTAATTAAAAAACATCCTTGCTATGAAATATTGAAAGAATGTGATCTTGCAATTACAACCGTAGGAGCAAATACTGCAGAATTAGCAGCAATTAGTCTTCCAATGTTAGTTGTTCTGCCAACTCAACATCTAAATTTGATGAATGCATGGGATGGAATTTTTGGAGTAATTGGAAAAATTGCATTCATAAATAGATTCTTAACTTTTTTAATTAAAAATTTTTACTTTAAAAAAAAGAAGTTTTTTGCTTGGCCAAATATTAAAGCTAAAAGAATGATTGTTCCTGAAAGGATAGGTAATATTTCCCCAATAAAAATTGCAAGAGAAGTATTGTATCTTATTAAAAATAGAGATCAATTAAAAAGTATTAGGGATAATCTACTCAAAGAAAGAGGCGATAAAGGTGCTGCAAAAAAACTTGCTTCTATAATTGTTAATTCCATAAAAAGACTTTAACAATTACCAGGGATCGTCAATTTCAAACTTTTCTGATTTTTTATTATCTTGAACTAAATTTTGTTCATCTATTGGTTCAATATCTAAGGTTTCAGCTGCATTTTGAATTGGTCTTTTCGAAGCTAAATTAGTAGTTGATTGTTTCTTTAGCTTAAAATCAATATTGTTTTTTTCATCTATTTGATTAACACTATTTTGATTCTCGATCTGATCAGAATCATCATTATCCATGTATAACTTTTTTCTGTTATTTATTTCCTCTGCAGAACCCTTTATTTCAACATATTCAAGTTCATCTTCATAAGCATCTTCATAAGCATCTTGTTCAACAACTTCTTCATATTCCTCGACCAAATTGTTTTGCTGTTCTGATTCAGAACCTGAAAGTAACTGATTCTCAACAGGTACAAGATTTGCTGAGTATCCATTAACTTCCCTTTCATCCCATGAAGAACCCCCGACTCCAAGTTTCTCAAGTAGTCCACTACTTAGTTGCTTCAATTTCTCTTCAGCACCTTCATAAACAATAATCCTATCGGTACCACTACTTACAATTTCCTCAACAGGTATTTCCCAAGTACTTAAAACTCCCTCGCCTAAAAGCGGAACACCAACAGCACCCATAACAAGAGATATCAAATCCCCAGTCTCTATATCAAAAGAAAAGCCAAGAACTCTTCCCAGAAGTTGTCCAGATTCTGTAATCACTTGACAATTAATTACCTTCCCATACCTTTCTGGAGAAAAACTTTCACTCAAAGAATCTAGAGAGTCAACTAATATGACATCTCCAACTTGCTTTATACTTTCTAAAGGCATCCATTTTGGCAAACCTGGTAAAAATCTTGTAAGTGGATTATCTCTTAGTCCCAAAGCGACCACCTCTCTTCTATCAATATCAACAACAACTTCGCCAACTACTCCTAGCCGCCTTCCAGTATCAGTAGTTATCACTTGTGTTCCCATTAATTCTGACCTTAACCATAAACGTTCACTAGGAACCGAGTTAGGGAGATTCTTATTAGCAGATGTGTTAGACAAGCTCATAAATTTCTTTTTATCATTCTGACGTATAAATTTAAAAAAGTGTGTTTATGCAGCATTTGGTAACCCAAGAACTTGAGTATTAGCACCTCTTGCTTGCGCAACCCCAATTGTTCGTTCAGATGCACTAATCATAGGCCTTCTATGACTTACGACTATAAATTGAGCATTTGATGACTGATTTGATATTAGTTTTGACAACCTTTCAACATTAATACCATCTAAAAAACTATCAACCTCGTCTAATGCATAAAAAGGTGAAGGCTTATACTTTTGCAAAGCAAATAAAAAACTTAAAGCAGTTAACGATTTTTCACCACCTGACATAGACGCTAATCTTCTGACATTTTTCCCCTTGGGATGAGCCACTAAAGTTAATCCTCCTTCTAAAGGAGAATTAGGATTTTCAAGTTGAAGAAATCCATCTCCATCAGATAAATTTGCAAAAATTTCTCTAAAATGTACATCAACTTGTGTAAATGCTTGCATAAAAGCTTCTTGACGCATTGTAGATACAGTTTCTATTCTCAGCAATAATTCAGATCTTTCATTAGATAGAATTTCTAATTTTTCTCGCAAACCATTTAATCTCTCAATTAATTCTTCTAGTTCATCAAGAGCCAACATATTGACAGGTTCTAAGCTTTCTAGTTTTGCATTTATAATCAAAATTTCTGATTGCAAAGATTCAAGACTCTTCCCTTCATATTCTCCAAACTCCGGGGAAGGATTAGGTAGATCTTTTTTATAATTTTCTAATTTTATTTTCTCGCTCCTCATCTCCTCTTTAAGGGAATGCATATCCCTTTGAAGATATTCAAGCTTTAACAGATAGTTATTATATTCTTGCCTTTTATTTGAAATTGAAGAGTTTAATTCATCTCTTTTCCTTCTCAATAAACCTAAATTCTTCTCCAGAGAATTTTTTTGATTATCGAGATCTGAAAGCTCTTTTTTAAATTGATCTCTTTTTTCTATCCATTCACTATGAGCAATTGCGAGTTGTTTAATAGATTCCTGCAAGTTTTTTTCTTGTAGTAAAGTAATTTTTAATGAATTATTGATACGTTCTTTATTTAAAGCAAATTGATTCTTTTTATCTAGTAATGTATTTCTTTCTTTGATAAGTAATTCAAGTTTTTTATCAAGATTATTAAAATCGTCATTAAAAGCTATTAATGATAATTTTTGATTTTTTTCATAATTTGCCTTTTGAATGGTTTGCAGTTGATCAAACTCATCGTGGTATGGCTTCAATTGATTTTTTAAATGACCTAACTCGTTAACTAATAAATTATTAGCAGTATCAAGTTGATTTAATCTCGATTTACAATCTTCAATTCTTTGCGAGACAACTTTAAGAGAATCTTGATTTACTTCAATTTCTTTATTAAATGAGGCACAATCCTCAATTATTTGATTGCGGTTAGAATTTAACATACTAAGTCTATTATTTTTTATTATCAAATCATCATTTGACTCTTTTAAAGCTTCTTCGATAACTAATAATCTTTCTTTTATAGGACTGGAATCATCAATATCATTATTAATTCCAAACCTATAAGCCAAATCTTTATTTAACTTACTGCCTCCTGTAATAGCTCCACTTGCTTCTAATAATTCACCACTTAAGGTAACCAACCTATTTTTTTGTGTAGATAACCTAGCTGAGGATAAGTCTGAAAAAACCATAGTATCTCCAAAAACATATCGAAAAACATCTGAATAAACTTCATCAAAAGTAATTAGATTAATAGCTTTATCAATAAATCCATTCTCCCTGTTATTTTCAAATCTTGAAATTGCATAATTCTTTTTTTGAGTTTTAATTCTATTTAAAGGTAAAAAAGTTAATCTTCCCGCTTTCTTCTTTTTAAGAATATCAATTGCTTTTGCAGCAATATGATCATTATCAACAACAATTTGTCCTAACCTATTTCCAGCAGCAATTTCCAATGCATATCTATTTTTCTCACTAACCTCTCCAAGTTGAGCTACATAACCATGTATACCCCCTAACCCTGCCTCTAAGAGAATTCTGAGAGCATATGAACCTCTAGATTCGTTTAAAGCTTCCTTCCTGCTTTCGAATCTAGATAAATCCTTTTCAAGCCTTAATTGCTCGTTATTTAGCCTTAATTTAGTTTTAATTAGTAAATCGATTTCATTTTTTAAAGAATTAATTTCTTCGCTATTACTTACCAAGTTTTTATTCTTTATATCAGATGTCTCTTTTTTTCTTTGATTTCCCTGAAAAAGTTTCTGCTTTTCTAAGTCTAAGGATTCGATCTGTGACAATATCTCATCTTTTTGAATATTATTTTGAATAGTTTCTTCTTCAATTTTCCTTTTTTTTATTTCCAAAGGATTAATTTGATTTTTTATACTTTCAAGCTCAGCATTTAATTTGATACTTTGTTTTGAGAATTCTCCAGATTCTCCAGCCGCATCAGAAAGTTTTTTTCTGGATAGTTTGTGTTTTAAAGTGAGATCATCAATTTGTAAGTTCAATTGATTGAAAAAATGATCATCGAAATTTTCTTGTCTCATCTTTTCTGACTCGATTTTCCTCTTAGAAATTGCAATTTCATCTCTCTGTTTTTGTAATTTAATACCTTCTTCTTTATTCAGAATTGATATCCTATCAAGTTCTCTCAAGCTAGAGTTAATACTTCCAATATCAGAATTAACTTTTATCAAAGTATCCTCTCCTTTCTCCTTAAGCTCATCAACAAGTATTTTCAAAGCATCTTCTAAAACTGATATTTCTTTACTAATAGATTCCTTTTGTTTATTAAATAAGATTTTATTTTTTTCAAGTTCACTTTCTTTTTTTTCTATAGATTCAACATGCTTAACTTGTTTTTCAAAAATAAGAACTTTCTCTAATTCTATTATTTGTAATAGTTTTGCCTTTAACTCTTTATATCGCTTTGCTTTTTCACATTCTTTTTCAAGCTTATTTTTACTAGATTGCAATTCATTTTCTAAAATTTCACATCTTTCTTGTCTTTCGAAAACGTCATTTAATTTTGCATTAGTTTGTTCTATTCTTGTATCAAAAAGTGCGACTCCTGCTAATTCATCAATAAGATTTCTCCTCTCCTTATTATTCATTGATACTATTCTTGTTACATCACCCTGCATAACAACATTGCTGCCCTCAGGATCAACACTGATATCTCTTAATATTCTCTGTATTTGTTGCAAGGTACATTGTTTTCCATCAGAAGTATAAGTAGAAGCATAAGAACCACCTGGCATAAGCCTTAATTTTCTAGAAACTAACCATTCTTTTTGACCTTTATTAAGGGCAATTTCTTCTTCTTCTTCTAGTTCTAAAGGCGGAAGGTCCTCTCTTGGAGACCAATCTTGAATATTAAATTTTACCGATACAGATGTTTCTGATGACTTACCCTCTTTAACTTTGGAGTTATTTATTAAATCTGGTAATCTTTCAGCCCTCATACCTCTACTATTAGCAAGACCTAAACAAAATAAAATTCCATCTAAAATATTACTTTTCCCAGAACCGTTAGGACCCGTAACCACCGTAAAACCTTCTTCAAGAGGTATCTTTACATTTCCCCCAAAAGATTTAAAATTTTCAAACTCGACCTGATTGATATGTACCAATCTCAAGTCTCAATAGCTAAATAAGAATAACTAATTTGCAAAAATTCTCAATAGGAATATTACGTTTATTTATAAATGAATATTAATAACTTTTGCCCAATCTGCAAAAATTACCCGAAATTTCAAACAAGCCATAAAGAAGTTCACCATCCAAAATGAATCTATAATGTTCAGAGTCCAATTTATCAGAAACACTTTTAAATATTCCATGATCAATTCTTTTTACAAACCCTCTATTATCAGAAAGTTCATGTTCTATCCTAGATAACCATACAAGTCTATGATTTGGCTGCTTAATAATTTCTATAGAAGCTTGATTTAACAAAGGTAGTTTAAAAAATTTCCAAGTTAAACAATCTATGCCATTTTCAACAAGAAAATCATAATGAATATCGAACGAGTTAAAGGAATAAACTTTATGTTCAAGCAAAACCCATTTATTCATTATCTAATTAATAAATAAACCGAATCTATTTTCAAAACAAAGTTGAGATAAAGATATATTTTATTAAAGATGGTTCCTGTTATTTAATTACCTGCATCAGGTACAAATCTTAAAGCAATGAATAGCAAACTTCCAGCTCCAGCAATAGCTGCAGCTACTAATCCAAAATCTGTAGGGATTGTGCGTGATGCAAAAATTAATGATGCAAATGTAATATCCATGATGAAATTTAAACTCAATTTAATAAATTCAGTAATAGCTTAACAAAACCTTCTTGCAGAACAGAGTAGATAAATAAAATGTAAATAAACTTTTATATGTTTTTATTCTATATAAATCGAACAATTCTTTAGATAAGGGTTCCAAATTAAGAAAATAGGGTCTAATCTTAAAATAAATAATTTTAAATAATGGAGACTTACCATCCTCCCAAAGAAGTAGAAGAAAAAGAAAATAACTCTGATCTTCCTGAAAAAGAAGTTATTTCGGAAAAATGGTTACTTGAAAAAATTGACAGTTTAATACCTTTAATAAAAGAAAAATGGCCTAACATTGCACAACAAACCCTTGAAGCCACAAAAGGGAGTATTAATGATTTAGTTGAAGTAATAGCTAGCCATAGTGGAACCTCAGTAATTGGAACAAAAAGCCAACTATTTGAAATCATTGATTCAATAAGAGAAAACAATTGGGAAATATCAGAAAAAATTGAACCTATCGAAAGTCAATTAGAAGAATTATTAGAAGAACTTAACAATACACTTAGACCAAAAATAGAAAATCCAATAAGAAAAAAACCACTATTATCTATTGCTATTGCGGCTGGTATTGGTTTACTAATAGGGACTCTCCTTAACAGTGGCAGAAAATAATATGGAAAAACCAAAAAAGAAAAACTTAGCAAGTACCGCCTCGAGAATTTCAGCAATCGCAAGTTCAGTGATGGATTTGCATGTAAGAATAGCTCTTCAAGAAGTAGATAGAGAAAAAAGAAGATTAATTAGTGGTGGAATATTTTTGGCAATGGGCAGTACATTATTATTAATAGTACTAATTTGCATCCATGTTATTTTTTATCTTTTTCTAACTAAATATAATAACTGGAATATTGAATATAATTTATTACTCATAATATTTATCGATTTATTTCTTGCAGGCTTAAGTTTGAAGCTTGGAGGAAAATTAGCTAAAGGACCTTATCTTCCTCAAACATTAGAGGGTTTAGGGAAGACAACAAAGGCAGTTTTAGGTAAAAAATAAATTACCTTATTAAGTACTTTATCCATCTACAATCTATTCCCCCATTGCTAACGGGAATTTTCAATGAAGATTTCATTTTCAAATGTTTTGTTAGTTTTGGATTTCCACTTAGCAGCCAAAATTCCCAACCTGAAAAATTGTTCTTTAGGAAGATTCCCATTTGTTCATATAAACAAATCAATTGATTTTCATCGCCTAATTTTTTGCCGTATGGAGGATTACATATGATTATCCCAGGCGTGCAACTTAATTGGAGTGCTAAAAAATCATTATTTATAAGCTCAATATAATTTTCGAGTCCAGCTAATGATATGTTTAAATTCGCCTGCTCAAAAACCTTTTTATTAATTTCACACCCTATTATTGTTGGTAATTTTTCATAATTTATAATTTTATTTTTTGCCTTATTTTTTTCATTAAGATAAAGATCTTTCCTAAAGTCCAACCAATTCTCAAAAAGATATACTTGATCAATATTTATGGGAACTCCAAGTAATTGGTTGACTGCCTCAATTAAAAAAGTACCCGAGCCACACATAAAATCTATTAATGGAACTTTGCCATTCCATTGAGTCATATTTATCAACCCAGAAGCTAAATTTTCTTTTAATGGAGCATTTCCAATTGCGGGTCTATAGCCTCTTTTGTGTAAGCTTTCTACGCTGCTTTGAAAACTGAGAATTGCCTTATTATTATTTAAATGCAGATGAATTATAAAATCAGGATTATCTAGAGAAATATTTGATCTTTTATTCCAAACTGCCTGTTGCAAATCAGTTATAGAATTTTTTACTTCAAGAGCTGTGAAGTGAGTATGACTTAAAGAAGATGTTCTCCCAGTTACTTGAACATTAAACGTTTTATCAAAGTGCAACCAATTTAACCAATCAAATGAGTCTCTAACCCCCGCATATAAAGATTGCCTGTCATAGCAATTAAAACTTGCAATTTCTCTATAAAAACGAAAAGCTAATCTGGAGTAGAAATGAACTCTATAAAAAGTTTCAAAATCACATTCAAAATTAATAAATCTTTTATAGGTATTTATATTAAAGCCGCCTAAATTTGAAATTTCTTCTGCTAAAGATTTCTCTAGTCCCTCTGGAGATGATGCCACTACATTCATATACGATAAAACTTAGTAAAAAAACTATTCAATAACCATTTTGCCTGTCAGAATATAAATGTCCAATTGGACTAGGTGATCTCAACCGATGTTTCGGACAGCGGTTCGATTCCGCTCAACTCCACTATTTGGGGTTGTAATGGTTTCGACGGGGCATAAGGAAGGTGACTGAAGCCGGCTCGGTTAGAGCAAAAACACAAATGCTAACAAAATCGTTAGTTTCTCCCGTCAAACAGCACCAGTTGCTGCTTGATCCTAAAGGAGATGGGGTTATATCAGCCTTATCAACCAAATGATACGAGGAGTCTGGAAGGACTCCACTTTTTTTAATAACTAAGAAGTTGTAATAGATAATTTATTAGTGTGTAAATATTGCTGCAAATGCTTGTATTAAAAAGAATTTTTTTAATTTTATAAGTATAAATACTGGGAAGATAAGTTTTAAATTAATTTATCTTATTAAAAATCGAATCTTGCAAAATGGAATCTAATAAAAAACTGAATGACTTGATAATAAATCTAAAACCAAAAGTTATTAGATTCACTGGCGAAAAATTTCCCAATGAACTATGGAATAGTGGTTGTCAAATTAAAAAAAATAAGAAAATATCTAGCTAAAAATTTAATTAAATACTTGAAAAAGGATTTTTAGGCATTTTTTTTAAACATTTTTTTGACAATTCCTGAAGTACTTTAAATTCACTTTTATTTAAATTCCACTTGAATACATTCGATACATCTATAACTTGAGATTTTTTTCGCATTCCAACGAGCGGAATAGCTCCTTGATAACAACACCAATTAATTGCTACTTGCGCTTGGGAAACTGATCTTTGATTTGCAATTCTTTTTAAACACCTCCGCAATTCATATGTTGGTTTTTTATAGTTTTCAAATAATGCATTGCGAATAAAACTTTTTTCTTTATTTTGTTCTTTATCTGGATCAATACAAAGTATTCCAAAGGACAAGGGACTATAAGCAAAAAAATCAATATTATTTTCGTCGCAAATTTTTTTTACCTGATATTGTTTGCTTAAATCGGGAGCAAGCAAAGAAAACTGTATTTGAACACTCTTTAAGCTCTGATCTCTTTTTGCTAAGAAATTAATTAATTTCATCAATCTTTTAGGGCCTATATTTGATAAACCTATTTGAAAATCAAAGCCTTCATCTTTTAAATCGCAAAGATTATTCAACAGCCCTAATTCCTGCCAGGGATTGTATTTTGCAGTTGACCAATGTAATTGCACTATATCTAATTTGTTATTAAGTCTTTCTAAACTTTTCAAAAAAGGTTTATTAAAACCTCTGTTACCTATTCTCCATGGATACGGTGCAAGTTTGGTTGCTACTTGAATTCTTTTTTTCTTCGCTGAAGGAGTATTTAGTAAAAATTTTCCTATCAACAATTCACTTCTACCCTGAAGATTCCCAGTACCGTAAGAATCTGCAGTATCGATTAGATCGAAACCTCTTCGTAAAGCTTCATTATATGTCTCACGTAAATCATCGTCATTTGTAGATTGGTAATTCCAGAAAAGCTTATTTCCCCAAGACCACGTACCTAATCCAATTCTTTTCTTCACTAGCCAATTTAAATAAGCAACTTTATAAGGTTATCTAAAAATATTAACTTCTTTAAAATATTTCAAAAAATAAGTTTTAAAGCATTAACAAACAATTTCTCTTGACATTAAGAAATTATTCTCCAAAGTAAGAGAAATAAAATTAAAAAATTGTTCATTACCGTTTGCGGACAAAAAGGGGGGGTGGCCAAGACCTGTACAAGTATTCACCTTGCTAGTGTTTGGCATTCTGAAGGTAAAAAAGTTTGCATAGTCGATGCTGACAAGAATAGATCTGCTTTAGCATACGCATCAAGAGGCAATCTTCCATTTCCAGTTTTCCCAGTCAGTTCAGCTGCTAAAGCATCAAGATCATCAGAAATTGTAATAACTGATGGCCAGGCTAGCAGTGATCAAGAAGAACTTAAACACTTAGCGTATGGTTCAGATTTAGTTATCTTACCTACAACTGCAAAAGCAAGATCAGTAGAATTAACTGTTGAACTAGCTGATTTATTAAGCAACTTAAAAGTTAACCATGCTGTAGTAATAGTAAAAGTTGATTTTAGACAACAAAAAGCAGCTCAACAAGCTAAAGCAGCTCTAGAAAATTTTGGTTTATATGTTTTTGATACATTTATACCCTTACTTTCAGCATTCGATAAAGCAGAAGCCTCGGGCAATGCTGTATTTGAAGCTGTAGACGATTTAGGTAGATCAGATCCTCGTCGAATGACGGGCTGGTCTGCTTATTATTCAATTGCCTCACAAATTCCATGCCTGATTTCGAAGCCCTCATCCGACACCAACAACTTAAACAGCCAACCACCAATCAGCGCTTAAAAGTAGTTGATTCTCCCAATTTTGAAGAAGAAAAAAACGATGAAGCAATAATTAGACAATCTGGATTATTGGTTAATTTTTTTGGAGGTTTTATAGGCTCTGTAATTGGAACTTTAACAATACTGTTTCTTTATATGAATGAATATCTACCATTAGATTTACTAAAACTTAAGTAGTATATTCGCTATTTATTTCAACATATTTTTTAGAAAGATCGCACCCCCAAGCTGTGCCTTTCGATTCGCCAGAATTTAGATTAATCATAATTTTTACAATATCATCTACTAAATATCTACCTTTCATTCTGGACTTAATATAGTCTATTACTTTTTGTGGATCATATTTATATAACTTGCCATTTTCCAAAATCTGAGCGTTTCCTATATACAAGTCAACGTCATTTAAATTAAATTTAACTCCAGAATTGCCTGCAGCAGAAATGATTCGTCCCCAATTCGGATCACAACCATGTATCGCAGTTTTTACCAAGGCAGAATTACAAATAGATTTCGCGAGCATAATTGCATCATCTGTATTTTGTGCTCCTTGAACCAAAACTTCTAATAAACAATTAGCTCCCTCTCCATCCCTTGCAATATTTTTTGCCAAGTTCTGACATACAATATCAATCCCTTGTTGGATAATTGGAAAAAACCTTTTTTCAATTTTCTCTCCTGCATTTATTCCAACAAAAGAATCATTTGTGCTTGTCTCTCCATCAACTGATATTGCATTAAAAGATTTTTGAACCGCAATAGCAATCATTTTGTCCCATTCTTCTTTTTGAATACCCGCATCACAGGTTAGAAAAGCAAGCATTGTAGCCATGTTGGGGTAAATCATTCCTGAACCTTTCGCAAATCCTGCTATTTTTATTCTTCTACCTTGAATAATCGTCTCTATTGACACTTTTTTCAAAGTCAAATCAGTGGTTAAAATTGCTTCTGCTGCATTTTCGAAATTATTATCCTTTAAATCACTAACTAAATTCGGTAAATTTTTTACTAAATCATTTATTTGTATTGGAACACCAATTACACCAGTTGAGCACATTAAAACTTCTTCTTCTTTTATTCCTAAAAGATCTGCAATCTTTCCTGTAGCAATTTGAAAATGTTGAATGCCAAGATTTCCTGTACAGGCATTTGCTTGACCAGAATTAATTAGTATTGCTCTTACAAAACCTGCAGTTGTTTTAATCCTTTCCTCACAAATATCCACACAAGAAGCTCGAACTATTGATTGGGTAAACATCCCACTAAAAATGCTTCCTTTTGGAGCGAATATTAGTGCTAAATCTTTTTTATTAGAATCTTTTAAACCAGCAGATATCCCAGCAAAAAGAAACCCCTTTGGTGTCACCTTACTGTCATCAACAAACGACCAATTGGAATCTAACTGGCTCAATTTTTTTGGTATTTTAATTAATATTAACTACTCTTTAATACTAAAGAAACTAAGTAAATAGATTATTATTAATTATATGGTTATACTTCAAAAATCAAAAAACAACCAAAGAAGGATCGGTTTAACAGGAGGTATTGCAAGTGGGAAGACAACCATAACTAATTACATTAGAAAACATAAAAACATACCAATATTAGATGCAGATCATTTTTCAAGAGAATTAATCAAACCAAACACATATGGATATAAGAAAATTTTAGATTATTTTGGAAATAAAATTATTGATAATAAGAGCAATTCAGAAAGGGAAATAAACAGAAAAATTTTAAGGGACATTATTTTTAAACATTCAGAATGCAAGGAATGGATTGAAAAACTGCTTCACCCCTTAATTAAAGAAAGAATGATAGAAGAATGCAGTCAATACACAAATAATCAAACTATAGTATTGGTTATTCCATTATTGTTTGAAGCAAAATTTGAAGATATTTGCACTGAAATATGGTTAGTTAAATGTCCTAAAGAACTACAAAAAAAAAGACTTATGACAAGAGATAAATTAAGCGAAAAAGACGCATATGAATTGATAAATTTTCAATTAAGTTTTGAAGAAAAAAGAAAATTTTCAGATATCATTTTAGATAATTCGGATGATCAAAATAAATGGATCAATACGATAAAAGAGCTTCTTTAAGCTTTAGCTATTCAATTTTTCCATAAGAAGTTTATTTGCAAGTTTCGGGTCAGCTTTACCTTTGGTTCTCTTCATAAGTTGACCAACAAAAAAACCAAGTAACTTAGTTTTACCATTTTTAAATGCTTGAACTTCATTTGGATGTTCATTTATAAGTTCATCAATTATTGGAAGAATACTTGAAGAATCAGATATCATTGCCAACCCTTTTTCTTCAACTAATTTTTTCGGGGAAATATTTTTTTGGATAAGTTCAGGTAAAATTTCTTTTGCAATTTTTCCACTAATTATATTTTTTGAAATCATGCTAATCATTTCAGCAAGATTTTCAGGACTAAGCTTTAATTCACTAAAACTTAGTTTGTTTGATTTTAAATGGCCCACAATATCACTTGTTACCCAATTTGAAGCTAGTTTTGCCTCTGCACCATTTGCTACTGTTTCTTCAAAAAAATTTGCCATGCTTATTTCATCAGAAATTACCCTTGCATCATATGCAGACAACCCAAATTGACTTACATATTTATTTCTTTTCTTTGAAGGTAATTCTGGTAGTTCTTTAAACCATATTTCTTGTTGGGCTTTTGTTATTTCAATTGGACCTAAGTCAGGATCTGGAAAATATCTATAGTCACTGCTACCTTCTTTTAATCTCATACTTTTCGTTAATTGCTTAGCTTCATCCCATAACCTTGTTTCTTGAAAGATTTTTCCTCCATTTTCATAAACTTCTATTTGTCTGGCTATTTCATAATCACAAGCCTTTTGAATTGCAGAAAATGAATTCATATTTTTTATTTCCACTTTGGTACCAAAAGGAGCATTGGGTCCTTTTCTAACTGAAATATTGACATCACATCGCAATGAACCCTCTTGCATATTTCCGTCTGATACACCTAGATATCTCACTATTCTTCTAATCTCTGAAACATATTCAGATGCCTCTTTACCTGATCTAATATCTGGTTTACTTACAATCTCACAAAGTGCTATTCCGGCACGATTATAATCAACTAAAGAATACTTAGAGCCAGCTAATCTATCACTTCCTGAATGGACTAGTTTTCCGGCGTCTTCTTCCATATGTAGCCTTTCTATACCAATTTTTTTGATATAAGGTTCTTTGTCCTTTTCAATTATTTCAACCTCTAACCAGCCATTTTCAGCTAGTGGCTCATCAAATTGTGAAATTTGATAATTTTTAGGTAGATCAGGATAAAAATATTGTTTTCTATCAAATTTACAATGTTCAGCAACATTTAAATTTAATGCTAACGAAGTTTTTACTGCATACTCAAGAACAGTCTCATTCAAAACTGGAAGAGTTCCTGGTAACCCACAAACTACAGGATCTATATGCGTATTAGGTGCATCACCAAAAGCCGTTGACGCAGATGTGAATATTTTACTTTTCGTATTAAGCTGTACATGAGTTTCCAAACCAATCACAGCTTCCCAAGATTCCAAATTGTTCATTATCAAAAGTCTCTTTATTAATATTATTGGATATAAAGGAAAAGAGGACCAAAACACAAATAAAAATATTAATTTTTAAATGGCACAAGAAACCAAAAATTCAATATTAATCATTGGCGGTGGACTTTTAGGTTTATCTATTGCATATGAATTTTCTAGAAATAACTTCAAAGTTTTAGTTTTAAGCAAAAACAGAAATGAATCAGCTGGATTTGTTGCTGCAGGAATGTTAGCTACACATGCCGAAGGGCTCGAAGATGAATTACTAAAATTTGGCCAAGAAAGTCAAAGTCTAATTCCAAAGTGGATAAAAAGTATTGAACAAGATAGTAATATTAAATGCGGTTTAAAAAAATGTGGCATAGTAGTTCCTTTTAAAAACAAAGAAGATCTTGAAGAATTTCCAACTTATGAATATGGAAAATATTTAAATAACAAAGATCTTCAAACAGAAATTAATGGAATGAATTCTATTTGGAAACATGGTTTACTTTTTGAACAAGATGGTCAAATAGATAACCGAAGAAGACTAATGCGTGCTCTTGAGAGAGCATGCTCCTTGCATGGAGTCGAATTTCAAGAGGGATCAGAAGTAGAGGATTTGACATTCGAAAAAAACAAAATTACAGGTGCAACAGTTTTATGTGCCACTGGGGAAAGAAAAAAAATTAACTGCGAAAAAGCAATTATATGCAGCGGTGCTTGGAGTAAAAAAATTTTTAATAAGATTCCAGTCTTTCCTGTAAAAGGACAAATGCTATCAATACAAGGTCCAACAAATTTTCTGAAAAGAGTTATTTTTGGTCCAAAAACTTATCTAGTTCCCCGTGATGATGGACTTATTATAGTTGGAGCGACAGTTGAAAAAGATTCAAAATTTAATCAAGGTAATACTCCTAATGGAATCAAACAACTGCAAGAGGGCATTCGCTCCTTATTGCCAGAAGCTATTAATTGGCCACAAATGGAACATTGGTGGGGATTTAGACCTTGCACGCCAGATCTAAAACCAATAATTGGAAAATCTACAATTGAAAATCTTTTTATAGCTACAGGACATTACAGAAATGGAGTTTTATTTTCTGCAATAACAAGTGATCTTCTTTTGAAAATAGTTCAAAATAAAAATCTCAAAGAAATAGAAAAAAGCTTTTTAGAAAAATTTAGTTTAGATAGATTTGCAATTTAAATTTTAATTTTCAGATCGCCATTTCGAATCAGAAGTTTCCCACTCACATAATTCCTCTTCGTTAAACCATAGATCAATTTCAAATTTTGCTGTATCTTCTCCATCAGAACCATGAATAATATTCCTCCCAATATCAATAGCTAAATCACCTCTAATTGTTCCAGGCTCTGCTTCCAGAGGTTTTGTTGCACCTATTAGTTTTCTAGCACTCAAAATAACTCCTTCGCCTTCCCACACCATTGCTACAACAGGACCACTTGAAATAAAGTCTACTAAATCACCAAAAAAGGGTCTTTCTCTATGCACTCCATAATGATTTTGAGCAAGTTCTTTTGAAGGAATTAATTGCTTTAATCCAACCAATTTAAATCCTTTTTTTTCAAATCTGCCAATAATCTCAGAAATATATCCTCTTTGAACTCCATCTGGTTTAATTGCAATAAAGGTTCTCTCTTTGGTCATTTAGTTAATAATCACTCTATGTATATTCAACTTTTGGGTGGTAACTTGGCAAGTAATCATTAAAATAAAAGATATTGTTTTGAGTAATTTTCAAAAACATTTATTAATCATTAAGACATAAATTGACCAATTTTGAGCCGAAAAAATTAAATAATATTTGGACTATTGAAGATAGTATTTCGACTTATAACATAGACAAATGGGGAGATAAATATTTTTCTATAAATTCCAAAGGAAATATATCAGTAACTAAAAGTATAAAATCTGAAAATGAGATTGATCTTCTTAAGCTTGTCAAAGAACTTAAGAGTAGAGAAATAAATCCTCCATTAATCATAAGATTTAATGATATCTTAAAAGATCGAATAAATGCATTACATGACTCTTTTTTAAAAGCAATAAAAACCTATAAATATAAGAACATTTATCAAGGCGTTTTCCCTGTCAAATGTAATCAACAGAAAAATGTCCTAGAAAAGATAATAGAGTTTGGTAGCCAATGGAATTTTGGTTTAGAAGTAGGAAGTAAATCAGAACTATTAATTGGCCTTGCACTTCTTGAAAACCAAAATTCATTATTAATATGCAACGGATATAAAGATAAAAAATATATTGAGATTGCTACTTTGGCCAGAAAACTCGGCAAAAAGCCAATAATTGTTATTGAACAACGAGATGAGGTAAAAAGAATTATTCAAGCAGTTCAAGAACTTAACGCGACTCCATTGATAGGAATTAGAGCAAAGTTATCAAGTAAAAGTAGTGGTAGGTGGGGTAAATCTATTGGAGATAATTCCAAATTTGGATTATCAATCCCAGAAATTATGTTGACAATAAAAGAACTACAAGAAGCAAATCTTATCAACGAAATGAAATTGCTCCATTTTCATATAGGCAGTCAAATAAGTGATATTGCTGTGATCAAAGACGCATTACAAGAAGCGAGTCAAATATATGTTGAACTATGCAAACTAGGAGCCCCAATGCAATATATCGACGTTGGGGGAGGATTAGGAATAGATTTTGATGGAACTAAAACCTCTTCCAACACCTCTACTAATTATTCTCTTCAAAATTATGCTAACGATGTAATTGCAACTATTAAGGATTCATGTGAATTAAATAATATCAAGCATCCAACCATAATCTCAGAAAGTGGAAGAGCAATAATTAGTCATTGTTCAGTTTTAATTTTTAATGTCTTAGGAACAAGTCATGTCAGTTCCAAACTACAAATTTTTGATAAAAAAAATCATCAATTAATAATTTCAAATTTACTTGAAACTTTCTATGCATTAAAAAAACTTAAAAATAAAAAAATAAATTTATCCCAAATAATTGAACTATGGAATGATGCAAAAAAGTTTAAAGAAGATTGCTTAGTGGCTTTTAGATTAGGATTTTTAAGTTTGGCAGAAAGAGCTTATGCCGAAGAGCTTACTTGGGCTTGCGCAAAAGAAATTTCTAATAACCTGAATAATGATGAAATTAATCACCCTGATTTATCTGAAATTACAGAAACTCTTGCATCAACTTATTATGCAAATTTATCTATCTTTAAATCTATTCCCGATAGCTGGGCAATAAATCAAATTTTTCCCATAGTACCAATACATCGGCACTTAGAGGAGCCTTTCTGCAAAGGCAACTTTGCAGATTTAACTTGTGACTCAGATGGGAAACTAAATAATTTTATTGATGATGGAAAAATTAAATCATTACTAAATTTACATAAGCCAGAGGAAGATAAAGATTACCTAATTGGAATTTTTATGACTGGAGCCTATCAAGAAGCATTAGGAAACTTGCACAATTTATTTGGTAGTACAAACGTTGTTCATATAGACATAAATCAAGATAATTCATATAAGGTCAAAAATATTATTAAAGAGGACAGTAAATCTGAAATTTTACAATTATTAGATTACAGTTCAGCTTCTTTGGTTGAATCTATAAGGATTAATACTGAATCAGCAATTGATCAAAAAAAATTAACTATTGAAGAAGCAAGGAAATTAATGGATCAAATCGAAATTAGTCTCAGAAAAAGTAGTTATTTATCAGAATGACTATCTAATGTTTTTTGCAAATAATTTTTAGCATAATCTAGAGCATCACTTAACTTATCAATATCTTTAGCACCTGCTTGAGCAAAGTTAGGCTTTCCTCCTCCACCTCCAGAACAAATTCTTGCAATCTCATTAATTAATTTACCTGCATGCAATCCTTTTTTTACTGCATCATCACCTAAAGAAACTGCAAATAACAACTTTCTATTTTCTGGATTTGGTATTCCCCCAAGAATCACTATTGCTTTATTTCCCAAATGAGAAGTTAAATTAAGTGCTGCAGATTGCAAAGAATTCCCATCTAAGCCATCAATATGATTTACTAAAATTGAAAAAGAATTGACTATTTGTGAGGATGATTTTATAGAAGAGTATTTAAAATATGCAATTTCATCTTTCATTTTTTGTATCTCTTTATTCTTATTAATAAGCTCTGCTTGCAAATTATTAACCCTTTCAAAAAGCTGATTAGGATTTGCTTTTAACAAATCACTTAATTGATTTATTAAAGCATTTCTATCACTGAAATATTCTAATGCTGATTGGCCTGATAATGCTTCAATTCTTCTTACTCCGGCTGAGATTCCTTCCTCACTAATTATTTTGAAAGAACCTAATTCAGATGTAGTTTTAACATGTGTGCCACCACAAAGTTCCATTGAAACTCCTGGTACATTAACAACGCGCACCTCATCATCATATTTTTCTCCAAACATGGCGACTGCGCCCTTTTCAAGAGCCTCACTCTTAGACATATTTTTTATTTCTAGGGAATGATTTTCCATAATCCAAGAGTTAACTAAAGTCTCAATCTTAGAAATTTGATCTTTAGAAATAGGATTAGAGGAATTAAAGTCAAATCGTAATTTATTAAAGGCTACTAATGAACCTTTTTGTCCAACACTTTCATCAACAACTGATTTAAGTGCAGATTGTAATAAATGAGTAGCTGTATGATTTGCAGCAGCCTTTGCTCTATTAGAGGAGCTAACATTAGTATTAACTTTTTGTCCAATAGTTAATATTCCTTTTTTGATCGTTCCATAATGCAAAAAAACATTTTTCTTTCGCATAACATTATCAACAAAGACCTCTACATCTTTTGAGAATATCGTTCCAATATCGCCAACTTGCCCGCCAGATTCTCCATAAAAAGTGGTCTGATTAAGAACAATTAAAACTTTCTGACCTTCACTTGCTTGCTTAACTAATTTTGAATCGAAGAATATACCCTTTATTTCAGCTTCGGTAAGAAGTGAATCATAACCATTAAAAACAGTTTTGTTAAAAAGATCTATTTCTCGCTCTAATGATCCCTCTAATGTCAAATCAATATTACTTGAAGCAGCTTTAGCTCTCTCTTTTTGTATATTCATTTCTTCTTCAAAACCCTTTACATCTACACTGATACTATTTTCTTCTGCAATTTCTACAGTAAGTTCTAAAGGAAATCCATAAGTATCATAAAGTTCAAAAGCTTTAAAACCAGAAATTAATTTCTGCCCTGAAGAAATTATCTCATCTAGCAATTTTTCTCCTCTTTCAAGAGTTTCCCTAAATCTTATTTCTTCAATTTTTATCTCATTCAAAATTAAATCATTATTATTTTTTAAATCAGGATAATTATTTTGCATTAAATTAATCCCGACAGTAGCAATATGAGGTAAAAATTCATTTGTTATACCTAATAATCTCCCATGTCTGACCATTCTTCTAATAAGCCTTCTTAATATATATCCCCTGCCGAGATTACTTGCTGCTACTCCATCAGAAATTAAATGAATAACAGCTCTTGTATGATCACCAATGATTTTTAAAGAAATTTTGTTTTTATCATCTGAAGAAAAATAATCAATATTTGCAATCTCACAAATTTTTTGGATGATAGGAAAAATTAAATCTGTCTCATAATTATTTTGCTTTTTTTGTAGTATTTGAGCCATCCTTTCAAGTCCCATTCCTGTATCAATATTTTTAAATTTTAAATCTGTCAATTTTCCATTAGGATCACGATTATATTGCATAAAAACAAGATTATAAAATTCAATAAAACGATCTCCATCTTCTAAATCTATATTCTGCAGACCCTTTTCAGGATGAAAATCATAATAAAGTTCTGAACAAGGTCCACATGGACCTGTTTTGCCCGATGACCAAAAATTATCTTCCTCCCCTAGTTTCACTATCCTATCGGGATGAATACCAATTTCATCTCTCCAAATTTTTGCAGACTCTTCGTCTTCGTGAAAAACACTCACAATTATATTTTCAAAAGAAAGTTGATAAATATTAGTAACTAATTCCCAAGCCCATTGAATAGCCTCTCGTTTAAAATAATCTCCAAAAGAAAAATTACCAAGCATTTCAAAAAAAGTGTGGTGTCTAGCTGTAATTCCAACGTTTTCTATATCGTTTGTTCTGATGCACTTTTGGCTAGAGGTAGCCCTTTTTGATGGTCTTTCTTTTAAACCTAAGAAAACTGGTTTAAAAGGAAGCATTCCAGCAATTGTGAGCATAACCGTAGGGTCATCTGGAATCAAAGATGCACTTGGAATGATTTTATGTAATTTTTCACTGTAAAATTTTAAAAAAGCATTTCTTATCTCATCTCCAGTAACTATTTTTTTAATTAATTGAGATGTCATTTATCCAAAAAAAGAAGATTAAAAATTAAAGAAAAGCGTAATTTCGGTTATTTCGCAAAAATAATCACGCGAATTTATATTCTATATAACTAAAGTTAATTTATAAAGCTAATTATTCTATGATAGCCTCTGTCCAGAAAAGTAATTCTAAATTGGCACAAACTAAAAATAAGTTGACGGTTCAATCTCAAAACTTTGCTGATGATTCTTGTGCCATAAGATCTTTGGATTGGGATCGCAGTAGATTTGATATTGAATTTGGGTTAAGAAATGGAACTACTTACAATAGTTTTATTATTAAAGGCGAGAAACTAGCAATTATTGATACTAGTCACGCAAAGTTCGAAGAATTATGGTTTGAAGAATTACTGAAAAAGGTAAATCCGCAAGAAGTCGATTATCTAATTACTAGCCATACAGAACCTGATCATTCTGGTTTAATAGGCAATCTTGTAGAATTAAACAAAAATATTACAGTAGTTGGATCAAAATTAGCACTTAAATTTATTGAAGACCAAATACATATTCCCTTTAAACGTCTAGAGGTTAAGAGTGGAGAGTTTTTAAATCTCGGAACTAATCCTAACAGTGGTTTAGAACATAAAATTGAATTTATAAGTGCACCAAATTTACATTGGCCAGATACCATATTTTCATATGACCACAGCACAAATGTTCTCTATACATGCGATGCATTTGGACTCCATTATTGTTCTGACGAATTTTTTGACACTGATCAAAAAGAAATATACGATGATTTCCGTTTTTATTACGATTGCCTTATGGGTCCAAACGCTAGAAGCGTTATGCAAGCAATTAAAAGAATAGATAAGCTACCTGAATTAAAAACAATAGCTGTTGGTCATGGGCCTTTGCTCCATAATCAGGTCAATTTTTGGAAAGGAAAATATCTAGAATGGAGTAGTAATAAAAGTAAAGGCAATGATTTTGTGTCAGTCTGCTACATAAGCGACTATGGTTATTGTGATCGACTAAGTCAAGCGATATCTCATGGAATTAGCAAAGCAGATGCTCAAGTTCAGTTAATTGATTTAAGATCCTCTGACCCGCAAGAATTAACAAGTTTAATTTCCGAATCAAAAGCAGTAGTCATTCCCACATGGCCAGTTGACTCAGATAATGAATTAAAAGAATCTCTCGGTACTTTATTTGCAGCACTAAAACCAAAACAATTTACTGCAGTCTATGATGCATTTGGTGGAAATGATGAACCTATAGATTCCTTAGCAAATAAATTAAGAGAACTTGGTCAAAAAGAAGCTTTCTCTCCCTTAAGAGTTAAAAATATTCCAGATCCCATTGTTTATCAACAATTCGAAGAAGCTGGAACTGACTTGGGTCAATTGATCAATAAAAAGAAAAATATTGCCTCTATGAAGAGCCTTGATTCAAATTTAGATAAAGCGTTAGGCAGATTAAGTGGTGGATTATATGTAGTTACAGCGAGCCAAGGCGAAGGTTCTACATTTAGACAAAGTGCAATGGTCGCAAGTTGGGTTAGTCAAGCAAGCTTTTCTCCACCAGGTATTACAGTTGCAGTAGCAAAAGATAGAGCTATTGAATCATATATGCAAGTTGGGAAAGGTTTTGTCGTGAATATTCTGAGAGAAGATAACTATCAAAAAATGTTCAGACATTTTTTAAAAAGATTTGCCCCTGGAGCTGATAGATTTGCAGATGTAGATGTAATTAGCAATATCGCTGAAGGAGGACCAGTTCTTTCAGATTCACTCGCCTTTTTAGATTGTAAAGTTAGTTCTAGGCTAGAAACTCCAGACCATTGGATAATTTACGGAATTGTTGAAAATGGTAATGTTTCTGACTTATCTTGCAAAACTGCAGTTCATCACAGAAAAGTAGCTAATCACTATTAAGTCATTATTTTTAGTAAATTTCGTACAAAACCATTGCAATAACTAGTATTAAGCAGTGTTACCTTAGAGTTGAAAATTAGTTGAAAAAATAGTATAATTAAGTCATAGAAAAGGATTTTGCTGAATTAATAGTTGAAAATTAGTTGAATTTCGATCCCCCATCTAAGGCAAATATTTGTGAGAAAAAACTGAAGAATGAAGAATGAATCAAACATGCAAATTGATTTAAAAAATATCGAAGGAATTAAAAACCTTGTTGACGAAGGTGGATATGATATTGAGCAAATTCTTTCAGTCTTAAATGCTTTAAATGCTATTAAAAAAATGATGCGAAAAAAGCAAAAGAAGGGAATGTAATTAAAGAAAATAAAATCTTTTTAGATAAAGAGTTTATTTATGAAACAAGAGATGATGTTTACATTTATAGAGATAATAGGACTAAAAAAAAGGATATTACATTAGAATTTATGATCCAAAAAGGCAAAAACACTGGAGTAAATCGTTAAAAACAACGAATAGAATGGTTGCAATGACAAATGCAGAAAAGATATATGCTGAAAAGAAAGGGAGATTAAACTTTAGAGTTCGGCCAGTATCTATTACTTGCAGAGAATTAAGTGCTTTATATCAAAAAGAAAGAAGAAAAGAAATAACCAATATTCCGCATCATGGCATAACCCCAAGATCTTTTGACACAATGTGTCAGCACATCAAATATTGGGAAGACTACATCAAAGAGGAGGGTCACTACAACACAAAACTAGAAGATATTCCAACAGAATTAGGTTTAACTTTTGGAAATTGGATAAAAGATCAAAAAAAGAAAAGTTTTAAAGATGTTGGATCTAGAAATAATTACACAATTAATCACACCATCGCAGCAGTTAAAAAAATGTACAGAGATATAGCAAAACAAAAAAAATACATTACTGAAAATGAGATGCCAATGTTTAAATATCTCAAAGTAAATCGTGAAAATCAATCCACACGAGATCTAATTACAAAAAAAGAATTTACTGATATTTCCAGATGGATTCAATACAAATATTGCAATGAGAAAGGGATTTCAAATAAAGAGCAAATTAAAAGAAGGGTTTATGGGATTGTTTTTACTCTTTCTCACTATTTGGGTTGTCTTCCAAAAGAAATGCTTGCAATTAAGTGGAGTGATATATCCATTAACCCAAATGATGATAAAAAAGATCAAAAATTAATAGATTAATTCACATTCCTGCTGATAATTCAAAAACTGGAAGAAGTAGAGACATAATTGCACCACAACTTGAAAGACTTATGAAATGGTACAGAGAATTTGGGTTCGAAGTAAATGAAAAAAGTAATGATTTCATATTTCCAAGAATGACCTATTCAGTAATTAATGAAAATGTTCCAACTACAGATGTTGCTTGGACAAAAAGATTAAGAGTAGTAATGAAAGGTGCTGAAAAGGATGGTTATTGGGATGCAAAGGGAAGAAATATCACGAATTATTCAGCAAGACACCACTACATAACTGAAGCAATACAAAGAGGTGTTGATATTTATGATATTGCTCTAAACTGCGGGACATCAATTAACTATATTGAGAAAACATACAGTCACGTAACTACCTTGATGAGGAGTAAAGAGATCACAAAGGGACTAGGAAAACATAGATTATATAACCCTCTTCAAGACTAAAAATGAAAGAAGAAATAGATTGGAAAGAAGAATTATTAGAAAGTGGAAGATTTAACGATCAATTTTCCAAAGGTCTTTTAGAAAATGGTGCAAAGAATTTCACGCAAGGAATCTATCTTGGATATATGTATTCCAGATGGAGAAAGATAAGAGGATTAGACAAAAATGATCCAATCGAAAATAAAGGTCAGATGCAATCTTCATTAGGAGAATTTTTCAGAGGTACTAAAAAATAAAAATTTTCCTCTCTTATCAGGATCAATTTGGGAAATGGAGACAATACCAAACAAAACACAATGAATTAGATGCTTTCAGAGTCGCAAAACTCAAAGCAAAGAAAAGGAATAAAATATTTCGACTGACTGATGCTTCTGGAGGGGTTTTAGATCTATTTAGTTAAAAATATTCAAATCAGATCTTTTTGTATAAAACCGATATTACTTATTAAGTGGTTGAAGTTGCGTCGGAAATTATCTTAATTATTGCATCCTTTTTCCATTTAACCATTTGCCTTTTATTTTCTTTCCATTTTTCAAAGTTACAGTTCCTTTGCCATGAAATTCTCCATCAACAAAATCTCCTACATATTTATCTCCATTTATATAAGTTAAAGTCCCTTTACCATTAAAATTTCCATCGACAATATCCCCTACATATTTATTCCCAATTAAAAAAGTAACAGTCCCTTTGCCATTTGGTAAATCGTTAAGAAAATCTCCTTCATATTTACCTCCTGCTGCAAAGGTTAAAGTGCCTTTACCTGTTTTTATTCCATCGACAAAATCCCCTACATATTTTTCTCCATTTATATAAGTAAAAGTCCCTTTGCCATTTGGTAAATCATTAAGAAAATCACCTTCATATTTATTCCCATTAAAAAAAGTAACAGTCCCTTTACCTGTTTTTATTCCATCGACAAAATCCCCTACATATTTATCTCCATTTATATAAGTAAAAGTCCCTTTGCCATTTGCAAAGTCGTTAAGAAAATCACCTTCATATTTTTCTCCATTTGATAAAGTTACAATTCCAAATCCACTTTTTTTATCATCGACAAAATCTCCTTCATATTTATCTCCATTTGCCCAAGCATAAATCCCTTTGCCAGTTGACTTACCATCAAGAAAATCTCCAACATATTTATTTCCATTTGCCCAAGCAAGAGTCCCTTTGCCAGTTACCTTGTCATTAAGAAAATCTCCTTCGTATTTATCTCCAGTTGGTAAAGTTAGAATTCCAAAACCAGTTCTATATCCATCAACAAAATCACCTTCATATTTTTCTCCAATTGCAAGAGTGAGAATACCTTTGCCATTTGGCATGTTATCAAGAAAATCTCCGACATATTTGTTCCCACTTACCCAATTAAAAGTACCTTTGCCAGTTCTGTTACCATTAACCCAATCTCCTTTATATTTATCTCCATTTGCCCAAGTATAAATCCCTTTACCAGTTGACTTACCATCAACAAAATCTCCTTCATATTTATCTCCATTTACTTTAACTAAAATCCCTTTGCCAGTTGACATATTATTAATAAAATCCCCTACATATTTTTCTCCATCTGACCAGATAAAAGTCCCTTTACCAGTTCTCTTATCATCAACCCAATCTCCTTCATATTTATCTCCATTTACCCAAGTATAAGTACCTTTGCCGTGTGACTTACCATCAAGAAAATCTCCCTCATATTTGCTCCCACTTGCCCAAGTATAAGTACCTTTACCAGTTCTCTTATCATCAACCCAATCTCCTTCATATTTATCTCCATTTACCCAAGTATAAGTACCTATGCCAGTTGTAATATTATCAACATTCTCTCCTTGATAGATTTTAATTAAATCGTCAGTTGCATTAATACTTTCTCCAACTCCTAAAGAAAATATTGATATGGAAGCAAAAAGTAATGCTATTTTTCTCTTTAATTTCATCAAATTAAAAAGTTTGATTAATTAACAAGAAAGATTACCAAAATTTAAACAAAATAATGCAATAAATGCGACAAAGTCGCAAAACTCAAAGCAGGGCAAATGAATAAGAGATTTCGACTGACTGATGCTTCAGAGGGGTTTTGGATCTGATTAACTGATAATTATTAACTTGTGTAAAACCTTATTCATTTTTGATATAAAACTCTTATACATACCTTTGTATGCGTTGATCCGAAGGGTTTAGGTTATTAGGTTCTTAAAGATACTTTAAAGGGATTATTTAAGGGATTTTAGATTTTAAATATGTTTATAAATATAGTTGAGCAATGCAGTTCAACACTGTAAAAGATAAGAAAAGACAGTTCACACCATTACAAACAGAATAAAGATGCAACAAGTTTTATACACCAGAGATGCCGTTAGGCAAACCACCGAAGGTGGTTTCCATAGAGTTTTTCAAAAGAATGTTTCTTACAACAAATACGAGGATCATATTCAGAAGATTGAAAAAGAACTTATGAAAAAGCACCGATTAGGATACTCTGCTTTAGTTAAGTTTCTCATTCTGAAAGAGGGTCAACAGCAGGTTGGAATTCCATTTGTATAGTCATGATGATTAACTTAAATCTCAATAAGGTTGATGAAGCAAAGATGAAAAAAGTGATGAGAAAGGATCGCAGACCGTTTACACAATTAGAGATAAAACAATGGTTTTTGGACCAATTAAATCGGTCTTATACAATGAAACTTTTTCAATAGATCAATAAATTCATTAATAATAAGGACAAATGCAATCATCATTAGGAGAATTTTTCAGAGGCACTAAAAAATGAAAATCTATCTTTCTTATCAGGATGGATTTGGGAGGTGGATTCCTTATCAAACCATTTATTTTAAAAAAGTTTTATTGCATAAACTCGTAAATAAAGTTGAAATTAATATGGTTCCTTAAACTGAAAAACTTTTCAATGACTCTAAAAAAATATTTATCCCTAACTTTTACATTATCAATTTATTGTTTGTTACCTTTGAATTATTTAAAAGCAGGTGTTCAACTTAAAGATCAATTTGTACCTAATGAAACCCTAGATTCAATGTGTAAAAATGGTACTAATCTTAATGCTATAGGTCGAGAAATTGGAGAGGTTGGTGGATTTTTCGAAAATAGTTATAGAGAATTAGTTGCTAATGGGAAAATGAGTTATCAAGATTTTACTAAACTCCAAAATTGGTTCTCCACATACTGTCCTGGTGGATGGTAGATATAGTGTATGAGGATTCTTAAAAAGAAATAAAAATAAAATTTTTAAATCTCTAAAATTAAAAAAATATTTAACTCTATGAAAAGTTTTTTATAGTAACCCTATCGAATCCAATCAAGTATTGATGAAAGATTGAGTAATATTAATTCTGAACAAAACAGCACATTTAAAAATGACAAAAATAGAAAATGATCTTGATATTTATTACGCAGTAGGAAATTCAAATACTCAAAGACAAGAAAATGAAATTGCCGCAATTATGAGAAAACGTAATTCTGCGGGTTGGAAGTTAATTTCAACAAACACTGCGATAGTAGATAATAAAACCAATTTTCAAATCTTTATCTATTTTGGGAAAAGAAATAGTAATTAATACTGTAGATATTTGGCACCTCGTTCCAGTAAATTAAATACATCAGAAACTCCTCACACACTAATTTCTGATAAGTAAACATCCTTTTCTCTAAATTAGGGTGTTTTTTTTGCCATAAAGCCTTTAATGCACAACTGGCACATGTGACAGTTTAGTAACATACCAATTACCCCTTCCACGAAAAAGAAAAATATGGCATAATCTATATACGTGTGAAGGAGTGGTTTTACTAAAAAAGTGGAAACAAGGAAACACTTGTTTTAGTAAAACCTTAAAAGACCTCTAGTAATAGGGGTCTTTTTTTAATGCGTAATCACTACATGCGAATAATGACCAATAGGGAATCTGTGTAGGTATAATTAACGGATTAAAAGATTTTTCAGAACATAGAATGTTTAGGTCGGCAGTTGAAAGTCAGTTGAAAACTTTATCTAGTTCAGTGCAGGACTAGAAAGTTTATATTCACTATTACAAAATAAGTTTTTAAATGTCAGATATTAATATAGGCTTAATTGCAGAAAATCAAAACTTATCAGAATTTGAAATTAGCGATAATTTTTCTTGTGTAAGATTCTTAGACCAAAATAAAGAAAGATTTGAACTTGAATTTAACCTTGAAAAAGGAACTTCTTTTAATACTTTTTTCATTAAAAGTAATGAGGAACTTTTTATTATTCATCCACCTGAGAAACAATATTTAAATTCATTTAAAAAAGTAATTTCTAAGTTTTGCGATCAATTTAAATTAGATAAACTCAACTTCATTTCTGGTCATATTAATCCCCAAATTATTGAAACTATAAAAAATATAAGTATCCAATTTCAAAACACAACTATTACTTGCTCTAATCCAGGTTATAAACTTATTAGTGAACTTTGGAATCAAAGAAATCCTACCCTAGAAAACTTTATTGATATTCAATTACCTGAAATAAAGATAATCAAAAAAGAACTTAATTTAGAATTAGATAAGATTTCACTAGAGTTAATTCCTATTCCGACAGCACGTTGGCCTGGTGGCCTGATAATTTATGAACGTAATCAAGAAATACTTCTTAGTGAAAAAATTTTCTCTGCACATATTGCATCTCAATATTGGTCTGAAACAAATCGAGTTAGTACTGAAATTGATAGGAAACATTTTTATGATTGCTTGATGGCACCAATGTCTAATCAAGTAGTATCAATAACTGAAAAAATTGCAGATTATGACATTAAAACTATCGCACCATTACATGGTCCCGCTATCGAATATAGCTTAAAAAGCTTTTTAAATGACTATATTAGATGGGGTGAGAATCTCTCAACAAATAACCCTAAGATCGCTCTGATATATGCAAGTGCTTATGGAAATACAGCCTCAATAGGTGATGCATTGGCTAAAGGGATCAATAGAACTTCTGTGGAAGTTGAAAGTATTAATTGTGAATTTACACCTAATGATGTACTAGTAAAATCTATCCAAAATGCTGATGGATATTTAATAGGATCGCCCACATTGGGTGGTCACGCTCCAACTCCAATAGTTAGTGCACTAGGAACATTGTTAGCAGAAGGTAATAGAGATAAGCCAGTGGGAATTTTTGGGAGTTTTGGCTGGAGCGGCGAAGCGATAGATTTACTTGAAACAAAATTAAAAGACGGTGGTTTTAAGTTTAGTTTTGATCCTATAAGGATTAAATTCAGTCCAAATAAACCAAAGATTAAAGAATTAGAGGAAATAGGAACTCACTTTGGAAGAAAAATTATAAAAAAAGCAAAGAAAAAACCCAGAAAATCAGATACTGGAATGATTACAAGCAAAACGGATCCAAAGCTACAAGCTCTTGGAAGAGTAATTGGTTCTCTTTGTGTCCTGACAGCCTCTAAAGGCAAAGATGAGAATAATATTAAAGGAGCTATGCTTGCATCTTGGGTTAGTCAAGCAAGTTTTTCTCCGCCCGGGTTAAGTATTGCAGTAGCAAAAGATAGATCGGTAGAGTCTCTTCTGCAAATAGGAGATTCTTTCGCATTAAATATTCTTAGTGAAAAAGATTTCAAAGAACCTTTGAAAAGATTCACAAAGCACTTTGCGCCAGGAGAAGATAGATTTGAAGGAATAGATATTGAATTAACTCCTAATGAACAGATAATCATTCCTGAATCGCTCGCATGGTTAGATGCTTCTGTAAAAGAGAGAATGGAATGTGGAGATCATTGGGTAATTTACGCAGAAGTACTTCACGGTAATATACTAAAATCCGATAGTCTAACGGCAGTTCATCACCGCAAAACAGGCGCTAACTATTAAATTTATCTAATTTATGATTAAAACAAAAGATCTAATAATCATTACGGCTAGTTGCGGTAAAAATCTAGAACTTTCTAAAAAATTTCTTGAAAAAAGTAATGAACTTAAAATAAGTTCTGAAATTTTAGATCTTACCACTCTTGATATTCCATTATTTAATCCAAGAATTCACAGTAAAGAAAATATTCCAAATGAAATAAAAGAATTAAAAACAAAACTTTTCAAGATTGAAAGGTGGGTGATTTGCGCGCCTGAATATAATGGATCTATCCCTCCCATTCTCTCCAACTTCATAGCATGGCTTTCTATTTCGGGAGATGACTTCAGGAATTTATTTAATGGTCAACCGATTGCAATTGCAACATTTTCTGGTGGAATAGGGTTAGAACTGCTGACCTCATTACGCATTCAATTAGTGCATTTAGGAAGTCAAGTATTAGGTAGACAACTTTTGTCCTCATATAGTAAACCTATAGATACAAAAACTATTGAAGATATTATTCAAAGACTTTTACAAATGAAAAAATTAAAAACATAAAATTTCAAACAAAAAATCTCATGAATTTTTTTCATTCCAAACTTTCAAAATTTCTCTAGCCATGGGCAGTGCATGCACAGATCCACCACCAGGAGTATTTTGTGCAAAAGCAACTATAAGTAATTCGCTTTTTTCAGAGGGAGTAAAGCAAACAAACCAAGCGTGATCTAATCCACCTTCACCATCTTCAGCAGTTCCTGTTTTACCTGATACTGGAGGCAAATTTGAAACGCCATAATTAATTGATACTCCTGTGCCAGACTCTACTACTTTCCTGAGACCATTTTTTATCAATTGAATATTTTGTGGATCAATATCAATTGGAATACGTTTTTTATCTAAAAGACTTTCTACACCTTGTTTAGCCAAATGTGGAGTAACTAGATAACCTCCATTAGCAATCGCTGCATATGCTCTAGCTATTTGAATCGGAGTTACTTGAACGACAAATTGTCCAATAGACATACTCGCTATATCTTCTGGGACCCAAGGAGTTCTTCCTGGTTGCCCCCATCCTCTACCTTCTTTAGCCCATTTACTACTAGCAACTAATCCTTTATTTTCTTGTTCAGAAATTTCAATTCCAGATAAAGAATTAAAACCAAGCTTGCGGGAAATCTTATGAATTTCATCAACTCCTACTCCATAACCTACTTGATAAAAAAATGTATTACTAGAAACTCTTAAAGCATCTTCATAACCTATTACCCCAAAACCTAAATCATTATGCTCTCGAAAACATTGACTCCCATAAGTTATACATGGTTTAGTATCTAAAATTGTATCTCTAGGAAATTTTCCACTTTCTAAGCCAGCTAAAGCCGTTACAATTTTCCAAACACTTCCTGGATCGTAAGCATTTAATGCTCTATTAAAAAGAGGTTTTTCAGAAGAATTAAATATATAGTTGTATTCTTTTTCAGGCTTAAATTCCTTTGAAAAAAAATTCAAATCAAAATTAGGCCAACTTACCATCGCTCTTATTGCACCATCTCTTGGATCAAGTACTATTATCGCTCCAGCTTTTTTGTCTTTAAGAACTTTCTCAGCAACTAATTGCAAATTAAGATCGATTGTTAATTCAATATCATTACCTTGTTTTGGAGGTCTTATGCCCAAGGATCTTTGAAATTTTCCTAATGAATTTACCTCAACCATTTCTCCACCCCATTCGCCTCTTATAAAATCTTCATAAATATATTCAATTCCTGTTCTTCCTATTAAGTCATTTAATTTATAACCCTTCTTTGATAAAAATTTATATTCTGATTCAGTTATCGGCTGCGTATAACCAATTACATGGGCAGCAAGGGATTTATAGGGATAATTTCTAATTAATTTGGTAGCTATTTCAAAACTAATTAAATTATCTTCATTCTCCTTAAATTTTATTAATTGATCTACATTTAAATCATCCAGAATGATTACTGAAAGTTCCTGATTTTTTAGGCCATCGGAGTATTTTTTTTGAATTACATTACTATCAATATTTAACAAGTTAGAAATACTTGATTTATGTTTTTCCCAATTGCTTTTATTAACAGATTGAGGCTTTATTATTAAAGAATATTTAACTCGAGTATCTGCTAAAACATGACCATTTTTATCTAGTATTCTTCCGCGTGTTGGCTGTGAAGGAATAAGTCTAATCCTATTCTCATCTGACATCTTCTTAAAAGATTCATAATTTAAAAGTTGTAAAAAAATTAATCTACATAGAATCAATAAAAATGATATGGAAGAAAAAAAAAGTAAGACTAAGGGTTGTCTCTTTAATACAATTAGTTTTTTATTAGGACTTGTTTTTATCAAAAATATAAATTTATTTAAATATTGTTTTTTTTAATAAAGCAATGGTTGATTTTATCTCAACAAGTCTAATGATTAAATCTTTATAATCTCTTTCTTCATTGATGAGATTAAAATCATCATTATTAATATTATTTGGATTTAAATTTTCACTCATAAAACTTATACTTTTTAGGCAACTATTGCAATTAATAGAATTCTAAATAATAAATATATTTTTTCAAAATTTTATTAACTTATATACTTAAGAAAGATCAAAAGAAATTAATTTAATTGTTCTAAATTTTGTTCAAAATAAGGATTACAACTATTCTTTGATATCCCTAAAGACCATCCAATAAATGAAGAAATAAATATCGTAACGATTAACGGCAAAATGGCTTGTTGAGTATTTTCTAGACTGAACCATTCCTTCCAGCTGCTATAAAATCTCTCTCTTTGAAATTTTCTTTTTTCATTTTCTAGCAATTTCGCTTTTTTGGCGAAAGATTTTGTTACCCACTTTTCAAAAGGTATCTTTTTTATTATCGCCATTTTTCTCTCCACTTCTAATAATTGTCCGGAACTAAGATAAGGATGAAATGTACTTATCAATTCAAGAGTTTTTAAAAACATCTCAACAGTTGCATCTTTTATAAGCTTTTGCTCATGACTTAAATCAGACCACTCTATTTCTGGATAAAAACGATTCCTATTTGGTGAGATTTGATCCTCTGACATTTGACCAGGTTCTCTAAGCCATCGATTAGTATTTTCGTCAAATCTCCGCCAATATAAAAAAGGATTAATAAAAATTGTTTTTCCAGATAACTTAACTACATCTTGTTGCAGATGATTAGTTATCTTTCTTTCAGAATTTTTAGATTTTATCAAAAGTCTAAATTAATAATCTAATTAAAGATTATCTTTTATTCACTATTTTTCCAGAAATATAAAAAATTATTCTATTAACATTAAGTTATCGACAACTGCCAGCGCTTCTTTAAATAATTACAGTATTCACAATTTAAGGAAGGTTTGGGAAAATTATCCGAACGTAATAAATTGACTGTATCAATTATCGTATTTTCTACCCATGAAGTTGAACAATCTAATTTAATTAGATGTACATCAAAATTTAATTGGTTATTAAAAAACTCTTCATTTTTCTTGCCATTGAAATATAAAAGATAAGCTTCTTTAGCCACTTGAAAACCGTTTTTTTTAAACAACCACTGATACATTTCTAACTGTCTTTTATAAGCTTTTGCATATTCGTATTTATTAAAAGTCTCAAACCAATCAAAATTATTTCTAGATGTTGCTTTTACATCAACGATAATAAGATGCCCATTTTTTTTCTGCCAAATATCATCTACAGCTCCACCAAAGTCATAGTTGTGTTCAATTGACTTATATCTTATCCCTTGAAAATTACTTCTCCAACGTTCTAAATCTTTGTGTTTGAAAGGCACAGCATCAATTCCATATTCAATAAATAAAGGATGAGGCTCCTGAATTTTTCTATAATAATCAAATTCATTTTTACATAAATTATCTACAGCTATATTTAAAGTAAATGGTAATGATGGCGGTTTTATTTGATATTTTTTGTCCAGCACACAACATCTTGGACAACTAAGATATTTCTCAACTGTAGATCTACTTAATTTAATAATATCGGGCATTACGTTTTAAATCTCACTTAAAAATTTCTTGCTTAAATAAAAAACTTTACATTTTTTAAAAATTTGAAGACTTACTCCCACTCAATAGTTCCAGGAGGTTTACTTGTAATATCATAAACAACTCTATTAACTGAATTTACTTCGTTTACGATTCTATTTGCAATCCTCTCCAAAATCTTAAAAGGGATTTTTGACCAATCGGCTGTCATACCATCTTCACTAGATACACAACGCAAAACTATTGGCCATGCATAAGTCCTTTTATCACCCATAACTCCTACTGTTTTTACAGGTAGCAATACCGCAAAAGCTTGCCAAATATCATTGTATAGACCTGCTTTTTTAATTTCATCTCTTACTATCCAGTCTGCATCTCTTAAACAATCCAGTTTTTCATTATTCACTTCTCCTAAAATTCTTATGGCTAATCCTGGTCCTGGGAATGGATGCCTTTTTATAATTTCATCAGGCAACCCTAAAGCAGCACCCACTCGTCGTACTTCATCCTTAAAAAGTTTTCTTAATGGCTCAACTAATTTAAATTGTAAATCTTTTGGCAATCCACCCACATTATGATGACTCTTTATTTTTACAGCTATTCTTTCTCCTGTTTTAGGATCAATATTAGTCCCAGCACTTTCTATAACATCAGGATAAAGAGTACCTTGGGCTAAATACTGAAAAGGTCCCAATCTATTGCTTTCTTCCTCAAATACTCTAATAAATTCTTCACCTATAATTTTTCTTTTTTGTTCTGGATCAGTAATACCCTCTAATTTGGCAATAAACCTTTCCCTTGCATTAATATATTCAACTTTTATGTGAAATTTCTTATCAAAAAAATTCATTAGAAATTCTGGTTCACCTTTTCTCATGAAACCTTGATCTATAAACATACATGTAAGCTGATTTCCGATAGCTTTATTGAGAAGAAAAGCAAGAGTTGAAGAATCAACTCCTCCCGATAAAGCAAGCAAAACTTTTTTATTACCAACTTGCTCTCTTATCCTTGGAATAGTTTCCTCTATATAGGTTTCGGTTGTCCAATCAGCCGCACAACAAGAAATTTTGTAAACAAAATTTTTAATTACCGTCATCCCAAACTCTGAATGAATAACTTCAGGATGAAATTGTACGCCAAATAATTTCTTTACATCATTTGAAATTGCTGCATGAGGTGTATTCTCGGTATGAGCAATTTTATTAAATCCGTCAGGCAAACAATTAATGGAATCGCCATGACTCATCCACATAATAGATTTATCTTCTACATCAGAAAGGAGGTCAGATTCTTGGTCTATATTTATTGGTGCTCTACCATATTCAGCTCTTTTCGTTGCTGAAATAACAGATCCTCCAAGTTCTTTGACCATTAATTGCATTCCATAGCATATGCCAAGAATAGGTATTCCTAAATTAAAAATTTTTTCATCACAATTAGGCGCATTTTTTTCATATACAGAATTTGGGCCTCCACTCAAAATAATCCCTTTAGGATTAGTATTTTTAATTTCCTCAATTGAAATGTAATTACTTACTACAAGAGAAAAAACATTAGTTTCTCTAATTCTTCTTGCAATCAATTCAGAATATTGAGATCCGAAATCCAAAATTAATATTGAAGGATCTCGTTCTTTTTTTAAAATTATTTGATTCATGTATAAAAGTTAACTCAATTTATTTACAAAAGCATAATGAATCACAAATTAATCTCATTGAAAATAAGAAATATAGTTATTGCCGTTAATTCCAGCCCACCTAATTTTCCTTTTTCTATCAAAAATGATTGATGCGATTTCCATATCGGTTTTTACATACCTATTTACATAAGCAAAAGAACGCTTTTCGATCGTATTTGATAAATTTTTGAATAATTTATCAGCTAATGATTTATTAAATCTTTCAAGAAGTTGTAATGCATTCTCAAGATTATCTACCTGAGATAATTCAACTATTATTTCAAGTGGTAACTTTTCTTGAACAGCTAAATAAACAAGAATCTCAATTCTTGCATCAGCCAAATGATTATGTGTATGAAAAATACCGCCTGCTAATTTAATTAATTTCCCGTGATAACCAAAAAGAATTACAGTTTTAACTTTTTTTATTGCAGCATCAACTAATAATGGTCCTATCCAATTTCCAATTTTGATAATTGGCAAATTAACTTTATAAGTTTTGGCCAAATTTAACCCATTTTCACCAATAACAAACATAACTTCGCCCTTAAAATCATTTTGAATTAACTTTGCTAGATTATTTTTAGCCTCTTCTAATTGATCAGGTGAAGCACTTGAATAAGTCTCAGCAGAAGTACCAATAATAGATAATCCATCAACAATACCAAATGACCTATTACTAGTTCTTTCTGCTAAAAACTCCCCACTTGGGAAAATAATTTCTAATTTCAAATTAAAGCCGGCAGGAACACTATCTAATAAATTTTCATATAAAACTTCTTTAGCAAAATTAGAAATGCATATCTCTGATGTATCTTCTTTTATACCTACACCAGATCCTGCAATAATATTTATTGGAAGTGTTTGAACAGGATTATTAAAAGAAATTTTTTCTAAAGAAGCTATTGTCCATATCTCTAAGTTTTGTGTAATGTCAAGATCTAAGCCAGACTTTGCAAAGGTAATTCCTAATGCATGCGAGTCATCTTTGAGTAAACCAACAGAATGAATCTCGATTTTTATTTCTTTTTTTTCATTAGGAATTTTTATTAGTTCATAATTCTTAAATGGTAAACCTACTAGTTTATTTAATGCTGAGCTAGCAGCTCCAGCAACCCACAAAGGTAAAGAAAATCCTTTTTTCAAATCAAGTAATTGAAAAATACATAATGAGAACTAATCTAAGAATGACCTATTTAATAAAAAGTGGCCATACAACAAAAATTATCATTGATGATTCCAGGACCAACACCAGTTCCAGAAAAAGTTTTACAAGCATTAAGTAAGCATCCAATAGGCCATCGCAGTAAAGAATTTCAAGATCTCGTAGAGAGTACAACTAAAAATTTACAGTGGCTTCATCAAACTCAAAATGATGTTCTAACAATCACTGGTAGTGGGACTGCCGCAATGGAGGCTGGAATAATAAATACCTTAAGTAGAGGAGATAAAGTAATTTGTGGAGAAAATGGAAAATTTGGCGAAAGATGGGTAAAAGTTGCTAAAGAATTTGGACTTGAAGTAATAAAAATTGATTCTGAATGGGGTACTCCACTTAATCCAGAAGAATTCAAAAAGGTATTAGAAGAAGATAAACAAAAAGAAATAAAGGCAGTTATTTTGACTCATTCTGAAACCTCAACAGGTGTAATTAATGATTTAGAAACTATTAGTAAATATATTCGTGCACACAACAAAGCTTTATCAATTATTGACTGCGTTACAAGTCTTGGAGCTTGCAATGTACCTGTAGATGAATGGCAATTAGATATCGTTGCTTCAGGATCACAAAAAGGATACATGATACCTCCAGGGCTTAGCTTTATAGCAATGAGCCAAAAAGCATGGGAAGCTGCAGAAAAATCTAATTTACCAAAATTTTATTTAAATTTAAAATCCTACAGAAAAAGTCTTTTAGCTAATAGTAATCCATACACTCCAGCAGTTAATTTAGTTTTTGCTTTAGATGAAGCTTTAAAAATGATGAGAGAAGAAGGCTTAGATAACATTTTCCTAAGACACAATAAACACAAATTAGCGATGAGCAATGCAGTAAAGGCTTTAAATCTAAAATTATTTGCTGATGAAAAATATTTAAGTCCTTCAATTACTGCAATTAAAACTGAAGGAATTGATGCTGAAGAATTTAGAAAAACAATAAAGAATAATTTTGATATTCTACTTGCAGGTGGTCAAGATCATCTGAAAGGGAAAATATTCAGAGTCGGTCATTTAGGATATGTATGTGATAGAGATATTATTACGGTAGTTTCTGCTATTGGTAATACACTGCTCAAAATAGGTAAAATTACAGCCCAACAAGCTGGTGAAGCATTAGTTATTGTATCAAAATATCTCGCGGAAAATTAAGTTAAGTTCCTGGCTCTTCAACATTTCCTCCTAACTCAACAATCTTTTTTCTAAGGATAATTGATTTTTTTTCATCACCTTTGGTTTGGGCTATTGCAAGAGCAAATTCTAATTTTTCGAGCTGGTGGCCACCCTCAAAAAAAGATAATTTTTTCCTTATGCGGTTTTTATTATCTTTGTAAGAAATTTGTGAAGACATAAAAAATCATGCTTTAGTTAATATTATGCCAACAAAAGGGGACATTACGAGAGGAAACTAAAAATATTATTTGACTATAAACTTAAACAAAAAAAAATTTTTCTAATATCATGTTCAAAAATCCTTGAAATTTATGCCTAACATAAATCTTATCTATTATCTTTTTGCAGGTTGTATTTTTGGAGTTTTAGCTCTAAAAACAGGAATACCTGCGGCTCCTCTAGCAGGTGCTTTAATAGGGGCAAGCATACTTAGCATAAGTGGCAAAGTCGAAGTCGCAGCGTGGCCAATCGGAACCAGAACATTTTTAGAAATTGGAATTGGAACAGTCATTGGTACATCATTAACAAAAGACTCATTAGTTGATATTCAAAATTTATGGAGACCAGCTATATTAATAACTTTTACTTTAGTTATTACTGGATTAGCAATTGGATTATGGACAAGCAGATTACTTAATATAGATATCATTACAACAATTCTAGGAGCTGCACCAGGAGGAATTAGCGGAATGAGTCTTGTAGGGTCTGAGTACGGAGTAGGACCTGCGGTAGCGACTTTACACGCTGTAAGATTGATTACAGTACTCTTAATTCTTCCTTTAGTTGTTAAATGCTTGAATATATTTGGAGTGATTAAATCTTAAATTTCTATAGACATATTCACAATAAAAGATATTTTTAAATAGAAGATAAAAGCCTAATGCAAAAATTAAAAAAGAAAAAAATAATACCATTAGCGTTGGGAATCTTTGCTCCTCTAACCCTTATTACGCCAAAAGTAAATGCTGGTGCATTTGGAGCGGAAATTTTTTGTACTATGAGAGATGGCGGAAATGACCATGAAAGTAGTTGGGAAGCAGCTTACGCATATATAAAAAAACAAAAGGGAGGTTTCTTCAAAGTTTCACCTAAAAATGCAGCAGCGCAAATTACTGAAACAGTTATAAGAGAAAGAGAAAAATTTAGTTATTGCGTTGAATATTTAGATAATCTTCATCCAAATAGAAAACTAATACGAGAATTAGAAAAAGAAGAAAAAAGAAAAGAAAAAAAAGCAAAAGATAGAGAAAACAAAAGAAAAAAATTAGAAAAAGAATTAGAAGAAACTAATAAAACAATTTCTGAAGAATTTACTGATGAAACATTTGATAGATATAGTTATTAGTTAAAGTTTCCAAAAGATAATAATTTTTTAAATTTTATAAATACTATTTTGTATCTAAACACACTAAATCATATTTTTACTGGAAAATTTAGGCTAAAAACATAAATAAAGATTGACTTTTAAGATATTCAAGCGATTATTTATGTAATTAAATAGTCTGAATGCATATTAATGATGCTGTGTTTTTAGAGGATTTATGTCCAAAGTTCAGATTTAGACAATGGCGAAAATCTATTCATAAGTTTACAGAAAAAAGTTGTATATATTGCGGGAAACCATCTGAATCAATTGACCATGTAGTACCACGAAGCCAAGGAGGCTTAAGTAAAACAGAAAACTGCGTCCCTGCTTGTCTTTCTTGTAATGGAGATAAATCAGATGAAAATGCTTTGTATTGGTATAGAAGGCAAAAATTTTATGATCCCCGAAGAGCAATGGCTATAAGAGCTTGGTTAGAAGGAGATTTAAGATTAGCTATTAGATTACTGCAATGGGCAAATCCTAATTTTAAGGTAAAAAATAAAAATTACATTAAAGATGAATCAGAATATAAAGCAGCTTGACTACCAAACATTACATATGCTTCTAGAGTTGTGTCTCTCGCATATATTTTCCAATTCTTTTGGCGAATCTGGGAATATTAAAATTGTCGAAAATGAAATAAGAAAGACAAATAACTTTTGATAGAATTTAAAACTAACTAAACTTACTTCTTTCTCTACAAGACGGGAGTAACTTTTGCTAATACAGAAAGTTTTTGATTTTAAATGGGGCTCAAAAGCTGTCTTCATCATCAATTAATACATATGTACTACCGTAACCCAACATGAAGAAAACTGCAAGTTTACTCGGAAAGAAAAATAAATTTTTAATTTTGGGATGTGGTTTCAGCGGTAGTTTTTTTGCAAAAACTATTAGAAAATTCGGTTGTAATGTTTTAACAAGCTCAAGATCTGCAAGCGAAGATCCAAATAGTTTTATTTTCAATAGTGAAAACGGTGTTGTTCCTGAAGAAGAAATTTTTGATGGAGCAACCCATATTCTTAGCTGCATACCTCCTGACAAATATGGAAATGATCCTGTACTAGAAAGCCTTCAAAGTAAGCTAGAAAATTTACCTCTTGAGTGGGTTGGATATTTATCTACCACAGGAGTATATGGAAATACTGAAGGTGGTTGGGTTTCTGAGATAGATCAGCCTAATCCTTTGCAAAAAAGAAGCCTTAATAGATTAAATTGCGAAAAACAATGGATTGAATCTAGTTTGCCCGTTCAAATTTTTAGATTACCAGGAATCTATGGACCTGGAAGATCCACGTTTGAAGCAATCGAAAATCAAAAAATTCGAGTTATCTTAAAAAAAGCTCAAGTATTTTCAAGAGTTCATGTTGCTGATATTTCACATGCGATTATTTTTTTATTACAAAATAAAGATTGTTTAAAGTTTCACCAAATCATTAATATTGCAGATGATGAACCCTGCTCTCAGTTAGAAGTTATTCAATATTGCTACGATTTACTTGGTTTAACAATGCCAAAGCCAATATTATTTGAGGATGTAAAAGATGAATTATCTCCTATCGCTAAATCTTTTTGGATGGAAAATAGAAGAGTTTCAAACAAACTTTTATGCGAAACACTCGGATATAAACTAATTTATAAAAACTATAAATTAGGCTTAAAAAATTGCAATCCAAACAGTTAAAAAATAAATTAAAAACTTTTTATGGATATTCAAAATACAAATAAAATATTTAAGGTAGTATTAAGCGTTGGAGATGAGTCAGGTATTGGGCCTGAAATAATCTTAAAGTCACTTTGTTCTAATCAGATACCAAAAAATATTGACTTTATATTGGTTGGATCAAAAAAAAATCTACAAAATACTTATGAATATCTCAGATCATTAGGATTAGAAAACCTTGCAAATCCAAAAAATTTCAAGATTCATGATCTCGAAATTTCTTCATCAGATAATGACTCTAAATCAAGTTACGGTAATTCAAGTTTCCAATATTTAACAAAAGCAATAGAAATTGTAAAACAATATCCCAATTCAGCACTTGTAACTGGACCAATTTGCAAGAAATCATGGTCTTTAGCAGGTCATTACTTCTCTGGTCAAACTGAAGTACTAGCAAAATCATGTGGAGTAAAAAAAGTTGGCATGCTATTCACAGCAAAATCACCAATTACAGGTTGGAGATTTAATACTTTATTAGCTACAACCCACATAGCCCTTTCTGAGGTTCCTAAGAAATTAACTACAGAATTAATCCACGCTAAATTGGATCTTTTGAAAGATTTTTGTAATACCTATACTGACACACCTACTTTAAAAGTAGCAGGTTTAAACCCCCACGCAGGCGAAGAAGGTATGTTAGGTGATGAAGAGAAAAATTGGCTCAATGATGCATTAATTACTTGGAATGCAAAAAATAGAGGCATTGAATTATTAGGTCCTTTATCACCAGACAGTTGCTGGAATTCTTCTGTAAAAGCTTGGAATGAAGAAAATGCTGACAAGCACGATGGCATTCTTGCTATGTATCATGATCAAGGTTTAATACCAATGAAAGTGATAGCTCTTAATTACTCAGTCAATACCACAATCGGTTTACCTTTTATAAGAACATCTCCTGATCATGGAACGGGATTTGATATTGCTGGCAAAGGGATTGCTCAATCTCAGAGCATGATTGAGGCTATTAAGGCTGCCGTAGAAATAACTAACAATATTAAGACTGCTTAACTCGCATTAAGACTTGGCCAAATTCGACTGGTGTCCCATTTTCTACAAGAATCTCTACGATTTCAGCATTAAATTCAGATTCAATTTCATTCATTAACTTCATTGCTTCCAAAATACAAATAGTTTGACCAACCTTAACGTTATTTCCTACTTCGACAAATGGCTCCTCGCCAGGCGCTGCAGCCCTATAAAATGTCCCTACCATAGGAGAAGTAATTTCAGTAAGGTCAGAACGTCCTGGGGGTGCCACCTGAGGTGCTTCAGGCTCATTAACAACTGGGATATTATCATTAATAGTTTTTTGATTAGCAATTGTCTGTTTATCAAATGAAGTATTAGAAACTAAATTATTAATAACTTGATTCTGATCAAATACATTCCTTTTTATTTCTAGTTTAAAATCTTCTCCCTCTAGCAAGAACTCTTGAATATCACTTGTAGAGATTTTCTCTATTAAGCGATCTAAGTCATCATGATCTAATTTCATAGCCATTAATTTTCACGTCCAAGATAAGTGTCATTTCGAGTATCAACTTTAATCATTTCTCCCACAGAAATAAATAAAGGAACCATAACTTGAGCACCTGTTTCTAGAATAGCTGGTTTCGTGCCCCCACTAGCAGTGTCACCTTTAACTCCTGGATCGGTCTCTGTAACTTTCAAAGTAATAGATATTGGAAGTTCTACTTCTAAAACTTTACCATTATGGAAAATTACATTAACCTCCATCCCCTCTTTCAAATACTTTGCGCCTTTACCGATTTGTTCCGAGGTGAGTCTCGTCTCTTCAAAACTTGTCATATCCATAAAAACATAATCACCAGACTCCAGATAAGTATGCTGCAGGTTAGACTTCTCAAGGATAGCCTGCTGTACTGATTCTCCGGCTCGAAAAGTTTTTTCAACAACGTTGCCGCTTTGAACTGATTTTAATTTTGTTCTTACGAAAGCAGAACCCTTACCAGGCTTGACATGTAGAAACTCTACAACACGCCAAACTTGTCCATCCAATTCGATGGTAGTACCTGTGCGAAAATCGTTACTGGAAATCATTCCTGTATTACATCCCCCAAGGATCATAAACCTGCAAGAGTGCTATGCAAAAATTCTTATCAAATCAGAACAAACTTTTCTTAATTCTATCGATTGTAATTTTACAGGTTTTTCTCTTAAAACCTATTCAAGTATTAGCTGATTTACCTACTGGAAATGCTGTAAAAGACCCTAATGCAATCCTCAGAAACGCACTCCCTATCAAGCAAGTTGAGTTACAAGAAATTCAACACAAATTGGAAGAAACTAGTGACCTTGTAAGAGGAGGAAGATGGCCCGCTCTTACGAAAACTGTTACAAAATGTCAATCTTTGCTAAAAAAATACCAAAGTAAAATTATTCAAGAATTACCAAAAGATAAAAAAAAGATTGCTGAAAAAACATTTTTAGAACTCAAAGAAAATTTTGATAGCCTTCAAGATTACTCTAAATCAAAGGATAAATACTCGTTTATAGCGACTCGAAGAAATGCTTTAGATAAAATAGGTGGATTAGAAGAATATTTTCTACCAAAAGAATTTCCATACTCTATTCCCTCGGAATTTGATAATTTACCAAGATTACTGGGCAGAGCAAAAGTCAATATAAAAACCTCCAAAGGAGATATGCAAGCAATTGCGGATGGATTTAACGCCCCACTTACAGCAGGAGCATTTATAGATTTATCTTCAAAAAACTTCTACAAAGATTTACCCATTAACAGAGCAGAAGAATTTTTTGTACTACAAACAGGTGATCCAATTGGTGATGATATTGGTTACGTAGATCCTGAAACAAACGAAGAACGTCACGTTCCCTTAGAAATAAGAATTCCTAATGAACAAGATACTTTTTACAATCAAACTTTTGAAGATTTAGGTCTTTACACAGAGACGCCAACATTACCTTTTGCAACACTTGGAACTCTAGGATGGTCCCATTCGAATGCCGCAGTTGATGATGGGTCATCACAATTTTTCTTCTTTTTATATGAAGCAGAATTAAATCCAGCGGGTCGCAATTTAATTGACGGAAGGAATGCTGCCTTTGGTTACGTTGTAGATGGATTTGATGTATTAGAAGAGCTTACTAGAGATGACACAATAATTTCGATTGATGTTTTAGAAGGGATTGAAAACCTCAAATTAAATGCATAAAGAAATATTAGAAGATATAGGGGAAAAAGAATTAATAAATAGGCTAGGAAAATTTATGCCTGAAAATCAAGTTTCGGATGATTGCGCTTTAATCAAAACTAAAAATGAAAATTTACTTGTTAATACTGACTCTTTAGTGGAAAATGTTCATTTCAATGACGTTAGTATTTGTCCTCAAGACCTTGGGTGGAAAGCAGTTGTAAGCAACATCTCTGACTTATTATCTAGTGGAAGCAAGAAAACTATTGGAATTACAATAAGTCTAATTCTACCTGTTAGAACTGAGTGGATTTGGGTTGAGGAAGTATACAAAGGAATAAATAAAGCGTTAAAAGAATATGGCGGATTGATTCTAGGAGGAGATTGCTCAAAGGGGAATGAAAAAATCATTTCAATTACGGCCTTTGGAATTCAAGGTGAGCTTGAATTAAGGAGAAACGCATGTAAACCAGGAGATATAATCTTAACTACAGGAATTCATGGTCTTAGCAAACTGGGATTTTTGATACAAAATAAAATTAATTTCGAAAGTGAATTTTCTCTTAATGAAAGATTAACCATTAAGTCTATTGAACATTTTTGTCGCCCTAGAGTTTACCCAAATTTTCTAAATAATCTCCTCAAAACTCGCTCCAATAAAAATATAAGGAGAATAGGATGTACTGACAGCAGTGATGGCCTATTTCAAGCCTTACAAGATTTAGCAATAGCTAGCAGCTGCAAAGCGATCATAAACTATGAAAATATACCTAAAGATAAGGATTGGCCTAAAGGAGACAAATGGGACGAATACTATTTTTTTGGAGGAGAAGATTATGAATTAGTTTTCTCATTGCCCAAAAAATGGGCAGAAAATTTATCTAAACTTGATAAAAATATTAACGAGATTGGTTTTTTTACTGATGGTGAACCATCAATAGAATTTAAAGATAATAAAAAAAACAAATTATTTAATAACACACCTTTCAAACACTTTTAATTACTCCCAATTTTTAGCAACAATCTCTGCTAAATCTACAACTCTCTGACTATAACCCCACTCATTGTCGTACCATGCAAGCACCTTTACAAGGTTATCTCCGATACACATAGTAAGATCACTATCTACAATTGATGATTCATTAGTACCTGCATAATCGCTTGACACTAATGGTTCATCTCCATACTTAATAATGCCTTTCATTGAATTTAGAGATGATTCCTTGAGAGCATTATTGACTTCTTCAGCTGTTACAGATTTAGAAGATTCAAAAACAAAATCAACTGCTGAAACGTTAGGAGTTGGAACTCTCATTGCAATTCCAGTTAATTTCCCTTTCATTTCTGGATATACAAGAGCGACTGCTTTTGCAGCTCCTGTAGAAGTAGGAACGATGTTTGTAGCAGCGGCTCTAGCCCTTCTTAGATCTCTGTGACTATTATCTAAAATTCTTTGATCACCTGTGTAACTATGAATTGTAGTCATCAAACCTTTATTAATCCCAAAAGTTTGATCTAAAACTTTAACTACTGGAGCTAAACAGTTCGTAGTACAACTAGCATTACTCAAAATATCGTAATCTTTGTGTTTATATGTATCAGCATTAACTCCAACTACATAGGTACCAACGCCATCGCCTTTACCAGGCGCAGTTAAAATAACTTTTTTTGCTCCTACCTCTAAATGCTTACTTGCACCTACGTCTGTATTAAATACTCCAGTAGATTCAATAACCAAATCTACACCCCATTCTTTCCAAGGGAGATTCAGTGGGTTTCTATCTGAGAAACATTTAATTGTCTTGTTATTAATTACAAAAGTATCATCAGTATATTGAATATCGACACCATCAAGTTGACCAAGGACTGAGTCATATTTTAATAAATGAGCATTAGTCTTAGGATCTGATGTAACGTTAATTCCGACTACTTCAATATTGGTGTAAGCCCCTCTACTAAGCCAACAACGCATAAAGTTTCGACCAATTCTGCCAAAGCCGTTAATTGCAACACGCAAAGTCATAACTAATAATTTCTAAATGATTAACCTAAGTTGCTGATCATACTGAATTTTGTGCAATAACGTAAGGTTTTTTTGATTTATTAAGCAAATAAGTCTAGTTTTGTATTAATTCAAGAAAAAAAAACATTTTTTTTTAAAAAAAATAGCAAAATTTTACCTAGAAGTTATTTTAATTTAAGTAAAAGATAAAAATTGGATAAAAAATTACTTTTGAAAAGTCATTTTCATTTTATTGGGATCGGAGGTATTGGGATGTCAGCATTAGCAATGGGTTTACTTAAAAAAGGTTGTTCAGTTTCAGGATCTGATTTAGTTAAAAACGATGAAACTATTAAATTGGAAAAACTTGGTGCAGTAATCTTTACTTCTCAAGTTCGACAAAATATTGAATTTGTTACTTCAAAATTTACCAACAGATTGATTAATTTTGTTGTAAGCTCCGCGATCAAGCCAGAAAATGAAGAATTTTCATATTGCAAAGAAAAAAATTTATCAATCAAACATCGTTCAGAGATACTTGCAATGCTAATGCGTACTTATACTGCATTGGCGATAGCAGGCAGCCACGGAAAAACATCAACTAGTACATTTCTTTCTACGCTACTTGAGTTATGTACTCGTAATTCTTCTTCAATAACTGGTGGAATAATTCCTATTTACAACTCTAATTGTCATTTAGAAAATACAAAATACTTAGTAGCTGAAGTTGATGAATCTGATGGAACTATTGACAAATATAAATCTGATATTGGAATAATCAATAACATTGATTTTGATCATTGCGATCATTTTTCTAATTTAAGTGAAGTCATATCTTCTTTTAAAAGTTTCGCTAAAAACTCTAAAAAATTATTACTTAATTTTGATTGTGAAACCTCAAGAAAAAATTTTTATTCTAATTTTAAGTGGTCAAACTCTACGGCTAAAAATGTATCATATGCAATAATCCCGACTGAAATTAATTTAAAGTATACAATTGGAAAATATTATGAGAATGGAAATTTTATCAGTAATTTAAATATTCCAATTCCAGGACTACACAATCTATCCAATATCACCGCAGCAATAGCAGCTTCAAGAATGATAGGAGTAGATTTTATAGAAATTAAGAAAAATTTAAAATATTTGAAACTGCCAAAAAAAAGATTTGAATTTAGAGGCCAAATAGATGAAAGAAGTTTATATGATGATTATGCCCATCACCCAAACGAAATAAAAGAGACGATTAAATTAGGAAGATTATTTATTAAGCAAAAAAATAATAATGAATTTCAAAAAAATAGATTAATTGCTTTATTTCAACCTCATAGATATTCTCGAGTAAAGCAATTTAATAAAGAATTCGCTGAAGAATTATCAAAAGCAGATGTTATTTACGTAACAAGTATTTATGGAGCAGGAGAAGGAAACGAAGAGAAAATTACTTCGAAAATTATTACTGATCTGATTTATAAAAAAAATAAAAATGTTAGTTACATAAATAATTATTATGAAGTTACAAAGAATTTTTACGAATTAACTCAAAAAGGGGATTTAATTTTGAATATGGGAGCTGGTGATTGTCATAATTTCTGGTCAATTTTAAATGAAAAAAATAATTAAAATAATTACTAATTTATGAATAAAAAAAATTTTTCTGAAAACTGTAATTTAAGTAGTTATACAACTATAAAAGTGGGAGGAGTGGCTGAATATTTTGCTGAGCCAAGAAGCGTTGAAGAACTTTCATATCTAATAAAATGGGCAAATTTAAATAATCAAAGATGTCAAATAATTGGCGCCGGTTCAAATCTTTTAATAAATAATATTTTCATAAAAGGCTTAGTTGTTTGTACAAAAAAATTAAAATCACTAAAGATAGAACCATATTCAGGAATTATTGAAGCGGAAGCAGGTGTAATGCTCCCAACATTATCTAATTCTCTTGCTAAAAATGGATTACAAGGAGGGGAATGGGCTGTAGGAATTCCAGGAACATTAGGAGGAGCAATTTATATGAATGCTGGCACAGGTAATTTATCGCTAGCAAAAAATCTTATTTCAGTGAAAGTTATTAATAATAAAACTCTTGAAAAACTTGAAATTGAAAAAAAAGATATCAATTTTGAGTATAGATTTAGCTCTTTTCAAAGAAATGATTTAACAATTATTAGTGCAAGATTACATTTTGAACCTAATGGAAATCTAGAAAAATTAATTCAAACAACCAAAAATAACCTTAAATTCAAAACAGAAACACAACCATATCATCAACCAAGTTTTGGTAGTGTTTTTAAAAATCCTCAAAATAATTATGCAGCAAAATTAATTGATGATATGGGTTTAAAGGGATTTAAAATTGGCGGTGCTGAAATTTCTACAATGCATTCAAATTTTATAATTAACACTTCTTCAGCAAGTTCAAAAGATATTTATGAATTAATAACAGTAATTCAACAAAAAGTACTACAAAACAAAGGGATTTATTTGCAACCGGAAGTAAGAATGATTGGTTTTGACTATCCTAACTAAAGAAACGTTTTTACAAAATGGCGGGTTTTGGACTTCCTAACTTTGGACAACTTACAGAAGCTTTTAAAAAAGCTAAACAAATTCAGCAAGATGCTCAAAAATTACAAGATGAACTTGAAAATTTGGAGATTGAAGGCAAAAGTGATGATGAGATGATAAAAGTATGGATTAACGGAAACCAACTTCCTTTAAAAGTAGAAGTACAAGAAAATATCTTAAATGCAAATAAAGAACAAATAGAGATAAACATTCTACAAGCTATTCAAAAAGCTCATGAATTATCAACTACAACTATGAAAGAAAGGATGAATGATTTGACTGGTGGATTAAATCTCAATCTTCCTGGTTTTGATAATAGTGACTCTTAGAAGACTCAATCATTTCTTTATAAAAAGAATATCTTTCGAAGGATTTATTTAAATTACATCCCTCATCGTTTAAATGTAAGCAGTTACGAAATTTACACCTAATTCCTTCTTCGATTACCTGTTTAGATATTTCTGAATAAAGATTTGGTAATAACTTAATATCAATCTCTAGAGGTTGCATATTAAAACCAGGAGTATCCACAATGTAACTTTGATTCGACATAGAAAATAACTCAACATTTCGAGTAGTATTTTTTCCTCTCTTTATTTTATTAGAAACTGGAGAAGTACTATTTTGAAGACCTGGAATAATCATATTTAGCAAAGTAGTTTTGCCAACTCCGGATGGACCCATAAAAATTGAACATTTTTTTTGCTTTACCTCGGCTAATAAATTTTTAAAGCAATCAGATTTCTGTAAATTTAAAGTTATTACTTTGTAACCCCATTTCTCAAATTTATCAAGTAGATATGATCTTCTTTCATCAGAAATTAAATCACACTTTGTCAAAACTAATGAGACATCAACTCCCATTGATTCTGCTGATATCAAAAACCTATTAACTTGAGATAAATTTAACTCTGGTTCCTTAACGGAAAAAGTAACGTATATGTTAGAAATATTTGCAACTGAGGGTCTAACTAAAAGATTTTTTCTTTTTTTTAGACTTGTTATTATTGCGCGTTTACTTTTAAAATCAATTTTTTCAATCGCTACTTCGTCTCCAACATAAATTAATTGATCCTTAAAATTTATAGACTTCTTAACCTTACATAAAAATTTCTGGCTATTTCCAGAGTTTTCTTGATTTTTTAAATCAACTAAAAAAAAATCATTAAATTTTTTCGTAACTAAACCTAAATATTTACTATTAGTTTTCATTCAATATTTTTATTTTTATAAATTTTTCATTTTCTTTGATTTGTTTAAACAAACATCCCATCTCTTTTAAATTGTTTAATACCATTTCTTCTGGTTCACCTTTATCTAGTTCAACAATAAGTTGTTCATTTTTAGATAACTTCTCCAAAGCCAATTTAATTTTGACAACATTTAAAGGACATGGAACAGATTTAAGATCCAAATGCTTTAAGGAAGTCATTAAGAATCTTTACCAAATAATTTACTAAACAGTCCACTACTGGAATTAATATTTTTATCTGAATATTGAGAAGCTAAACCCTCTAGAAGCTTACGTTCTGCGTCGGTTATACGAGTTGGTAATTTTACTTTTACTAAGACTTCATGATTTCCTCTCGCAACAGGATTTCCAAGTCTAGGTACCCCTTTATTCTCAAGTGAAAGAGTTGCATTTGGCTGAATACCACTTGGAATTTTTAAATCAACATCTCCATCAACTGTAGTGATTTTTACAGTGTCGCCTAAAATAGCCTGTAAATAACTCACTGCTATTTCTGAGTAAATAGTTACACCATCTCTTTTAAGTTTTGAATCATTCTTAACCTTTATAAAAACATAAAGATCTCCAGGCGGACCCCCTTTCAAACCAACATTTCCCTCGCCGGAAACTCTTAATTTAGTACCAGTATCAACTCCTGCAGGAATATTAATTCTTAATTTTTTTCTGACTTGCTTTACGCCATTACCGCCGCAAGTTACACATGGATCTGCAATTATCTGGCCAGCCCCATTACATGAAGGACATTCAGCTACTTGTGTGAAATTACCAAAAGGTGTTCTTGTAGCTCTTCTAACTTGTCCACTTCCACCACATGTTGAACAAGTTTTGGGGCCGGTTCCTGGTTTTGCACCTGTTCCCCTACAGGCATCGCAAGTCTCCAAATGAGGAATTTTAATTTCTCTTTGTTGACCAAAAATTGCATCTTTAAAGTCAACATTAAGGTCATACCTTAGATCATCTCCTTGCTGAGGACCTCTTCTTTGTGTTCTTCCTCCTTGTGGATTTTGCCCCCCAAAGCCATTAAAAAAAGTTTCAAATAAATCTGCAAAGCCACCCATATCTCCCATATCAGGCATTCCAGCTGCACCTCCAAGGCCAGCTTCTCCAAATTGGTCATATCTTGCTCTAGTTTCAGGATCAGCTAATGCTTCGTAAGCCTTACCAATTTCTTTAAATTTGTCTTCCGCACCAGGTTCTTTATTAACATCAGGATGGTATTGTCTTGCTAATTTTCTATAAGCCCTTTTTAAGGTATCCGCATCAGCATCTCTTGAAACTCCAAGTATTTGGTAAAAATCAGCCATTAGATAATGCTCAAATAAGAATTTGGAATTTATACATCTTCAGAAGTATTTGCCTCTGAATTATCATCCCCTTCAACTGTATCCTTTTCTACTTGCTGTTGTGAATTTTGTTTACCAGGTCCCATAGAAACTTTAACCAATGCATGTCTCAAAACCTTACCTTCTAGATGATATCCTCGCTGCAATTCTTCAATAATAAAATCCTCTTCAAACTCTTCACTAGGTTCTCTTAATACAGCTTCATGCAAGTTTGGATCAAATTGCTGACCAACAACTCTCATGGGTGACACTCCCTGTTGTTTTAAAACTTCTACTAGTTGTTTGTACAATCCTTGATAACTTCTATGAAGAGCTTGAGCTTCCTCATTTTCTGGTTTAAGTTGTTGTCTTGCTCTCTCAAAATTGTCAACAATAGGAAGTATGGCAGTTAAAGTCTTAGAAACAAGTTGAATTTTTAAATCATCCTGATCCCTAGACTGCCTTTTTCTGAAATTATCAAAATCTGCTGAAATCCTTACATATTGATTTTTTAATGTTTCATGCTCTTTTTCTAACTGTTCTAATCTTGCATCATTATTTGAGATAGTATTTTTTAATTCTTCAGTATTTATTTCTTCTGTTTTTTGAGAAGATAATTCATCATTTTCAGTAGTTGAATTTTTGCTAGATGATATATCTTCAGGAACATTGTCCTGGTTAGAATCATCATTTTCTTTATTATCAATATTGTCTGATTGATTTTCAATCATTTTTCTAAAATTTAATAAGACTATTCTCCAATAAAGTGATGCACAAAACAAGTTGCGGAAGGCCGCACAAATATTTAGTCAGGAACAAATCTTAATGCTAATCCATTGTTGCAGTATCTTTTGCCAGTAGGAGGTGGGCCATCATTGAAGACATGCCCTTGATGACCTCCGCATCTAGAGCAATGATACTCAGTTCTAGGAACAATTAACTTGAAATCGACTTTTGTTTCTATTGATCCACTCATTGAATCCCAAAAACTTGGCCAGCCTGTACCACTATCATACTTTTTATCTGAGGAAAAAAGCGGCAAATCACAACCTGCACAGTGAAAAATCCCTTTTCTTTTCTCATTATTTAATTGGCTGCTGAAAGCTCTCTCAGTCCCTTCCTCCCTCAAAATATAATAAGATTCGGGACTAAGCCTAACTTTCCATTCATCTTTTGATAAATTCCACTCCTCTTTAGAAGCAAGTGAAGATGCTAATACTTGCAAAGGATTAAAGATTATTTTTAAGATTGACATAGTAGGAATTAGAATAAAAGTTCTTCTTGATAGAAATTGATTCATATATTTAAATCACAAAAAAGTAATGAGTTTTAGTCAGCCTAATTCTATTAAAAATATTCATAAATTAAGTATTGCTCCAATGATGGACTGTACTGATAAACACTTCAGAATGATAATTAGAAAAATAAGTTCTGAAGCTCTATTGTATACGGAAATGATTGTGGCTCAGAGTTTAATATATACAAATAAAAAAGAAAATTTTCTAGATTTTAATGAAGAAGAACACCCGATATCGATTCAGTTTGGTGGAGACGATCCTAAAATCCTTGCAAAAGCTGCCCAAATAGCTCAGGATTGGGGTTATGACGAAATAAACTTTAATGTTGGCTGTCCTAGTCCAAGGGTATGTTCTGGAAATTTTGGGGCTTCACTTATGAAAGACCCTGAAAAAGTAGCAAAATGTATAGAATCCTTAAAAAATAATTGCAACTTACCTGTTACGATCAAACACAGAATTGGTGTAGACAATGATGATAGTTTCGTTAACTTGAATAATTTCGTAAGAATTGTTGCAAATGCTGGTGCAGACAGATTTACAGTTCATGCAAGGAAAGCCATATTAAAAGGTCTAAATCCAAAACAAAATAGGACCATACCTCCACTAAATTATGATGTAGTAAAAAAATTGAAAAAATCAAATCCAGAATTATTAATAGAAATCAATGGGGGTTTAACAAATATCGATGAATCATTAAATGCCTTGAATGATTTTGATGGGGTCATGATTGGACGGTCAATTTATAAATATCCCTTGAGATGGTCTGAAATTGATCAAAAGATTTACGGAATTAATAAAAAAACCAAATCTGCTTCAAATATTATATTCTCCTTAATTCCATACATAGAATCTCATTTAAGTAATGGAGGAAAATCTTGGGATATTTGTAAACATCTTATAAATTTAGTTGAAAGCATTCCAAAAGCTAAAATTTGGAGAAATCAAATTACAAATAAATCTATAAAAAAAGAATTAAATATTGAATATCTATTTAAATTAACAACAGCTCTTGAAGAAATGGGTTACTAATTTGTGTCGTTTGAAGAATTGCTCTCATTGGAAACTCTCCTTTTCCTCCTGCTCCTACCATTTTCATAATCAGAGTTATCAGAAGAATTTCCATAACTTCTGTCTTCCCAACCTTCTGCTCCAGAAGATTTATTAGCGTTAGAACCGTTAGAT
>QCEG01000009.1 GCA_003278535.1 Prochlorococcus sp. AG-355-N18
TAGCCGCCATTATTACCACCACCATAGCCGCCTCTTACTCCTCTACGAGATCCACCAGAACCTCTAGGCTCGGCCTTATTAATTCTTAATGGTCTACCCATTAGTTCAGTGCCTTGCAAACCATCAATAGCTTTTGACTCAATCGCTTCATCTGCCATTTCAATAAATGCGAATCCTCTTTTCCTACCAGTATCTCTCTCCAAAGGAAGAGAACAATTTAATACCTCACCAAAAGGGGAAAACAACTGTATAACATCTTCACGCTCTGCGCGGAACGGCAAATTGCCAACAAAAATACTCACTTTAAACTCAACAAAAATTTACCTTAGAAAAACTACACTGAGTAGTCTTATAACATTGCTTTACTATTCTACTTCAAAGCATACCCTTGTTGTAGAAAAATAATTGAGATTCAAAGTAACAATCTTTTTTTCCAATTATTTACCTCCTTTTCTACCTGAACAAAACCTGTACCACCTTCGCTATTTCTTGATTTAACGACATTAAAGGGTTTAAGGTCGACAAAAACATCCTCCTCAAATTCGGGATGAAATTTTTTAAATTCTTCAATTTTGAGATTTTTAAATAACATTTTTCTCTCTAGGCAATATTTAACCATTTGACCAACAACTTGATAGGCGGTCCTAAAAGGAACATCTTTATCAACTAAGTAATCTGCCAAATCAGTAGCATTAGAAAAATCGTTTTCTACAGAATCAGATAGATTTTTAATATTAAATTCAATGCCCTCATTAATTAAGATAGTCATTGCTTTAATACAAGAAGATATAGTTTCTGCAGTATCAAATATAGGCTCTTTATCCTCTTGAAAATCCTTATTGTAAGAAAGTGGTACCCCTTTGACCATTGTTAACAACGCCTGAAGGTGTCCATATACTCTTCCTGTCTTACCTCTTATCAATTCTGGAACATCAGGATTTTTTTTCTGCGGCATTAAGCTACTTCCCGTAGCACATTTATCTGTTAATTTTGCAAAAGAAAATTCATCAGTTACCCATAAAATTATTTCCTCTGAAACTTTACTTAAATGAGACATTAATATAGCAGATGCAGAAACAAACTCTATACAAAAATCTCTATCACTTACTGCATCAATACTATTTTTATAAATCTTTTTAAAACCCAATTCAGCAGCTGTAAAGTTTCTATCTATTTTTATTTTTGTTCCAGCTAATGCCGCAGCTCCTAACGGAGAAATATTTACTCTTGAGCGTACTTCTTTGTACCTTTCACGGTCTCTTTGGAGCATTTCTATGTAAGCCAATAAATGATGAGCCAAAGATAATGGTTGAGCTCTTTGCATATGGGTATAACCAGGAATTAAGGTATAAATATTGGATTTCGCAAGATTTAAAAAAGATTTTTGTAAATCGGTTATTAAATTTTCAATATTGTCAATCTCTTTTCTTAGCCACAATCTTATATCTGTACCAACTTGATCATTTCTACTTCTACCTGTATGTAATTTTTTTCCAGTTTCACCAATTAAACTTATCAGCTTTTCTTCTATGCAATAATGAATATCTTCAGATGGTGGACTAGGAGAAAATTTACCCTCCAAATACTCAACTTTTATTAGCTCTAAACCATTAATAATTTTTGAAGCTTCAGAAGAAGATAATACTTTTGTTTTACCAAGCATTTTCGCATGAGCAATCGAGCAATCTATATCTTCTAAAATAAGCTTTCTATCAAAACCAATTGAGGCATTAAACTTTTCAATAAAAGGGTTAAGTGCATTATCAAATCTTTTACTCCAAACTTTTGCCATATCAATTAGTAACTTTAAGTATCTCTAATAAAGCATTTTTTTATATAAGTGACAAAAAATATCTATTGCAATTGAAAAACAACCATCGAGGCATCATCTTCAAGATGCCTATTTTGTCCCGTAAAATCATCTAACTTTTTAAATAATTTATTTAAAATTTCTTGAGATGTATAAGATTGCTTGCATAATTTTGTAAAGGTTTTAATTAATCTTTCCTCATCAAATCTTTGTCCTAAAGAATTAGAAGTATCAATTACTCCATCTGTATAATAAAGTACTAAATCATTTTGATTAAGCTTGATTTCACCACAATGATATTCAGCATCTTTTTGTAGTCCAAGTACGAATCCTTTTGCATCTAATTTAAAAACTTTCTGATCTATACTTTTCCAAAGCAGAGGAGGATTATGTGCTGCATTAGCGAATCTCAATTTTCTAGTTCTTGGATCATAATCTGAGTAAAATAATGTCACAAATCTATGCGATTGGTCTAAATCATTTATTGCTAGTTGATTCAAATCATGCAAAATTCTATCTGGAGGCAGACCTGTTAGAACCTCGGCACGTAGCATTCCTCTTAACATAGTCATCAAAAGACCAGCTGGAATCCCTTTACCCATAACATCACCAATTACAAAGGCCCATCTTGATTTTTCTTTCCTTTTTTCAGAAATATTTGTCTTTAAGCACATAAAATCATAGTAATCTCCACCGAGCTGAAGAGCTGGCCTACAATGTGCCGCAAGGTCTATACCATGGATAATTGGACAATAATCAGGGAGTAATTGAGATTGAATTTCAGCACCAGTGGAAATTTCTCTATCTACATTTTCATGCTTTTTCTTTGTTTTTATCAAGTAGTAATTTTCTAATCCAACAGCTAGACAATTTTCGATAAAATTAAAATTACTATCCGTAGTAATCGACTGTCTAGAAATATCTTTACTAAAAATATAAATAAATCCCCTACATTTTCCTCTAGATATTATTTTTTTTGTTTCAATTTTATATTCTTTAAATTTATTTTTTAAAGCATTTTCAAAAATTAGAATCTCTTTTATTTTAAAATTTTTTGAAAATTGAAATTGATTCAAAAATCTATTAATTTCTTCTTGAATTGATAGATATTCATAATTAACAGATATTTTTATATTTTCATTCCATATCTCCCCCTCATAATCTAAAGGAATAATTAAAATTATATTCTCAGAAAAAATATGTTTAAAAATCAAGCATACATAATCCAGAAATTTATTTATATTGGAAAATGATTTTAAATAATATGCTAAAGAAGATGCAATTTCAGCAAATTTATATTTATTTTTTAGAGTTACTTGAGGATCATTTTCTAAAAATTTTTGAATAAATTTATTCGAAAATATCTTTTCTTTTTGATTATTAGTCAAAGCAAATCTAATAGATAAATATGTTTTAACATTAAAATTAAGTTTTTAAAAACTAATTAAATATTTATTTATCTGCAAGCATAGCTTCTACAAATTCATAACTATTAAATGGTCTCAAATCTTTTATACCTTCTCCAGCCCCAATAAATCTTATAGGCAAATTTACCTCTTCAGATACAGCTAAAGAGACTCCTCCTCTAGACGTGCCATCTAATTTAGTAATAATTGCTCCACTTAAATCTGCTGATTTAGCAAAACTTTTTGCTTGCTTTAAGCCATTTTGTCCCTGACTTGCATCTAAAACTAATAATGATTCAACAATTGCATCTGGGACCTTTTTATCAATAATTTTTTTTATTTTTGCTAATTCATCCATCAAATTATTTTTTGTTTGCAATCTACCCGCTGTATCAACAAGTAATAAATCAACATTTCTTTTTTTTGCAGAATTAATTGCATCAAAAACTACAGCAGCTGGATCAGCATTTTTTGATTGATTAGATATAACGTCAACATTACTTCTGTCTCCCCACACTTTGAGTTGTTCTACTGCAGCCGCTCTAAAAGTATCAGCAGCAGCTATCAAAGTTTTATAATTACTTTTTGATGACAAATATGCTAATTTTCCTAATGTAGTTGTTTTACCAACACCATTAACCCCTACTAATAACCAGACATTTAACTTACCCTTTTGTGGAACTAAAAGATCAGAGCCCGAATTTTTTATTGGTTTATCGATAATTAATTTTAATTCCTTCTTCAAAAATTTTATTCCTGCTTCTCCACCCACGACTTCTTCATTTAATTTTGTTCTAAGAGAATTTATAACTTTATCAGTTGAATCAATCCCTACATCAGCTCTTATTAATAGAGTCTCTAAATCGTCAAGAGATTCAGGAGTAAGAGGATCATCCCCCAATTTATCCAATAATTCAGTGACAAATCCTTTTCGGGTTTCTTCTAATCCTCTCCGTAATTTAGTTAACCAATCAATTTCATCAATCGATATTTGATTTATTTTTTTTCCTTGAGCAGCTAATACCATTGCAGACCAAGTAAAATTATCATCAAATTCTCCTAATTGAGGTTCAGCAATAGTTTTAGACGGACTAGCAATATTTTCTTTATTAGGAACTTCAATCAATTCTTGCTTTTGCTCTTCTTGCTTCTCTAACTCTTGCTTTTGCTCTTCTTGCTTCTCTAACTCTTTCTTTTGCTCTTCTTGTCGTTTTTTTAAAAGTGCATAAGCTTGTGAAGCCCATTCACGAGAATTATCAGAATCAGTATTAGTCATTATTATTTATGGTTCGTAGTTAAAATTTTCTAAATACTATTTATTTATATCAAATAATTATGACAATTAAATTGTTTGTAATCTCCTTAAAACTCCATTAATAAATTTTCTTCCTTGTAAATCACTATATTTATTAGCTAAATTAACAGCCTCATCACAAGCAACAGCTACAGGTGTGTTCAAAAAATTAATATCCACGTAAGCCAGACGCAGAATATCCCTATCAATTCTTGGTAATCTTTTTAATCTCCAGCCATCCATTACTTGATCAATATCAGAGTCAATACTTTTAAGATTATTTATTATATTAAAAATCCTTTGATTTACATCCTCTCTAATATCTATTTGACCGCTAGAGACAATTAATTTTGGAAAGTCTAGAGTAACAGAGAGCGTATTCATTACGGATTCAATTTTTATCAGAGATTTTTTTAACTCATCTCGAACGTTTGAATAAGAAGAGGCAACACCTTCTTGCAATTCACTATCTAATATTTTTTGTGAAGCATTTTCTAACTCCGACTCGCAATTATCTAATTCTTCTCTGCAATGGTTTATTAAAGAATCCAAAGCAGATTCAAAAACTTCTTCTATCTGAAAATTATTTAATTTAGAGTCACCTTTATCTTTTATAAGGCCAAGAGAAATTAAAGATAATTCTCTAGAAAGAGATCTATTATGCATTAATTAAGAAGAAGTATTAGTGGAAGCTCGTAATTGAGAAAACAATTTTGAAAATGTTGGATTTGTGGTGTTATTTTTCTCATCTGGATTAACTATCCCAGCTGAAATTATTGTTCTAAAAGCATCTTCAACGGAAATATTCAGATCCTTAACAGAAGACTCAGGCACGAGAGTATACCAACCAGTCGTTGGGTTTGGTGCCGTAGGGATAAAAACGCTAAGTAACTTTTCTTCCAATTCTGGCTGTAGAGAAGGTCCTACATTTCCAGTTACAAATCCAACACTATATAGTCCTTCACGAGGATATTCAACTAAAACAACTCGTCTGAATCTATTAGATTTATTACTTAAAAACGTTTCTAGCAATTGTTTAAGAGTTTTATAAACCGCTCCAGCTACTGGGATTTTTGATAAAGTACCCTCTCCAAATTCTAATAACCATCTCCCTACAAAATTTCTCGCCATCAAGCCTATAAGCAAAATAGCTAATAAAGGAACAGTTAAACCTAATGTAAGATTAATTAAATCTTGTAATAAAGGATTTAAATTAATAAAAGGATTTAGTTGCTTTGGGACTGAAGTAACTAACGTTAAAACAAATTTACTAACTAATGATGATAGCCAGATTGTTGTTGCCAAGGGTATTACAACTAACAACCCTGCAATAAGATCATTTTTGAGATCTTGTTGCAGCCTAGATCCTAAATTCGAATCTTGATTTTGATTAGATTCAACCAAAATAACGTCTTAACTATATTAACTTTACTAATAATTTAACTGTTTTTACTTAGTTAGGATATATTTTTCTTAAATATATCAATTTTATTTATTAGTTTATTCTCTAAATATAACTTTTAAAAGAAATGCTATAAAGAAAAAGAAATGATTGATTCAATACAAGACAAAAAAGAAATAAGTAAAAAATTAAAAGAAAGGGCTATTTTTGAAGGTTTTACAGTTGCAGGAATAGCTTCAATACCGGGTAGTTCGCGCGTAAAATTAAGAACTAATGCATTAGAAAGATGGTTATCAAATAACTATCATGCTGAAATGAAATGGATGGAAGCAGAAAGAAGACAAAATATAGACTCACTTTTTGAAAATGCAAAAAGTGTTTTAAGCGTTGGATTTACTTACATAAATTCACAAAACAACAACAACAATTTCCTAAAGGTAGCTAAATTTAGCCAAGGTGAGGATTATCATAAAGTGATTCACAAAAAATTAAAGAATATTGGTAAGTGGATCAATCTAGAAATACCTGATTGCAAATGGAAAATATGTGTTGATACCTCTCCGCTTCTTGAAAAAGCATGGGCAGAGGAGGCAGGGATTGGCTGGATAGGTAAAAATAGTAATTTAATCAGCAAAAAAAACGGTTCTTGGTTCACTTTGGGATTTATGATTCTCACAAAAGATTTAATGCCAGATAAGCCTCATCAATCACTTTGTGGAAAATGTGATATTTGTATTGAACATTGTCCCACAAAGGCAATCGTAGAACCATTTGTAATACAGTCAGATCTATGCATTGCATATCACACAATAGAAAGCAGAGATAAAAGTATTCCTAAGAAAATAGAAAAAAATTTAGGTGGATGGGTTGCAGGATGTGATATTTGTCAAGATGTTTGTCCGTGGAATAAATCAGTGCCGTACAACAATAATTATGAAACTACACCAAAAGAATGGATTAAAAATCTTAATATTGAGTCCCTGAAATGGGACGATAAAACGTGGCAAGAAAATCTTAAAGGAACTACTTTAAAAAGAATTAAACCATGGATGTGGAAAAGAAACATAAAAGCAAATATGAAGAATAAAAAAATTAAAATATGAACAAGTTTCTAAAAAACACAATCTGGATCTCCTTGATCTGCTTTAATTTTTTTCAAATTGAACTAGTTCGAGCAATAGTTCCCTATTATTATTTCCCAACAAAAAAAAATTTACAAAAGCAAAGTTTATACATTGGAAAAAATGCATATCAACTACTTTATTTTGGTCAATATGAAGACAGTCTTAACTTATCCAAATTAGCAGTAAAAATAAATGCAAAAGATGAAAAACTATGGTTGATTTTGGCTGAAGCACAAATAGCTAACAAAGAATATAAAAACGCATTAAGTTCTCTAAATAAAGCAGAACTGATCAATTCAAATATTAGCGAAATATATTTTGCTAAAAGTAATGTTTACTTAAAAATTTCCCAACAGACAAATGCAAAGAATGCTTTAGAAAAAGGAATAAAGATTGAGCCAAATAACCACAAAGCTATTTTTCAATTAGGAAATATTTTATTAATGGAAAAAAATTATTTGGGAGCTATCAAATTGTTTGATAAATCTATAAAAATCAAGCCTGATTTCTGGCAAGCAATAAACAATCAAGGTTTAGCTTATTTCGAAAAAAACAAAGTGAATCTCGCAATCAAACTTTTTGAAAGTGCAATCTCAATCGAAGAGAATGCTGAACCATTACTAGGCCTAGCCTCATGTATAAATATCCAAGATAATAAATTAGCAATTCAGCTAGCAAAAAAAGCTTTGGATAAAGATCCCAATTATGTTAACTATGATTATAGAAAAGAACAGTTATGGGGAGAAAAATTACAAGCCTCTACAGAAATTCTTTTACAAAGTGAACAACTAAAAAAAGATGTAATACTGGCAAAATCCAAAATAATTGAATCATCTTAATGTTCAATACTGGTAAATATTGTTTTACCTATTAGTCTTAATTTAGTTAATTAATAATTATTTAAGTATGCGCTCTAATGGATAAGAAAAACTTCACTTCCATCTCGCTTCAAGAAGAAATGCAACGTTCTTATTTGGAGTATGCAATGAGCGTCATAGTTGGACGTGCGTTGCCTGATGCAAGAGATGGTCTTAAGCCTGTACAAAGAAGAATCATATTCGCGATGTATGAATTAGGTTTAACTCCTGATAAACCATTCAGGAAGTGTGCAAGAGTTGTTGGAGATGTACTTGGAAAATACCATCCTCATGGAGATCAAGCAGTTTACGATGCATTAGTGAAGCTGGTACAAAATTTCTCAACTAAATATCCTACTCTTGACGGGCATGGGAATTTTGGATCTGTGGATAATGATCCGCCTGCAGCAATGAGATATACAGAGACCAGATTAGCTCCAATAGCTCATAAAGGATTTCTTGAAGAAATTGCATCAGAAACAGTAAACTTTTCAAATAACTTTGACGGTTCTCAAAAAGAACCAGATGTTCTTCCAGCTCAACTTCCCTTTTTATTGTTAAACGGCTCATCAGGTATTGCTGTTGGCATGGCAACAAATATTCCGCCTCATAACCTTGGCGAAATTGTAGATGGTTTAGTTGCTTTAGTTAAGAATAAAGATATTAGTGATAAAAAACTTTCTAACATTATCAAAGGACCTGATTTTCCTACAGGCGGAGAATTAATTTATAGTCATGGAATAGAAGAGCTTTATCAAACTGGAAAAGGATCCATAACGATAAGGGGAGTTGTAAATACGGAAGAGATAAATACAGGCAAAGGAAAACATAAAAAGAGTGCAATAATCATTACTGAACTTCCTTACCAAATTAATAAAGCAGGTTGGATTGAAAAACTCGCAGAACTTGTTAATTCAGGTAAGATTATTGGGATTTCTGATATTAGGGATGAGAGCGACAGAGATGGAATGAGAATTGTAATAGAACTAAAAAAAGATTCTAATTCTGAACTTGTTATTTCTAATTTATATAAAAAAACAACTCTCCAAACAAACTTTGGCGCAATATTCTTAGCTTTAATCAAAGGCAAACCTGTACAACTAAATCTGAAAAAATATCTCAACTATTTTCTTGAATTTAGAGAAGAAACAATTAGAAAAAGAACTTTTTATTTTCTAAAAAACACTCTTGATAAACTAGAAATATTAGAAGGTTTATCTAAAGCTACAAAAAACATAAAAAAAGTTATCGCAATAATAGAAGAATCAGAAAATTCTGTGCAAGCTAAATCAAAATTAGTAGAAAATTTTTTCTTAAGTGAAAAACAGGCAAATTCAGTTTTGGATATGCCACTAAAAAAATTAACAAATCTAGAAAAAAATCAAATAGATAACGATATAAAAAAATTAGAAGAAAAAAAGAATTATTTTCAAAAATTGTTGAACGAAAGAGAATTATTACTTGAATTACTTATAAAAGAATTATTAATATTAAAGAAAGAATACAATGTTATACGTAAAACAAAAATAATTAAAAATATAAATCAAAATCAAGAATTAGAAACGCTTAATAATCAGATAATAGAAGACTTTATAAATAAAAAAACAAAATTGTACATAGACAATAGGCTTTATTTAAAAAAGATGATTGTAGGTAATTACAAGAAATCATTTGAGGTTGTAAATAAAATTATAGATAATAAAAATATTCAAAAATTTATATGTAATATTGAAAAAAATATAAAATTAATTGGAATAACAAATTCAGGAAAAGTATTTAAAATTGATTGGGAATCAAATATTAATCAAGACTATAAATTAGATAATAAAATTCTTGGAAATATCCATCCTAGTGAAATAATAAATTTTCACTCAATTAAAAAAGACATTAAAAATTATTTATGCATATTAAATTCAGATGGAAGATTTAAAAAAGTTTTATTTGATGAAGATATGATTAAAAGCAATAGATCTTTCACTATTACAAAATTAAAAAATAATTTAAAAACAATTGATTCTTTTATTTCTAATGAAAGGAAAGATTTAATAATATTAACCTCGATAGGAAGAATTTTTAAATTTAAATTATCAAATAAATTTTTAGCGCCAACTTCTAAACAATCCCAAGGATTAATCATTGCAAAACTTTTACCATCTGAAAAAATCGTTTCTTGTTGTACATTTAATGATGGAGAAAATATTTTTTTAATATCTAAACAAGGAAAAATCTTTTGCATAAATAGTAATGAAATTTACTGCTCAAATGAATACAGTTTGGGATATTTAAATGAAAAAACCCAACTTAAAAACGATTACTTCCTCAAAATAATAGCAAGTAACTATTACCTTGATATTGAAACTAATAAAAATAAATCTGCAAGATTAGACATAAATAAATTAAATTTCAAATCCAATAAATCAAACTTTTTAATTGATTTTTTAAAATTAGATAATGATGAATACCTTGAAAATTGTTTCCGGCTTGAAAACTTTCTAGACTAAGATTTATATTCATTTTCAACCCAATTTAAGTATTCTTGATTTACTGTTCCAGTTACATAATCACCAGTAAAACAACTCATCTCTAAAGCTTTAATAGGAGAATCACCAATTATAGATTTACGCAAACTTTCAACACTTTGATAAACAAGGTTATCAATTTCAAGTTTATCGGCGATTTCACTTATTGTCCTATTGTGAGCTATTAATTCATCTCTATTAGGCATATTAATTCCATAAACGTGAGGATAACGAACAGGAGGAGCTGCTGATGTAAAAAATACTTTATTTGCTCCTGCATCTTTAGCCATCTGGACAATTTCTTTTGAAGTAGTACCTCTTACTATCGAGTCATCAACAATTAATACATTTTTATTTTTAAACTCTGCACTCATGGCATTTAATTTTTGCCTTACAGATTTTTTACGTTTCTGCTGACCAGGCATTATAAATGTTCTGCCAACATATCTATTTTTAAAAAAACCTTCCCTATATTCTATCCCTAACTGTCTTGCAACTTGCATTGCCGCGGGTCTAGAAGAATCAGGAATAGGCATCACTACATCAATATCTCCAGAATTGATTGTTTCTTTTATTGTTTCTGCTAAATAATCTCCCATCTTTAAACGAGCTTTATAGACTGAAATTCCATTCATAATTGAATCTGGCCTAGCTAAGTAAACATATTCAAAAGCACAGGGAAATAACATTGGATTTTCAGAACATTGCTTAGAAAAAAACTCCCCATCAAGATTTATAAAAACAGCTTCTCCTGGATCTACATCTCTCACTACTTCATAATCATTATTCTCAAGCACTAAAGATTCGCTTGCAACCATCCATTCTTCTTTTTTTGTAGTTAATGAAAGTCTTTTCCCTATGACTAAAGGCCTAATACCAAAAGGATCTCTAAATGCTAATAAACCATGTCCTGAAATTAACGCAATTGAAGCATATGACCCCTGAATTCTATTATGTAAAGATGTAACTGCATTAAAAATAATATCAGGTTCTAATTCTTGATTATGAATTTGTTCTTGTAATTCTGTCGCAAATACATTTAACAACATTTCAGTGTCACTTGAAGAATTTGTATGCCGCTTGTCGACATTAAATAACTGTTTTTCTAAATCTCTCGTATTAGTCAAATTTCCATTATGTATCAAAACAATTCCATAAGGAGCATTAACATAAAAAGGCTGTGCTTCTTCTACACTTTCTGCTGATCCCTTTGTTGCATACCTAACATGACCTAATCCGATTTTGCCAATTAAATTCCTCATATCTCTAGTTCTATAAGCAGTATTAACCTGACCTTTATTCTTATGTATATGAAAAACAGTATTTTCCATTGTTGCTATACCTGTTGAGTCTTGACCTCTATGCTGCAAAAGCAAAAGACTATCGTAAATTTGTTGATTTACATCATTTGAAGAAACAATTCCAACTATTCCGCACATAACTTAATATCTTAAAATTATTAATAGTTGAGAAATATTTTTCATATTTAAAAGTAATCTGAAATACTATTATTAAATTTTTCGGTTAATTCCTCAACCCTAATATTGCAAATATTTTTTTCGTTGATTTTTATCTTCAGCTTGTCACTAGATACGTATCCTATTTTTTTTACATAAACACTTGATGGGAAGTTTATTTGAGTTTGTTTTAAATAATTAAACCATTCATTTTGTTTCATTTTACTAATTGAAAAAATAATTCTTGACCCCCCTTCAGCAAACAATAAATTATCAACTCTATTTACATCTTTCTCTAATTCTATAGTTGCACCCCTTGCGGACAAAATGCAAGACTCTGCTAAAGCTATAGCTAAACCTCCGTCGCTTATATCGTGAGAAGAAACTACAAAACTATTTAAAATCGCATTTCTTAAAAAACTCTGGCAAAACTTTTCATCCAACAAATCTATTTTTGGAGGCCGACCTGTAATTTCTCCATGAAAATATTCCAGATAAGAACTAGCTGCAATTTTTATTTCTGATTTGGAAGAACCAATTAACCAGATTTGGTCTTCAATATTTTTCCATTCACTACTTATAGCTTTTTCGACATTATCTATCTTTCCAACCATTCCAATAACAGGTGTAGGATTGATAGGAGTAATTAGATTATCTTTATTTTTTGATTCATTATATAAAGATACATTACCTCCTGTAACAGGAGTTTCTAAAGCTTTACAGGCTTCAGCAATTCCATTACATGAAGATGCAAGTTGCCAGTATCCTATTACATTCTCAGGGGAAGAAAAATTTAAATTATTCGTAATTGCTACTGGTTCAGCACCAACACAACTAACATTTCTAGCGGACTCTGCAACAGCAGCGATAGATCCTCTAAAAGGATCAAGCGCAACCCATCTACTATTGCAATCAACTGAAGCAGCGACACCAGAAAATACTTTACTTTTATTTTTTTTATTTTGTTCCCTTAGTCTTACTACGGCTGCATCTGATTGTCCAGGTTTAAAAACTGTATTTGCCTGAACTTGAGAATCATATTGTTTATAAATCCATCGTTTAGAAGCTATTGATGGATTAGAGATTAGTTTCAAAATGATTTCTGAAAAAGAAAAATTCTTATTTTCCTTCAATGAAAATATTTTTTGTTCATGAATTTCTGGTAAGTCATTTTCGTTCCATTCCCATTTATTTAAAAGATCATCTGGTGGGTTATTAATCACATTGTGAAAATTGACAGGAGTATCATCAGATAAGGCAGAAGTAGGTATTTGGGCGACAATTTTACTTTTATGAGAAATAATTACTTCATTAGTTCCTATCACTTCACCAATAACATTGGCATATAATCCCCATTTATTAAATTTTTCAATAAGATCATTAATTTTTTCTTGTTTAACGACAAACAACATTCTTTCTTGCGATTCAGATAATAAATACTGGTATGAGGACATATCATCTTCTCTAGAAGGGACCAAATCTAAATCGATAGATATCCCTAAATTTCCATTTGCAGCCATTTCTGCGCTACTGCACGTTAAACCTGCAGCACCCATATCTTGAGCTGCAATTACATCCCCTGTCTTGAAAGCATCCAAACAAGCTTCAATAAGACTTTTCTCAACAAATGGATCACCTACCTGAACAGCAGGTCTATCATCCAATGAAGTTGTAGTTAATTCAGAACTAGCAAAACTAGCACCACCAACACCATCTCTGCCAGTTGTATTACCGACATATAACACTGGTGATCCTACATTTTTAGCTCCAGAACAAACGATTTCCTCAGTCTCTAAAAGTCCTAAAGCCATAACATTCACTAGAGGATTTCCAGAGTAACTATCATCGAAGTTAATTTCACCTCCTACAGTAGGCACACCTACGCAGTTCCCATAATGTGAAATTCCGGATACAACTCCTCGTAGTAAATCAACATTTGATGATTTATCAAGGTTGCCGAATCTCAATGAATTCAAAACTGCGATTGGCCTAGCACCCATTGTAAATATATCTCTTAAAATTCCTCCTACACCTGTTGCTGCGCCTTGAAAAGGTTCAATAGCAGAAGGATGATTATGACTCTCTATTTTAAAAACAAGTTTTTGATTATTTCCAACATCAATAACGCCAGCATTTTCTCCAGGTCCAACTAAAACATTTTTACCTTTAGTGGGAAACTTAGATAGTAAAGGTTTTGAATTTCTATAACAACAATGTTCGGACCACATAACGCCAAACATGCCTAATTCCGTTCTGTTAGGTTTTCTCCTTAATCTTTTGCAAATTTCTTCGTAATCTTTGAGTGTTAAATTTTCAACTTGTAGTGCTTCATTAAGATCATATAGATCATTATTTTCTTGATTTATCATTATTTATATCCAAGGGTCATCTTCTTTTTTTTCACTAGACGGTATATGTGTACTGTCATTATTATAAAAACTTTTTTGTTTAAAATCTAAGTTTTGGCTAATATCTTCATCTTCTTCAAGCCATTCCTCTAATCTATCAGAAGCAATATTTTTCATATCATCAAATCTATCAAAAATTTTTTTCCCTTTTTGCATAAATTCATTTTTAATACTTGATTTTATTAAAGGTAAATCATCTAAAGAATTACTTTCACAGAATACCAATCCCGGTTGTTGATCATTAATATTTTCAATAGTTAATTTCCATCTACTAGAACCCGGAATCTTAGGATTAGATCTAGAAACTAAGTAATATTTAATTTTTCCCGTTTTCATTTCAAATAAGAAATCTGCAATTACTCCTATTTTTGATCCATTTATATTTATAAGATTAGCTTCTATTAAAGTTGGGAACCTATTTAAAGTTGCTAAATCCGAAATAGCTGGATCGCCTTTGACATAAATTTCATTATCTATTATTTGAGAAATTTGATTTAATCGCCAAACATTTCTTTTTAAATCAAAATTTGACGGACGTGAGTACCATCCTAGAATCCGGTGAACTGGAGGATGCATCCAAACATTTTCACCATTTCCATAATTAAGGACCATATTACCCTTAACACTATAATTTAATAATTCACTTAATAAAATTTCTTTAGGTAATTTCAAATTAAGAACGAACCTGCACAGGCATAACTAAATAAGTAAAAGAATTAAGATTATCTTCTGGCACAAAAACCGCTGGAGTAGTTGCAATATTACACTTTAAAAGTACATTTTCAGAAGCAATAACTTTTAAACCTTCTAACAAATATCTTACGTTAAATGCAATATCAAAATTTTCTCCAGAATAAGAAACAGGTATTGATTCATTTGCATTTCCAATATCTTGAGCATCTGCGCTGATTGAAGCTAAATCTGTATCATCTAATTTAATCTTTACAACACTACTTTGCTGGTCAGCCAAAACAGCAATTCTTTCTAATGAATCAATTAATTTTTTTGTATTAAAGTTTAGAATTTTAGAAAAGGAATCAGGAATTAATTGTGAATAATTAGGATAAGTACCTTCTAAAGTTCTTGTAGTAATTATTTGATTAGAAGATATAAATACTACTTGACCTTTGTCATAGAAAAGCTTAATTGAATTTTCTGAGCTTCTCAAAGATACTAGTTTTTCAATTTCTCTCAATGATCTAGTTGGGATAGTTACCGATAAATCATCAACATTTGAAGATAAGTTTTCTTTGTTTTCTTTATTTTCAATATGTTCTTGATTACCAATTAAGGCAACAGCCAATCTGTGACCATCTGTAGAAGCAGACTCTAAATAATTTGGTTTGAAAGTAAAATTGACACCTGTGAGTAGTTGCTTTGAATCATCATTACTACTGGCAAAAATGGTAGATTTTAAAGCCTTTAAAAAAGAACTAGGATCAATATTCAAAGAAGTACCGCTTTCAACAAATGGCAAATTCGGATATTCGTCAGAGGGGATACCTTTAAGATTAAAAGAACCTCTATCACTTTTTATTAGGATATTATCTGAATTGTCGTCTACCTCTAGAGAAACAGGAGTTTCATTAGGTAGTTTGTTTACTATTTCGGACAAAAGTTTTGAAGGTATAGTAATAGCTCCACTATTTTTGACAGTTCCGTCAAAAGAAGTTTGAATTCCTAAATTTAAGTCAAATCCTGTGAAGCTAATTTTATTAGTTCCTTCATCAGCAGTTAAAAGTATGTTTGCAAGAATTGGATGCGTTGGCCTTGAAGCAACGGCCTTGCTTACTAGTTGTATAGCGTTATTTAATTCATTTTGATTACAAATAATTTCCATCAGAATTTGGAACTTTTTACAAATACAATATACTTTTTTCGTAAATTAAATTCAATAAATTTATTTTTTACTCTTTTTCTAATATAAAAATAAATAATAAAATAAAAAATTTAGTAGTAGTAGTTCTTGTGGGAACTGTGGAATTCTTCAATAAAACAGCATTTCTATTTAGTTTTCGAAGAAAAGAATATGTGTAAAAAAATTTTTATTTGTTGAATATTTTTTACTTTTTTCGAAAATTTTAAATTTATTCAACAAATAGAATTACTTATTATGTATTTTTCAACAAATCATATTTGTTTTTAATTGATTTCCACAGACACTATTCATTTTGGATTTTAATATCCTAAGATTTTATTTATATTTTTTAATGAAGGTTCAACATTTTTCCTAAAAATAGCATCATTGTTTTTTATGGCGCAATCAGGATCTTTCAAGCCATTTCCGGTAAGAACACAAACAATAGTGGATTCTTTCTGAATTCTATTTTTATTTTTAATTAGTCCAGCAACTGATGCTGCACTGGCAGGCTCACAAAATACTCCTTCTTTAGCAAGGATTTTATAAGCGTTGATTATTTCTTCATCTGTAACTGACTGAAAGTCTCCTTTACTCTCTTTCCTCACTTTTTTTGCTTTTTCCCTGTTTACAGGATTCCCAATTCTTATTGCAGTTGCAATTGTTTCTGGATCTTTAACAATTATATTTTTTACTAATGGAGCAGAGCCTTCGGATTGAAACCCCATCATTTTTGGTAATTTCCAATTTCTTTTTATTTTTGAATATTCTTTAAATCCCATCCAATAAGCAGTTATATTTCCTGCATTACCCATTGGAATACAAAGCCAATCAGGAGCACGACCTAAGTCATCAACTATTTCAAAAGCTGCAGTCTTTTGTCCTTGTATTCGATATGGATTAACAGAATTAACCAGTTCTATAGGATGTTCTGAGGATAAATCTCTAACAATTTCAAGAGCCTTATCAAAGTTTCCATTGATAGATATTATCTCAGCCCCATACATTAATGCTTGCGCAAGTTTTCCTTGTGCAACAAATCCTTCTGGGATTAAAACATAAGGTTTCAATCCTCCTCTCGAAGCATATGCAGCAGCAGCAGCAGAGGTGTTTCCAGTACTTGCACAAATTACTGCTTCACGGCCATTCTCTTTTGCTTTGCTAATTGCCATAGTCATACCACGATCTTTAAAAGATCCTGTTGGATTAAGGCCATCATATTTTAAAAAAACTTTTGTTCCATTTCCAATTAAGTTGCTAATTGACTCGCTTTGAATTAGTGGTGTATTTCCTTCATTGAGGGAAATAATAGGAGTCTTCTTTGTAACAGGGAGATATTGTTTATAAGCTTCTATTAGACCTGGCCATCTTTTTTTTCTGTAATTAATACGCAGTTTATTTTTGATTTTATTTAATAACACCATGGTTGTTTAATTTGTTTTGATTTTTTCTAGAGGGGAATTGGTGAAAAAGGTTAATAATTCTGAAATCGATTCTACTTTATTCATAACTTTGCTCAAAGCGCTTACATCTAAAATTACAGTTTTGGTTGGATATCCTTCAAAAAAATTTATTAGATTTATTTTTCCATTTCCTATGTTAATGCCTTGAATTACGCTTGCTCTAAGAGCTAACATGCCTGTTCTTTCGTCAGTTGCTCTGGGTGGGTGGATAATAGATGAAAGTCTTGATAAAAAAACATTTCCTATTTCAGAATATATTAATTTGCTTGCAATGGTAATAGGAACCTCAAAATCTTTATTTAAAACTGTTCTAATTTCTTTATCGGGAGAACCGGTTGCTTTCAAAATTCTTTTTAATTTTTGTGTGGATTTACCTCCTTTAGCAAAAGTTTTTAAAGAATTTACTTTAATTGTTCTAGAAAATATGCTGTATGTGATTTTAATTTCTTCAGCAGCATTAGCTTTTGGAACATTAAAAGATAATGGAGAAATTACTAAAATAAAAAATATTTTAAATATTAAAAATTTACTAAAATTCATTTAGATATTTGCGCCAGCGGCAATTTTAACAAGTCTTACAACTCCTTTTTCAGTTACTTTTTTTGCAATTTTTATACCCATTTCTTTTGTGTAGGGCTCATTTAAAAGTCTAGGAACTCTTTTAAGAAAAATGTCACTTGAATAACCGGGTATTTTTTGTAAAATCTCTAAAAAATTTCTCAAGGGTTCTGCATACATTAAAAGGTCACTCAAGTTGTTGTTTTCGTTAATAGTATTTAATTTAATTGATTGTGGAAGATAGTTATTCAAATTTTTCAATATCTTTAGACTAAGTAAATCTATCTGATTTGTTAAACCTTCAACTATCTCATTTCTAAGAAATCCTCCATTTGGAGAAAAGAGAAGATTTATAACTTCGTCTAAAAGTTTTTCTAAATCTAGATTAGTTTGCTTTGCAGCGTTAGAAAGCAGATCTTCTAACCGGTCCCATTTAAATTGTTTATTATCAAAAAGCATTTCTTTCAGGCTTTCCCTTAATTGCGGATCAGGGTCTTCCATCAATCTTCTTGCAAAATAAGGATAAGCTGCGCCTAATATTTTGAAGTTTGGATCTACACTTAAAGCTATTCCTTCTAATGTAAGTAGTGACCTAATAATAAGTGCATAGTATGGGGGTAGTTTGAAAGGGAATTTATACATAACACCAGACATATCGTCTGTAACGCTCTTAAAATCCATTTTCGAAACTCCTTGTTCAACGGCGTTAATGAAAACATCTTGAAATGCTGGAACAATGGGTTCTAGATTAACTTCTTCTGATAAAAATCCCAACTTTACGAAATCTTGAGACAATTTATCGAAGTTTTTATTTACTAAATGTACTACTGCTTGAATTAATCCTGACCTAGATTCTCTGGAAACCTCGCTCATCATTCCAAAATCTAGATAACATAATCTTCCATCTTCTAAAGCTAATAAGTTACCAGGATGTGGGTCTGCATGAAAAAAACCATGTTCTAAAAGCTGTTCTAAACTGCATTGGACCCCTATATCAATCATTTCATCAGGATTAATTCCTAATTTTTTTACGTCTTCTAAATTTGTTAATTTTGTACCGTCTATCCATTCCATTGCTAAAACTCTTCTTGAAGTTATTTCTTTATAAATTTTTGGTACCGCAATCATTTTATTATGTTTATGCATATCTCTAAATTTTTCTGCATTTGCAGCTTCGTTTAGATAATCCATCTCTTCAAAAACTCTTTTGCCTAATTCATCAATCAAAGCAACTAGATCACTTCTTATTAATCCGATATTGTTTTTAAGCCAATAAGCAATATTTCTAACTATGTAAAGATCTAAGGTTATTTGTTCTCTTAAGCCTGGTCGTTGTACTTTTATTGCAACGATCTCTTCATTCTTTAATTGAGCTTTATGTACTTGCCCTAAAGAGGCAGCGGAAATTGGGTATTTATCAATTTCTAAAAAAATTTCATTTATTTTATATCCTAAATCTTCTTCAATTAATTCCATAGCTTTATCGCCATCAAATCCAGGGAGTTGATCTTGCAATTCAGATAATTCTTCTAGAAGAATCCCTGGAATTATATCTGGTCTTGTTGATAAAGCTTGGCCTGCCTTAACAAATGCAGGCCCAAGTTCTACTAACAAATTTGTTAATTCTCGTGCTCTAAATCTTGCTTGCTGTTCATTTTTCAATCTTCCAGTTAATTTATCCCAACCCACGGAGAAGATGTAAGCAAAAATTGGTATGAGTGTTTGCCAAAGTCTTTTTAAAAGCCTTTTAGGATTTTTTTTGTAAATTTTGGAAATTGTATCTGGATCGTAAGTTAAGAGTCCAGATACCTCAATAAAATCAGTAAAATCTTCTTTCATAACTTTATATATTTAAAACCTTTATTTTTTTAAAAAAGAAGTTAATTTTTTTATATGGAAGAATTATCATGTTAGTAAAACTAAAAATAGAAAATATTGCGTTAATAGAAATTATAGAAATTAATTTCGAAAAAGGTTTGAATATCATAACTGGTGATTCAGGTTCAGGAAAATCTTTAATTTTGGATTCCCTAAATGCTTTATTTGGTGGAACTAATATACCCCTAAAACATTTAATACGTCCAGGAAAAGATGGTTGCGTTATTGAGGCGATATTTTCTTCTTCTTTTCAAATTAATAATTGGTTAATTAGAAATGGTTTTGAAATATCTTCTTCAGAACTACAAATTAAAAGAGAATCTTATAGAAAAAATAAAAAAATCATATCCAAATACAGCCTTAATGATCTACCAATTAATAGACAATCATTAGAAAAACTTGGAGGATTTCTAATAGATTTTGCAGGTCAATCTGACACTTTTATCTTTGATTCTTTAGATAAGAGAAGACTAATTATTGATGACTTATGTTCTCAAGAATCGAGAGATACTAGCGAAAGGATTAAAAGTATATGGGGAGAAACTAAAGTGTTAAAAGGCTTAATGGATGAAAAAATAGAATTTTCTAGGAAGCAAGAAGAAAAAAATTTAGCAATTAAACATATGTTGAAGAGTTTAGAAGAAGCGGATTTAAATTCAAGTGAAGAAATTTTAGAATTAGAGGTATTAGAAAATAAACTTGTAAATAATCTTGAAATTAATAATTCAATTAAATCATCATTAAGAAACTTAAACAATTTCAGTGATGATGAACCGTCAGTAACTTCTTTTGTAAATCAATCATTAAAGATTTTAAATAAAACAGCAGATTTCGATTTAAAGATTCAAAAATTTAGAGAGAAATTATTAAATATTTATGCTGATGTTGAAGATTTAATTTTTAATTTAAAATCATATTTGCAAGAAATTGAAAATCATGAATCTAATCTTCCAGAAATACAAAAAAGATTATTCTTTTTAAAAAACTTAGAGAGAACTTTTTCATTGAATCTAACTCAATTAATTGAAAAGCGCGATCAATTAAAAACTTATTTTCAACAAAATGATCAAGGTAATGAGATTTCCATGATTAAAGCTCAAATAGAGAATTTACAAAGTAATTTAAATTCTTTATTTGTTATCCAATCTACTGAAAGAAAAAAAATTGCTAAACAGTTACAAAATTCAGTAATGTCAATTTTAAGCAATTTAGGTTTAGAAAATGCAAATTTTTCAATTCAATTTTCTGAGTGCAAGCCTTCTGGCGATGGAATTGACGATATAAATTTTTTGTTTTCGGCTAATCCTGATCAGAAGCTTGCTCCATTATCAAATGTTATTTCTGGTGGAGAAATGTCAAGATTCTTGTTAGCTATTAAATCAAGTATTTCTAAAAAACCCAATACTTTCTTTTTAGATGAAATTGATAGTGGTTTAAGTGGTAAATCTCTATTTTCTTTGGTGGAGCTTATAAAAGAAATTTCTAAAAATCAACAAGTCTTATGTATTACACATCAGCCATTCCTCGCTGCTAGGGGATCAGCTCATTTCAAAGTTAATAAAAATGTAATTAATGGGATAACTTATACTTCAATCGCAAAACTAACTACAAAAAATCAAAGAAAAAATGAACTAATAGAACTCATAGGTGGAAGTTCATGCGAAGTAAACGAATATGCTTCTAGACTTCTTGATCGCTCAACTGCGTAAAATAAAAAAAATTCTACTATAATAACCTTTTTAAATCATAATTTAGATTTAAACATGGTTAATAAAGTTGATAGTAGTTTTGGAGAGGATAACTCAATTAATATTAGGGGAGCTCGTCAGCATAATTTAAAAAATATTGATCTTTCTCTACCTAGGAATAAGTTTATAGTTTTTACAGGCGTGAGTGGAAGTGGCAAAAGTTCTCTGGCCTTTGATACTATTTTTGCTGAAGGTCAAAGAAGATATGTTGAGAGTCTTTCTGCATACGCAAGGCAATTTTTGGGTCAAGTAGATAAACCAGATGTTGACAATATTGAAGGTTTATCACCAGCTATTTCAATTGATCAAAAATCTACAAGTCATAATCCTCGATCAACAGTTGGAACAGTAACGGAAATACAAGATTATTTAAGATTATTGTTTGGTCGTGCTGGTGAGCCTCATTGTCACCATTGTGGGATACCAATTGCGCCTCAAACAATTGATGAAATGGTGGATCAAATTCTTCTTTTACCAGAAGGAACAAGGTACCAATTGTTGGCTCCTGTTGTAAGAGGTAAGAAAGGAACACATACAAAATTGATAAGCGGACTAGCTGCTGAAGGATTTGCTAGGGTAAGAATCAATGGAGAGGTAAGAGAACTTGCTGATAGTATTGAATTAGATAAAAATCAAATTCATAATATTGAGGTAGTAGTCGATAGATTAATTGCAAGAGAAGGCATACAAGAAAGATTAAATGATTCTCTCCAAACTTGTCTCAAAAGAGGGGATGGCTTAGCAATAGTAGAAGTTGTTCCAAAAAAAGGAGAAAACTTACCTTCTAACTTAGAAAAAGAAAAACTTTACTCAGAAAATTATGCATGTCCTGTACATGGATCTATTGTTGAAGAACTTTCTCCTAGATTATTTTCTTTTAATAGCCCATATGGGGCCTGTCCAGATTGTCATGGGATTGGTTATTTAAAAAAATTTACTGCAGTTAGAGTTATACCTGATAAAACATTACCTGTTTATGCTGCAATAGCTCCTTGGAGTGAAAAAGATAATACTTATTACTTCTCTTTACTTTATTCTGTAGGACAAGCTTATGGTTTTGAATTAAAAACTCCTTGGAAAGATTTAAGTGATTTGCAAAAAAAAGTTCTACTTTTGGGATCAGATAAACCAATATTAATTCAAGCTGATAGTCGTTTTAAAACTTCTAGTGGTTTTGAAAGACCTTTTGAGGGGATTTTGCCAATATTAGAAAGGCAATTGAATGAAGCAAATGGAGAATCAGTTAAACAAAAATTAGAAAAGTATCTAGAATTAGTTCCCTGTAAGACATGTTCTGGAAAAAGATTAAGACCTGAGGCTTTGGCAGTTAAACTTGGTCCGTACAACATTACTGATTTAACTTCTATAAGCGTTTCTGAAACTCTAAATCACGTAGAGCGCATCATGGGCTTAGGTAAGATAAAGAAAGAAAATATATCTTTATCAGAAAAACAAAAGCAGATAGGTGAATTGGTTTTAAAAGAGATTCGTTTACGTTTGAAGTTTTTAATTAATGTAGGTTTAGATTATTTGACTTTAGATAGACCGGCTATGACTTTGTCTGGTGGTGAGGCTCAGCGTATTAGATTGGCTACACAAATAGGTGCAGGTCTTACTGGCGTTTTATATGTATTAGATGAACCAAGTATTGGTTTGCATCAGAGAGACAATGACAGATTATTAGAAACACTAAAAAGCTTAAGAGACTTGGGAAATACTTTGGTTGTCGTTGAACATGATGAAGATACTATGAAATCCGCAGATTATTTAGTAGATATTGGTCCAGGGGCAGGTGTTTATGGTGGGGAAATTATTGCTAAAGGATCTTATCAAGATGTCTTAAATTCAGAAAAGTCATTAACTGGAGCTTATCTTAGCGGTAGGAAATCGATTCCTACTCCAAAAGAACGTAGATCATCTGTAAAAAAAAGTTTAATTTTAAATAATTGTTCTAAAAATAATTTAAAAAATATTTCTGTTGAATTTCCTTTAGGAAGGTTAGTTTCTGTAACTGGTGTGAGTGGAAGTGGAAAGAGCACTTTGATAAATGAATTACTTCATCCTGCATTATGTCATTCTCTAGGTTTAAAAGTCCCCTTTCCTCAAGGTGTAAAAGAGTTAAAGGGTATAAAGGCAGTCGATAAAGTTATAGTTATTGATCAATCTCCAATAGGAAGAACTCCAAGATCAAATCCTGCTACATATACTGGTGCTTTTGATCCTATAAGGCAGATATTTACTGCCACAGTAGAAGCAAAAGCAAGAGGTTATCAGGCTGGTCAATTTAGCTTTAATGTGAAAGGAGGAAGATGCGAAGCTTGTAAAGGTCAGGGAGTCAATGTAATTGAAATGAATTTTCTACCTGATGTGTATGTTCAATGCGAAGTATGTAAAGGAGCTCGTTTTAATAGGGAAACTCTTCAGGTGAAATATAAAGGTTTCAATATATCTGATGTTTTAGAGATGACTGTTGAACAAGCTGCAGAAACTTTTTCTGCTATACCTCAAGCTGCTGATAGATTATCTACATTGGTTGATGTTGGCTTAGGATATGTCAAATTAGGCCAGCCAGCTCCTACATTATCTGGTGGAGAGGCTCAAAGAGTTAAGTTAGCTACGGAATTGTCAAAAAGGGCTACTGGAAAAACTTTATATTTGATTGATGAACCAACTACAGGGTTAAGTTTTTATGATGTTCATAAATTAATGGATGTGATACAACGTTTGGTAGATAAAGGTAATTCAGTTATTGTTATTGAACATAATTTAGATGTTATTAGATGTTCAGATTGGATTATCGATTTAGGACCTGATGGAGGGGACAAAGGAGGAGAAATCATTGCAGAAGGTATTCCCGAGGATGTAGCTAAAAACCCTACAAGTCATACAGCAAAATATCTTAAAAAGGTTCTGAAATAAGCAAATCCTTGTTGTATTTCTTTTTATTTTAATTATTTCAGCAATATGAAATTCTTTTTTAAAGGGGTATAAAACTCCTCTATAACTACTTTTTTGAAAACTTTCATATTAAAAAAATTTCAAATCATAATGCTTTCTTAATATTTCCTTAGAAAATTCAGCTTATTTGTATTAAAGGCCGTCGATCGGAGGTTTTACTGAATGAGGTTGAAATTTTTACATTTACATTTACATGGTCTTATACGTTCTAAAAATCTTGAGTTAGGCAGGGATGCAGATACAGGAGGGCAAACACAATACGTTTTAGAGTTAATTAAAAGCTTGGCTAATACTGCAGAAGTTGATCAAGTAGATTTAGTTACTCGTTTAATAAACGATCCTAAAGTAGACGATGAATATTCTCAAGAAGAAGAATTTGTAGAACCTGGAGTGAAAATTTTAAGATTCAAATTTGGACCTAATAAATATTTAAGAAAGGAATTGCTTTGGCCTTATTTAGATCATTTAACTGAAAGACTCATTTCTTACTATAAAAAAAACAAAAAGCCTAATTTCGTTCATGCACATTATGCAGATGCTGGATATGTAGGAGTTAAACTAAGTAAATCCTTAAATGTCCCTCTTATTTTTACTGGTCATTCTTTAGGAAGAGAGAAAAAAAGGAAATTGCTTGATACTGGTTTAAAAAATAATCAAATAGAAAAACTTTATTCTATAAGTAAAAGAATTGAGGCAGAAGAAAAAGCATTGCAGTCTGCTGATATTGTCGTTACAAGCACTAAACAAGAATCAGTGTATCAATATTCCCAATATTCTTCTTTTTCACCTCACAAAGCTAAAGTTATTCCTCCTGGTGTTGATCATAATAAATTTCACCATATTCACTCCACAAGCGAGACAGCCGAAATTGATAACATGATGAAACCTTTTCTAAAGGATTCTACTAAACCTCCATTTTTAACTATTTCTAGAGCTGTACGAAGAAAAAATATTCCATCTTTGATTGAAGCATATGGAAGATCTGAAAAATTAAAAAGAAAAACTAATTTAATTCTGATTTTAGGTTGTAGAGAGAATACTTCAAAACTTGACCCTCAACAAAAAGATGTTTTCAATAATATTTTTGAAACAATTGATAAATATAATTTGTATGGAAAGGTAGCTTATCCAAAAAAACATCTTCCAAGTCAGATTCCTGCTTTATATAGGTGGGCTGCTAGCAGAGGTGGTGTATTTGTAAATCCAGCTTTAACAGAGCCTTTTGGTTTAACTCTTCTTGAAGCTTCTTCATGTGGATTGCCAATAATTTCAACAAATGATGGAGGGCCAAAAGAGATTCGTTCAAAATGTGAAAATGGACTTCTAGTAGACGTTACTGATATTAATGAGTTGAAAGTTATTCTTGAAAAAGGGATATCAAATAATAATCAGTGGAAATTATGGAGCAGAAATGGAGTTGAGGGTGTTAACAGGCACTTTAGTTGGAACACTCATGTAAGCAATTATTTATCAGTACTTACTGAAGAATTGTCAAATTCAAATAGTTATTCTTCATCAGACATTAAACAAAGTTGTTTAAAAGGGACTTCCTCACTTATAAAACCCCATTGATCAAAAACCTCAGGATCAGGGTGAAGAATTAGTTGATTATTTTGAGTTTTCTTTAGTTTAAAGCCCTTCTTAGAAAGTTTTTTCATTAAGTTAGCAGTTTCTTCAAATCTTGATGCCATTGCATCTAGACTTGAGCAGTCACTTGTTAATCCATTATCTTTCCATGTAAAAAAATTCATAACAGATTTTTCAAAGATTGATTTTTAAAACTATACCTAAAATTACAAGTAAAATGTTGATTTTCCAAAAATTTTCAACTATTTTTTGTTCTTTCATTCCTTTAATTTCAAAGTGGTGGTGAAGTGGGGCCATTAAAAATATGCGTTTACCTCTATGAAATAATTTTTTTGTAATCTTAAAAAACCCTACTTGAATCATTACTGATAACGATTCAATAATAAATATTCCTGAGAAAATAGATAAGGTAAAAACACTATTGGTTAATAACGCTATAGCACCCAGAATTGCTCCGATACTTAGAGATCCTGTGTCGCCCATAAATATTTTTGCAGGATATTTATTATACTTCAGAAATCCTAAGCATATGCCGCACATCGAGAAACATAAGATGCTAAAAACAAAAAGTTCTTGCTGTTCTTTCAGTAATATTTCTATTCCTAGTCCATAAAAGACAATCCCACTGCATCCAGCTGCTAATCCATCTAGTCCATCAGTCAAATTTACTGAATTACTTATGCCCACAAGTACTAAAAAAGAAACTGGCAAAATGAAAATATCCATATTTATTCCCCAGGAGTCAGAAACTGTTATTAATGGACTGATTAAATTTTTTTCATAGGCTAACAATATAAAAATTATTGAGATGACACTTTGTAAGATAAATTTCTGATTTGTTTTTAAACCTGTGTTTTCTTTTCTTTTAATGCTTAAATAATCATCTAAAAATCCTGTAATAAAGAAACCAAAAACAGTAAGGAATAAAAGAAATAATTTTAGGGAACCTAAAATGATAGTTATTATCAAAAGTAAAATTAAAAAAGGGATTATCATAAAAATCCCACCCATTGTTGGAGTATCACTTTTTATAAAGTGATTAGCTGGGCCTTCATTCCTAATATTTTGAAGTAAATTAAATTTTTTGATAATCTTTAGACCATTTTTCGTTGTAAAAATAGAAATAAAGAAGAATAGTATGTAAACTCCTGTAAAAATAAAATTATTAAAAAAATAGGAGGTAACTATTAAAGCAAACGTATTTAATATAAATAAAGATTCAAAGTTAAACTTTTTAATCTTCCCAATCATCTTCTAATGAAGGATCTTCTTCAGTTTTATAATCTTCTTTTTCTCCCATAAGTGCTGAAAGTTCTTCTTCTTCTATTGTACTAATCTCTTGTGAATCTCCATCTTTTTCTGCAACAAGTCTACCTGTATTTTCCAGCCAAGAAAGAAGGTCAGGTTCCTCTCTTAATGGCAACACAGGAGCTGGATCATCTCTGTGATAGCAAGTTAAAGCTGGATTGACTTCAGAAATGTCGTCCAATCTAAGTTTTAATTTATTTGAATCCATTAAAAGCTACGATCTATATATAAGATAATACATAATGATGCATACGAAAAACTTTGTTTGATAAAGCAAATTTAAAATACTTTTTTATCTGGCTAATTTCATTGTTGCTGTCTGGATTATTTAAGCTTATTGGACACTTATACCCCAATGTTTTAATAATTAATAACTTTCTTCTCTTGTTATTGGTTTTTGGTCCAGCTCTTTTAGTTACAATAATATTATTATTTAATAAGTTTTTAAATTCTTAACCACCTCAAAAATTTTAATTTATGGAGCAAATTTAGATGCAGCAGATAAAAAAAGTTGTACTAGCGTATTCTGGTGGGGTAGATACGAGCGTTTGTATTCCATATTTAAAGAATGAATATGGAATTTCAGAAGTGGTTACTTTTGTAGCAGATCTTGGACAAGGCGAGGATTTAGAACTTATTAGGCAAAAAGCTTTAAATTCTGGTGCATCTAAATCAATCGTTGGCAATTTAGTTAATAGTTTTGTTGAGAGATATGCTTTTCCAGCCATTAGAGCAAACGCATTATATCTAGATAAATATCCCTTATCAACAGCCCTTGCTAGGCCTTTAATTGCTGAAAATCTCGTGAATATTGCTAGAGAGATTAATGCTGATGCAGTAGCTCATGGATGTACTGGTAAAGGGAATGATCAAGTTCGGTTTGATTTAGCAATTAATGCTTTAGGTCCAGATTTAAAAATTATTACTCCTGCAAGGGAGTGGAATATGAGTAGAGAGGAGGCAATAGTTTATGGAGAAAAATTTGGTATACCTGCACCAGTATCAAAAAAATCGCCATATTCAATAGATGTCAACTTACTTGGTAGGAGTATTGAAGCAGGCATATTAGAAGACCCCATGCAAGAAGCACCTGAGGATATATTTTCGATGACATCATCAATTGATAATTCACCTGATTTCCATCATGATATAGAAATTGTTTTTAAAAATGGGTTTCCAGTTGGAATCAATGATGAATTTTTAACTCCAGTAGAGATTATTCAAAAAGCTAATGATCTTGCAGGTATCCACGGTTTTGGAAGAATAGATATGATTGAAGATCGAGTAGTAGGAATTAAAAGTAGAGAGATTTACGAAACACCTGGCCTCTCACTTTTAATCAAAGCTCACAAAGAATTGGAGAGCATAACATTAAACCCCGATGTTGTTGATTTTAAAGGAAATGTAGAAAAAAAATGGGGTCAATTAGTCTATCAAGGTTTTTGGTTTGGACCTCTTAAAGAAAGTTTAGATGCATTTATATCATCGACTCAAACTTCAGTTAATGGAAGAGTAAAGATTAGACTTTATAAGGGGAATGCAATAGTTATTGGGAGAATGTCGGAAAAAAATTCACTTTATAGGGAAGATTTGGCAACTTATAGTAAAGATGATGTTTTTAATCATTCTTTAGCAGAGGGTTTCATTTATATGTGGGGTATGTCTAATAAAATATGGGCTGAGTTAAATTCGAAAACAAATGATTAAAATTTAAGATTCAGCATTTTCTTTAGTTTCAGCATCATCTTTTCCCGAACTTGAAGTTTCTCCACTAGCTATTGGTTGTTTTTCTTTAGAATCAACTTCAGAATCTGGACTATTTTTTTTCTCTGATTTGGATGCGCTCTTGCTCGAAGGTCTTGGGGTTGGTAAAGGACCATTTTGTTTAACGGTCATGTATCTAATAACATCTTCACTTAGTCTCATTGCTTTTTCAATTTTGAAAATATGTTGCCCATCACCTTGATGACTTAGTTGCACGTAAATGCCTTCTCTATGTTTTGCTATTTGATAGGCTAATCTTCTCTTGCCTCTCATTTGACTATCAAGAATCGTACCGCCAAATTCTTCTAAAAGCTTATTGTATTTATCAATGTGATTAGTAACTTCATCTTCCGCAATGTCTGGGCGGAGGATATACATGGTTTCGTAATAAGATTGTTGATCGTGCATAGTTTCAGACAAGGTCTTTGGCTCATGAATTGGTGTGATGAGCGTCTGTTCATTATTTAAGATACATTACCATAGGCAATTTCTTAAAAAATAGGATTATTTTTTTAAAGATATTTTTTTAGTGCGTCATTCATTACATGAAAAGGCACTTCTAATCCATCAGTCCAAAATGATATTGATCTCATTCCTTGAGCAATAAGCATTTCCAAACCATTTATAGTCATGCATCCTTTTTTGGCGCTAAATTTTAATAAAGGAGTTGGGGCAGGATTGTAGATTAAATCATAAACAATTGTTTTTGAATTAAGAGATCTCCAAAAAGCTTCGCCATATGGCAATAAATTATTTTCATTTTTAGTTGTTTTCATCCCTACTGGTGTTGTATTTACAATTAAATCTGCTTCCTGAATTAAAATTTGAGCTTGATCATCATTATTTAAGAAACCTTGCAGTTGAATTTGATTATCAAAGTTTTTTATTAGTTCATTTAGTGATGCTTTGTTACGTGATATTACTGAAATTGTTGAGAGATTTAAATTTATTAAACCTTGAATAACAGATCTTGCTGCACCCCCTGAGCCAAGAATTATTGATTTTTTCTTTGCTAAGTTTAAATTTTTTAATGGATAAATAAATCCCTCTACATCAGTATTAGTTGCACTCCATTCTTTTTTGGAATTTAATTTCAGGGTATTTATTGCTTTAAGTTTGTTAGCAATTGGTGAGATTTCACTACAAAGGTTAAATACTTTTTCTTTGTGTGGAATTGTAATGTTTAAACCTTTGCAATTAATCTTCTTAAAAGAATTCAGAACTAATTCTAGATCTTCATCTTTACACGGTATAGCAATATAGATTAAATCTAACCCTAAATATTGAAGGGCAGCATTTTGCATAATTGGTGACAAAGAATGGCTTACTGGATTGCCAATTAATGCTATAAAAGATGTCTTACTTGAAATCATGTTTAGAATTTTTTCCTTTAAGAAACTGTTCTGTTCGGGAACCACACCCCGTATTTGAGTAACAATAATGACGACAATGACCGATTATGGAGAATAACAAATATTAAAAATTTACCCATGGGTAAGGTTGTAGGAATTGATTTAGGAACAACAAATAGTTGTGTCGCTGTAATGGAAGGTGGTAAACCTACTGTAATAGCAAATGCTGAAGGTTTCAGAACTACTCCATCAGTTGTTGCATATACAAAAAATCAAGATCAGCTTGTTGGACAAATAGCAAAAAGACAGGCTGTGATGAACCCTGAAAATACTTTTTATTCTGCAAAACGTTTTGTTGGTAGAAGAGTTGATGAAGTTAATGAGGAATCTAAAGAAGTTAGTTATTCTGTTGAAAAATCTGGTTCTAGTGTCAAATTAAAATGTCCTATTTTGGATAAGCAGTTTTCTCCTGAAGAGGTGAGTTCTCAAGTTTTAAGAAAGTTAGCAGATGATGCGGGTAAATATCTTGGAGACAAAGTTACACAGGCTGTAATTACAGTTCCAGCTTACTTTAATGATTCTCAGAGACAGGCTACGAAAGATGCGGGAAAGATTGCAGGTTTAGAAGTTCTGAGAATTGTTAATGAACCAACTGCTGCGGCTTTAGCATATGGTTTGGATAAAGAAAATGAAAAAATTCTTGTTTTTGATTTAGGGGGAGGAACATTTGATGTCTCAGTTATTGAAGCTGGTGATGGAGTAACTGAAGTTCTTTCTACTTCAGGAGATACACATTTAGGTGGTGATGATTTTGATAGATGCATAGTAGATCACTTAGCTAATACTTTTAAATCAAATGAGGGAATTGATCTTAGACAAGATAAGCAAGCATTGCAAAGATTGACTGAAGCTGCAGAAAAAGCAAAAATAGAGCTCTCAAATGCTACCCAAAGTGAAATAAATCTGCCCTTCATTACAGCAACTCCCGAAGGACCAAAACATTTGGATTTGAACCTCACTAGAGCAAAGTTCGAGGAATTAGCTGCTTCTTTAATTGATAGGTGTAAGACCCCAGTTGAGAGAGCTATCAGTGATGCAAAAATTTCTACTAGTGAAATTGATGAAGTTGTTATGGTGGGAGGCTCATCTAGAATTCCTGCTGTATTAGATTTAGTTAAAAAAATAATTGGTAAAGAACCAAATCAAACTGTCAATCCTGATGAGGTTGTAGCTGTTGGAGCTGCTATTCAGGGAGGAGTTTTAGCAGGAGAGGTTAAAGATATATTATTACTTGACGTTACTCCACTTTCATTAGGTGTAGAGACTTTAGGGGGAGTAATGACAAAAATGATAAGTCGAAATACTACAGTACCTACGAAGAAATCTGAAACATATTCAACTGCTGTAGATGGCCAAACAAATGTTGAAATACACGTTTTACAGGGTGAAAGAGAAATGGCTTCTGATAACAAAAGCTTAGGAACTTTTAGATTGGATGGTATACCCTCAGCACCAAGAGGAGTCCCGCAAATTGAAGTTACATTCGATATCGATGCAAATGGAATCCTTAGTGTTACTGCCAAAGATAAAGGAAGTGGTAAAGAACAAAGTATTTCTATCACAGGAGCTTCTACTCTTTCTGATAATGAAGTAGAAAAAATGGTTAAAGATGCTGAATCAAATGCATCTGCAGATAAAGAAAAGAGAGAAAAAATTGATTTAAAAAATCAAGCCGAAACACTTGTATACCAGACAGAAAAGCAACTTGGTGAGCTAGGGGACAAAATCGATTCTGCAGCAAAGTCCAAAGTTGAAGAAAAAAGTAATGCTTTAAAAGAGGCAACTTCAAAAGAAGATTATGAATCAATGAAAAAACTTATTGAAGAACTTCAGCAAGAACTTTACGCGGTTGGTTCATCTGTTTATCAGCAACCAGGCAATCAGCCCCCTTCACCAGGAGCACAGGGCGGTTCTGATCAGAGTGATTCAAAAGAAAAAGGTGGAGATGATGTAATTGATGCCGACTTTACTGAAACGAAAGATTAAAAAAGGTAATTTTTAACTTCGTTGGCAACCCATTGAGAACAAGCCGGAGCTAGTAAAATACCATTCTTATAAAAACCTGTACATAAAATTAGTCCTTCTTCAAGATTTTTCATTATTGGTGAAGGCTCACCATCAGGTCTTGACCTTATTCCGTACCATTTTTTAGAAATCTCCCCTTTCAAAAGCCAATTTGGTTTTCTATCAAGAAAATTTGTGAGTTTTTCAAATGTATTTTCTTCTGGCTTAGTACTATATTCGTCAGTTGATCCAATAATTAGCCTATTTTCTGATTTTGGAATTATATTTTTACCATTTATATTGAATTGTTTCGGCAGCGACAATAAATCAACTTCTGCATCATTTATATCAATTTCCATCGCTTGACCCAAGACAGGTTTTAATTTGATGTTGTGAGATATGTTACCTATTAAATCAACTGCTTTTAGTGAATTGCACAAAATAACCATATCAGATTTGATGTTTTCATTATTCCTTGTTGTAGAAATCCATTGATTGTTTAATTTTCTAATTTTTATTATTTCTCCTTCTGAAAAATTGATTTTTTTATTTTTTAGATATTTATCTAATGTTTGAAGTAAAGAATAAGGATTTATTTTTCCATCTTTGAAGGAGATCATTCCTTTTATATTTTTTGTTTGGAAGGCTTTATTTATATTCTTGAGAATTATTGAGTCTCTTTCTAAAATTTGTAAGTTTTGATCATTATTTTCATCAATAAATTTCTCTAATTTTTTAAACTTTTCTTCATTAGTAGTTAGTTGTATTAATGGTTTTTCGATATTTAATTCACTATTAAATTTTTGTAGGAACGTAATCCATTGTGGCCATAGTTCAATGCTTTGTTTCCTGAGATCCCAGCTTCTACCTCTTCTTTTTTGATACATATTACCCATTAGTAAGCCTAAGGCTGCATTGCTACTATTTTTGAGTTGAGTTGGATCTATTATCGTTACTTGGAAACCTAATTCTGATAATTCTAAGGCATTAAATTTTCCAATAATTCCTGATCCAATAATAACTATGTGTGCTTTGTGAAAATTTTCTTTTAAGCTTTTCATTGATATATTAGATATACTTGCTTATTTGACTTAATAGTTAAAGATTTTTTGGAACATCCTTCAATTATATTCAAAATTGTTTGTCCCGATCGTCCTGGCCTTGTAAGTTTACTTACAAGTTGGATTTCAAATTATGGTGGCAACATAAAACATTCTGATCATCATACAGATCAAGCTGCGGGATTGTTTCTTAGTCGAATTGAATGGAATAGTAATAATGCATCTTTTAATAGAGATCAAATTTATAAAGAATTTGCGAAAATTGCAGATGAAGTAAATGGAAAATTTACCGTAAATTATTCTGATGAAATTCCAAATGTCGCTATTTTTGTGAGTAAACAAAATCATTGTTTGATTGATTTACTTTGGCGAGTAAGAAATGGAGAACTCAAAATGAAAGTCCCGTTAATAATTTCAAATCATTCTGATCTTGAAATTATTGCAAATGACTTCAATGCAAAATTTGTCCATATTGATACCTTTAAAATTGATAAATCTATTGTTGAAGATCAATTTTTAAATTTACTAAAAGAATATGAAATTGATCTTGTTGTATTAGCTAAATATATGCAAATTTTGAGTGATTCTTTTTTAAAAAAGTTTTCTTCAATAATAAATATTCATCATTCTTTCTTACCTGCATTTAAGGGCGGGCAACCATATCATCGAGCATGGAAGAGAGGTGTTAAATTAATCGGTGCTACTGCTCACTATGTTACTGAAGATCTTGATGAAGGCCCGATAATAGAGCAATGCACAGTCAATGTAAGTCATAGGGATGAAGTTGATGATTTGATTAGAAAAGGAAGAGATATTGAAAGAATAGCTTTAGCAAGAGCAGTTAGATTACATCTGAATCATCAAGTATTTGTTTATAACAGCAAAACTGCTGTTTTTGATTGAAGATAGTTCTTAGTCTTCTAATTCTATTTGTATTTGTCTTTCATAAATTGATTCTTCATTAAAAGCTCTTGCTATCAAGAAACTGGCAATGCAGCTGATTAAAACAGGTTTCATTATTAATAAATTTTTTGTTAAAGCAAAAGCTAAAAACATTGCTGTTATTGGTGTTCGCGAACATCCTGCTACGAAAGCTCCCATTCCCGCAAAAATGTATGTACTTGGTGCATGTCCTGTCGCAATTTCTACCCAGCTCCCCATTATTAGTCCAATTGACCCACCTAAAGTAAGCATTGGATAGAACAATCCTCCAGGAGCTCCAGATGCCGCAGCTAAGCCTGTCGTGATAAATAATACTAAAACTGCTAATAAAGCAATTCCAATACTTGTATTTTGTTCAGCTATTATTTTCTGTAATTCATCTAAATTATGAAATGTACTGGGTAAAAAAGAGTAGATGCTTCCTAAAATAAGTCCACAAATACTCATTTTTAAAACAAATTTATTTTTATACCACTTTTTCCCAAGATTTTGCATCAACAAAACATATCTGCTGTACAATTCTGCAAATATTCCAATAATTATTCCTAGTAAAACTAAGTAAATAAAATCTACAGGTAAGAAAAAAACTGACGGGTCATATTCTTTTTGAATCAAAAATCCGAGGTTAAAATCAAACCCTCCTGCTTTAGGATCTAAACCTAAGGCTTGAATAATATCAGCAGATGAATCTGCAATGAAAGTTGTGATTACCACTAATAGCAAAATTACTGGTCTTGCAGAGTTTAATAACTCTTCTATAGCATAGACAAATCCTCCTAATGGGGCGCTAAATACTGCAGCTATTCCTGCACCACCACCTGCTGCTACTATTACTCTTCTGAAAGCTGTAGGAGCTTTGAGCCACTTGGCCATCTGCCAAGCTACTGATCCTCCCATTTGAACTGATGGACCTTCCGGACCCAAAGGGAATCCACTACCAATAGCAATAATTCCTGATATTAGCTTTACTAATCCTACTTTTATATTCATTGGAACTTTTTTATGTCTTAAAAAACCCATGATTTGACTAACTCCTGAACCTTTTGCAGCAGGGGCTATATTTTTGATCAAATATCCTGCAATGGCTCCTCCAAGTGCTCCAAAAATAGGTAAGACCGCAATAGATGGGAATTGGTCTAATAATGCTAATCTCCAATTATTAATAAAGTAAATTCCAGTTTTAAAAAATATGCTTGTAATTGAGGCTCCTAAACCTGTTAATAAGAGTGAAAATACAACGACTAGAGATCGTTGTTTTAATAATTTTTTGATGGTGCGAGAAGGATTATTACTTGTTTTTTGAATATTATCTTTTATGAGGTTTGGCATAGTCCATGATTACTTTGTCAGGCTGAAATCGTGTATTTCATCAAATTGAAGATAGCGATAAAGTTCATCTGAATATGGATTAATTTTATTTTTAGTAATATCCTGATATTCCTCAACTTCAGGTATTTTGCCAAGCAGTGCGCAAACTGCTGCTAATTCAGCGCTGCCTAAAAAGACTTGTGCATTCTTGCCAAGTCTATTGTCAAAATTTCTTGTACTAGTAGAAAATACTACGGAACCTTCATCTACTCTGGCTTGATTTCCCATACATAAAGAACAGCCCGGTAACTCTAACCTTGCACCACAATCTTCAAAAATTTTATAGTAACCTTCAGCTTTTAGAGTTTCTTCATCCATCTTTGTTGGTGGACAAATCCATAATTTAGCTTTTAAATTTTGTACTCCTTCAAGAACTTTTGCAGCTGCTCTGTAATGACCAATATTTGTCATGCAAGAACCTATAAAAACCTCGTCAATATTTGTATTTGCAACATCAGTGATTTCTTTTACATTATCTGGATCATTAGGGCAAGCAACTATTGGTTGTGTTACTTTTGCTAAATCAATTTCAATGATTTCTTCATACTGAGCGTTTGAATCTGGTTGAATTAATGATGGTTTTTTTAACCAATTTTTCATATCATTTATTCTTCTTGAAATCGATTTTGAATCTTCATAATTACCCTCGATCATTTTTTCTAGCAGGCAAATATTGCTTTTTAAATATTCTTGAACAGTTTCTTGGGATAAAAGTATTGTGCTACCAGCGCATGAGCGTTCTGCAGTAGCATCAGTAAGTTCAAAAGCCTGTTCAAGTTTTAGGTTTGGTAATCCTTCAATTTCCATAATTTTCCCGTTGAATATATTTTTCTTATTTGCTTTCTCAACAGTTAAGAGTCCTTTTTTAATTGCGAAGAGAGGGATTGCATTTACTAAATCTCTAAGAGTGATTCCAGGTAATAATTCTCCCTTAAATTTAATCAGAACAGATTCTGGCATATTTAATGGCATTGATCCTATTGCAGCGGCAAAGGCAACAATGCCCGAGCCTCCAGGAAATGAAATGCCAAGAGGAAATCTAGTATGACTATCTCCGCCAGTGCCAACAGTATCTGGGAGAAGCATTCTATTAAGCCAGCTATGAATTATGCCGTCTCCAGGCTTAAGAGCTACTCCACCTCTTTGAGATATAAAATCAGGTAATTCTTTATGGGTAACTAGATCTACTGGTTTAGGATACGCAGCTGTATGACAAAAACTTTGCATCACTAAATCTGCGGTAAATCCTAAACAAGCTAGTTCTTTTAGTTCATCTCTAGTCATTGGCCCAGTAGTATCTTGACTACCAACTGTGGTCATAATTGGCTCACAGGTCGTTCCTGGCCTTACTCCCTCTAAACCGCATGCTTTGCCCACTATTTTTTGAGCTTGAGTAAAGCCGGCATTACTTTCGGTTGGATTTTGTGGTCTAGTAAATATTTCACTTGGTTGATAATCTAATTTATTTCTAATTTTGTCCGTAAGAGATCTTCCAATCATAAGATTTATTCTTCCTCCAGCTTTAATTTCATCAGTAAGAGTTGATGGATACAACTCGAATTTGCTTATTAATTCTTCAGTATTTGAATCTTTTTCAATTTTTTTAATAATGCCTTTATGAGGATATATTTTTATAACATCTCCTGTTTTCATTTGAGATACATCAGCTTCTATAGGTAAAGCTCCTGAATCTTGTGCAGTATTGAAGAAAATTGGGGCTATTTTGCTGCCAATTATTATTCCACCTGTTTTTTTGTTGGGAACAAAAGCGATATCTTCTCCTATATGCCAAATAAGTGAATTAATAGCAGATTTTCTAGAACTCCCTGTTCCAACAACATCACCTACATAAGCTATTGGTAAATTTTGTTTTTTTAAATTATCAAGAATCTTTAGTCCATCAGGTTTTTTAAATTCCAACATAGCTAATGCATGCATTGGAATATCCGGGCGTGTTGTTGCATGTACAGCTGGAGATAAGTCGTCTGTGTTTGTCTCACCGTCAACTTTAAATACTAAACAAGTAATCTCTTTCTCCAGAACTTTTTTATTTATGAACCATTCTGCATTTGCCCAACTATTTATAACTTCTTTTGCATAAATATTACTGTGAGATAATTCATAAATTTCATTAGCCGAGTCGTAAACAAGAATAATATTTTTTAAAACTTCTGCCGCTTTTTTTGCGAGTAAACTATTTTCTCCTTTAAGGATTTCAACCAAAGAATTTACATTGTATCCGCCTATCATTGTTCCAAGTATTTCAATTGCTTTTTCGGGATTAATTGATTTGCAATATTTTTCGGAATTAACAATAGCAGTAAGCCAGCTTGCTTTTACGTAAGCAGCCTCATCAACTCCTGGGGGTACTCTATTTATTAGTAAATCAAGTAAATAAGATGAATCGTAAGTACTATCTTGTTCTAATAATTTTGTAATACAATTTGTTTGTTCAGCATTTAAAGGTAAAGGTGGTATACCTTTGGCAGCTCTTTCAGCTACATGATCTGCATAATCTTTTAGCAATGTTTCCAAATTCTTCATTAGTAAGGTTTAATGCCTAATCTATTGTTATTTTTAATATTGAAAAGGAGAGTATTCATAAATGCTTTTTTAAATATTCAAACTTCTTAATTAATCAATGACGACATCATCAAATAATTCAGCTTTAGAAAAGACATCAGATTTACATGTTCTTGAAACACGTCCATTAATACCTCCAAGCAGATTACATAATGATATACCTTTAGATCACGACTCTGCTAATACAGTATCTAAAACAAGAAGATCGATACAAAATATTTTGCATCATAATGATCAGAAGCTTTTAGTCATTGTGGGTCCATGTTCAATTCATGATCTTGAGGCGGCAAAGGAATATTCAAAATATATTCAAAAATTCCGAGAAATGTATTACGATAAATTAGAAATAATTATGAGAGTATATTTTGAAAAACCAAGAACAACTATTGGTTGGAAGGGATTGATAAATGATCCTCATCTAGATGATTCTTATGATATTAATACTGGTTTAAGAAGGGCAAGAAGTTTGCTTTCATATTTAGCAACTCGAGGCATACCTTCCGCTACAGAATTACTAGATCCAATTGTTCCTCAATACATTGCCGATTTAATAAGTTGGACAGCCATAGGTGCGCGGACCACAGAAAGTCAAACTCATAGAGAAATGGCATCAGGATTATCAATGCCTATAGGCTTTAAAAATGGAACGGATGGTTCTTTTACTACTGCAATTAATGCAATGCAGTCAGCTTCAAAATCCCATCACTTCTTAGGTGTAAATGAAAATGGAATGGCTTCTATAGTAAATACTACAGGAAATCCAGATGGACATATAGTTTTAAGGGGCGGTTCAAAAGGCCCAAATTTTGAAAGTGATCATGTACAAAGAATTTCAGCAGAATTGAGGCAGTGTAATCTTCCCCATAAAGTGATGATTGATTGTAGTCATGGAAATTCCAATAAAGATTTCCGAAAACAGTCAGAAGTGCTAAAAAATGTAGCTTCTCAAATTAGTAATGGTGAAAAAAATATTTTAGGAGTTATGCTTGAAAGTCATTTGAAGGAAGGAAATCAAAAACTTTTAAAAAAAGAAGATCTCCAGTTTGGTAGAAGCATTACAGATGCATGTATAGATATAGAAACAACAAAAGAATTAATCGCTATTTTATACGATTCACTTAGCTAGTTATTAAAAAATTAAAAAATAATGCTGAAGAGATTGGAACAATGAAATTATCTATTCCTAGAATACTAAATTGTTCGAGCAAAGTCGCAATAAAAGCTATTGTAAAATAATTTAAATTTAGACTATTTTGTTGAGAATATCCTATTGAGCAAACTACTATCAAACTTGTTAAAAACATTGTTATGGTTCCATATAAAGATTTTTTTTGTTCAAAAAAAATCCAACTCTTTGAATTAAAGCTTTTTCCTATTAATCCAGCTAATCCATCACCAAAAGTCATTATGAAAAATCCACTAATTAGTGCATATGGATCTTTATCCCAGAAAAGATAAATCAAAATAAATAAACTTAGACAATAAAATAATGTCCCATAACTTTTTCTCTCAACATCCTCAATTGTTGGAAATAATTTATAGTTGTAATTGGTGAAAACCATTAATGAAATAATTCCCGTAAAAATTAGAGCAGAGTTTTGATTAATTTTTAAAAATTGAGCAATTGGTATTAAAGGACCTATTCCAATATGTATTATTTTTCTGACTATTTCTCTACTATCTTCATTATATTTTTTAAAAACTATTGAAATTAAAAAAATTAAAAATAAATATAATAAAATTACAGTAAATTTTATCAATTTGGTTAAGCTGCTTTTTGATGAGTTGTCATTACTCGAAGCTTTAATATTGCTTTAGCTTCTAGTTGCCTTACTCTTTCTCGCGAAACATTAATTTGTCTTCCTATTTCTGCGAGTGTTAATGGTTCTTCACCATCTAGCCCAAATCTGAGCTTCATGATTTTTTGCTCTCTTTCATTTAATTGAGAAAGCCAAGTTCCTAAATGCTCTTTTTGAATAGTTCTATCCATACCTTCCATAGGCTCTTCACAGTTTGGATCAGGTATGAGTTCACCAAGTGTACTTCTGTCTTCTTCCCCTCTTGCATGTGCATCTAGAGAGGCGCAAGGAGCACTTTGAGAAATTAAATCTTCTAAATCTTTTTGATCAATTCCCATCTCAGTTGCCATTTCCAATCTTGTAGGTTGTCTGCCAAATTTGTGTGATAATTCTCTGGAGACTCTTCTCATTTTGGATAGTTTTTCACTTATGTGAATAGGCAAACGAATGGTTCTAGCACTGTTATCAATTGCCCTCGTCATTCCTTGTCTAATCCACCAGTAAGCATAAGTTGAGAATTTATATCCCATAGCAGGATCAAATTTATCTACGGCTCTTTCAAGTCCAATAGCTCCTTCCTGGACAAGATCTAATAATTCAAGCCCTTGGTTTTGGTATTTTTTTGCAACTGAGACAACGAGCCTTAGATTAGCTGCCATCATTCTATCTCTTGCTCTTTTGCCAATCTTAATTTGATAAAGATTTCGTTGGGTTCTATCAGTTTCAGGAATTTGTAGCAACTTTTTCATGTTCTGAACATGATGAGCTAACTCTATTTCCTCTGCTGGAGTCAAAAGAGGTACTCTTCCAATGCTACTTAAGTAATAGCCAATAGAATCTGAAGCGAGTCTGCCAGATTTTTTTTGGCTTTGTTTTGCCGTAAGACTGGATTTCGATTTGCGAGATTTGCCCGCAGTGTTTGGTAATCTTGGCTCATCAAAATTATTATCTGAAGAGCTTTTCGCAGATTCCAGAGGGATCCCCATCACCCTGGCCTCCTAAATAATGGATTTTTTAAAAAGCTAGCACTGAAATTGAAATAAAAACTACTTTTACGTTGAAATTTTAAAGACAAAAATTTTTTTTTTATAGCTTATTTCTTGAAATCCTTTGATATGAGATGATTTTATAAAAAATAAAAAAAATTTAAAATATTAAGTATTTTTATAAATGTTGTAAAAATCAATATTAATTTTATTTTTCTATGAGTTCAATTTGCGAACGATTATGCGATGAATCTAATTCATATTTCGAATATGAACCATCATCTTTCATTATCCAAGAAAAGTAATTATCTTTAATGTAAGTTTGCAAAAGCGTGTATATTTTAGATTTCAATTCATAATCCTCTATAGGAGTAACAGCTTCTATTCTTCTATCAAGATTTCTTCTCATCCAATCTGCACTCCCTATAAAAACCTCATTATCCCCGTTATTACAAAACCAAAAAATTCTTGAGTGTTCAAGAAAATGGCCAATAATGCTTATAACTTTAATATTTTCACTTAAATTTTTTCTTTGGGGATATAGGCAACAAATACCTCTTATGATGAGGCTAATTTTTACACCTGAGTCTGAAGCTAAATAAAGCAGTTTAATTATTTCTGGGTCTACTAAAGAATTCATTTTTGCGATTATTTCGGCTTTTTTGCCTTCCTCTGCATTTTTAATTTCTCTCTTTATCAGAAATATAAATTTCTCTCGCATCGATGAGGGAGAAACTAATAACTTTTGATAACTTTTTTGTTTAGAGAAACCAGATAAGTAGTTAAATAACTCAAGTAAATCAGATGCAATATCAGGATCCGTTGAAAGTAATCCTAAATCTGTATAAAACTTTGAAGTATTAGAGTTATAATTGCCTGTTCCAATATGAAAATAATTCCTTAATCGTCCTTTCTCTTTTCTAACTGTTAAGGCAATTTTTGTATGTGTTTTAAATCCGATGATTCCATATACAACATGAATGCCAGCTTGTTCAAGTTGTTTGGCCCATTGAATATTATTGTCTTCATCAAATCTTGCTTTTAGTTCAACAAGAGTCATTACTTCTTTACCATTCTCTGCAGCTCTCATTAAAGCTGCAATTATAGGGGAATCTTGGGAAACCCGATATAAAGTAATTTTTATAGCCATTACAAGTGGATCATCAGCTGCTCTGTTTATAAATTCTTCAACTGAAGTTTTAAATAGGTCATAAGGATGATGAAGCAGAATATTTTTTTTCCTAAGTATTTTGAAAATAGAATTAGGGTTTTTGTTTGAAGGCAAATCTAAATGTTTTAATTCTGGGTGAGTTTTTCCAATTAGTAGATTTTCTTTTAAATCATCTCTATCAATTTTTGTAAGCTGATTTAAATCGTCTAGGCCTAATAAACTTTTGCAAAAGTATATATATTCTTTTTGTATTGAGATACTTTCAATAAGTAACTTTAGAATATTTTCTGGCATATCTGACTCCACTTCTAATCTAACTACGTCTCCACCTAATCTTCTTTTTTGCAAACTTTGTTCAACAGCTAAAAGTAGATCATCAGCTTCAAGTTCTTTTAATTCTAAATCTGCATCTCTTGTCACTCTAAAAAAAGAGTAATTTATACATTCCATTCCGTTAAATAAAGTATTTATATTATTCCCAATTAAATCTTCAACACTTATGAAATAGTGAGAACTTTCATCACTAAGTTGAGTAATTTCATTGGGAATTCTTATAAATCGGGGTATGTTTTTTGTTGGTATTTTTACTCTGACAAACTGATTTTTAGAATTTTCCCTATCTCTTATTAGAGCTGCTAAATTTAGACTTAAATTACTTATAAAAGGAAATGGATGTGCCGGATCAACAACTAATGGAGTTAATAAAGGGAAAATAGATGTTGTAAAGAAGTTATTACACCAATTTCTTTGATTATCACTAAGGTCCTTATATTTTTTTAAAATTACACCTTTTTCTTTTAATTCATTTTTTAATTCATTATTTACATAGTTTTCTTGGAGAATAGTTAACTTCTTTATTTCATTATTGATTTTTTTTAATTGCTCTTTAGGGGTAAGTCCGTCAATACTTTTTTTAGTAATTTCTGCTTCAACTTGAGCTTTTAATGAAGCTACTCTTACCATAAAAAATTCATCTAGGTTATTACTAAAAATTGAACAAAATTTTACTTTATCCAGTATTTTGTAATCCTTTTCCATTCCAGTAAGGAGAACTCTTTTATTAAATTCAATCCAACTTAATTCTCTATTAATAAAAACATCAGCCTGGCGTTTCATTTCAATACTTTTGATTTTTGATTATTAAAAGAATTATTATTTTTACCCTCTGCAATAAGGTATATCATGAAAAGCAAGATTACGGAACCAGCTATAAAAGGAGATTTAGGACCAAAACTATCATAAACCCTTCCTGCCATTGCAATTCCTAAAACCCCCCCAAGACTTTGTAGACCTTGAAGATTACTTAAAATTGATCCTTGTTTATCAATGTCTAATTTCTTTGATATTAGTGCTCTTAAGGTGGGCGTAATTAATCCTGCTCCAACGGCTAAAAATGATACAGCTGAATAAATATTAATTGTCGCATTTTCTTTTGGAGCAGTTATTAAAAGAGCACATGCTACAAGAATGAAGCCTGATCCGATAAGTGTTAATCGCATTTCTCCAAATTGTTTTACAAGAGGCCCAATTAGTCCTCCCTGAACGATAATTGCAATTATTCCTACTACAACAAGAGTTCCACTTGATGCTTTTGTCGTCCAGTTTAAAGATTCCTGAAGGAAGAATATAAGTATATTGGTCAATCCAGTAAAAGCAATAAAGTAAATAAAAAAAGCTAATGATAATTTTTTAATCTTCTCTTCTTTGAAAACTGTAAATAGGTTTTTTAAAGGGTTTTTTATAAAAGGTTTTGATTTATTTGAGTCACTATTAGGCTTGGTTTCCGGTAAGTAAAAAAATACAAGGAGGAAATTTATTATTGGAATGATTGAGGCTATCAAAACTGGAATAATAAAATTATTATTTGTATTTTTGGCAAAAATAACAACAAAAATATTACCTAAGAAAAAACTTAAACCAAAAGCTACACCAATAAGTCCAAATGTTTTTGCTCTTTTTGCAGGGCTTGAAATATCTGCAAGAATTGTTGTTGCAGTAGCTGCAGTTCCCCCACTTAAACCGTCAATTAGTCTTGCTAAAAATAATAAAAATAAAGGGATAGAGGCTATTGAATTTGACCAATTAAATAGAACCGTAAAAGATAATATTGATATTCCTATGACTGAACCAGTAATACAAAAAAGAGTGACAGGTCTTCTTCCATATCTATCGCTCATAAGTCCTATAAAAGGAGAAGCTGTAAATTGAGCTAATTGGTAAGTGCATGATAATAAACCATAAGTACTTGCTTTAGAATCAAAAAGTAAAACAAAGGAGGGTAATATAGGTAGTAGTATGCTTTCACTTAAACGATCATTTAGAAGAGTGATAAAGGCACTAAGGAGAGTAAATTTTTTATTTGGTTTTAATAAACTTTCTTTCACAATATTTACCTTCATTACCATTAACTTCTACTACCATACTTGTTAATGGAGATTATTGTGCCCGGCATTGTTTATTTAGTTGGAGCAGGTCCTGGTGACCCTGAGCTTCTAACTCTAAAAGCTTTACGCCTAATAAAAAATTGTGATGCATTAGTACATGATGCTTTGATCCCGGATGAAATAACAAAAGAGGCAGGAAAACATACAGAAATTTTCCATGTAGGTAAAAGAGCTGGAAAGTGTTCTGTACCTCAGAATGAAACTAATGCTCTTATTTTGAAATTGGCAAAAGAAGGCAAAAATGTTGTAAGGCTTAAAGGGGGAGACCCATTCGTTTTTTCTAGAGGTGGTGAAGAGGTATCGATTTTAGAAAAAAATGGAATTTCAGTTGAAATAGTTCCTGGTATTACTTCTGGAATAGCTGCCCCTACATATTTTGGTATTCCACTAACCCATAGAGATGCTGCGAGTTCCGTAACTTTCGTCACTGGACATGAGCGTGTAGATAAGGAAAAAAGGACAGTGAATTGGAGAGATTTAGCTAAATCATCAGATAGCTTAGTAATTTTTATGGGTATAAAAAATATTGAATTTATTGTGGAAGAATTAATTCTAGGTGGTTTAGATAAGAGTACTAAATGCGCTGTTATTCAAGAAGCTACTTTAAAAAATCAAAAATGTTTGATAGAGAAATTAGATAATCTTCCAGATAAAATCAAAGATAAAGAATTTTCAGCTCCATCAATTATCATTATTGGAAAAATTGTTGAATTTAAGGTTAATAACAATATAACTAAAGTATCTGATGTCTATTTACCAGATATTAATAAAGTTCAACTATATAATAAATCCCAAAAGTAAATTGGATCGAATTTAGGTTTAAGCTTTAAATCATCAACTTGATAAATTTGTCTGCAAGATAAGCTATTAATTGCAACTATTATGTCATCATTTTGAAATTCTGGAGGAATTAATTCTTCTTTTACAATTTTCAATTTTAAAGCTTGAGAAACCATAATCCCCTCTAAACAGCCGCTCTCTTTTCTAGGAGTAATCCATTGATTATTTCTTTTAATTAGAAGATTAAATGTACTTCCACAACAAAGTTCACCTGAGGTATTCAAAAGGATAGAATCATCAAATGATTTTTCATTAGCTTCTGTCAAAACTTGTATTGCCTGATTATATGAAAATGTTTTGCATTTACTTATAAGACTGAATTCATTTATTTTTTCCGTTTGACTAATACAAACGTTTATCGGATGAAAATTTGGTTTGATTCTATAAAACTCAAGCCATAAATTGTCCAAATTTTTTGTCTCTAAAGTGCTATCAATTCTTAGTGTTCGACCTTCATTAGTTCCCCGACTATAGTTTATTCTTACTGAAGCAAATTGATCATTTTTAAGCGATAACTTTTTAATTCCATCGTGAATAAGTTGTCTCAAAGTTAATTTATTTATTTTGAGGTTAATATTTAAAATCTTGCTACTTTTTTCTAATCTTTTCAGATGTTCATCAAAAAGAATAGGTTTGTTTTCTTTTATCAAAATGGTTTCAAATATAGCATCTGCAAATTTTAATCCTCTATTATTAGCAGCAATAAATATTTTATCAATATCCAACCATTGATACTTGTGCCAGCCTAATGTTTCAATCATTTTAGTGAATCAATTAATGGTAAAAGTTTCCACTTTAGTTCATCAGTTTCCTCCTCCGGGTCTGAGTCAATAACTATTCCGCAACCAGCATATATATTGATTTTTTTGTCTTTAATTAAAAATGATCTTATTAGTATATTGCTGTCAAACTCTCCATTCCAGTCAAGCTTCAAAAATGCGCCACAGTATGGTCCGCGTTCACATTTTTCTAATTCAAAAAGTCTCTGGCATGATCTTAATTTAGGTGCTCCAGTTATAGAGCCCCCAGGCCAACAAGCTTTTAGTAAATCAATCCAGTTCGTGTCTTTTTTTAATTTGCCTCTGATTACTGAAGTTAGATGATGAACTTTTAAGAAACTTTCAAGTTTTAATATTTCTGGCACCATAATACTTCCTGTTTCGCAAACTTTACTTAAATCATTTCTTATTAGGTCAACAATCATAATATTTTCGGCTCTATCTTTCTCGTTAGTTATTAAATCGATAGCATTAAGTGCGTCTTGATTTAAATCTTTATCTCTGGATCTAGTTCCTTTGATAGGTCTTGATTCTACAAAATTTTTATTATCTATTTTTAAAAATCTTTCTGGCGAGGTAGATAATACAGCCTCTTTATAATTATTATTTATTATTATTCCTCCAAAGGGAGCTCTTAATTTCCTTCTTATTTTCAAATAAATATCTAGAGGATTATAGTTTTTGGAAGATTCAATTTCGCATTTAGTTGTTAGGTTTGCTTGAAATATATCTCCTAAGGAAATTAATTTTTTCAATTTTAAAATATTTTTTTGAAATTTTTCAGCCATTTCGTCCAAATTTATTTTTGAAAAATCAAAATTCAACTTTGTTTTAATAATATTTTCTTCTTCGATATTTTTTATATTGTTGATTGTGTTTTTATAATTCATCAGTTCAGATGAGTTTGTGCCTTCGATAATTATTTCTTTTTTTATTAGATTACATTTAATGATTGGATCATATGATGCAATCCATAAAGTTGCCATATTAGATTTTTTCCATGGGTTTTTTGGTTCTAAGTAAACTCCAGCTTCATAACTTAACCATCCGATCCAAAATCCTTTTTCAATATTTCTTAAATTGTTAAATGGATTATTAGTTTTGTCTAAGTTATTGATATCTCTTGATTGGATTATTTTTTTAGGTTTAATTCCTATTATTGACCATTCCCCATTTTCTTTGCCATCGCTATCTAGCCAAGCTAATCCTTTATCTCCAAATTTTTTTGTTAGATGATGCGTAATCAGTGCTGGATCTATCCATTTTTCTAGAATTATTTTTTTTATTTTCATTTTTTATTATTGTTATTAAGCCATTTTTCATAAGCAGCATTTCTAATTCTGCAGCTATCACACTTACCGCATGGTTTTGAATTACCCGAATAACAACTCCATGTTTTATCTAAAGGGACATGATTATCAAAAGCTAATTTAATAATTTCCTCTTTATTTAAATCTAATAGTGGTGTCCAAAGTTTTATTGGATTATTTTCTCTTCCTCTTTTGTTGGCTAAATCTGCTAACTCTTGAAATTTTTTAATGTAGTCAGGTCTGCAATCTGGATAACCAGAATAATCTAGTGCATTAACTCCTAATCCTATAAAATCAGCATCTATTGCTTCGGCATAACTTAGTGCAACGGAAATAAATATAGTATTTCTCCCAGGAACATAAGTATTAGGAATTTTATTAGTTTGTACTCCTTTTATTGGAATATTTTTTTGAGTATCAGTTAATGACGAGCCTCCCCATAAAGATAAGTCAAGCTTAATGATTTTAAATTCGTCGATATCAAAGTGTTTTGCAATTATTGATGCAGAATTTAATTCTTTTTTATGACGTTGACCGTAGTCAAATGAAAGGCCAAAAATTTTAGCTTCGGATTTTTTGGCGATACCAGTAACTGTAGAAGAATCTAAACCTCCAGATAATAAAACTACTATCGATTTATTTTTAAGAGTCATATGATTTCAATTAATTTTTAAGTATTTGTGGGTTTGAAGGCTCAATTTCCAATCGGGGTTATTTTTTACGAAATCAATAGCAAGAGAAAAACCATTCGCATTGTTCCATGCTGGCTGTAAATAAAAAATTTTATCTTCTTTTTTTAACCCATCTTCACTTTTAGAGAGTTGATATTGTTTTAAAGTTTCTTTTTTTATTTGAATAGCAAATTCAATATCTTCTAATTCATTTATGATTATTTTGATCTCATTACAGTTTTTTAAAAAATAATTTTTTGGAGGTGAGTGTCTTTTAGGAGATAAAGTAATCCAGTCATAGCTTCCTGATATCGAATTAACTCCACTTGTCTCAATATGAATCTTCATTGGCTTTTGTTCTTCTCCCATTGTCATTTTTTTTATAGCTTTGCAAAAATTATCCAAGTTATGTTGTAAAGGTTCTCCACCTGTAATAACGCAAAAAGATGCTCCTTTTTTTCTGGCAATTTTTATGCGATCTATTATTTTTTCAATTGATACAGAAGGGTGTTTTTTCTCGTCCCATGAATTCTTGGTATCGCACCACGAACATCCAACTTTGCATCCGGCTAATCTTACAAAAAAAGCACTTTTTCCAGCGTGATAACCTTCACCTTGTAATGAATGAAATTGTTCGACTAAGGGTAAAAAATTTGTCATTTTCATTCAAAAAAATAAAGAATATTAATTTGATTGAGTTAACTTATCTTGAGAGGCTTTTATTAATCCTTTAAATAAAGGATGAGGTTTGCCAGGTCTTGATAAAAACTCAGGATGATATTGACAGGCTAAGAAGTATGGATGATTTTCTAATTCAATTAACTCAACTAATCTGCCATCTGGTGATGTACCACTAATTTTGTATCCAGAATCTAAAAAACTTTGTTTGTAGTAATTATTAAATTCGTATCTATGCCGATGTCTCTCATAAATAACATCCTCATCATATAAGTTTTTTCCAGTTGTATTTTTTGTCAGTCTACATGGATAAACTCCAAGTCTCATTGTCCCACCTAAATCAACTACATCTTCCTGTTCTGGTAATAAATGTATCACTGGATTTGGAGTGTTTGGGTCTAGTTCTGAACTAGATGCATCTGGAAGATTAGCTACATTCCTGGCCCATTCTATAACTGCACATTGCATGCCAAGGCACAAACCTAAAAAGGGAATTTTATTTTCTCTTGCGAATTTTATAGCCGAAATTTTTCCATTTACTCCTCTATTGCCAAATCCCCCGGGTACGACAATTGCATCAACTTCATTTAAGTAAGTTTCTGCTGAATTTTTTTCTATCATTTCAGCACTTACCCAATGTAAATCTAATAAAGCCCTTTGTTCAATGCATGCATGTCTTAAAGCTTCAACAACGGATAAATATGCATCTCCAAGTTCAATATATTTGCCTACAAGTGCAACTTTTATTGGATCTCCAGGATTTCTTAGGTTGTGTATTAGTTGCTCCCAATTTTTCAAATCACATTTTTTATCTTCAAGGTCTAAATACTTCAAGGTTTCTTTGCATAAACCTTCTTGTTTTAAAGAAAGAGGTACAGAATATATACTGTCTGCGTCTAAAGCTTCAATTACAGAGTTGATACTGACACCGCAAAAACCACTAAGCTTTTTTTTAAGAGCTTCATTGATAGATTTATCACTTCGGCATACAAGTAAATCTGGCTGAATTCCAATTGATCTTAATTCTTTCACTGAATGTTGTGTTGGTTTAGTTTTTATTTCCCCAGAGGTTTTGATGTAAGGAAGTAATGTTACGTGTATGTATGCAACATCGTTCCTATTGACATCATTTTTGAATTCTCTTATTGCCTCTAAAAAAGGCAGAGATTCAATATCACCAACTGTTCCACCAATTTCAGTAATAATAATATCTGCATTGCTGTTAGCGGCTACTCTATGAATCCTTTCTCTAATTTCTCCCGTTATGTGAGGTATTACTTGCACAGTTCCACCGTTATAATTGCCTCTTCTTTCTTTATTAATAACTGCTTGATAAATAGATCCCGTAGTCACACTATTTAACCTAGTCATTGCAGTATCAGTAAATCTTTCATAGTGACCTAAATCTAGATCGGTTTCAGCCCCATCTTCGGTTACAAATACTTCTCCATGTTGAAAAGGGCTCATTGTTCCTGGATCAACATTTAGATATGGATCTAGTTTTAATATTGAAACACTATATCCTCTAGATTTTAATAATCTTCCTAGGCTTGCAGCTACAATCCCTTTACCAATGCTAGAAACTACTCCTCCGGTGACAAATACAAATTTTGACATTAAATATTTTTAATTAAGCACAGCCTCCTTATATTTTATTTAAACAAAAAACTTTTAGAACATCCATATATATTCTTATTCATCAATTGTTATTTCAATATCTAATTCTTTTAATTGTGATTCAGAGACATTGGAAGGTGCATTTGTGAGAAGACATTTTGCTTGTTGATTTTTTGGAAACGCAATGGTTTCTCTGATTGAATCTGCACCAATGATCAGCATGGTAATACGATCCAATCCAAACGCTATTCCACCATGAGGAGGAGCCCCCATTTCTAAGGCTTCTATTAAAAATCCAAATTTTTCATCAATCTCTTTATCAGTAAGTCCTACCGTTTTCAGAACCTGTCTTTGTAAGTTCGCCTCATGAATACGTAGAGAGCCACCTCCTAACTCCAATCCATTAAGAACTAAGTCATAAGCATTTGCTATAGAGCTCTCAATTTCTTTTTTCAAGTTTTCAGAATCTTTAGATTTTATATTTTTTGGAGAACAAAAAGGATGATGTAAAGCTTCATATCTATTTTCATCTTCATTTCTCTCAAACATAGGAAAGTCTGTTACCCATAAGAAATTCCATTTGCTTTTATCTATGAGATTTAATTCTTTTGCGATATATTGTCTAACCCTATCTAATGACTGATTGACAATTTGTTTATCTCCAGCTCCTAAGAGGATTAAGTCTCCATCTTTTGCTTCTGTGATTTTTAAAATATCAGCTATATGCTCTTCACTTAAATTATTTTTAATTGCCCCAATAGTCTCAAGCTCATCTCCTTTGATCCTTATAAAGGCTAAACCACCAGCTCCTGCGTCTTGAGCTACTTTGAAGATGTCACCTCCCGGTTTAATTCTTACGTTGCTAATACTTGAATTACCTCCTTTGACTGTTATGGATTTTATATACCCTCCAGACTTAATTGCCTTGGTGAAAATATTAAATCCAATATTACCTAATACTCCTCCTAAATCTTTCAATAACATTTGATATCTAGTATCTGGTCTATCAGTGCCGTAATTATCCATTGCTGCCTGCCATGTCATTCTTGGAAAAGCATTATTAAAATTAATATTTAACACTTTTTTCCATATTTTTTTTATGAGACTTTCATTAAAAGAAATTATTTCTTCTTCACTAATAAAGCTCATCTCAATATCTAATTGAGTAAACTCTGGCTGTCTATCTGCCCTTAAGTCTTCATCACGGAAACATTTTGCGATTTGATAATACTTATCTAAGCCCCCAACCATTAAAAGTTGTTTAAAGAGTTGTGGGGATTGAGGTAAAGCAAAAAATTCTCCATTTGAAAGACGTGCCGGAACAAGAAAATCGCGAGCCCCTTCAGGAGTTGACTTTGTAAGTAATGGGGTCTCTACTTCTGTAAATCCAAAATTATCAAGAAATTCTCTAGCAACTTTAATAATCTTATGTCTTGTTTTTAAATTTTCTAGTAATTTTCCCCTTCTTAAATCAAGGTATCTATATTTTAATCTGAGTTCCTCTTTTGTATTTTCATAATCATGTATAGATACTGGAAAAGGTAAGTTGTTTTTAATTTGGTTGAGAATTTGCAAATCTTTAACCTTAAGCTCTAACTCTCCAGTACTTAAATTTGTATTTATGGAATCTTTGGGCCTTTCATTAATAATTCCGCTGACCATTATTACTGTTTCATTTCTTAGAGTTTCTGCCTGTTTAAATAGATCTGCACCATCATCGGGGTTAATTGTTATTTGTAGGAATCCACTATAGTCTCTTAAATCAATAAAAATTACACCACCATGATCTCTTCTTCTATCTACCCATCCGCATAAATTAACTAATTTACCAATATCTGTATTATTGAGTTCTTCACAAATTTTGTTTCTCATCTAAGTATGGTTTATTTATCAATAACTTATAATAATTCTTTAAGGGTAAATTTAGTTAATAATTCTTTTTATAAAACGCTCTTTTTGTTATAACCCCGTTGAATTTTCTGCCTCTTATTAATATTTCAACTTCATTATTTATTAAGGCATGCGAAGTATTGATGTATGCAAAAGCAATAGCTTGTTGTTTAGTTGGAGACCAACTGCCGCTAGTGATAGTTCCAATATTCTCATCACCTTTAAGCACTGCGCACCCTTTTCTTCCTATTGCTTTACCTTTTATAGAGAGACCAACTAACTTTTTTTGAATGCCTAATCTTGACTGCTCTTCAAGAACTCTTCTGCCAATGAATTCGTGATTATTTTCTAGATGTACTAGCCATCCTAACCCTGCTTCATATGGAGAAGTTTCTTCATTTATGTCTTGTCCATAAAGATGCATGCCTGCTTCAAGTCTAAGCGTATCTCTAGCTCCTAAACCACAAGGTGCAACATTTTTAGAAATTGAGAAATCCCATAAATTAATTGCTGCTTTTTTAGATAAAAGTATTTCTAGACCATTTTCCCCCGTATAGCCTGTCTTTGAAAAGAAAATTTTTTCCTTAGGCGAAATATGTTCAAAAATTTTATATTCGCATCCAAAGTTAGGGATATGTGAGATCGAAGATTCAATCCATTCTTCAAATAAGCCGAATGAGTTTTTTCCCTGTAGTGCTAAAAGTACTTTGTCTTTTTTAAAGTTTGTTATCGAAATTTCAGACATATTTAAATTATTTTTTATCCACTGAAAATCTTCTTCATATCTACTTGCATTAACTATTAACAATAATTCTGATATATCATTTTTTTGTATACCAAGGTCATAAATTATTAAGTCATCTATTATTCCTCCTTTATCATTGAGCATTACTGTATAAAGCCCCTGACCTTCACAAAAGGAGTATAAATTAGTAGGAAAAAGTTTTTGGACATAATCCTTTGGATTGATTCCCTTGATAGAAATCACTCCCATGTGAGAAATATCAAATAATCCTGCTGAATATCTAACTGATTCATGCTCTTTAATTAATCCTGAAAATGATATGGGCATTTCCCAACCTGCAAAATCCACTAATTTTGCATTGGATTCAACATATTTTGAATTAAGAGGACTTTTTAGCAAATCCATGAAATATTTAGTTTCTATTTAGTATTTTTACACTTTAGTTTAGAAATTTTTTATTGCATATTTTCTAATGACAAAATTAAGCTTCTAAGTACTTTGGCTGCAACTATGCTACTTACTCCGCTTCTATCAATTTCTGGAGATAATTCCACAATATCTGATCCCACGATTCTAAGGTCTTTTAAAGTTTTAAGTATCTCTTCAAAATCATTCCAAAAAAATCCTCCCGGTTCTGGAGTGCCCGTCCCTGCTAATAAACTGGGATCAAACCAATCTAAATCTATTGTTAAATAGATTGGAGACTTAGCGTATGGAAGAAGAGCTTGTTTTAACTCATATGTATTTCCGCCTGGACAAAAGTTAACTAATTGGTTGTTGTTATGCATTATTTCAAATTCTTCCTTAGTCCCACTTCTAATTCCTACTTGCAAAATTTTCTTTTCAGGTAGCACCTCTAAGCACCTTTTCATAGTACAAGCATGACTATTTTCATTTCCTATATATGATTCTCTTAAATCTGCATGAGCATCAAGTTGAACCAATATCAAATCTGGATATTTTTTTACTAATGCTTCAATTGTACCTCTTGTAATAGAGTGTTCGCCGCCAAGCATAATAGGACTAAGGCGTTTACTAATTAAATAATTTGTTGCTGATTTAACCGATTCAATAACGGACTTTGAGTCATTTTTATCAATTAGTATTGATCCAAAATCAACATACATAATATCCTCTAAGTCTTTTTTTATTTTTGGACAATATGTTTCTAAACAAGAACTGACTTGTCTTATTGCTTCTGGACCAAATCTTGCTCCTGGTTTAAACGAACATGTCCCGTCATAATTAACACCAAATATTCCAATTGAGCAATTTTCGGGACTTCTTTTTGCTCCCATAAAAATTGCATTTTCGTTATCAAATAAATTTTTTGTCATCTTATGAATCTAGTTCTTTTACAATTTTATTTGGCATCATTTTGAATGCTGCATTTTGAAAATTTAAATTCCAAATATCACATCCTTTTTCTATTTTTAGGACTTCAGCATAATTTTGCTTTGATAAATTTAGATCTTCTGAAGAAGAAAATGTCCAACTCCAAATCCCGCTTGGATATATAGGCACAAAGGAATACATAGTTTCAGAAACTTTAAATATATTTTTTAGGCTTTTCAAAATATTTATGTGAATATTTTTGAAGGATTCAGGAGATTCGCTTTGTGTTGCTAATATTCCCTTTGGTGTAAGTATTCTTTTACATTCTTTATAAAAAGAATCTGAAAATAATAAATTTGAAAATTCTGAGGGATCTGAACAATCTATAAATATAACGTCGTAAAAATTATCTCTTGTTTTTTTTACCCATCTAACACCATCATCAACATGTATTTCTAATCTTTTGTCATTCCATGCTTCGCCTCCAATTTCTTTTAGATATTTTTTAGATATTTTGATTACCTCCTCATCAATTTCTACTAGATCAATTTTTGATATTTGAGAGTATTTAACGCATTCCCTTACAGTACCTCCGTCACCACCGCCAATAATAAGTACATTAGATTTTTCGTCAATGCTACTTAATGCAGGATGCACAAGACACTCATGATAATATTTCTCGTCTTTTAATGATGTCATCCAGCAATCATCTAACATTAAAGATTTACCATAATATTCATTTTCAATAACAATAATTTTGAGGTTTTTTTATTTAGAATTTTCCCGTTTAGGCCGAATCTTGAGCCTTTATGATATTCATCTATCCATGTTGTAATATTTGTCATTTGCTTTTAGGAATTTTTCCCGCCAG